>JBCCRC010000027.1:0-40720 GCA_039208375.1 Pseudomonadota bacterium | reverse complement strand
CCGCCCATTAACCAGACAACTCCATTATTGAAGACAGTGGTCGGATGGATACCTTCCCAGATGTGAGAGTTGACCGTTTCTAGGCTTGTCGCCGCCATTATTGTTGGGCCCATAATTGCCGCAATGTTCCGTGACGTGTTCATCTGCAGTCACCTGGCTCCGGGGCTTTGGCTTTGTGTACGCAGTTCGTAAGCTCTCCTCAACAAAAAGCTGCAACGCAGAATTGAGAGGTTTGGGCTCGAAGATGACCTTCGCTGCGCGCGAACATCCCTGATCAGATCAGAGAGGTGTCCAATGTCCGGTCTGTAGGACAAGGCGGCTCTGTCGCCGTGTCTGTCCCACAAAGAAGAGCGCTATTTCTCTGTTCGCAAGATAGGGCTGCGCATGGCAAGCAAATGACGCTTAGACGAGGCCGTGATGGAGCTACCGCCAGAAGTTGCGATGAAGCTGGTCGAATGCTTGACCTGATGGCGTCGAAATACTCACTAAGTTATTATTAGTTCGATTCGACTGCGACAAATCCATTTCTGAGAGTCTCGTGCGCCTGTAACTCTATTCTATATCACTTTTGTCTCTTCTACGAAACTGCACCAACTTGTAGAGTGAGAAAGAACAACAAAAAGTCATGAAGAAAAACATAGCGATCTCACCATTACCTGGTGTAAATGTAGCCCATAGAAATGTAAGTCCGAAAGAAACCAGTGCCGGAAAGAAGAATACAAATAATAATTCAGGACCTGCCCACCAGCGGTTGGTATAGGGATCAATCCTCTTTTCGAACTTTCTGTACTTTTCGTAGTACCATTTCCAGAAGCTATCCATCTACACTCTCCGAAGTATGTGGCAATCAATAGGCTTCTTCCAAGCACTCGACTTTCAACTATCGACGACCTTCCGGTCAAACAGTTTTGCGATATCCGGCAACATAGGGCACGGCGCAGACGCCCGTTCGCAAAGCCTCAGCCCCCCATGACACGGCTCCCTAACCGGGCGGCCGCAGCTTCAGCATCAGGTAGTGATTGTTGGCGATGAAGCTTTCTGCTGTTCGGCGGTTTTCGTTGAGCCGTGCTGCAAGCTTGTCGCGTCGTTTGGCGGAAACGGTGAGGCGGTAGGCCCGGTTGATCAGCCAGCGGGCGCGGGGCCGCTTTTCCTGCAGTTCCCCGTCGATGCGCCCTGCGGCAAAGCCGAAGACGTGGAAGAGCGATTGCTCAAGGTCGATCGAGGGCGCGACCGAGGTGGTGATCTCCTCGTCATGCTGCACCTCGAGCCCGCTTTCGGCGAGAGCTTTACGGAACCGCCTGATCGGGTGGCCGCCGCCCGGCACGCGCGATCCGCCACCTGTAAAGGCCTCGGCGCGAAAGCAATCTGCGATCAGGACAACTCCGCCGGGGTTCAAAAGCTGCGCGGCCTTGGCCATCCCGACGCTGAGCGGGATGTACTGGAAGCTCTCAGAAAACAGGCACACGTCGAAGCGCCTTTCCCTGCGAAGCGCCTCGAACGTGGCCTCGTGCACCACCGCGCCGGGCGCGTTTTCGCGGCAGCGTTCGGCAAGGTATGGGGCGGGCACGACAATCTCTACCTCATGGCCCAGCGCAAGAAGCTTTCGCGCCGTTTCCCCGGCCCCGCCGCCGATATCGAGGATCTTCAGCTTACCTTCGGGCAGCAGGCTAAAGAGCTTTTCGGTATAGCGATCCTGTGCCGTGCGCAGGTTGGCTGGAACAACCTCAAGCCCGTCCCACAGCCCATAGTGCAGGTTTTCCGCGCCGGTCAGCCACTTCGTGAATGCCAGCCCGATGTCGAGCCCAAGTGCCTTGCTATCGATTTTTCCACCCATGCCCCCCCCATACCGAAGGGGCGCGCATACAGGAAGGTGCGATCAGATCGGGGTTTCAGATCTTGGGGCCGAAGAGTGCGAGCACCTGTGAATAGACCTCGCGCTTAAACGGCACGATGTGATCAAGAACATCGGCGGGATCGAGCCATTGCCAGGCGGAGAATTCAGGATGTGCGGTTAGGATATCAACATCGTCGTCGCAGCCGTTGAAGCGCATAAGCGCCCATTTCTGCTTCTGACCACGGAATTTGCCCTTCCAGAGCTTGCCGCGCAGGTGATCGGGCAAATCGTAGTGCAGCCAATCCTCGCTCATCGCTTCCACGGTGACGAGCGATGCGGTAATGCCGGTTTCCTCCCAGAGTTCGCGCAAGGCGGCGTCGATGGGGCTTTCGCCTTGGTCGATTCCGCCCTGGGGCATTTGCCAGGCGCCGGGCGTGTCGATCCGTTCGCCTACGAACACTTCGCCTTCGTCGTTGGCAAGCATCACGCCCACACAAGGGCGGTAGGGCAGATCGTCTGTCATGAACCCGGCGATGGGGCGGGCCGCGATGGGCCCACCCGCATCAATCAGTCTTCGCCCGGGCCAAGTGCCGACAGACCCTTGAGAATGTCGATCGCATAGGCGAGTTGGTAGTCTTCGTTGCGCAGATCCGCCGCAGCTTCGGCTTTTGCCCGATCTGCTTCGATCTGGCGGCGCTGATCTTCCGTCAGGCTGTCATTGTTGAGGCTGCCGCGCAGATCGGCCTCCGAGCGGCCAGCTGGCCCCTCGCCATCTTCTGAGTCTGGCAGGCGCGGGGGCTGTTCCACCACGATATCGGGCGAGATGCCGAGCGCCTGGATCGAGCGGCCCGAGGGCGTGTAATACCGCGCTGTCGTCAGCCGCATCGCGCCGTCCTGGCGCAGGGGCATCACGGTTTGAACCGAACCTTTGCCGAAGCTCTTGGTGCCGATCACGATGGCGCGGCGGTGATCCTGCAGCGCGCCCGCCACAATCTCGGATGCTGAAGCCGAGCCGCCATTGATGAGAACCACCATGGGCTTGCCGTCTATCAGGTCGCCCTCAGTCGCATTGAATCGGTCACCATCCTGCGGGTCGCGCCCGCGGGTGGAGACGATTTCGCCTGCATCGAGGAATGCGTCTGACACGCGGATCGATTGCGTGAGCAGCCCGCCGGGGTTGTTACGTAGATCGATGACAACGCCATTGATGTTATCGAGCCCACCGGCGCTTTCGATCTCTTCCTCAAGGCCCGCCTTGAGGTTTTCATAGGTCTGGTCGTTGAAAGTGGTCACACGCAGGACCACCGTTTCGCCCTCGGTGCGGGTGCGCACGGCGGTCAGTTTTATCGTGTCGCGGATGATCGAGATATCAAAGGGTTCGTCCACCCCATCGCGCACCACCGTGATGATGATCTCGGAGCCAACGGGGCCCCGCATCATATCCACGGCATCGTCCAGCGTCAGGCCAAGCACGCTTTCGCCATCCACATGGGTGATATAATCGCCTGCTTCCACACCGGCATCGTCCGCCGGGGTGCCGTCCATCGGCGCGACGACCTTTACGAAGCCCTCTTCCTGAGTAACTTCAATGCCAAGACCGCCGAATTCGCCCCGCGTTTGGATTCGCATCGCGGCAGCATCATTGGGCGAAAGGTAGCTTGAATGCGGATCGAGCGAGGTGAGCATGCCATTGATCGCGGCTTCAATCAGCTCCTCTTCATCCACCTGCTCCACGTACTGGGCGCGGATGCGTTCGAAGATATCGCCGAACAGATCAAGCTGCTCGTAGACTGACGCCTTGCGCTCGGCTTCCTGCGCCACGAGTGGGCCGGCAACCTGTGTCGTTATCAGCACGCCTGCGAGGGTGCCGCCCACGGCTGCCAGAAGAAACTTTTTCATTCTGCGTTCCCTATTTTATCGGCCCCTATTCGGAAGGAGCAGCAAACCACTCTGCCGGATCGACAGGGTTTGGCCCGCGTCGGAGTTCTATATAGACTGTTTCGGCACGATCTTGACGGGCGCCTTGCCGCGTGTCGATCAAAATCTGGTCAGGATCGGGCAGAGCCCCTCTAACGAAGCCAAGCGGTGCGCCAGCCTCAATGATCTCGCCTGTAGCGCCGAATGTTTCTGAAAGCCCAGCAATGACCAGCAGAAACCCCGCCGCAGGCTCCACGATCACAACGTCGCCATCGTCAAGAAACGGGCCGCGATAGCGCAACGTTGCGGGCCAAGGGTTGCGCACCAAAGCCCCCGGAAGCGTAGCGATCGTAAGCCCCGGGCGGCGCAAGCCATCTGCGGCGACAGTGTTGAAGCCATTGACGAGCGTGCCTTCAACCGGAAGGGCGAGGCTGCCTTTCGCTTGGGCGAACGCGCTCTCTTCGGCCTCTGGAACGGCTGCGGTAAGCGACGTTGCAAAGCCTTGAAGGGTATCGGCGCTGTTCAGAAGTGCCTGCAGCGTGGCGGCATCGGTACTGCTGAGATCCTGCGCCGGCCCACGGCCTGACATCGCGCGCCCCAGCGCCGCGCGCGAGGCCACTGCGCCATCGAGCGCGCCTTGCAGGGTGGAGATTGCGTTTTCCTGCAGCGCGCGCAGGGTTCTGAGTTCGTCGAGTTGCGCGCGCAGGCGGCTGGCTTCGTCTTCAAGCGTGGGCGCAACGGCCCCGGCGAGTAGCGCTGCACGGGCCGCAGCGGCCGGCCCGTCGGGGTGCAATAGCACCGTCGCAGCGGGGGCGGACTGGTAGGATTGCAGCGCACCCAGCGTGCGCGATAAAGCGCCGGATGTGCGATCAAACTCCGCCAAAAGCGCCGCTTCGCGCTGGGCTGCGCCCCGCAAACCGTCGCGCAGGGCCGTTAGCCCGGTATCGTAGGCGTCGATTGTGGCCGAGAGGGCGGCGACCCTGTCATCGGCTGTCTCTGCATCTGCCAGAAGCATGGCAGCCTCGCTCAACGCGGCCTCCGCGGCGTTGGCAAGATCGATGGCGCGCGTATCGGCCCCGGCGATGGGCCCAGTGAGGCAAAGAATGGCTGCAAGAAACGGCGCGCGCATCAGGCGATCAGGCTCCGCCCCGTCATCTCTTTTGGCTGGGGCAGGTTCATCAGTGCCAAAAGGGTGGGCGCCAGATCGGCGAGCCGCCCGTTGGTGAGGCGCGTGCCCTCTGGTGCGCCAAACACCAGCACGGGCACCGGATTGGTCGTGTGCGCGGTATGGGGCTGCCCGGTTTCTGGGTCGACCATGGTTTCGCAATTGCCATGGTCGGCGGTGACGATCATCGCGCCGCCCGCGGCCGCCAGCGCCGTAACCACCTGGCCAAGGCCCTGGTCCACCGCTTCGCAGGCCTTGATGGCGGCGTTGAGATCACCGGTATGGCCCACCATATCGGGATTGGCGAAGTTGGTGACGATCAGATCGTAGCCCGCCTTAATAGCCTCGACGAATTTCCCCGTCACCTGGGCGGCAGACATTTCCGGCTGAAGATCATAGGTGGCCACCTTCGGCGAGGGCGGCATGAACCGATCTTCGCCCGCCTCGGGCTCTTCCTTCCCGCCATTGAGGAAGAAGGTCACATGTGGGTATTTCTCTGTCTCCGCGAGGCGGAACTGGCGCAGCCCCTGTTTGGCGACCCAGGCACCGAGCGTGTTTTCGATCTTCTGCTTGGGAAAGACCGTTTCCATGAATGCGTTGTGTTTCCGGGAATAGTCGACCATTCCCAAAAGTGTAGCTAGCGCAGGACGGCCCGTGACATCGAAGGCGTCAAAGCCGGGATCCCCGATTGCGAAGAGGATCTCGCGCGCCCGATCGGCGCGGAAGTTTATAAAGAAAACACCGTCGCCGTCTTTCACCCCGCTGTAGTCACCCACCACTGTCGCCGGCAGGAACTCGTCGGTCACGTCCTCGGCATAGTAGCTCTTCACGATATCGGGCACTCGCGCTTCGCTTTTCCGTTCCCCCGCGCCCTCGATCATCGCGCGATAGGCTCTTTCGACGCGGTCCCACCGGTTATCGCGATCCATCGCATAGTAGCGGCCCGTGATGGTGACGATATGCGCGCCCTCGGGCAGATCGGCCTCTAGTGTGGCAAGCTGGTCGGCAGCGGAACGGGGCGGTACGTCGCGCCCATCGGTAATCGCATGCACGGCAACCGGCACGCCGGCACCGGCGATCACCTTTGCGGCATGGGCGATATGGTTCTGGTGGCAATGCACGCCTCCGGGCGAGGCAAGGCCCATCAGATGCGCCGTGCCGCCGCTTCCCTTCAATGCAGCAATGAAGGCTTCAAGCGCGTCTTTGGTATCAAAACTTCCATCCTCAATGGCGAGATCGATCTGCCCCAGATCCATCGCCACCACGCGGCCGGCGCCGATATTTGTGTGGCCGACTTCGGAATTGCCCATCTGCCCGCTCGGCAAGCCCACATCCGGCCCATGGGTGACAAGCTGTGCGCTGGGGCAGGTTGCCATGAGCCGGTCAAACGTGGGCGTGTCGGCCAAAAGCGGCGCGTTGTTCGCCCGCTCTGCCCGAAGGCCCCATCCATCGAGAATGCACAGCACAACGGGTTTCGGCGTGGTCATCAAGGCTGCTCCGGATGGTTTTCCACCAGTTTACCGCGAAGGCAGGGGGACCGGAACCAGGACGACGAAAAAAGCCTAATTCGGCGCGGGAGCCCTACGTGTGGCCGCGACCAGTGCGCCGATCACGGCGTGGGCGCATAAGGCAATCGTTGCAAGCCAGGATCCAGTGGCAAAGCTCGTTTCTTCCAGCGAAAGGCCCAGAAGCGCCTCGACATTATTGGCCCGCAGGATGACGAGTAGGCACAGGGCCGCCAGCACCCGGTACAGCAGAGGCAGGGCGGGCAGAAAGATCAGAGGGAGCACCAGAAAGGTCAGATCGTAGAAGTGGAGCGGCACGAAGAAGGCCAGAAGCGCGAACAGTGCGTAGTGAATGCGCGGGTTGCGGCCTAGCGCGCCTGCCGCCCTCCATCCCAAGAGAGCGGCCAGGGCCATGCTGAAAGCGATATGGATCGTCACCGATGTGGTAACGCCCGAAAGGGCGAAGAGCATGGTGCGCAGCCCCGTCATGTTGGCCGGATGCGCGGGCCCGTGGTTTTCGTAGCGCGCCATATTTTCAAAATAGGCCGTTAGAAATCCGCCGAGACCCGACAAGCTAAGCGCCGGCAGGGCGGCAAGGCCGGTCAGCATTGCGCCGCCTAGAAGGCTAGGCCACCAATGGCGGTCCATTACGAGAAACATCGCCAGGGGCAGGCCAATTTGCGGTTTGAGCATGAGGAGCGCCAGCGCCAGCGCGGCCAGTCCGCGATGCCCCGAAACCAGCGCCGTAAGCAGCAGGCTGAGCCCGAGAAGAAAGATGAGAGAGGTTTGCCCCAACGCGAGCGAGATCGCTGTGGCCGATGCGAAAGCCGCGAGGACGAGAAGGCCTGAAAACACACACAGCCGCTCATTCGGCCGCAGCCCGCCCAACGCCGCCGCAGGGATTGCGCAGGCGAGCACCACAAACGCCGCGTTCGCCGCGCGCCAGACCGTGAGGCTTACGTCGAACGGCAGGGCGGCGGTGAGGGTGGAGATGGGCCACCAGTTGGGCGGGTAGTACCATGCGCCGGGCACACGCTTGCCCGCAAAAAGCTCAGCGGCGCGGGCGCCGTAGGCGGGCTTATACGGATCGGCGCCGTGCCGCCACATCTCGCCCGCAAGCCAGATGAACTGAAAGTCGGCCGAAGGCGCCCCATCAAAGGCCTTCAAAGCCAAATAGCCCAGCGCTCCCACAATCAGGCCAAGCGCTGAGGCAAGGGCCGGCGTGGACGACAAAAAGGGGTTATCTTGCAGATGCGGGATGGGCGGGGTTCCTGTAACGCTCGCACCGTGCGGCGAGGAAAAGAGAAGCACAATCGGACGTATCGCGCATGTGCTACAGAGCCAAGGTGTGTTTGTGCCAAATAATTGACGTTACACTGAATAATCGCCTTGCTGCGGCGCAGGGTGCTTAAACGACGATCGGACACTCGCTTATCCAGACCGCAAATTGGCACATCAGGATATCCCTTGGCGCCGCGCTTTATTTGCCATTTGGCGCGGCTGCGGATGTCGGCGAGGCGTCCGTTTTCCGGAAGCTGAGCGTTCCCCTGGAAGACCTTGCGACGAGATGATCGCCTTCAAAGATCCAGCCTTACCAAACGGCCCTGCGGCGTTTCCCATCGCTGTCGTCGTGGTGCTTGCAAGAGCCTGCGGATCTTGCCTCCATCCGGTGGAGCGCGTTTCGGCATCCGGCGCAAAATGAAGGTATGACTGTCGCGGATACACACTTCACTATCTGGCCCAGACGCCTCTCTTGAGTGGATTGCAACGCAGGGTTTCAAAACACACATCATTTCTATTGAACGTCCGTCGCCAACCGAGCGCGGTCGCCAAGAGACAATTTACCAGATCAATACCTTTTGGGGCCGCGAGGCGGCCAATGGCCGTCGTTCACCGATGACAGGGTTTCGCGCCTGGTTTTCCGGCCTGAGGTCCATCAACTCTTCTGTTGCGTTGCAGAAGGACCAGAACGGTGTGGTGTATGACGTGAGAAGCGGACAGGCCTACAAGTATGTCCATCCCATTACGTCCCGAAAAAAAGCCCCGCCGAAGGGCGTTCGGCGGGGCAAGTCGTCGTGCCGTGGACGGGCCACAGGCACGGGCGGTATTCGGTCGCTCACTGCATCTCGGCGCGGATCTGCTGGCGGAGGATGTCGATGGGAATGCTCTCGCCTTCGCGTTTGAAGTGCCAATACGTCCATCCGTTGCAGGAGGGCGCGTGCTCAAGGGCGGCGCCCACCTGGTGGATCGAGCCCGTGACCCCATCGGCCACGAGTGATCCATCGGCGCGCACTTTCGCCGCCTGGCCGCGCGCGTTCGTTAGTATCTCGCCGGGGCGCAGGAGCCCGCGTTCCACAAGCTGGCCGAAGGGCACACGTGGGGCGGCGCGTTTCGAGGCGGTGGTCGCCAAGCTTGCCGCATCGTAGCGGCGCACCCGTTTCAGACGGTCTTCGGCAACCGCGCGGTAGCTCGCCTCACGTTCGATCCCGATAAAATCGCGGCCCAGCATCCGGGCCATTGCGCCGGTGGTGCCGCTGCCGAAGAACGGATCGAGCACCACGTCGCCCGGGTTCGTGGTGGCCAACAAAACCCGGTGCAGAAGCGCCTCGGGCTTTTGCGTGGGATGGGCCTTGTTGCCCTCGGCATCCTTCAGCCGCTCATGGCCGGTGCAGATCGGCAGAACCCAATCTGACCGCATCTGCACACCTTCGTTCAACGCCTTAAGCGCCTCGTAGTTGAAGGTGTATTTCGCACCTTCCGCCTTCGAGGCCCAGATCAGCGTTTCATGGGCGTTGGTAAGCCGCTTGCCGCGAAAGTTTGGCATCGGGTTCGATTTGCGCCAGACCACGTCGTTGAGGATCCAGTAGCCCGCATCCTGCATCGCTGCCCCCACGCGGAAGATGTTGTGGTAGGAGCCGATCACCCAAATCGCGCCGTGGGGCTTGAGAAGCCGGCGCGCGGCGCCGAGCCAGGCGCGCGTGAAGCGATCGTAGGCGTTGAAGGACGCAAAGCTGTCCCAAGCATCGTCCACCGCATCCACACGGCTGTTGTCGGGGCGGTGGAGTTCGCCCTTGAGCTGGAGGTTATAGGGCGGGTCGGCAAAGACCAGATCGACGGAGGCCTCCGGCAGCGCCTCCATCTCGGCAATGCAATCGCCGGCTAGGATCTGGTTCAGCGGCAGCGCCGTGCGCTGGCCCGCAGATTTCGTGGTCATCGTCTGCCTCTGCCCCGCCCGTTTCGGGCGTGTTGGTGTTGAGGCCAAGATGAGTCATCGCCGATTCGCGGTCAAATTCTTTTTTGAATCAAGAGTTTATGGATTTCGCTTGGCACAATATCTTGTGTACCGGTGCGAAGCTATGCCTATGGTATGGGGTTACACCGTGGCATTCCAGCGCTGCGAGATGCGCCTTGGTGGGGTAGCCCGCATTCTGCGCCCACCCGTAGGCGGGAAACTGTTGCGCCAAATCCACCATGATCCTGTCGCGGGTTTCTTTGGCGATGATCGAGGCGGCGGCGATAGACGCAGACCGCGCGTCGCCCTTCACCAGCGCGGTGCAGGGCAGTGGCGCATCGCGCGGGACTAGGTTGCCGTCGATCAGCGCGTGATGGGGTAGTTCGGGCAGAGCGGCGATGGCGCGGAGCATGGCAAGATGCGAGGCGCGCAGGATGTTGAGTGCATCGATCTCTGCCACGCTCGCAATCCCCACTCCCACCTGGGCGGCGGCGCGGATCTCGGTCTCAAGTGCTGCGCGGGCCTTGGGCGTGAGCTTCTTGGAATCGTTCAGGCCCTCGGGCTGCGCGCCGGTAAAGGTCACGGCGGCAGCCACGACGGGCCCGGCCAGCGGCCCGCGCCCGGCTTCATCAACGCCAGCCACGAGGCCGGCGCCTCGTGCGATCAATTCTGCTTCGGTGTTGAAATCCGGGCCGTTCGCCATGGGTGGCAAGAAAGCCCTCCCACGCCATGGCCGCAAGCACAATTGGGGCCGGAAGGGCGCCGCCCCTCCGGCCCGCCGGCGCGCGGGAGATGTGCAAAACGCGCGCCGGAAAGGCTGCTCGTGCCCTTGCCTATCGTGAAAGCTTCCAGCCGTTTCGGAGCAGGCAATCGGGGCGGTAGCTGATCTGCGCGCCCCGGCGCGTTTGGGTTAGCACCGCGCAGTGCCGCGGCAGGCGTGACAGCCGGATCCCTGAACGCTCCAGGCACCTCGGGCTTACGGCGTGGCGGATGCCGCGCGAGAGTTGCTGAACGTAGAGGCATCGGGCGGGCAACACGCGGCTGCGATGCGGCGTTCGAAAGCTGCGGAACTGGCCGTGGCCCCAGTGGCCGCGATACTGCCCCCGGTTTGAGAAACCGCGGTCTCGATGACTCTGGAACCCCGGCGATTGGAAGCCCGGCGACTGAAATCCTTGCGATGGGCGCCCGTCCTGCGGTGTGAGAAACCCAACAGGCGTCGCACGCATGGCCTCGCCTGCGATTGCTGGAAGCGCGGCGAGTGCAGCAAGGGCCATCACGGCGGCAAGAGTGAGGGCGAGAAATCGTTTGAACATGCCGGTCTCCTTTCCCTGCCAAGGGGCCTCACGACACATCAATCAAGCAATAACCCGTTGCCGCTATGCGATAGCGGGGGCTCAAGTTTCCCCGAGTTATTGAATATCCACCTTTGCGCGCCCATTCTGCGCGCCATGAAATTGCATGCAATCCCCACAGCTTTGGTGGCCCTTGCCCTTGCGGCCACGGCGGCCAACGCGGCCTGTTATGCCGATTACAAGGCGAAACAGGATTCGCCCTTGCGCCTGCACTACGGAGTCATCCAGATTTCCGATGGCGCCTGCGGATCCATCGATGCCGCGGAGGCCGAAGTTCGCGGCCGCCTTGCCGGGGCGGGATGGGAGCTTCTGAACGTGATGTCGGTCTTCGATGATGCCGGCCTCGATCAGAGGAAAGAGAGTGCTGCTGAGTTCTTCCTTCGCTTCTGATAGCCGCGCCGCGGCCACACGTATCACCGTCATCGGCACAATTGCGATCGTCGCGATCCTGGCGATCACGGCGATTTTGCTGTTCATCAGCCTGCCCGATGCCAATGCGTTCAACGCCCGGGTGGAACGGCTGTTCGTGGAAAACGATGATCTGACGAGCGGCGCAGAGATCAAGCTTCTCGAAATTCTCGCCGGCTCCGGCACTGCGTTTTCGGAAACGCTGGCCAGCTACCGGGTGGTGATCTTCGTACTTCTCGTTTTTGCTACGGCGATGCTGGTGGCCTCGCTTGTGCTTCTGGTGGCTATCGTGGCGCTGAACCGCCGGATGGGCGAAATCGAACGCCAGGGCATACAGGTGTCGTCCCTATTGATCAGCCGGGAGGACAACGCGGTGTATCTCAACGACATGGAATTCAAGCTGACCGAAGCGGCGATGGAAACGCTCGCGGTTCTGGCCGAGGCGCGCATGGATGATGAGGTGCTCACGGGCGCCGAGCTTGAAGGCGTGATTTCGGGCCGCGATGCCTCGGACTGTGACGAGGCCGCGGGCGCCACACGCATCAAGCGGCTGCGCGATGCGCTGGGCAACCAGATGGTGGCGGAACTATTGGTGAAAACAATCGCGCGGCGCGGATACCGGCTTTCGATCGAAAAAGACGTAATCCGGATGGTTTAAGGCGGGCTCGTGCCGGCTGCCTACACCTTGTGGATCACCGCCACCTGATCCCGGCCCGATTTCGCGTAGCCTTCCTGAAACACGAAGCATCCAGAAACATCGTTGGCGAGCGCGTCGAACTGGCGCTGGAGCGCGGGATCGTCGTGGCGGAATGTGCGCTCCACTTGGTAGCCTTGGAAAAGATCGGCGGTCTTTGTGAACCCCTCACGCTCCATCCCCGGGGGCTGCCATCGCAAATCCTCGATGATGTAGAGCCCGCCGCTCTTCACCCTCGGAAACAACTCCAGAAACGCATGTTGCTGATGATGTGATGCGTGAGAGGCATCATCGACAACGATGTCGAGCGCGGGCAGTTCGGCGGCAGTTCGAGAGATTTCGCTGCGGTTTTCCATGTCACAGCGGTAGAAGGTGAACCGCTCATGCCGCACCCAAGAGAAATCGGAAACGTCCAATCCGAAGATCTGCGCTTTCGAGAAAAACTCGAGCCACATTCTGATAGAGGGGCAATCGCGTGTTTCGCGATCCTTGCTTTTGCCATGCTCCGGCCCGCCGATGAGAAGGCCCATCTCGAGAAAGTTGATCTCGTCATCCGCATAGGGCCGAAAGAGCATCTGGTACAGTTCGCTATAGCGGTGCTTTTGGGGCCCCTTGTCGGACCCGAATTTGACCGCCAACTCGCTCAGGTTGGGCGGGCCCGGCCGCGCGATCCGAGCCAGGCGCTGGTTGATCTGCCGCGGGGTGATGAACTTCGGGCGATCCCAACCAAGCTCACTGCGGAATTCTTCGATGAAGGCGCGGGCCTGCGTTTCTCCGAAGGTTTCAATTATGTTGTCGATTGCCTCGTAGCCAAGTTGCGGATTGCGACGGAAGATCGTTGCGAAATTATGGTAGTGTGCGATCGCAATGTCGCTCCCAGGGGCCGCCCCATGCGCCTGGACGTTGAAGTTCAGGGCCTGGCGGCCCAAGGCGAGACGCGCCCCCAACCGCCTGATCGTAACCGGGTAAAGCGTTTGGTCGAGGCCCTCGCGTTCGTCCTCAAAACCCTCTGCCGCGTCAATCTCAAGGCAATCGCGCAACCAGGCCGCACCGAAGCGCTCCCGCCCTTCCCCAATTGGCGCTTCGCGAAAGATCGCAAAGCCGCCATTGAAGTAAGGCGGTAGTTCCAGCTTCCGCCCGGCCAGAAGCGTGACGCGTTCTTCCGGGAGGTCGAGCCCGAAATGGCTGTAGAGCTTGCGCCATGCATCGGGTGTATCGAGCGGGCCGAAAATGTAATCGGCGACGCAGGCAAGCACCTCGGCCTCGCCAAGTTCGGCGGCAAAATCTACGGGTGCGCGCAGCAGCATGTCGGTATCAAGATACACTGAAATATCACAGTCGCGCGGCTCGGCCTTGGCGAGAAGCTTGTTGCCAACCGGCCAGTCGCGCGACCAGATAGCGGGTGATCCGGGGCCCGTTCCCGCCATGTGCCGCAGCTCAATTTCACAGCTTTGAAGCAGGCTTTGTGTGAAGTCTGAAACGCGGTAGTCGGCGCGGCGATAGGCGATCACATCCACGCTGCCTGCCAAATGCCGCTTAAGCGACGCGGCGAGCATGCAGGCCTGCGCCTCAAGCTTCCGGCCATCAACGACGAAAAACACGCAGGTGCGCGGGTTTCCGATGGGTGACGATGCGCGATTGGAAGTGCCTGTAGGGCCCTCGGCCTGGAGATGTCTCTGTTCCACAGAGGCATGGCCTTCTTTTTCCAACCGGTCTTGCAAAGCGCGCGCCCTTGCCCAACTCCACGCCAGCCGATACCGGAACACCTGACAGTGCTCAAGCCGAGCCATTGTTGGCTCCGTCTGGCGGGGCCCGGCCGGACCGGCGTGAGGGCTCAGAACGGGAGAGCCTCAATGCCGGTCGCCACGCCAACCCTGCATATGATCTGTGGAAAGATCGCCTCTGGCAAATCCACACTTGCCGCGAAGCTTGCGAGCGCCAGCGGCACAGTGCTGATCAGCGAAGATGCCTGGCTGAGTGCGCTCTTCTCAGATCAGTTAACGTCACCGGCGGACTACGTGCGCTGTACGGCGCGATTGCGCTCGGTTCTCGGGCCGCACGTAACGGAGCTGCTGAAGGCGGGCGTTTCCATCGTTCTGGATTTCGCGGCGAACACGGTCGAGGTGCGTCAATGGATGCGCGGGATCATCGAGGACAGCGGTGCCAAGCACCGGCTTCATGTTCTTGAGGTAACCGATGAGGCCTGCCTCGCGCGTCTGCGGGATCGCAATGCGGAAGGAGCCCATGAGTTTGCGCCCACCGAGGCGCAATTTCGCATTTTCATGAAACACTTCGCGCTGCCCACTGCAGACGAGGGCTTTATCGTGATCCGCTATGGCCCAGGAGATAGCTGAGCTTGATGGTAGCCGGCCTGCACAGCCGCGGGCCCGCGGCATGTTGATGGAAACGCGTTCAGTCGGCGGGCCGCTCGCAGAGATATTGCCGCCGATGGGCGATACGCCTTGCGCTTAACGAGCGGCGCACTACCACCAACAACCCAGAAAATAGCGCTTTTTCGCCAAGAGCGCTAAACGCCGCCGACCCAAAACCCACGCCACAATCTGGTCACAATCCGGCCCTAGCCGTGGCAGAGCCCGGTACATCCGGGGGCGATGCCACGGGCGGTGTTCAGCGAGTTGCTCTGTTTCTCGGCTGTTCTTGCGGGAACAGCTATTCGCAAAAGCCAAGGAGCCCCGACCGCGATGTTTGTCACCGGCGATGCCATGCAATGGCACAAACTCACTCTGAATTTTGAAGGCCCGACCCTTAGCGAAGCGCCGGAAACCTTTTTGGACCATCGTCTCGACGTCACCTTCACCCACGAAAGCGGTGCGACCGTCGAGGTACCCGGCTATTTTGCCGCCGATGGCGATGCTGCCAATACGGGCGCGACGTCCGGCAACCTTTGGCAAGTGAACTTCAACCCGCCGATGACCGGTGACTGGACGTGGGAGGCCGAGTTCCGTGTCGGCGACAATATCGCGGTGCGCGATGCGTCCGGCCAAAGCGGTGGCTTTTTTGATGGCGACAGCGGCAGTCTTTCTATTGCCACAAGCGACAAGGACGGGCTCGACCTGCGCGGTAAGGGCGTGCTGGAGCATGATGGCGGGCAGTATCTTTCCTTCGCGGGAACGGGCGAAACCTTCCTGAAGTCAGGTGTGGGCAGCCCGGAAAACTTCCTGGGATATTCCGGTTTCGACGACACGCCCGACAGCCACGACTACGCGCCGCATGAGTCTGACTTCAACGCGGGCGATCCCACCTGGGATGGCGGCAAGGGGCAGGGCATCATCGGTGCGGTGAACTACCTGGCTGAGCACGAGGTAAATTCGGCGTACATGATGCTGATGAATATCGCAGGCGACGGCCGTGATGTGTCGCCCTGGACGGATACGAGCCTCTTCAACGTCAACAAAAACGCTACGCCCGATTTGGACGAACGTGCGCAAAGCTTCGATGTGTCGAAGCTGGCCCAGTGGGAAATCGTGTTTGGCCACATGCAGGAGAAGGGCATCAACCTGCACCTGTTCCTTCAGGAAACCGAAAACGATCAGCTTCTGAATGGCGGTGATCTTGGCACCGAACGCATGCTCTACATGCGCGAAATGGTTGCCCGTTTCGGTCATCACAACGGGCTGATCTGGAATTTGGGTGAAGAGAACACCAACACCACCGGAGAGATCAGGGAACACTCGGAGTATCTCCAAGACCTTGATCCCTATGATCACCCCGTCGCGCTTCACACATTCCCCAACCAGCACAGCAAGTACGAGGCCTATGAAGGGTCAGACACGTTGGATGTGCTTTCGTTTCAAACATCAAACCAAAACGGCCTGCCAGATCTTGATCGCTATCTGGAAGGGGCTGAAGACGCGGGCCGCCCTGTGGCAGCTTTTCTCGATGAGCCCGGGAATGCCGGCGTTGGGCTCGCCGCCGAGGGCGACGCCAATTGGCAATCCAACCACGCAGCGCTGCGCGAGGTGCTTTGGAAATCCTATGCAGAGGGTGCTGGGGGAGCCGAGTGGTACTTTGGCTATCAAACGGCCAATGGCCAGGGTGGCGATCTTGCGATGGAGGATTTCAGCCTGCGCGAAAGCGCCTATGAATGGGCGGCGTCGGCCCGCGAGTTTTTCGAAAAGCTGCCGCTGGAAGACATGCGCGATGGGGACAATCTGACCTCATCGGCTGAAACCCACGGGCTTGCGCAGGATGGCGTGGTCTACGCCTACTACCTGCCCGATGGCGGCGCGCCGAATTTGAATCTCAACGGGCAGGACGGCACCTACAAGATCGGCTGGTACGACGTGATCGAAGGCGGCGATCTGCAGATGGGGACGGTGGAAGACGTGGCGGGCGGAGGCGTGCGCTCACTGGGGCAGGCACCTACGGCAACCGGCGGCGAATGGGCCGTAATGGTTTGGAATGAGGCGCGCTTCGATGTTGACGTGGCCGATACGCCACCTCCGCCCCCGCCGCCTGACGCGGATGATCCGGGCCCGATGACGGATGTCATGTGGCAGGCTGTCGACGGCACCGTTGTGATGCAGGCCGAGAAGGGCCTGCCAAGCGATGACGATAACGACGGAAACAGCGACTGGAAGATCAGCGACGATATCGCAGGCTTCTCGGGTGATGGTTACCTGCATTGGGACGGTCCAAATCTTTACGGCAAGCCCGGCTCGGGCGCCCTGTCGTATTCCTTTGAGGTGAGCGAAGGCGGTGACTACAAACTCGGCCTGCTGGGCTCGCGCCCGCAGAACGGGGAGGCGAGCGACCTCAACAACGATTTCTGGGTTCGGATGGATGGCGGGCCTTGGAAGAAGGTATTCTTCAGCGGCGCGCGCGAGACATGGAATTGGGGCAAGACGTTCGACGTTCAGCACCAGAAATCCACGGCGGAGTATGAACTTGAGCCCGGAAAGCACGTGCTTGAAATCTCGGGCCGCTCGGAAGACGCATATCTGGATAAGATCCATCTGAGCCTTGGCTCGCTGAACCAGGATAAGTCAGCCGCCGAGACATTGGCTGACCCATCGACTGTGCCGGAGGTTCCGGACATTCCGGATGTGCCCGACTCACCCGATACGCCGGAACCGCCAACGCCGCCCGACGCGCCGGCAGTTATGCTGCGTGTAGTGGACGTTGAAACCGGCCAGACGATCAGCACATTGTCGCCCGGTGACGCCCTGGATCCTGCGGTGATCGGCGCTGACGGCTTTACGATTGTCGCCGATGTTGATGGTGAAGTTGGGTCCGTGCGGTTCACGATGGGCGATCATACGCAGGTTGAAAATGTCGTTCCCTATGCGCTTTACGGCGACAGGAACGGTGACTTTGATGCGGGCGACGGGGCGGCCAGTGGGGCGGCGGGGGCGTTTGACCTTAAGGTCGAACTCTTTGGCGGGCAGAACGCAAGCGGTGGAAAGCTCGGCGAAGTCGAAACGGCGTTCACTGTCGAAAGCGCCGCGCCGCCTGCGCCAGAGCCCGACCCCGCGCCAGAGCCAGAGCCGGAACCTGAGCCGCCAGCGTCCGAGGAACCCGATATGCCGCCGGTGGCTGAAGATCCGTCGCCGCCGCCGCCCGCAGATGATCCGGTGACGCCGCCCGTCGCGGAAGACCAAACCGCCATCTACCTTGTCGATACCCGAACGGATGAGGCTTTGATGGAGCTCGGCGAAAACACTGTGCTTCACAAGAGTGTTCTCGACGGACGGTCCCTCTCCGTGTTTTCCGAGGTCGACGAGAGTGAGCTTGATGTTGAAAGCGCGCGCCTTTCGTTTGATGGCACGCAAACGCGGGTTGAGAATGTCGAGCCCTATGCGCTTTTCGGGGATCGCTCGGGCGACTTTATGGGCGCGCTCGACATGACGCCGGACGCCACCCACGAGATTGCGATCGAATACTACGCCGGCAACAATGCTAGCGGCGATCTCCTCTACGAAGACAGGTTTGGGTTGGAGATTGACGGTAACGACAAGCTTTCCGCCCGCGCCGACGAAGCAGATCTCTTCGGGATCGATTCCAGCAAACTTGGCGCGGTCAGCATACATGGCTTCCGTTCTGGCGATCAGGTGGCTGATGCCGGCGAAGGCCTGATCGACCTTCTCGCCGCCGGAGAAAAGTCGGGCGATGACTGGGTGGTGGAGTTTGACGGGGGAAACCGCCTTACCCTTCTCAATTACGATGCTGAGGAGGATCCTCTGCTCTTTTGATTCCGTGGGCGTAGTCTTCGGCCGCTTGCCGCCACTAGGCCGTTCGGCCCCTTTGGGCCGGGCGGCTCAACCGGGCACATTCGGGCGTCATTGCGTGGCCCATCATCCGTTGGCGGGTGGTACGGCGCGCTGATAGAGATGCCACGTCGTGTGGCCGAGGATCGGCAGGGTGAAGATCAGGCCGAGGAACGCCGGCACCATCGACAGCATCATTGTGACCGAGATGATCGCCGCCCATGTGAGCATCACCGCCGGGTTTTCGGTGACCACGCGTACGGATGTGAGCATGGCTGTCACGAAATCAATTTCCCGGTCGAGAAGCATCGGCATGGCGACAACGGTTACAGTGAATAGAACCGCCGCGAGAAACGCCCCCACGCAGGTCCCAATCGCGAGGAAGGTCCACCCCTCAGGCGTGTAGAGCACCGTTTCAATAAACCCGTTCAGATCCGAGAACGAGGAGTCTTGCAGCACGATCACCAGCACGGTTCGGAATTGATAGAACCAGACCCAGAGCACAAACAGGGTAACGAAGGCCATCCAGCCCATTTCGCGTTTCCGTTGACGGGCCATGACGGTGAGGATGTCCGACCAGCCGAAACCCTCGTCTCTCTGCAACCGGCGCGACATTTCGTAGAGCCCTGCGGCGGCGAAGGGTGCGATCAACGGAAAACCGACTGCAGCGGGAATGACCATCCAGATTGCGCCGAGCCAGACGAGGCACCAGACAAACAGGATGCCGAATATGGCGTAGAAAAGTCCGAAGAAGCTGCTCATGACGGGGCGGGCCAGAAAATCCGAAAACCCGGCCTTGAGCGACGCTTTGATATCATCGGACGTCACCGTGTTGACCTTGATTGCGGTCTGTTTCTTCGGCGCGCGCGTTTCCTCCGATGTGGGCCCTTCGGTTTTGGATGACATGGCATGTTCCTCCCAAAACATGGCGTCGCATTGCTGCCGGAGCCGATCGTCTGAGCGGTGAACCGGCCGTTCCTCCTCCAGCGACAGGGTTGCCTAGGTCAGCCATAAGGGCAAGCGGGGAGTGTGGTTGCCATGTCCGCGGCGCGGCCCTTTTGCGGTTGGCAACCACTGTATTTCGGGGGATGGCCCGGCCAGATATTGAAGGCCGACCGGATCGCAAGGGCCTTGCAAACTCGAGCGACGCTGCGAAAGGTATCGCTGCAGCTGGCATGGGCCGGCTGCCGGACGGATGATCCTAATGGACTGTTGGCAGCGTCAAGACTGTGCCGCGCGCGCCCGTATGCCGGGCCTGTTGTTGTGATGGGGGCAGGTGCGGATGACTGACGCGCCCTTTGCACCGCGGGATCTGGCGTGGCATCCGCCCGCGCTTTTTGAGCGGTACCGATCCACAGCTCTGCGGGCGCCTCAGCACCGCCTCTTGCACATGCCGCAGACGGAGACAGAGATGACTGGCCCAACCTTTGGTCCGTCGGATCTGGGCCCGCTCGACGATGATCTTACCGTGAACTACGCGAGCCCCGGACAATCGGCGATTGGCCCACGGATTATCGTGCACGGCGCGCTGCGCGATGAAGACGGGCGGCCGGTGTCTGGCAAGCTTATCGAGGTGTGGCAGGCCAATGCAGGGGGGCGCTATCGCCATGTGAACGATGGGTATCTCGCGCCGCTTGACGACAATTTCGGTGGCTGCGGGCGCTGCCTGACGGATGCCGATGGGCGCTACAGCTTCCGCACGGTATTGCCCGGCCCCTATCCCTGGCCGAACGGGGGCAATGATTGGCGGCCATCGCATATCCACTTTTCGGTGTTCGGGGATGGCTTCGCGCAACGGCTGATCACCCAGATGTATTTCGAGGGCGATCCGCATATCGCCCTTTGCCCGATCGTTCGCGCTATCCCCTCGGATGATGCCATTGCGCGGCTCGTGGCGAAGCTCGACATGGCGCATACGGTTCCGATGGATATTCGCGCGTACCGGTTTGACATCGTTCTACGTGGGCGTCGCGCTACGCCTTTCGAGAACCGTATGGAGAGTACGTGATGGCGCTGAAAGAAACCCCTTCCCAAACTGCGGGGCCCTACGTGCATATCGGCTGCCTGCCGCGCACCGCTGGCCTTGCACCGGGCGCCCTCGGGCCGGAATTGGGTGGCGTCATGGTGCAAGAGGGCGACGCGCGCATGTCGTTGGAGATTACTGTGCTCGATGGGGCCGGTGATTGCGTCAAGGACGCCCTGATTGAGATTTGGCAGGCCGGGCCGGACGGGCGTTATGCGCCCACAGCCGGGTTTAGAAACTGGGGGCGACAAGCAACTGACCTTGCCACGGGCGTTGCCCGGTTTGAGACGTTGAAGCCCGGGCTCAACGGCCCGCAAGCCCCGCATATCCTTGTTTGGATCGCGGCGCGTGGCATTAATCTGGCGCTTGCAACACGGATCTACTTTCCCGACACCGACAATAGTTCAGATGCGATTTTTGCCTTGGCCGGCGCACGTGCATCTACGCTGGTGGCCACTGAAACCGCGACGGGTTACGCGCATACGATCCGCCTTCAGGGCGAGAATGAAACGGTGTTCTTCGATATCTGACGGCTCGGAGCCCGGGCAGCGTAGCTAATTTGGTACGCAGGCCAGCGGTTCTGTGTTACCCCCCGGCCGCAAGGCTGCTTCTTTACAAAAATGCTTCCATAATTGGCGCGCGCAAAATACGCTCAAGCCACTGCTGCTCTCTAAGCATGAAGCGCAATAACGACGTTACGGAACCCGCGCCATGGCCGGAGCGAAGATAAAAAACATGGAAGACTTCGCTGCGGTAAGCGGGATTTCACGCCCGACCGTGTCAAAGTATTTCAACGATCCCGACAGTGTTCGTAAATCGACACGGTCGAAGATCGAGGCGGCGCTGGAACGGTACGATTACCGTCCGAACATCTACGCGATCAATCAGAACCGGAGCCGAACGAAAAACATCGGGCTCGTGGTGCCCAACCTGACAGACCCGTTCTTCGCCGCGATTGCGCGTACGATCGAGGAACTCATTGTGGGCGCTGGCTTCAACCCGTTGCTGCTAAGCTCTCATGGCGGGCCGCAGCACGAGGTTGCTAACCTCGATAGTCTGCGCGCGATCAAGCCCGCCGGCGTTTTGCTCGCGCCTCTTGGCCGCGCGTCGGATCGTGATGCTGTAGCCGTGTTTTGCGACGAGATACCAGTCGTGCTTTTTGATGCAAACCTCGATGGAATTGGCGAGGCGTACTACGGCTCTGACAACCTGCAAAGCATCGGTTTGATCGTTGATTACCTGTGCCGAAGCGGCGAGGAGCCAGTGTTCTTCGAGATGGAAAACCCCATTAATCCCAACGCGTTTCGTCGGCGACACGCCTTTGGCCACGCCATGGAGCGGTTGGGGCACACTCCGCAGTACATCCGCGTGAAAGGCGAGGGTTGGGATTTTGAAGAAATCGGGTATCGCGAAGGTTACACGCTGATCTCTGGCGGGGCGTTGCCGTCAAAGACGATCCTGTGTTCCAACGACCGCCTCGCGATCGGACTGCTTGCGGCTGCCTATGAATGCGGGCTTCGCGTGGGTCTCGGGGCTGGGGACGATCTTCGGATTGCCGGGCACGACGACCATCCGTTTGCCCGCTACACCTGCCCCGGGCTTACAACGATATCGCAGGATTACGGTGCAATCGGGGCGCAGAGCGTGGAGGCGATTTTGCGGATCATTGAAACGGGAAATCGCCCCGAGGCGCGCGCGACGGCTCTCTTTGAGGGACGGCTTGTGATGCGAAACTCGGCGTAGGTGCCAGGAGAGAACCAAGGATCATAAATTTACGCGCGCAAAGTTTTTGTTGACGTCGCGATTACTTCCTCCTTAAGGTGAGCACATCATCCAGTTAGGGAGGAATAGGATGTCTCGAAAGAACGCGTTGCTTAGCGCAACGGCGCTGACTTTCGCCGGCGCGGTGCTTGCGTCAACCGAAAGCCATGCCACCGAACTCACCATCGCCATCGTCAACAACGGTCACATGATCAACATGCAGACCGTGGCAGAGGCCTACACCGAAGAAACGGGTGTTCAGCTGAACTGGGTGTCGCTGGAGGAGGGTGTTCTGCGCGAACAGGTGACGTCGGATACCGCCACGGGCGGCGGCCAGTATGACATCATCAATATTGGTATGCAGGAAGCGCCCATTTGGGGCCAGGCCGGTTGGATTGAACCGCTCGAGTTCAGCGCGGAGTACGATGTTGACGACATGCTTCCTGCCATTCGCAATGGGCTTTCCGCCGATGGGACGCTCTACGCCGCGCCGTTTTACGGCGAAAGCTCGATGGTGATGTACCGCAAGGATCTAACCGATGCGGCGGGCGTCACCATCAGCGACAATGACAGCTGGGAGAACATCCGCGCCGTGGCCGAGGCGATCCACAACCCAGACGAGGTTTACGGTGTGTGCCTGCGCGGCAAGCCGGGCTGGGGTGATAACATGGCCTTTATCACAACAGTCGTGAATTCGTTCGGCGGTTCCTGGTTCGACGCAGATTTCCGCCCGCAGCTTGACAGCCAAGAGTGGAACGACGCGATCACCTTTTATGTGGACTTGCTTGGCACCTACGGCCCGCCCGGCTCGGAAGGCAACTCGTTCAACGAAATCCTCGCACTTTACAACGAGGGCAAGTGCGGCATGTGGATAGATGCCACGATTGCAGCGTCGTTCCTTGAAGTGGATGGCGTCGCCTACGCGCAATCGCCCAACGCCGGCAATCCGGTCGGTGCAAACTGGCTTTGGGCCTGGGCAATGGCGATCCCGGCGGGATCCCCGAACGAGGAGGCCGCGAAGGACTTCATCGAGTGGGCGACGTCAAAGGAGTACATCCAAGCCGTTGCGGATCATCCGGAGTTCGGGTGGGGTTCTGTCCCCACGGGAACGCGCAGCTCGACCTATGAGTATGCGGAGTTTCAGGCCGCCGCTGATTTTGCCGCAGCTGAACTTGCCGCCATTGAGTCTGCTGCACCGGAAGCGACGGATTTGAAGCCTTACGTCGGCGTTCAGTTTGCGGCGATCCCGGAATTCCCTGAAGTGGGCTCGGCTGTCGCGCAGGAGATGGCCGCCGCGCTTTCTGGCGCGAAGACTGTGGAAGAGGCGCTTGCCGATGCGCAGGCCGCCGCTGACGCCATCATGCAGGAAGCGGGCTACTACTAGGCGCCCTTCCCGGGCCCGGTCAATCTGGCCGGGCCCACCTTCACCGATACCCGCCATTTGCACGTTTAAAGACGCGCGGCATAACGGGCATACCCGTTTTGCTGAAAGGATAGGATCATGTCCGACAGACGGCTTCCTCGCCTGCTTCAGACCCCCGCAGTTATCCTACTTTTGATCTGGATGCTGATCCCGCTGGGGATGACGCTTTACTTCTCATTTATTCGTTATGTTCTGAACAATCTGCGCCGCCCGGAATGGACAACGCCATCACTGAGTAATTGGCGGGGCTTCGGGAACTACGAATTCGTCCTGAATAATAAGGACTTTATTCTGGCGATCCAGAATAGCCTACTTATCGTCTGCTCCATTCTTTTTCTAACAGTCATCCTTGGTATTTCCATTGCTGTCCTCATCAATAAGGCATTTGCCGGCCGCGGGATTGTCCGGGTTCTCTTGATCTCGCCGTTTTTCGTCATGCCTGCCGTGAATGCGGTACTTTGGATTAATATGATCCTCGATCCTGTACTGGGCCTTCAGGGCCTGGCCATTGCCGGGATCAACCAGTTCATCGACAGCCTGCAGGCGGCGCCGCTCGTGGGCCCGTTCTTTGCCCTTTGGCCCGATTTGCAGGCGATCTCATTTCGAGCCACGCAAACCTCGGCCTGGGCTGTTATCATCATGGTGACATGGCAATGGACACCGTTTGCCGTGCTCATTTTTATGACCTCGCTGCAATCCGAGGATCAGCAGCAGAAGGAAGCGGCGATCCTTGATGGTGCTGGCGCCTGGTCGCAATTCCGCTTCCTGACGCTTCCGCACCTGGCCCGGCCCATCGCGATCGTCGTGATGATCCAGGCCATCTTCCACCTGTCGCTCTATGCCGAGATTGAGATCGTCAGCCGCGGCAATGGAAATAAGAACCTCCCGTACCTGATTGGCGAGTTCGCCAACAATAATATCGGCGCAGCCTCTGCCACCGGCATCTTCGCTGTGATCCTTGCCAATATCGTTGCCATCTTCCTGCTTCGGATGATTGGCAAAACACTGATGGAGTGACCCATGGCCATCGTTGCGCAATCAACCCGCACCGGGCGCGTCAGCCGCGCCACGCTGTCTTGGATCGTCGGCCTCGTCTTTTTCTTTCCCATCTTCTGGATGGTGCTGACAAGCTTCAAGACTGATGCAGATGCCGTGAAGCCGGAGTTCCTTCTCTTCTTCACGCCGACGCTCGAAAACTACCTCAACATGACAGAGAACTATGACTATTGGCGGTTCGCCAGGAACTCGGTCATCACCTCTGTCTTTGCGACGATCTTTGCGCTGGCGGTGGGCATTCCGTGTGCCTACGCCATGGCTTTCAACCCAAGCCGGGCCACCAAAGACGTGCTGATGTGGATGCTTTCGACAAAGATGCTTCCCGCCGCAGCCGTGCTCTACCCGATGACGTTCCTAACGAAGAGCCTCGGGCTGTTCGACACGCATTTTTTGATCATCGTCGTGCTGATGCTGATTAATCTGCCGATCGTGATATGGATGCTCTTCACCTATTTCAAAGAGATCCCGAAAGAGATCATCGAGGCCGGCCAAATGGACGGCGTGAACACGTGGGGCGAAATCAAAGAGATCCTGATCCCCCTTGCTTGGGGCGGGATCGCCTCTACCGCGCTGCTGTGCTTCATCTTTTGCTGGAACGAGGCTTATTGGACCGTTCGTCTGACAACAACGGAAGCCGCCACTCTTTCAAAACTCATCGAAGGCAACCGTGCACCTGAGGGCCTATTCTTCGGGCGTCTCTCCGCCGTCTCTGCTGCCGCCGTTGGGCCCATCGTCGTACTTGGCTGGTTCTGCCAGAAGCAGCTTGTGCAAGGCCTCACGTTCGGCGCCGTCAAATAAGGAACCAAGTTATGGGACAGATTGTCTTAAACAACGTGACCAAAAGCTTTGGCGACGTCGAGGTCATCCCGCCTTTGGATCTGACCATCGAGGATGGTGAATTCGCCGTCTTCGTGGGCCCCTCCGGCTGCGGCAAGTCTACCCTCCTGCGCCTGATCGCGGGGCTTGAGGATACCACGTCTGGCCAAGTGCTCATCGACGGGGCGGATGTGACGCAAGTGTCCCCGTCAAAGCGCGAGCTTTCGATGGTGTTTCAGACCTACGCTCTTTACCCGCATATGACCGTGCGCAAGAATATCGCGTTCCCAATGCGTATGGCCGGGCTCAGCGACGCCGAGCAGGAAAAGCGGATCATGGCGGCGGCCGAAAGCCTGAACCTTGTGGATTATCTGGATCGCAAGCCGGGCCAGCTTTCCGGCGGTCAACGCCAGAGGGTGGCCATTGGGCGCGCCATTGTGAGAGATCCGAAGGCGTTTCTTTTCGACGAACCGCTTTCAAACCTCGACGCCGCCCTGCGCGTGGGTATGCGGATCGAGATCACCGAAATGCATTCCCGCATGCAGACGACCATGATCTACGTGACTCACGATCAGGTCGAAGCGATGACGATGGCGGACAAGATCGTGGTGCTTCAGGCTGGTGTGATCGAGCAAGTCGGCTCACCCATCGATCTCTATCGCCGACCGAAGAACCTGTTCGTTGCGGGCTTCATCGGATCGCCCAAGATGAATTTCATCGAAGGCGCAGAGGCCGCAAAGCACGAGGCCAAAACCATTGGTATCCGGCCGGAACACATTGACGTTGTCCCGGCAGGCGGTGCCTGGGTCGGTACGGTCGGTGTGGCAGAGCATTTGGGATCAGACACGTTCTTCCACGTGCACGATACGGGCCTTGCAGAAACCCTGACCGTGCGCGCTCTGGGTGATGTTGCCTTGAAGCACGGCGACAAAATCGAGCTTAATCCGCGTTTGGAAGAGCTTCATCGCTTTGACGGGGAAGGGCTGCGCATCGGATGACGCGGTTGGCCGGTAAGACAGCGCTTATTACAGGGGCGGCGCGGGGCATCGGGCTCGCCTTCGCGCGCGCCTATGTTGCCGAAGGTGCGCGCGTGGCGATCGGGGATATCGATCTGCCGAGCGCTGAGGCCGCCGCTCAAACGATCGGGGCGCACGCGGTAGGGTTGGATGTGACCAGCCCCTCAAGCATCGACGCTGCCGTTGCCGAAACCGTCGGGGCCCATGGTCAGATCGACATTCTGGTGAACAACGCCGCAGTCTTTACCGCTGCGCCCATCGTCGAGATTGAGCGCGCCGACTACCAGCGCGTGTTCGACGTCAACGTTGCGGGCACGCTCTTCATGCTTCAGGCGGTGGCGCGCCATATGATGGATCGCGGGATCAAGGGAAAGATCATCAATATGGCGTCTCAAGCGGGCCGCCGGGGTGAGCCGCTCGTGGCCATCTACTGTGCCACCAAGGCGGCAGTCATCAGCATAACCCAGAGCGCGGGCCTCAATCTGATCGCGCACGGCATCAACGTAAACGCGATATCCCCCGGGGTCGTAGATGGCGAGCATTGGGACGGTGTGGACGCTTTCTTTGCCAAATACGAAGGCAAGGCCCCAGGCCAGAAGAAGGCCGAAGTGGGGGCCAGCGTGCCCTTTGGCCGAATGGGCAAAGCTGAGGATCTGACGGGTATGGCGGTTTTTCTGGCCAGCGATGAGGCCGAATACATCGTCGCGCAAACCTACAACGTGGATGGCGGGCAATGGCTGAGCTGATCAGGGATCACGCCACGCGGCCTATTCCGCTTCGTGACGGGACGCTGGCGCAATTGCCCGTCGCGATCAAACGCCCTGGATATGACCGATCCACCCTGACGCCAGGCATCGTTCATATCGGCCTTGGCAATTTCCACCGTGCGCATCAGGCTTGGTATCTTCACACGCTTATGCAACGTGGATTGGCGCATGATTGGGCTGTTATCGGAGCAAGCGTTCGCCAGGACGATTCTGCCCAGCGGGAACGTCTCGCGCAGCAGGATTATCTGACCACACTGATTGAGCTTGATCCGGCGGCGACGTCTGCGGAAGTGGTTGGCTCGATCATCGACTATCTGCCAATCGAAAGCGGGCACGGCGCGCTGATCCAAAAAATGAGCGATCCGGCAATTCGCATCGTATCGCTGACCGTGACAGAGGGCGGGTATTTCTTGGATCCTGCGACCAAGCGCTTTGATCCCGGCCACCCTGATATTCTCCACGATGCGGAAAACCTCTTGGCACCGCGCACCGCATTCGGCGCCATTGTCGCCGCCCTAGCGGCGCGCCGCGCAGAGGGAGACGGCCCTTTCACCTGCCAAAGCTGCGATAACCTGCCGGGCAATGGCACCATCTTGCGCGAGGTTGTCACGGGGTTGGCGCGCCTCGCCGATCCCGCCCTGGCGGGATGGATTGAGGCCGAGGTGAGCTTTCCCAATTCAATGGTGGATTGCATCGTGCCGGCCACCGGTTCGAAAGAGGTGGCCCAGGCACATGCGCTCGGCATCGCCGATGAGGCGCCTGTCACGCATGAGAACTTTCGCCAATGGGTTGTCGAAGACGATTTTTGCGCGGGCCGCCCGCCCTATGAGCTGGTCGGTGCAACCCTGTCGAGCAGGGTGCATGAGTTCGAGGCGCAGAAACTGCGCTTGCTGAACGGCGGTCACCAGATCATTGCGGCCCCTGCGGAAACTCTGGGAATTGCTACGATTGCCGAGGCGATGGATCACCCGCTGGTCAGGGCCTTCTTTCGCAAGGTCGCCCTTACCGAAATTGTTCCCCACGTCGCGGAAGTTCCTGGTACGACGCCCGCCCAGTATGTTGAGCTGATCGAGCAACGCTTCGCGAACCCCGTGATCCATGACACCGTGCGCCGCGTGGCTTATGACGGGTCATCGCGGCAGACCGGTGCGGTTTTACCTGCAATCCGAGACGCGATCGCGCACGGCACTCCGCTTGACGGCCTTGCACTCAGCCAAGCCCTTTGGGCGCGCATGTGCCTGGGCATGCGCGAGGATGGATCCACAATCGAACCGAATGATCCGGTTTGGGACGATCTCACCGAAGCCGCCGAAGGCGCCCGGCACAAGCCCCAGATCTGGCTGGAGCAACGTCACTTCTACGGAGACCTTGCCGACGATAGCGCATTCACGGCCGCGTTCGCACGGTGGTTCCGGCGCCTCGGCGAAGAGGGTGTTGAGGCGACACTTGATGCCTACGCGGGTGATGGATTGTGAGACTAGCGTGACGCGCGAGCAGCCTTAGGGTGCGGCTGCTTGCCGAGTTTGCCCCGGCCCGCGGCCGAACAGTTTTTTCAGGTCTGCGCGGTGCGGTGACGGCCGGAGGCAACTTGGGCTTCAGGCCCATCCGAGTTGTTTGAGCGAGTGGGCGTCATTCCAGATCTTTGTCATATGGCGAATTCTGTCGCCCTCGAACTCCATTGCATAAACGTAGTCCGCAGCGATTGTCTTCCCGGTCGCGGGCACGGGCCCATCGACCGTGTGGGTGCCGCTAAACACGGCAAAGGCGCTGACGATGCCACGCTCGGCATCTGTTGAAAATGACTTCAGCTCGTAGTGGCCATCCGGGATGGGTATGAGCAGGCCTTTCATCCACTCAGCGTATCCCTCGAGGGTTGTCACTTCCGCCAATGCGTCTGCTTGCGCTGAAAAGGTCGCACCTGCATGACAGTATTCCTCGCAGCCCTGCCAGCCTTTGCCCGTCTCGCATGCCTCGAAGAATTCCCGTGCCGTCGCTTCAATTCCCATCAAAGCCTCCATGTTTGTCTCATTTCAACAGCTGCTCATGCAGATCGATTCATTGACGATAGCGCCAGCCTTTCGGCGTGCGAAAGCTCTTCAGCAATGGTTGGTTGTTAGAAAGCGCATTGGTGCATCGGGATGATGCCGCGTTGTGCATCCGTGGCTATTGCGAACGCAGCATAAGCTCTAACCTGCAGCAAGCTGATCGCAGCTAAGCAAAGAGCGCTGCCAAAACGGCCAGTCGCAGGCAGAGCTTTATCTGAAACCAAGCTTGTACTTTCGCAGCAGCCCGTCCCACCACGAAGGGCGCGCATGAGACCAGTATTGGCTTAAGCCCGTATTGGTGAATGCCCCGCAGGTATATAGGAGTACTTTTGAGATCCGTGCGCGGATTGCCAGGTGCGCTTTGTGCGTGCATTCGGCAGCCATGAGCCAATATTGCTCAATACGGCGAATTGCATGAATGCCTGCCTTTGGGCGGCGTCAATTTGTGTAGGTTCGCGCGGCCCTTCCAAATGTGATCACCACGAGGGATGAAACTCTGTGACGACAGAGAAGAACAGCAAGCGGATGCCATGGGTTCTAGCTTTGGGAATGTTTGTCATCGGTACAACGTCCCTTAGCGTCTTGGGCCTCGGCCCAGCATTGACGCGCGACATGGCGGTGGACCCAGCTTACGCGGGGTGGCTTGTCACCGCGTTTGCCGCAACGTTTGCTTTCACTGCGCCTCTCGCGCAGTTCACGCTCGGGCGCCGTCTCACGCCGCGCGCGCTGATCCTGGCAGGTGCCGGCGTCCTGGCATCTTCGCTAATCTGGTCGGCCCTGGCTACATCCTTCAATGCGCTTTTGCTGGCACGCATAGCGTCGGCACTTGGTGGCGCCTTAATCGCCCCGACGAGCGCGGCGCTCGCTGTTTCTCTCGTGCCAGAGGATCGCAGAGGTGAAGTCTTGGCCGTCGTCTTTGCGGGTTTTACGCTTGCGACCGTTGGTGGCGTACCGATTGCCACATGGCTTGCGCTGCTTCTTGGATGGCGTGGTGCGCTAGCGGGAATTGGCTTTGCTGCGCTGCTCTTTCTCGCGCTCGCAGGCCTTTATCTGTCTCGCGATACGGTGAAAGCGGATCCGGCGCCACATCAGCCGTCAGGTGCAATGCGCTTAAGCGGCCCGGCGATCCTTCTGATGGGTACGTTGGGCATGCTTGCAGCTCAGTTTGTAGTCTACGCGCTTATGGGAGAGCTGCTTGGGCAGCAGTTTGGCGTTACGGCTGCGGGGCTTCCGATCGCAATCCTTCTTTTTGGTATTCTTGGTGTCGCCGGAAACGCTGCCGCAGGTGCGTTGTCGGACCGCATTGGGGCGGGTCGCCTTGTTTGGGCCAGTTTCGCGGGTCTCGCTTTTTGTCTGGCCCTGATGACGCTTGATCTTGGGCCCTATCTGGGCGCGATGGCGCTCGCTGGGTGCGCTTTCATGGGAACACTCTTTGCAACACCGCAGCAAAGCCGTCTTGTCGCGTTGGTGCATCGGGAGCAACATGGCTTCGCTCTGGCAGTGAACTCATCTGCGAACTACCTCGGGATCGCGCTTGGTTCGGGCATTGCGAGCGCTCTTGTCACACATGCTGGGCTTTGGGCCCTGCCCTTTGCTGCACTGGGTCTGCTGTCCGTGACAGCCATGGTGAACATGGCACTGATCGCCATCAATCAATAGGCTTGCTGCCTTATTCGCGTCACGTGAAGGAGCGTTCTCCTTGGATATCTGGAAAGAACATCAAAACGCATTGACTCCACGGGGTTTTATGTTGACCGTTTTACTTTGGATTGATCATTGGATGAGCTGTGATGGACAGACTTGCAACGACGTTCACCGGTCTAGAGTTCGTAAATCCCTTCGTTCTGGCCTCCGCACCGCCGACGGAGAGCAAGCGCAAGATCCTCAAGGCCTTTGAGGCTGGCTGGGGTGGCGTTGTCACCAAGACGATCGGTTTGCACCCTGTCGAAAACGTCGCCGGGCCAAAAACGATCTTCCAGCGTACGAGCGACGCAAAGCCTTATGTATCGCGCTCGAAGCGGCCCGACACGGTTTCTCATTCGTCTTGGAATTGGGAACTCATTTCGGATCAGCCTCTCGAGTTGTGGCTGCCGGATCTGGAAGAAATCAAGACCACTTATCCCGATCGCATGCTGATCGCCTCCATCATGGCGGGTGCCGGCAATGAGGAAGAGATGGAGAACTGGCGCAAGCTTGCTATCGCTTGCGTGAATGTTGGATGCGATGCGATCGAATTGAACCTGTCCTGCCCTCACATGGACCGTAAGGATATGGGGGCCAACATTGCCAACGATGAAACCGTGATTAGGTCAATCCTGCGGGCGGTTACCAGCGCAGTCAGCGTACCGATCTGGGTGAAACTCACGCCCGCAACGTCCACTCTCGTTGATGCTGCCGGAGCCGCCTACGCGGCTGGTGCATCGTCGATTTCACTCTGCAACACGTTTCCATCGCTGCCGTTGATGGATCCCGAGACCATGAAGTTCGAGGTCGAGGTTGATGGGTTGGTGACGTCTGGCGGCCTTGGTGGATTGGCTATTCTGCACCAGGCGCTACAGCGTGTGTCGGACATCTCGCGTGCGTTCCCAGACAAGGCGATTTCCGGAATTGGAGGCGTTCGGGGTTTTCGCGAAGCCTTTAATTTCATTGTTCATGGGGCCGGCAACGTGCAGGTCTGCACTGCGGCGATGGAAGAAAAGGGCAGCGGCGGCGTTGGCGTGAAACTGATCCAAGAACTGAAACACGATCTCAACGACTATCTCGAGCGCAGAGGGTTTTCGTCGATTGAAGAGTTTCGGGGAATAGCGCGTGACCGGATTGTTGAGCATTCTCAAGTTCGTAGAAAGAGCGATGCGTACAATGGCGGTTACGAGATCGCATCCTAGGTCGCGTGCCTATAGCGGCATGACTCACTTAATAACGCGAAGCGCTGGTCGCGCCTGAGACGGGTTGGTTCGCTGGTAGCCATCTGAGAAGCGGGTCGCGAACGCGAGCCCGGCCCGGATAACATGTGGGTCCATCACCCCGCCGGTTAGTTCTTCGACGGCGTCACGGGCTTTCGCTGTCTCGTCGCGCCGCATATTCCGTAGCATCCGAAGAAGGCTCTCTTCATCGGAGGTGGCGTACAAACGTGCCTCGGGGGAAAACGGATCGTGGTGGGTCACAGGGTTCTCCCGCGCCTCCAAGACCGCTCGAAGAACCTTCTGCAATGCATGCGCGACGGAAAGGCCGACTGTTTCGCCCCACCTCTCAACTGCAATCGAATAGGCGTGGCCCCAAGACTGAACCGCTGGTGTTGCGAAGGTTGAAAGAAAGTGGCGTGTGAGAGACAGCAGGCCGAGGTCAAACTGGTCGAGCTCAAGCGCTTCAAGTGTCATGCCCCGCTGTTCGTGGAGCGTTCCGGCGCCCGCTGGTTCTCGGTCAGCGCTCTTCATGGCACCGGGCCATAGGTGGTCAGAACTGTATAGCGTTCAGCGTCACTCAAGAAAACGGGCATTCCCCCCGAATGGGCTGGCGCAACGAGAGCATTGGTTTTTGCAGGCTGGCAAAGACGATGCGTATGCGCGCGCATTCGCTTGGCTCCCGTGCTTGTTGAGATTTTGCGCATGCGTCCCTCGCCTACCTGTCTACAGGCGTTTCAAATTCACACCGCGGCTGGGAGCAGGGGATGTCCTGACTTGGCCCCTCATATCTGACAGAATTACTCGGAAATGTCCAGACTCACGTCGACATGTTCGGGCACTGAAAAAGGCTGACAACTAAGCCGGCCGCGACGAGGCTCGTGTCTTAATCGTCGCAGGGCCGCAGCAAATCTTGACAAAAATAGTCAGCATTTGCACAAACACCGAGCCCACCGTGGTAACCGAATGTGACAACAGGAGAGACCCATGACCGTCATCGCGACGCGCTCGGGTCTTTGCGCTGCCACCGCCGCCATCGCGACCATGCTCGCGACAGCAACGCCTGCCATAGCAGAGACCATTACCGTAACCGACCTTGCCGGCCGTACCGTCGAGGTGGAAAAGGATCCGCAAGCGATTGTGCTTGGCGAAGGCCGCATGATCTACACGCTGGCCCTGCTCGAGGAGGATCCCTTCTCCCGCGTCGTTGGCTGGAAAGACGACATGATCAACTTCGATCCGGATGCGTGGCGCAAGTATGTTGAAGCTTTCCCGGCCGCCGCTGATCTGCCCAATCTGGGCAGCCCCTATTCTGACGAGTGGAATCTCGAATCGGTGATTTCGCTCGGCACCGAGGTTGTGTTCATGAACCTTGGAGAACTCTTGCAAGCGCAGGAAAGCGGAATCATCGAAAAGCTGGAAGACGCAGGTATTGCGTCGGTCTTCGTTGACTTCCGGCAGGAACCAACCGCCAACACGGTGCCCAGCATTCAGCTTCTCGGCCGCATTCTTGATCGTCGCGATGCGGCGGACGCCTTCACCGATTTCTATCAGGCTGAAATGAAGAAGATCTACGCCGAGATCGAGCAGATCCCGGATGAAGAGCGCCCGGTTGTATTCATCGAACGCGCGGCCGGCTATAACCCTGCCAATTGCTGCGGCACGTTCGGCGCGGCCAACCTTGGCCGACTCGTTGACCTTGCTGGCGGACGCAACTGGGGATCGCAGCGCTTTCCCGGCTACGGCGGCAACGTGAGCCTTGAGGCAATTCTGGTCGATGATCCAGACGTTATCATCGGAACCGGGGCCAACTGGGCAGAGTTCAACCCGGCCACGACCGCGGTGCTGTTCGGCTATGACGCTGATCCCGAGGTTGTGCAGGAGCGCCTTGCTGGGCTAGCGGCCCGCGATGGGTTTTCAGACCTATCCTCGGTGAAGAATGGGCGTTTTCACTCTGTCTACCACCAGTTCTACAATAGCCCCTACCACTTCGTTGCAATGCAGGCCTTTGCCAAATGGATGCATCCGGACCGCTTTGAGGACCTCGATCCGGAGGCAACGATGCAGGAGCTGCACGATCGCTTCCTGCCGATTGAATACTCCGGCGTGTTCTGGGGCACGCTGGAAGGCGGCAGCTGACGCGAGCAGTGGCGTGTGAGCGGCCTTCCCTCGGGGCCGCTCGCACCCAGCCGAGAGCCTGATAATGGCTATCCATCACTATGAAACAGACGTTGGCGTTGGATATGCCGCGCGCACCGCCCGCCGCTACGGCGTGATCGCTGCGGCTACGGTGACGCTTCTATGCTCTTTTTTGTTTGATGTCGCGACGGGCCCTGGCGCGTTCCCGCTTGCAACCGTGATCGAGGTCTTGCTCGACCCATTGGCGCATGGGGTGCGTCTGAAAGTGATAATTTGGGATTATCGCCTGCCGGTTGCCGCCACGGCGGTCATCGTTGGCGCGCTTCTTGCCGTGGCCGGGGCGCAGATGCAGACGATCCTCAATAATCCGCTTGCCGAGCCGTTTACGCTGGGCGTTTCCGCTGCGGCCAGCTTTGGTGCCTCGTTGGCAATCGTGCTTGGTTTCAGCGTCGTTCCTGCCATTGGCGGCCTGCTCGTAACGGCGAACGCTTTTGTTTTTTCACTCGCGACCTGTGGGTTCATTCTTCTCGCGACCCGGTTGAAAGGCGTCGGCTCCGAGACGATGATCCTCTTCGGCATCGCGATATTCTTTACCTTCAACGCGCTGCTTGCGCTGATGCAGTACATGGCATCCGAGGATCAGATCGCGCGGATCGTGTTCTGGATGATGGGCTCCCTTAGCCGGGCCAGTTGGGAAAAGATTGGCCTTGGCGCCGCGCTGCTTGCCATTGCGATCCCATACTGTCTCATGCGCACTTGGTCGATAACAGCGCTGCGCATGGGCGAAGCGACGGCGCGCGCAATGGGTGTGGACGTGGCGCGCCTGCGCGTCGAGATGCTGATTTCGGTCTCGCTCCTCGCGGCAACGGCCGTCGCTTTCGTTGGAACGGTTGGCTTCGTGGGGCTCGTCGGCCCCCATATCGCGCGGCTTCTGGTCGGGGAAGACCAGCGGTTCTTTCTGCCTTTGTCAGCCATTGTGGGGGCACTGATGCTCTCTGTCACCTCGATCATTGCCAAGTCGATCACCCCCGGCGTTCTCTATCCCATTGGAATCATTACTGCGCTTGTGGGCGTGCCCGTCTTCATCTCGATCATTCTGTCGACGCGGCGGGAGCGGCTGCAGTGAGCCTTGAGATCAGGGGCATCACTGCCGGCTACAGGGGCCACGCCGTGCTTCACCGCGTTTCCGCCGCGGCCTTGGCGCACGGGAGCTTTACCGCGCTCATCGGGCCGAACGCCTCGGGCAAATCGACCCTTCTGAAAGCGATTGCCGGGCTCATACAGCCCAGTGCCGGCTCCGTGATCCTTGACGGTTCGGACCTCGCCGAGATCGGGCGGCGTCAACGTGCCCAACGCGTGGCCTACATGCCGCAAGCCTATGGCTGCAATGCGCTGCTTACGGTGTTCGAGAGCGTGCTCCTCGCCCTTAAGCAAACAGGTGGCTGGCGGGTGCGCGGCGAGAACCTCGAGCGGGTGGCCAAAACGTTGGCGCGTCTCGACTTAGCCCACCTCGCTGATCGGGGCATCGCCGAGCTTTCTGGCGGACAGGCGCAGATGGTTGCCGTGGCGCAAACGCTTGTCCGCGGCCCGAAGGTGATCCTGCTTGATGAGCCTACAAGCGCGCTGGACCTGCACCATCAGCTTTCGATCCTCACGTCCGTACGGGCAGAAGCCGTGGCGGCTGCCCCCATCGTTGTCGCCGCCCTGCACGATCTTAACCTCGCAGCAAAGTTTTGCGATCGGCTGATTGTGTTAGGCGGTGGTCGGATAGTGGCGGATGGGGCGCCGGAAGACGTGCTTGCGCGCGACATAATCGGCGAAACCTACCGCGTGCGAGCGGATTTGGAACGCACCCGTCGCGGCACGCTATACGTGGACGCGCGCTTACCTGACCCCCACGTCTCATTGTGATCCGAAAAACCGATTATTCGCGTGCTGGCAGTGAGCGGCAGCCTGATCGTTCCTGTTCAAGAAGATGCGGGCCCCGAACCGCCAAAACAAGGTCTGAGAGATCTTTTGCGGGACGGAGTTCCAATCTCTGATTGGCTGTGCACGCGCGGACATCTGGATCTGGATAGTCATACGAAGGCGTCAATAGTGCGCTTGATCAATACCGCCGCGTCGCCCCGCCTGATGCGTCCCGATCCGGCACCAGATCCTGACCACAAGTTGGAGAAAGCGGAGGCGACTCCCCGAGGAGGGTGGTACTTCTGCGCGCACCGAGCATCCCAAAAGAGCCAAGGGGGTGCCGCCTAAAACCGCTGTTTCGCTTGGGTCAGGCGAAAACAGTATGAAGCAACGCGCCGTGAATCACGTTAGCGAGACGGCTCATATCCGCGTTAGGACCTTTGCGTACAGTATACAGCGCGACTTGATCGCATCTCTCGAAGCCGTACGGCCAAGACGAGCGTGAGCCCCCATGCGCATCCATCAGCAAACGTACGGTCGCAGTCCGCTGCCAATTGTAACCAACTAAGATAAGTGGTGAGCCGTGCAGGATTCGAACCTGCGACCCACTGATTAAAAGTCAGTTGCTCTACCAACTGAGCTAACGGCCCACTCGGGCGCCGTGCCTAACCGCGCCCCCCTAACGCGTCAAGGGCGAATCCCGCGGCGTAGGGTTCCCATGGTGCGCCGCCCCGGCTATATGCCGCGCCATGCGCAACGGGGACCTTGATCAGGGCTTCAGCTTTCTGAAGATGCACGGGCTCGGCAACGATTTTGTTGTCGTCGATGCCCGCGCGCGCGCACTCGCCATTACGCCCGCCCTGGCACGGGCGCTGGGCGACAGGCACCGCGGTGTGGGGTTCGATCAGTTGGCAATCATCGCTGACGATCCGAAGGCCGATCTCGGGCTGACCTTTTATAATGCCGATGGGTCCACGGCTGGGGCTTGCGGCAATGCCACCCGCTGCATCGCCGCGCGCGAAATGGCGCTCACTGGGCAACGGAAGCTCACGATCCGAACCGAACGCGGGTTTCTGCATGCGGAAGATGCCGGGCACGGCCAAACCGCGGCCAACATGGGAGTCCCGCTGCTGGATTGGCGCGAGATCCCCTTGGCGGAAGAGGCCGATACGCTCAGGCTGCCACTCGACGGGACGCCCACGGCCACCGGCATGGGCAACCCCCATTGCACATTTTTTGTGGAAGATGCCGAGAAAGAGGATCTTGCCGCCTATGGGGCGCGGTTTGAGGCGCATCCGCTGTTTCCCGAACGCACCAACATTCAGATCGCCTCTCCCCTGGGCCGCAACCATCTGCGCGTGCGCGTTTGGGAACGGGGGGTGGGCGTAACGCTTGCTTCGGGATCGTCGTCTTGCGCGGTGGCGGTGGCCGCCGCACGGCGGGGCATCACGGGCCGACAGGTGACGATCGATCTTGATGGTGGGCAGATCGAGGTGGATTGGCGTGAAGATGGCGTTTGGATGACCGGGCCTACCGCCCATGTCTTCACCGGCATACTGACGCCGGAATTCCTTGAGGCGCTTTGATGGATCGCCGCGCGCCTGTTTTCTCCAATCACGGCTGTCGCCTCAACGCCTATGAAACCGAGGCGATGAAGGATCTTGCCGCGCGGGCCGGAATTTCGGATGCCGTAATCGTCAACACCTGTGCGGTGACGGCCGAGGCGGTGCGGAAGGCGCGGCAGGATATCCGACGGTTGCGGCGTGAAAACCCCAATGCGCGCTTGATCGTGACGGGCTGCGCGGCGCAGACAGAGCCCGAGCGCTTTGCATCGATGGACGAGGTCGATCACGTGATCGGCAATACCGAGAAGATGCAAGCCAGCACCTGGGCGCGGTTTGCACCGGATCTGATCGGGCAGACAGAGCCGGTCATGGTGGACGATATCATGTCGGTCACCGAAACCGCGGGGCATCTGATCGACGGGTTCGGCACCCGCGCGCGCGCCTACGTGCAGGTTCAGAACGGCTGCGACCATCGCTGCACCTTCTGCATCATCCCATATGGCCGGGGCAATTCTCGCTCCGTGCCCGCGGGTGTTGTGGTGGAGCAGATCCGCCGCCTCGTGGCGCGGGGCTACAATGAAGTGGTGCTCACCGGCGTGGATCTTACAAGCTGGGGGGCTGATCTTCCGGCCGCGCCACGGTTGGGCGATCTGGTGCGCCGGATCCTGACGCTTGTGCCGGAGCTGCCGCGCCTGCGGATCAGCTCGATCGACAGTATCGAGGTGGATGATGCTCTGATGCAGGCAATTTCGGAAGAACCGCGGCTGATGCCGCACCTGCACCTCAGCCTGCAGGCCGGCGACGACATGGTTCTCAAGCGTATGAAGCGGCGGCACCTGAGCGGCGATGCAATCGCGTTCTGCCAGGAGGTGCGCCGCCTTCGGCCTGAGATGACCTTCGGGGCTGATATCATCGCGGGGTTTCCGACCGAAACAGAAGCGATGTTCGAAAACTCACTGCTCCTGATCGAGGCATGCGATCTGACATGGCTGCATGTCTTCCCCTATTCGCCGCGGCCCGGAACACCCGCGGCACGCATGCCGCAGGTGGCGGGCCCGGCCATTCGTGAACGGGCGGCCCGGCTGCGTGCGGCAGGGGTCGCGGCTGTGGCGCGCCATCTCGCGCAACAGGTGGGCACACAGCAGCCGATCTTGATGGAATCGGCGCGCCGGGGCCGCACTCCCCAATTTGCCGAAGTCGATCTGAGTGAAGATCAGCCCGTGGGCCAGATCGTGCCCGGGCAGATCACCGGCCATGACGGCCAGCGCCTTCAAGCTCAAGCGGAGGAAACCCCATGATGCGCTTACACTTCGCCGCGGCGTCGCCCTTCGCGCGCAAAGTGATGATCGTGCTGCATGAAACCGGCCAACTTGGCGATGTTGAGATCGTTCCGGCGCAGGCGGCCCCGATCGATGCGCCGAATGCGCCCATCGCGCACAACCCATTGGGAAAGATCCCGGCGCTGGAGCGTCCAGATGGGCCTGCCCTTTTTGATAGCAGGGTGATCACCCGATACCTTGATGCTCGCGCCGATGGTGGCCTTTACCCTCCCGCACCGGAGTTGTGGGATGTGCTGACGCTTGAGGCCCTAGGCGACGGAATCATGGAGGCGGCGCTTCTGATCGTTTACGAAGGCCGGTTCCGCAGCCCAGAGGCACAGCTTGCGCCTTGGATGGATGGCCAGTGGGCGAAGATTACCCGCGCGGTCGGGATGCTTGAGGCGCAGTGGATGGGCCTTTTGGGCGGCCCATTCGGCGCTGGTCAGATCGCCGTCGCGGCGGCGCTCGGCTACGTTGATTTCCGGCTCGGGGCGCGGGATTGGCGTTCTGGGGCGCCAGAAGTGGCGGAGTGGTATGCCGGGGTCTGCGACCGTCCGTCGCTGCAGGCCACCGTTCCAGTGGGTTAAGGGCGACGCGGCAAATGCGCCCGATGCAAATTGCGCACGTTTGCTGGCTGGACGAGTAGGTATACGCGGGCTAGATACCCGCCCGATGTGGTGCCCAAGTCTGGGTGCCTAAGATTCTATTGCCACTCGGGTGGCGCGCAGGAACGGAGACTATTCGTGTCCCACGTGGAAGAAGAAGAAGGCACACGCCGCGATTTTCTCTACTACGCTACGGCGGGTGCCGGCGTGGTGGTGACGGGGGCCGCGGTTTGGCCACTGATCAATCAAATGAACCCCTCGGCCGACGTGCAGGCCGCCTCAACGATGCGGGTGGATGTGGGTGCCGTTGAGCCCGGTACGCAGATTACAGTGTTGTTCCTGGGTAAGCCGGTTTTCATCCGGCGCCGCACGGCGGAAGAGATCGAGGCCGCGCGGGACGTGGATATGGGTGACCTGATCGATCCGGTTGCCCGTAACAATAATCTGACTGGCGAAGTTGATGCCTCGGACGAGAACCGCGTGCTTGACGAAGCTGGTGAGTGGCTTGTGATGCAGGGTGTTTGTACGCACCTTGGATGCGTGCCGCTTGGAGATGGCGCTGGCGATTTCGGGGGATGGTTCTGCCCCTGCCACGGATCTCACTATGATACATCGGGCCGGATCCGTCGCGGCCCTGCGCCGGAGAACCTTCCGGTGCCAGTCGCCGAATTCGTCGACGAAACGACGATCCTGCTCGGATAAGGGAGAAACGAATGTCGGGAATTCCCCACGATCATTACGAACCCCAGACGGGCGGAGAGAAGTGGCTTCACCGCCGTCTCCCGATCGTCGCCCTGATCTATGACACGATCATGATCCCCACACCCAAAAACCTCAATTGGATGTGGATCTGGGGCATCGTGCTGACCTTTACGCTGGTACTGATGATTGTCACCGGCATCATCCTGGTGATGCACTACACCCCGCATGTGGATCACGCGTTCGCGTCGGTCGAACACATCATGCGCAACGTGAATGGCGGCCACATGATCCGCTACATTCACCAAAACGGTGCATCGCTGTTCTTCTTCGCGGTCTATCTG
>JBCCRC010000026.1:0-42351 GCA_039208375.1 Pseudomonadota bacterium | reverse complement strand
CACCTCGAACCCGTTCCTGCGCCTCGAAATTCCGCCGTTTGACGGGCAGGATCTGAATCCGCTTCTGCAAGATCCGGGCCTCGCCTTCCACCCGCCGTTTCTCTACATCGGCTATGTCGGGCTTTCGATCTCGTTCAGCTTCGCCGTCGCCGCGCTGATCGAGGGCCGCGTCGATGCTGCCTGGGGCCGCTGGGTTCGGCCGTGGACGCTGCTGGCCTGGCTCAACCTCACCATCGGCATCGCCCTCGGCTCCTGGTGGGCGTATTACGAGCTAGGGTGGGGCGGCTTCTGGTTCTGGGATCCTGTTGAAAACGCCTCCTTCATGCCCTGGCTGCTGGCCGCAGCGCTGTTGCATTCCGCGATCGTGGTGGAAAAGCGCGAGGCGCTCAAGAGCTGGACGATCCTTCTGGCCATACTCGCCTTTGGCTTCTCGCTTCTCGGCGCTTTCATCGTGCGATCGGGCATCCTGACATCGGTTCACGCCTTCGCCAATGATCCCGAACGCGGCGTCTACCTTCTGGCGATTACCGGCATTTTTACCGGCGGCGCGCTCACGCTCTTTGCCGCCCGCGCGGGCACGATGCAGGCAAAAGGCGTCTTCGGCGTTGTAAGCCGCGAGGGCGCCTTGGTAGCCAACAATGTATTGCTCGCCGTCTCAACTTTTGTGGTCTTCGTGGGCACGATCTGGCCGCTTGTGGCCGAGATGCTGTTTGACCGGAAGCTTTCGGTCGGCCCGCCGTTCTTCGATATGGCCTTTACCCCCTTCATGGTGGCGCTCGCCGTCATCCTGCCGATCGGCGCGCTGATGCCCTGGAAACGCGCGCGCATCGATCGCGCGATGCAACCGCTTTGGGGCGTGTTGGTGCTGGCCCTCGCCGTGGGCGCACTGGTGTGGACGCTGCAGACCGGACGCACCATTCTTGCCCCCATTGGCGCGATCCTCGCCGCCTGGCTGGTGATGGGCGCGCTCGTTGATCTCTGGCAGCGCACGGGGCGGGGCGATCTGGCCTCCAAGGCCCGACGCCTGAAGAACCTGCCGCGCGCCGACTGGGGCAAATCCGTGGGCCATATTGGCTTCGGGATCACGATCTGGGGCGTGGCCGCGCTCACGGCGTGGGAGATCGAGGATATCCGCGTGGCCCAGATTGGCGACCGCTACCAGGTGGGCAATTACGAGGTCACGCTCGTGGATGTGAAGGAGGTGGAGGGGCCCAACTATATCTCCACCATGGCCGAGATCGACGTCACCGACAACGGCACGGCACTGGAACGCCTGCGCCCGGAAAAGCGTATCTACCCGGTTGCAGGCATGCCCACCACCGAGGCCGCAATCAACAATGGTATCACCCGCGATGTCTACGTGGTGATCGGCGATCCGCAAGAGGGTGGCGGCTGGGCCGTGCGCACCTTCATCAAACCCTTTGCGAACTGGATCTGGGCAGGGTCGATCATAATGGCGCTGGGCGGCGTTCTCAGCCTGACGGACAGGCGCTTCCGCGTGGCCGCCGGCGCTCGAAAAGCGCGCGGCGCAGTGCCGGTACCGGCGGAATGAGGGCGGTCGTCCTCGCATTTGCCTTAATCGTTGCGCCCCTGGCCCCGGCGGGGGCAGTGGAGCCCGATGAGGTGCTGACCGATCCTGTGCTTGAGGAGCGCGCGCGTGCGCTCTCCGAAGGGCTCCGCTGTCTGGTGTGCCGAAACGAATCCATCGATGAATCGAACGCCGATCTCGCCCGCGACATGCGCCTGCTGGTGCGCGAGCGTCTGGTGGCTGGGGACAGCGATGAGGAGGTGATCGGCTTTCTTGTGGAACGCTACGGAGAATACGTACTCCTCCGCCCCACGCTGACTGGCGCGAACCTGGCGCTGTGGCTCGCCGCGCCCGCGATGCTGCTTCTCGGCGCGGGCATCGCGTTTGTGTACCTGCGCGGGCGCGCGAAGCCTGCGGGCCCCGAGGCGCTGAGCGAGGAAGAGAAGGCCCGGCTGGCCGAGCTACTGAAGGATTGAGCGGGCCCGCTAGCCCGCGTTCCCGGCACGCAGTTTCAGCAGACCGGGGCCAACACGGATGCCGTCGGGCACTGGACGACCGTAGCGGTTCAGTAACGCCCGGCCCGCGGTGAGGTCCAGATAGACTGGGCGTGTGGGATCGATGCGGGCCATGAAGCGGTCCCAAGGTTCATCTTCCGCCACATACGGCCAGATCGACGGGCGCGCGAGGTGCAGATCGGGCCGGAGATACCGCAGCCGTTCGTCGCCGAGGGCGACCACGCTGCCGGGCGAAACCGGGGCGAGCCGTGCCAAAACGGCCTGTGTTGCGTCGGGATAGCGTGAGGATCCGGTTGCGAGTGGTGCAATAGCAAGGAACACTGACAGGGCAGCGTTGACGGCAAGCACGGCGCTGGTGGCGTGGGCAGCGCCGGGATAGCGGTGCAGCAGTGTGAAGGCCCCGGCGAGCATCAGAAGCAGCGTACCAGGCGCGAGCAGGCGGAAGCCGAAGGGGTCGAACTGCCGGCTCCATCGCAAGCCGATGACGCTGGCCAGATAGGCCAGCCCGACGGCCAGCAGCGCCAGCACCGTTGCGCGCACAGCCCGGGGTATAGGCATGGCGGGCCCAGCGCGATGGATCGCGGTGACGAGGGCGATGATCGAAAGCGCCTGGAAGCCCACGGCCACCAGATGCACGGAGTGGCGGTGATAGACGGAGACGGCGAAGACAAGCTCGCTCCAAAGCGCGTGCGCGAGATCGGCGAACAGCTCGACATGGCTTTGAAAGGCGGCGGCGCGCGCCGCGCCAGTGGCGTGGCCGGTTCGCGCGATATTCCAGCCCAGGTAGGCCGCGATCAGCACGGCAGCGCAGAGCCCGATCAGACAGGCCAGCGCGGCACGACTCCAATTGCCCGCGCGCGCGGCCAAAAGCGGCGGAAGGACCAGAAGCGTGACGCTGAACGCTCCAACGTAGCGGACGAGGAATAGCGCCACACAGCAGGTTGCCAATGCGCCTGTCGTCCAGAGCTCGAGGCGCCCCGGATCGGCCAATATCCGCGCGATTAGCAAGACCATAGTCAGGAGAAGCGCGAAAAACGGCCCCTCGGACCAAGTGAAGCTGTAGAAATCGAGCGGCGCGCCGAAAAAAAGCACGGCGATTGGTGCGAGCCTGCCGCCGCCTGCGCGCCAGATCAGCCAGCCGGCAGCGCCGAAGGCCAGCGCATTGAGGAGTTTTGAGGCGACAAAGGGTGTGACGCCGGTGCCGAGGCTGAGCCCGGCGATGCCAACGGGATATCCCACAGGCCAGAGCGCAAAAGGTATATCGCGCGCGGTGCCGAAGCCTCCATTGGCCATCTCGAACCCGGCGCCGTTTAAGAGGTTCTGCGCGACTGCGAGGTAGGCTGCGCTGTCGGGCGTTACGAAACCTGTAGGGTTCAGATAGGCGCGCAGGCCGATAAGCGCGCCGCCAATCAGCGTTAGGGCTACAAACACCGACAGGGATCGCACCGGGAGGTACCTTTCTGCTGGCCGTGACCGGACCATCGGTGGGGCACGGTCCGAAATGCAAGGTGTGCGGGGCGATACGCGGGGCAGATGTTGCCGCCCGGCATCCTGTCGGATCACGTCTTCCCTAAACCGATTAGTTCACTTATGTCTGGCGGCGAGACGAGGAGATGCCCGCCCATGGACTATCAGACGATCCGTTACACGCTTGCCAATGATATCGCGACGGTTACGCTGAACCGCCCTGACGTGATGAACGCGCTCAACACCCAGATGCGGGCCGAGATCACACATGCGGTGCAGGCTGGCGGGGAGCATGCACGCGTCGTGGTAATCACGGGCGCGGGGAGGGCCTTTTGCTCGGGTCAGGATCTGGGAGATCGCGCCACCGCCGCCGATGTCGATCTCGAACGTACGCTGAGGGATGAATACGTCCCGATGCTGCGTGCGATCTTCGATTGCCCGGTGCCCACGATCGCCGCCGTTAATGGCGCCGCTGCCGGGGCCGGGGCAAACCTTGCGCTTGCGGCCGATGTGGTCATCGCCTCGGAGGCGGCGGTGTTTCTGCAAGCGTTCACCCGTATCGGCCTAATCCCGGATGCAGGCGGCACCTACTGGCTGCCCCGCCAGATCGGGTTTGCCAAGGCGATGGGGGCCGCGCTTTTTGCGGAGAAGATCTCAGCTGCGCAAGCCTCTGACTGGGGGATGATCTGGGAGGCTGTGCCGGAGGCCGAGTTCGAAGGCCACTGGAAGGCCCGCGCCGCCCATCTCGCCCAGGGCCCCACGGTCGCCTATGGCGCAGTGAAAGAGGCGTTGCGCGCCAGCTTCGGCAACGATCTTGAAGCCCAGCTTTTGCTCGAGGCCAAGCTGCAGGGCCGCTGCGGCAAGACGCGCGATTTCAAGGAAGGCGTGATCGCCTTCATGGAAAAGCGCCCGGCGCGCTACGAGGGCCGTTAAAATCGATTTTTCGCCGCAAACTTGGGGCCCAGGGCCGCGTCAGGCGCAGATACACGCTGTCGGACCATTCGCCGTTGACGCAAAACGTGCGCTCGGCGCGCCCCGTCTCCTCGAACCCAAGCGCGGCCATCAGCGCAATGGAAGCTGTGTTGCGCGGATCGGCATCCGCCGTGAGCGTCTCCGCACCCGTGACCTCGAAGAGATACGGGATCAGAGCCTCAAACGCTTCCCGCATCAGCCCGCGGCGCCAGTAATCCGCATGAAGGATGAAGCCGATCTCGGCGCCCTCATGCACCCCCGCCGTTCCAATCGCACGGCCCTCATGTTCGATCACCAGATAAGGCGGCGTATCGCCTGAGGCCGCAATCAGCCCCTCAAGCCAACGCTTCGTCTCCATCAAACCGGCATGGGGTGCGGTAGACCAGTAGCGCATTGTGCGCGCATCGCCGTAGACGGCGTGCAGATCGGCAAGATCGCCGGGGCGCGCCGCGCGCAGGGTCAGCCGGGCGGTGTGGAGCATCCGCCCGGCATCAAAGCGATCAGTGCCGCATCAGCGGTTCTCAACATCAACATAATCGCGGGCGGTCTCGCCCACATAAAGCTGGCGGGGGCGCCCGATTTTCAGCTGCGGATCGGCAATCATTTCCTTCCACTGCGAAATCCAGCCCACCGTGCGCGCCAGCGCGAAGATCGGCGTGAACATCGAGGTGGGGAAGCCCATCGCATCGAGGATGATACCGGAATAGAAATCCACGTTGGGGTAGAGCTTCTTTTCCTTGAAGTAGGGATCTTCGAGCGCCACGCGCTCAAGCTCCTTGGCCACTTGGAGCGTGGGGTTGTTTTCCACGCCCAGGAGATCCAGCACCTCGTCGGCCGATTGCTTCATCACACGCGCCCGCGGATCGAAGTTCTTGTACACCCGGTGACCGAAGCCCATCAGCCGGAAGGGATCGTTCTTATCCTTCGCGCGTTCGATAAATTCGGGGATCCTGTCGGGAGTTCCGATCTCGCGCAGCATCTCGAGGCACGCCTGGTTCGCGCCGCCATGGGCGGGGCCCCAGAGGCAGGCGATGCCGGCGGCGATGCACGCAAACGGGTTGGCGCCAGAGGACGACGCCAGCCGCACCGTAGACGTCGACGCATTCTGTTCGTGGTCGGCATGCAGGGTAAAAATCCGGTCCATCGCGCGGCTCAGGATCGGGTTCACCTCATAGTCTTCGGCCGGCACCGCAAAACACATGCGCAGGAAGTTCGACGCATAGTCGAGATCGTTGCGCGGATATACAAACGGCTGGCCGATCGAATACTTGTAAGCCCAGGCGGCGATCGTTGGCATCTTCGCGATCAGCCGGATCGAGGCGACCTCGCGCTGCCAGGGATCCTGAATATCGGTGCTGTCCGGGTAGAACGCCGACATTGCGCCGACCACGCCCACCATGATCGCCATCGGGTGCGCATCGCGCCGGAACCCGCGGAAGAAGTTCTGCATCTGCTCATGCAGCATTGTGTGCATGGTGACGCGGTTCTCGAAATCCTCGATCTGATCTGCGGTGGGCAACTCGCCGTAGAGCAGCAGGTAGCAAACTTCGAGGAAATGGGATTTCTCCGCCAGCTGATCGATCGGGTAGCCGCGGTGCAGAAGCTCACCCTTATCGCCATCGATGAAGGTGATCGTGCTGTCACAGGCCGCCGTCGAGGTGAACCCGGGATCGTAAGTGAACACGTCGCCCTGGGCATAGAGCTTGCGAATGTCGATCACGTCGGGCCCCGCCGTGGGGCTTAGGATCGGCAGCTCAAGCTCCTTGTCGGCAAAGCTCAGCTTGGCGGTTTTTGTCTCACGGAACGTGTCAGGCATGATGTCGCGGTCCTTCCTATCGCGGGGCCGGGCGGCCCGCCGGGTCGTGGCCACCCCCAGGCGGGGGCGGGATCGCGCGGCATCATTTTTCGGCCGCGTCCTTTATTCGGGCGACAGATTCCTCGCGCCCCAGCACCAGCATCATATCATAGACGCTGGGCGTTACGCTGCGGCCCGCGAGCGCGGCCCGAAGCGGGCCTGCGAGCTGGCCGAATTTCAGCCCCCGCGCTTCGGCTTCACCGGTCAGGATGCCCTCCAAAGCGTCGCGCGACCACGTAGCAGTTTGCAGGTGCGGCGTCAATTCTGACAGTATACCACGGGATACCGTATCGAGCGTTTTGGCCGATTTCTCATCCGGCGAAATCGGTCGGTCGGCCAGAACAAATTCTGCTTTTTCAAGGAGTTCCGGGAATCGCTTGGCCCGATCCTTGAGGCAATACATCGCAGCGCCCAGCCCCGTGCGCTGCGCGGCGGTCAACGGTGCTTTTCCTGCAGTTGCAAAATAGCCGTCGATCCCCTCGAGGATCGCGGCATCGGGCATGGCGGAAACATGCTGGCCCGAGATGAAATCGAGCTTCTTTGTATCAAATCGAGCCGGCGCCTTCTTGATCCCGCCCAGATCGAACCAGTCCAGAGCCTGCGCCGTAGTGAACACCTCGTCATCCCCATGGGCCCAGCCGAGCCGCGCCAGGTAATTGCGCATCGCCTCGGCGGGGTAGCCCATGGCCGCCCATTCCTCGACCCCGAGCGCCCCATGGCGCTTGGAAAGCTTCTTGCCATCCTCGCCGTGGATCAGCGGAATATGGGCCCAGATCGGCACCGCCCAGCCCATTGCGCGATAGACGAGCATTTGCCGGGCGGCGTTGTTGAGGTGATCATCGCCTCTGATCACATGGGTCACCTCCATATCGTGATCGTCCACCACGACGGCCAGCATATAGGTGGGCGTGCCGTCCGAGCGCAGCACGATCATATCGTCAAGCTGGTCGTTCTGGATCGTCACCGCGCCCTGCACCGCATCTTCAATCACCGTCTCGCCCTCCCGCGGGGCCCTCACGCGGATCACGAAGGGCTGGCCTTCGGGGTGGGTGGCCGGATCGGCGTCCCGCCACGGCGAGCGGAAAAGGGTGGAACGGCCCTCGGCCCGCGCGGCGGCCCGATAGTCTTCGATCTCCTCCTGGGTAGAAAAGCACTTGTAGGCTGTCCCGCCCGCAAGCATCGCCCGGGCCACCTCGGCATGGCGGGCCGCCTGTGCATGCTGGCTCACCGCCTCACCATCCCAATCGAGCCCCAACCACTCCATCCCGCGGAATATCGCATCGGTGGCTTCCGGGGTGGAGCGCACGCGATCGGTATCCTCGATCCGAAGCAGGAACCGGCCGCCACGCCCCCGGGCATAAAGCCAGTTGAAAAGCGCCGTGCGCGCGCCGCCGATATGCAGAAAACCGGTGGGCGAGGGGGCGAAGCGGGTGACAACGGGAGCGGGTGACTCGGCGGGCATGATCCGGCGTTAACCTTTTGGTAACCAAGGGCGAGGAAGCTCCGCGCGGTGTATCCAACCGGTTTTGAGAGAACAAGCCCGGCAACAGGTGCCGCAGGGCGGCTGCGCGCGGCGGCGATCCGCGCATGGCTGGCGGCCCGCATCGATGGCCAGCGCGGGCATCTCTTTCCCTGGGCGGCGGTGGCCTTCGGGGCGGGCGTGGGCACCTATTTTGCACTGCCGGGCGAACCGGATGCGCCCGCCTGGGCGGCGCTCGCCCTCACGGCCCTTGCCGCGCTTGCGGCGGCCTGGCGCGCGGGCCCGGTCCAACCGCTCGCCCTGGCGCTGGCCCTTTTCTGCGCGGGCCTTCTGGTGGCCGGTGCGCGCACCCATCTCGTGGCCGCGCCGGTGCTGGAGTTTCGCTATTTCGGCCCGGTAGAGGGGCGGATCGTGAAGATCGATCGCTCGGCCTCCGACAAGACGCGCCTCACGCTTGATCGCGTGGTGCTGGAAGATCTTGCACCGGATCGCACGCCCGATCGCGTGCGCGTCACGCTTCATGGCGATCAGAGCTATCTCACGCCCGCGCCGGGCCTCCGGATCGCGGTCACGGCCCATCTGTCGCCGCCGCGTTGGCCGGTGGAGCCCGGGGGCTTCGATTTCCGCCGCCATGCCTGGTTTCAGGGCCTCGGTGCTGTGGGCTATACCCGCACTCCGGCCCTGGCACTTGCGCCGCCCCCGAGCGGCGCGACCCTCTGGGTGGAGCGGTTGCGCATGCGGGCGTCGGCCGCCGTGCAGGCCGCGCTTCCCGGGCAGGCGGGTGCCGTGGCGGCCGCCGTCACGACCGGGGACAGGTCGGGCATAAGTCTTGAGACGACAGAGGCCCTGCGTGCGGCCAACCTCTCCCATCTTCTGGCGATCTCGGGCCTGCACATGGGGCTTCTTGCGGGCTTCGTCTACGCCGCGGCGCGCACGGCGGCGGCCACGGTCCCGCCCCTTGTGCTGCGCTACCCGGTTCACAAAGTTGCCGCCGCACTCGCGCTCTTCGCGGGTGCCGCCTATCTCGCGCTTTCGGGCGGCAACGTGGCGACCGAACGCGCCTTTGTCATGGTTGCGGTGCTGTTGACGGCGGTTATGCTTGACCGGCGCGCCTTTACACTACGCTCCGTGGCGCTGGCCGCGCTGATCGTGCTGGCCCACCGGCCAGAGGCGCTGACGGGCCCCGGCTTCCAGATGTCCTTTGCTGCAACCACCGCGCTTGTGGCCGTCTTCGGCGCGCTACGGGACAAGCCGTTGCCTCGGTGGGTGCGGTGGGCGATCGCGATCGGGCTATCGTCGCTCGTGGCCGGTATGGCGACGGCGCCCTATGCGGCAGCCCATTTCGGGCGCGTGCCGCACTATGGGTTGATTGCTAACATCCTCTCAGTGCCAGTGATGGGTGCGGTCGTGATGCCGGGCGCGGTGGTCGCGGCTGTGCTGACCCCTGTGGGCCTGGGCTGGATCGGGCTTTGGATCATGGCGCCGGGGCTGAACTGGATCCTGGCCATCGCCCAGTGGGTGGCGGGATGGGATGGCGCCGTGGGCCATGTCGTGGCGCCGGGCCCGTGGGTGCTGCCGCTTCTAACAAGCGGTGGCCTGATCCTCACGCTGTGGCAGGGGTGGGGGCGGGTTGCCGGGCTGATCCCGCTCTCCCTGGCGGCGCTCCTTTGGGCGGGGGCGGAACGGCCACTGATCCTTGTATCCGAAACGGGCGGGCTTTTGGGCGTGATGGGCCAAGAGGGACGGGTCTTGTCCAAGCCCCGGGGCGAGGGCTTTGTGGCAGACGCCTGGCTTGAGGCCGATGGCGACGGTGCGGCACAAGCCGAGGCTGCGGCACGTGCGCCTGTCCTGGCGGCCGGGCTGCGGCTGGCCCATGAGACGGGGCGCGGGGCAGGCCAGCGCGCCATCACGGCCTGCGCGACATCCGACATTGTGATCACCTCGGCGCGGGTGGCCGCGCCGCCTGGGGGGGCGTGCCAGTTTTTCGATCGCGCCCGCCTTGAAACCGAGGGCCCGCTGGCGCTCTGGCGCCACAGTGGGGCGCCGTGGGAGATTGTGACAGCCCGCGCGCGATCTGGCACGCGGCCTTGGGCGCGATAGCTCCTGGTAGGCCGATCAGGTCGATGAGACTTGCAGGCTCAAGTGGTGGCCCTTGGGTACTCAAAGCCATTGCCCATGGCTTGCGGCGCTCAGGCTCCATCCAGGCTAGGGCTCAACGTGGCGTTGACATCTGCCATCCGGCGCTTGGTTGCGTGTCCCATGGGGCCAACCGCGCAACTGTGTTACCAACGCTCGAAAAAACCGGTTGAAACGTGCCTATACGCAGCGTCACCCGCACCCCAAATAAACGCGCGCGTCGTTGGTTCAAGGACAACAGTCGACATACAATCCACTCGGATCGAAAGTTCCGTGCAAGCCGCCAGCGGGACCTGCACCCACCATCGCGCGCCCGCGCGAGTAGCCCCGTAGCTGATGGCTTAGCGAAAAGGTCCAACATGTGCCGGCTGCGCAGTTGTGTCAGCGCCTTTAACGTAGCATGGGCCCTCTAAGGGGCCGCCTCCGCACTCTGCGTCGGTCGCCGTTTTCCGGCGATGACCCCAGCTGCGCCCGGTATCCGAATGGCTCCTTCGATTTTGGCTAACGCCGTACACAACTGGCGGCGCGCGCGCTCGTTACCGCTCCGCCCGCGATCCGGAGGCTAGTATGTGCGAATAAGCCCCACGAGACGCCCCTGCACCTTTACCTGATCGTCGCGATAAACCCGCGTTTCGTAATTCGGGTTGGCCGCTTCAAGCGCGATGGCGTTGCCTTTGCGGCGGAAGCGTTTGAGCGTGGCTTCCTGGCCTTCTACCAGCGCCACCACGATATCGCCCTGCTCCGCGGTGGCTGTTTCGCGGATCACAACGACGTCGCCATCGTTGATGCCCGCGTCGATCATCGAGTCGCCCTTTACTTCAAGGGCGTAGTGATGGCCCTGGTTGTCTAGCATCTGGCCCGGCACCGCCACTGTGTGGGAAACCTCACTGATCGCCTCGATCGGCACACCGGCCGCAATCTTGCCCATTACCGGGAGCTCCGTGGCCGCCGCGCTGACCGGCTGAGCCGCTGCCGGCGGATCGGCACGATCACCTTCGATCACGCGCGGGGTAAAGCCCTTTGTGGGTGCATCGAGTGCGTCGGGCAATTTCACGATCTCAATCGCGCGGGCGCGATGGGCGAGGCGGCGGATGAAGCCGCGCTCCTCCAGCGCCGTGATCAGGCGATGGATCCCCGATTTCGAGCGCAGATCGAGCGCTTCCTTCATTTCGTCAAACGACGGCGGCACGCCATCCCGCACCATGCGCTTGTTGATGAAATCGAGCAGTTCCAACTGCTTGCGTGTGAGCATCGGCCTGTCCTTTCTCACGCACCGGTCTGCGCCGGCTCCGGCCCCTTGCAGAGCGTTCGACCTATGTTCTATCCCTGTTCCCGATTTGTGTCAAATCCTGTCAGGGTATGTCACGACGTGGGGGCGGGGTACGGGGCCGGAAGCGCCACATATTCCACCATCTCGCCTGCGGCGCGCGCGGGATCGTGCGGCGGGCGCACGAGAAGCGCGTTAGCGGCCGAGAGGATCGTGAGAAGAGAGCTGTCCTGGGCCTCGAACGCAGCGATTCCGTCGCCCGAAAGCCGGGCGCGCATGTAATGTTCGCGCGGGCCGTTGGGCGCGAGGGCGGCGGTGAGTGGCGCACGCGCCCGCGGGGCAGGGGCCGCGCCGAGCCCCAGCATCTTGGCGAGCATCGGTAAGATGAAGATCTGCCCGCAAACCATTGTCGAAACAGGGTTGCCCGGAACGCCAACGATTGGCGTGCCATCGAGCCGGCCCGCCATCAGCGGCTTGCCCGGCCGCATGGCGACCTTGTAGAAGGCCGGTTCCATCCCCCGCCCGCGCGCCACGCCCCGCACCAGATCCGCCTCGCCCACCGAGGCCCCGCCGATCGTTACGATCAGATCCGCGCCACGGGCGAGATCGAAGGCTTGGTTGAGGGAGGCTTCGCTGTCGCGCGCAATCGGCAATAGCCGCCCATGGCCGCCCGCGCCGTCGATCAGCGCCTTAAGCCCGAAGGTGTTCGAGGCCACGATCTGATCCGCAGCGGGCGCTTCCCCTGGCATCACCAACTCATCCCCCGTGGCGATCAGCGCAACGTCTGGGCGGCGGGTGCAGATGAGCTAGGGAAGATTCATCGACGCCGCCAGCGCTAGGTCTGCAGGCGTAAGGCGTCGGGGTGCGGTGAGCTGGTCGCCCACTTTGAAATCGCCCCCAGCGGGGCGGATGTACGGGCCGGCATCGAGCTGCTCCGCCAGGCGGATCGTGTCTCCCTCTGCCGTTACATCTTCTTGGATCACCACCCGGTCGGCGCCATCCGGCACCGGGGCACCGGTAAAAATGCGGATAGCCTCGCCGGGGCCCACGCGTGCGCCTGTGCCGTGCCCCGCTGCGGCACGGCCAACGAGTGTCAGCGCCGCGCCGGGCTGGGCATCTTCGTTCCGCACCGCATAGCCATCCATTGCCGCGCTGGCGAAAGGCGGCTGGGCGCGCGTGGCAACACCGTCTTCAGCCAGGACGCGGCCTGCCGCCTCGATCAGCGGGACGGTTTCGGTGCCAAGCGGCGCAACAAGTGCGAAGAGCGCCTCCAGCGCCTCGGAAACCGAAATCATTTTGCCGTGTAGCGTCCCGATGCGCCGCCATCTTTCAGCGTGATCTCGATGCCGCCGATCCGCATCCCCCGGTCAGCCGCCTTCAGCATATCGTAGATCGTGAGGCAGGCGGTGCTGACAGCTGTCAGCGCTTCCATCTCAACCCCCGTCTTGCCGGTCGTCCGCGCCGTGGCCGTAACTCGCACGCCCGGTAGTGCGGGGTCGGCCACGATATCGAGCGTTACCGCATCCAGCGGCAGGGGGTGGCATAGCGGAATGAGATCAGCGGTACGCTTTGCGCCCATGATGCCTGCCAGCCGGGCGACACCGGCCACATCGCCTTTTTTGGCGCGGCCGTCTTCTACCAGCGCGAGCGTCTCTCGCGCCATCTCCACATAGCCCCGCGCTTCGGCGACCCGTTCGGTCACGGGTTTGGCGCCCACATCCACCATATGCGCGCGCCCCTCACCATCGAAATGCGTCAGATCCGCCATCAGGCGACACCCGCCGGCAGGGGGTCGGCCAGGATCGCGCGGGTGGCGGCGGTGACGTCGGACTGCCGCATCAGGCTTTCCCCGATCAGGAACGCGCGGGCGCCATGGCGCGCAAGGTCGGCCAGATCTGCGGGAGTGGCGAGCCCGCTTTCGGCGATCAGCAGGCTGCCCTCTGGCGCGGCCTTGGCCAGCCGGCGTGTTGTATCAAGATCGGTCTCGAACGTATTGAGATCGCGATTGTTTATGCCGATAAGGCGCGACGAAAGCCTGTGCGCGCGCGCCATCTCTTGCGCATCGTGTACCTCGATCAACGCTTCCATGCCCCACCCATGTGCGGCTGCCTCAAGCTCGGCCGCCTGATCGTCTGACACACTGGCCAGGATGATCAGAATACAATCTGCCCCCCAAGCGCGTGCTTCGGCCACCTGGTAGGGATCATACATGAAATCCTTGCGGAGGGCGGGCAGGTCCACCGCCGCGCGGGCAGCGGTCAGGTACTCGGGCGCGCCCTGAAATGAGGGCCCATCAGTCAGCACCGACAGACACGCTGCGCCGCCGGCTGCATAGGCGCGGGCCAGGGCGGGCGGATCAAACTCTGCCCGGATCAGGCCCTTGGAAGGGCTGGCTTTCTTAATTTCGGCGATCAGGCCATAGCCGCTCTGCGCGGCGGCGGTGAGGGCGGCGCTGAAGCCGCGCACAGGTGGTGCGGCGCGGGCAGCCTCTTCCACGGCTGCGAGCGGCCGGGCAGCTTGCGCTGCCGCGATTTCATCAAGCTTATAGGCCTTTATGCGGTCAAGAATGGTGCCCATGGGCTTTGGATAGCGGGCGTGCCGGGGAAAGGAAAGCGCGCTCACGCCGGAAGGCGCGCGGCAATCATCCGGTCGGCCAGGGCGCGAGCGGCGGGGTGCGCGTCTGTGCTGATCCGCTCGCCTTGCAGCCGCCCGGCAAGTTCCGACGCAAGAAAGAACGGCAGCACCATCTCAACCTCTTCGGGCGGGATCAGGCCCTTGGCTCCGGTCAGCGCGTCAACGTCTTCGGCTGCCAGCCCCATCGGCCCGTCCGTGGCAGCAGTGGGCTGGGTGATCGAGAGGTAGATCAGAAATCGCGCGATATCCTTGGCCACCGCGAGCCAGCGGCTGTTATGGATGTCGACGCCCCAGAGGATCACGCCGTCATGTGCATCGTCGCCGTCCACCATCAGGTTGATCGGGCAGAAATCGCCGTGGCTGCGCGCGCGCGTCACCAAACGGCCCGCAATCTCGGCCCGTTCCGCGCGCATGATAGCGACGAGGCCTTCGATGCGCGCACGGTCGCCCGCATCTGCCACGCTCTCCAAGGCCGCGGCTCGGCGCTTGATCCAGTAGCCGCCGCCAAAGGCATCGCTTTGCCGCCGGGGCGCCGTGTAATGGGCAAGCCAACCGCCCGCAGCGGCCAGTAGCGCCGCGCGGGCCTTAGGGGCCCGTGTGAGCGCTGAATCGAACCGTAGGCCTGGCGCATGCGCCATGACCACAAGGCCGTCGCGCGGCTGCCAAAAGAGCGGCTCCGGCACCCTGTAGGGCCCCTCACACATGCGCGGATACTGATATTTCAATTCTTCGGCCTGGGCGCGTGCAAGATCCGCAGCGGCAGCGCCCAGCACCTGTTTCACAATCACCGGGCGACCCGCCAACGTAGCCTCCCACACCCGGCTCTGTCGTCGTGCGGCGATGCAGCGCCCGAGCTTCAGGCCGGAAAGGGCCTCGGCACGCCCCACGGCGCGGCCAAGGCCGTGGCGGGCGCGGGCTTTTGCGATCAGGCTTGGCATGGGGCCTTGGGCATGGCGGACCGTGGGGTGGTGCGAGGGTGGAACCCATGTGGCCCGCCGTCAACACCCTTCCCCGCCAACATGCTGCTGTTTGACCCGTGTCAAAGAGCGGGGCGCGTGGCCGGGCGAGGGTGAGGCCAACGCAAATCTATGGGAGACTGCCCATGCCAAGAGCCATTCTGTGTGCCGCCGCCCTTGCCCTATCGGCCCTGCCCGCCAGTGCAGAGACGGTGGATGTGGCAAACGGCGGCGCGCTCTTCCAGGCCCACTGCGCCGCCTGCCACGGGGCAGGGGCGTTGGGCGACGGGCCGATGACCGAAATTCTCTCGATCGTTCCGGCGGATCTGACGCAACTAACGGATCCCGAAGGGTTTCCGGCAGGAGAGATCGCGCGCGCCATCGACGGGCGCGACATGATCGCCCATGGTGGGCCAATGCCGGTCTTCGGCCAGATCCTCGAAGATCAGAGCGCGGTGCTTGATGCCCGTGACGGGACGCCCGTTTTCACCAGCCAGGCGGTGGTGGAAATTGTGCGCTGGCTCGAAACGGTGCAGCAGTAGACGCGCCCGTGCGCTGTTAGCCCGCTGGGTGCAAGGCGCCTGTCTACTGTCGTTGCCTAAGCCCTTTGCGTGAGCGCAACGCCGAGCGCCATCAGCGCAATCCCTCCCGCCCGCGTGGCCGTAAGCGGCGCCTCGCGCGCGCCAAACAGCCCGAAGTGATCGATTGCCGCGGCGGCCACGAGTTGGCCCAGCAGCACGAAGAACACCGCATTGCCTACGCCGAAGCGCGGGGCAACCCATGTGATCGAGAGCACGTAGAAGGCGATCAGCAGCCCCGCGGCAAAAAGGTGCCGTGGCTGTACCGCCGCCTGGGGCAGGCGCGCCAGCCCGCCGGTCAGCCCCGCGGCCGCCAGCGTGGTGAGCCCGGCCACCGCGAAGAGGATCAGGGCTGCGGCGGCGGGCGATCCGATCCGCGCCCCGAGGCTTGCATTCAGGGCCGCAAGGATCGGGATCCCGATCCCGGCGGCAAACATCACGGCGGCGTAGGGCAGGGTCTGGGGCATGGCACGGAGCTCCGCAATAGGACTGGCCCGGGGGAGGCGACCAGAAATTGGCTTGCTTGTCACGCCCCTGGGCGCCGCCGCTTGACCGGCATCAAGGTGGCCTCCTCCGCAAGGTGGAACACTTGGCGCGCGGGTTCGTCACATGCGGACCCATACCATCGAAGCCAGCACAGGAGAGGCCAGTGAAACCAGTTCTGACAGCCGCGCTTTGCCTGCTCGCCGCGCCCGCCTGGGCCGATGAGATCTTGGGCACCGGTGGCGATGTGGTCGAGGGCGCAGGCCTCTACACCGCCTATTGCTCTACCTGCCATGGGGATAATGCGCGGGGTGCGGGCCGGATGGCGGCGATCCTGACGATCCTGCCGCCCGACCTCACGCGCCTTGCCGCTGACAATGACGGGGTGTTCCCGGTGACCCGCGTGGTGCGCCAGATCGACGGGCGCGACCCGCTGCTCGCCCATGGCGGGGTGATGCCGCTCTTTGGCGATTTCTTCCAAGGAGCGGGCGTTGCGGTGGCGGCCGAGACCGGCCAGCCGATCATGACCTCGCAGCCGATCGCGGATGTGGCGGCGTGGTTGGAGAGTGTGCAGGAATAGCGCTGCCGCCCATGCGCGGCGCTGTGGGGCGTGGGGCGGAACCGCAGAGAAGCCTGGGACGGAGAGCACCGCCTTCGCCTTTGGCGCTTTCGGGCGAAGGGGGGTGGGCACTCGTAGGCACCACGAGAGCCGGGCGGGCGCTGGCCCGTGGGGTAGCGCTGCGACGGTAGGTCGGCGTGCTTTATCCCAGCAAGCCCGCCCGACCTTCTCACGCGGCGCTTGCCGCCCGCCACAACGCTGCCACGTCCGGACGGGCCAGCGCTCGCCCGGCGCCTGCGTCGCTATTCGGGCGAAGTGGAGATAGGCGTGCCGCCCAAATGCACCCGAGCCCAACGCCGCGCGCCTGGCGCTGCCGAGGGCAGGCCGGGGGCAAAGCTGGCATAAGCCAAGAAAGGCGGGACCGCCCGGTGCGCGGCGTGACCGGCGGGAAACCCCGCATGTCCTACATGTACTCTTACGGTACGGCGGCCTTCGGACAGCCTCTTGCGAGGCCGGAAACCACTTGGGTCAAGCGCCCGCCCGAGGTGTTCGCCCGAGCCGCGCAGGGATGCATCGGGGGCGGGGTATAGGGGCGGAGGGTTAGTGATCGGTGATAGGCGCGCACGGTGGTTAGGATTGCATCCCTCGCAAACGGGCCACGAGGTTGCGCACGATGTGCAGAACGGGCGCGGCGTCGGGCAAGTCATGCAGGATAAGCGAGGTTTGCGGTCCGGTCGGCCAGGATGGTCGTGAGTCGCGCCAGCGATAGTAGGTGTTCAGAGGTTGCACGAAGTCTCTTGGTCGCTTGCGCGGAATACGCGGAGGGCCGTCGCCCACATAAAGGGGATGCACCGTCCAGATCGCCGCCTCGGTTCTTGTGCTCAGATCATAGGTGCTGAGCCGAGGTGGTTGCCCCAAAACAAGAACCATCATGCGGCGGTGTGTGATCGCAAACCGCGCCTTGCGGCGCAGACCGCGCGAGCCAACAACGGCGTAGCACCACAACCAGCACGTGATCGGGAAGGCGGCGACTTTAGAAATTGGCTGCACCTCGTCGCCGAACGCGGCGCCCGCATTATCCGGCCGCCCTGTGCTGAGCAGTTCGGCGATGCCTAAGATGGCCATCAGAGCGCTCACACATAGAGCAACGCCGAGGAACAGGAAGAGCGTCAGTGTTCTGGCGCTGTCCCACCATCCCCCGCGTGGTTGGCCTTCCCAGATCAGCTCCTCATCGTTGTCGAGATAAGGGGCCCAGTCAACATCACTCACCCCGCCGCCTCAAGCTTTTCAAGCGCCGCCTCCCAAAGCCCCTCGGCGCGGTCGAGCGCCTCCATGACCTCGGCGTATTTCTTTTGCCAGACCTCCATCTCATCGATCCGGTCATCCTCATAGAGCGCCGGGTCGGACAGTTTCTTGGCGAGCTTTTCGCGCATCTCTTCGAGCTTCTCCACCCGCGCTTCGCAGCTGCGCACCTCTGAGCGCAGCGCCTGCAGCCGCTCCTTCGAGGGCTTTGGCTTGGCGGGCGCCGCTTTCGCCTTCGGCGCCGGTTCGGCTAGAATTTCGCGCCTATAGCTTTCGAGATCCCCCTCATAGGGCGTCACACGGCCGCCCTTGACGAGCCAGAGCCTGTCGGCCACGAGCGACAAGAGGTGCATGTCGTGGCTCACGATCACCACCGCGCCGGAGTAATCGGTCAGGGCCTCAACAAGCGCCTCGCGGCTTTCCATGTCCAAGTGGTTCGTCGGTTCGTCGAGCACCAGAAGATGCGGCGCATCGAGCGTGGCCAGCAGAAGTGACAGGCGCGCTTTTTGCCCGCCCGAAAGCCGGCCCGCGACGGTTTCTGCCTGTGCCTGCCCGATCCCGAAACCCGCCAGCCGAGCGCGTAGTTTCGCAGGCGCCTCCTCGGGCCGGAAGCGGCGCACATGATCGAGTGGGGTTTCATCGGCGTGAAGCTCATCAAGCTGGTGCTGGGCGAAATACCCAATCCTGAGCTTCGAGGCGCGCGTGACCCGCCCGCCCATGGCGATCAGGTGCCCGGTGAGAAGCTTGGAAAGCGTTGATTTTCCCTCGCCATTCTTGCCCAGAAGCGCGATCCGGTCGTCCTGATCAATGCGCAGCGTCAGCCGCGCCAGAACCGGAGTTTCGGAATACCCCACGCTCGCGCTTTCGAGCGCCACGATGGGCGGTGACAACTCGTTGGGTTGGGGGAAGCTGAAGGCGCGGAGGGCGGCCTCCTGCGGCGAGGTGATCGGTTTCATCTTGGCGATCATCTTCAGCCGCGATTGTGCCTGGCGCGCCTTATCCGCCTTGTAGCGAAAGCGATCGACATAGGATTGCAGATGCGCGCGCCGCGCCTCCTGCTTCTTGCGCTCCGCCTCCGCCACCGCGAGCCGGGCGGCGCGCGCCTCGGCAAAGGCATCGTAGGCGCCCTGGTAGAAGGTGAGCTTGCGGTCTTCGAGATGAAGGATCGACCCCACCGCGCGATTCAACAGGCCGCGATCGTGGCTGATGATGATCACGGTGTGCGGGTAGCGGGCGAGATAGCCCTCGAGCCACACGGCGCCTTCGAGGTCGAGGTAGTTCGTGGGCTCGTCGAGCAGCAGAAGATCCGGCTGCGCAAAGAGCACACCGGCGAGTGCCACGCGCATGCGCCAGCCGCCCGAGAAGGCCGAGCACGGCATCGCCTGTTCGGCGGTGGAAAAGCCTAGGCCCTTGAGGATCGCGCTCGCCCGCGCCTCGGCCGACCAGGCATCGATATCGGCAAGGCGGGTTTGGATTTCGGCGATGCGGGCGGGATCCCGGGCGGTGTCTGCCTCCGCGAGAAGGCCCGCGCGTTCGGCATCGGCGTCCAGCACCGTATCGAGGAGCGAAACCTCACTGCCCGGCACCTCCTGCGCCACGCCGCCGATCCGCGCGGCCTTTGGCAGGGCGATATCGCCAGCTTCCAGCGCCAGTTCCCCCCGGATCAGGCGGAAGAGCGTGGTCTTGCCCGTGCCATTCCGCCCGACGAGGCCCACCTTGTGGCCCGCCGGGATGATCGCCGAGGCGCTCTCAAAAAGTGGGCGGCCTTCCACGGCGTAGCGGATATCGGATATGCGCAGCATCGCCGCCCGCATAGCAGAGGCCCGCACCGGTCGAAAGTTGATGTGGGCGGTAAAGTGCCCTAGCGTCGCAAGTCTTTGACGACCAAGAAACAGGGCGGGGACACGATGAACACAGACCTCCGGATGCAATTGCAGATCGCGCGAACAACGCAGTATGGCGATATCATGAAAACAGCGCTCTTTGCGCTGATTGGTGTCGCCGCGGTGGTGGGCTTCGGGGCGACCGGTGTCGACATTCCGCTGGCCGTTCTGACCATCGCGATCACGCTCTTCGGGGCGATCGGTGGTGCCACCGCGCTCGACGATATCGCGGTGCTGCGCGACGATATGGATGAGGCTACCGGAGGCAGCGCCTATGGGCAGCAGGCCAAAAGCCGTAACCTGGCCCTTTTGAAAACGCTGTCAGCGGCGCTTCTCGGCCTCGCCGGGCTGGGCCTTCTGCTGGCGATTTTCGCAGGCTGACTGGCGCTTTTCTGCGGGCTTTCCATCGACCCCGGTGCGTGTTAGGCGACCGGCACAAGTGACGGCGGGCGCTGGGCCCGCCGCTTTCGAGCATGAGGCCCCGTAATGGCGACAGAACGCACGCTTTCCATCATCAAACCGGACGCCACGGCGCGCAACCTGACCGGCAAGATCAACGCCAAGTTCGAGGAAGCGGGCCTGCGGATCGCCGCGCAAAAGCGCATTCATCTGACAAAGGCCCAGGCGGGTGAATTCTACAAGGTGCACGCCGAACGCCCCTTCTACGACGAACTCTGCACCTTCATGGCCTCGGGGCCTGTCGTGGTGCAGGTGCTCGAAGGTGAGGGCGCGATTGCCAAAAACCGCGAAGTGATGGGCGCCACGAACCCCGCCGATGCCGAGCCCGGCACGATCCGCGCCGAGTTTGCTGAAAGCGTGGGCGAGAACTCCGTCCACGGCTCGGACGCGCCGGAAACGGCGGCGGAAGAGATCGCGTATTTCTTCGCCGGGATCGAGGTGGTGGGCTAGCGATCGGGCCCTGAGATTGGGAAAACCCCGGAAGACGGCGGGCATGCCAAGGAGGCGTGCGGGCCAACCGCTGGCCGCGTGGTCAACGTGGCCTTTATTACGCCTCACGATTTTGCCAACGCCGCAACGATCCCGCCCTTATGGACCACTAAGGTGCGCCTACTACCGCATTGAGATAAATAACGGACCGGGCGTCGTATACCGAATGAGCCGAAGCTTGAAATCGCCGTAGTGAGGACGCGCAGCTTACGGGTAAGGCGGGTGCTGTCGCGTTGTGACGCGCTCAGGTCCGGTGCCTCGCAATCGGACCACCTCAAGCCCGTATGGGGCGTCGTTCGCGACTGAGCTTGGCTCTAGCTGTCCGGACGGGCCGCGCGCATGGCATGACGCACGGCCAAGGTTGACCTGTATCATAGCATAATCGCCCATCCGTCCCTACCTAGAGAATGGATAGGGAGGCCTCGATGCTCGAGATACGCAATCTTACCGTCGCAATAGGGTCGCAAACGATTCTGAATGCGGTCGATCTGACACTTCCTGACGGCGAATTGCATGTGCTCTTGGGACCGAACGGCTCTGGCAAGTCGAGCTTGCTCGCAACTGTCATGGGGTTGCCACCCTATGAGATTACATCAGGCGAAATCCTCTTTGATGGCGCGCCGATCCAGGACATGGATCTTTACGACCGTGCTTGTCTTGGTATCGGGCTGGCTTATCAGCGCCCGCCCAGCCTTGATGGCGTATCGGTTCGCAGCTTTGCGGATGCGATCGGTGCGGGCGCGCAGCTTGAGCGCGAAGCCTCGGCCCTTGATCTAACCGAGTTTCTGGGCCGCGATATGAACGTTGGGTTCTCTGGCGGCGAGATCAAACGCTGGGAAGTGCTGAAGCTTGTTCTGCAGGATCCGCGCCTTCTGCTTTTCGACGAACCCGAGAGCGGCGTTGACCTTGAGCATGTCACCGCTGTGGGCGATGCGATCGCGCGTGTTGTGCGGGCGCACGATCGAAGCGGAAGAACCTGCTCTGGCCTCGTGATTACACATACCGGGCTTATCCTAAACCACGTCAATGCGGACCGCGCGCATATCATGCGGGAAGGCCGAATTCTGCATTCTGGCGACCCGCAGCATTTATTCAATCACGTTCAAACTCGTGGCTACACGGCACCAGCCGCCTGAGGCGCGAACCCAAGATGGAGGAACGCTAAGAATGGTCGGATCAGCTGCGCCTGCGAAAGGCCCCGATCTGAGCAACGAAGAACGCGACATTCTGTTGGATGTGGGATTTGACGATCCCGGCACACGCGCAGCGACGAGCCTTTTGGCCGATGCCACGGTGCGCTTTGCGCAATCCCATGATCCCGGCGTGGAAGTCCTGCCGCTCAGTGAGGCGTTGCGAACCTACGATTTTGTGCAAGACCTGATGTTCGGCCTCGTCTCTCCTGACGAGAACGAGCACATCGCCATGGTGGCCGAGCACATGCATGATCCGCTTGGTCATTTCATCTGGGTCAAACCCGGCGCGAAGGTGCGCCTGCCGGTTCAAAGCTTTACGCTGTTGGAAACGCCACAGGGCCGGCAGTTTACCCACGACATCACGCTGATCGACGAGGGTGCGGAGGTTGAGATGATCTCGGGCTCTGCGGTGCCGACTCATGTGCACAAAGGCCGCCACATCTCAATCGGCGAGTGCTATATGCGCAAGGGATCCTCCTGCTCATCCGTCACGATTGAGCATTGGGGCGCGGGGATGGACGTCTATTCCTACGGCTACTCCCAGATGGACGAGGGCGCGCGCAGCGAGGCTACCGCGATCATGATGGCGCCGGTGGCACGCCACCTCAGCCAGTCCACATCCTTTCTCGGGGCTGATACCAATTCGGTGAGCCAGGCGATCATATTCGCCGCTGACGGCACTGAACGCACGATTGAGACGGACACCCATCTTGTGGGTGCTGGCGCAAAATCCGAAGACGTCGCGCGCATGGTGTCGGCCGGCGGCACGATTATCAACAATGCGCGGCTTGTGGGAAAGGCGGCCGGAACGAACGGGTTTCTGGGCTGCGACGGGCTGAAGCTCACAGACCGAGGCGAAATCACTGCCGTGCCGGCCCTGCAGGCGTTGGCCGAAGGCGCCATGCTCAGCCACGAAGCGAGCGTGGGCATGATCGACAGCGACAAGCTCAATTATCTGATGGCGAGCGGGCTGGACGAGGACACCGCACGCAATCTGATCGTGCAAGGGTTCCTTGCGCTGGAAAATGAAGCGATCCCGTCCCGCCTTCGCAAGCGGATTGTCGATCTTGTGGCAGAGGCGAAATCTGGCGGGATGTGACGGGCAGGGGTGGGCCGCGCGGATGTCTCCCGCGCGGGTCAGACGATCACGCCGGCCTTTTTTGCCTGCGCTCGGAACGTGCGACCCACCGGCACCCCGGCGCCATCGCTAAGCAAAAGGCGCATGCGCCCGCCGACGGCCCGCCGCCCGCCGACGGCTGCCTTGGCAACCCAATGCGATCGGTGCACCTGTGCGCCCTCAACTGGCGCAGCCTCGGCAATCGCGTCGCGCAGCCGCATGGGTGCGAGTGTCACGCCGCGGTCGGTGACGATCTCGACGTAATGATCCTGCGCTGTCAGCCGCAAAAGGCGCCCACGCTTCGCCCCGGGCACACGTCGCAGAATGGCCGGTTGGCCGGCATCGGCGGCAGAAGACGGCGTGTGTTCCGCAAGGCTCATCGCAATCAGGATCGCCAGGATCATCAACGCGCATTGCCCGTAGAGCCAAGCCGTGCCTTCTACGGATGGCCCGAACCCAAAAATCAGGCCGATCACCACCACGGCCCCGGCCACCGGCAGGGCCGACACGAAGGCTGCGAACGCGATCTGCGCGGCGGGTCGCACCCTTCGCCACCGCTGCACCACCCGCATGACAACCGTAACGGGGTAGACCGTGACAAAAACGATGAGGCCCCAATAGAGATAGCGCTGGGCTTCGACGTAGGACCATTCCGTGCCAAAGGGCCCCGCAATCGCGATCAACGCTGACAGGGATGCGAGAAGGCCAAGCACTTTCGGGGATCCGTAAATTTCCCAGGCGGCACTGGCCAGAACGCTTCCACCCCTGTCGTTCACGACGTTGCGCTGCATTTCACGAAATCCCGGTTGCCAGAGCCTAGCCCGGTGGCTGCCTGTTTCGGCGGGTCGCGCAACCTGCGGGCCTCGGTCGAAAGGTATCCTATCATGCGAGAGTTTTCAAAGCGCGGCACAGCTTGGCTTCGCCGCATTGTAGCGCACCTTATCGGCATTCTCATTAGCGCCACGGCTGCTCTAGCCTGTTCTACCGTGGCGCTGGGCCCGCCAGGCGCGCGCCTTGTGGCCTACAGTTACGATACGTCTGAAACCGGGGCGGGTTTGATCTTCGCTAATCCCGGCGGCGGTTGGCGCCGCTCGATTATGGAAGGCAACGCGGCGCGGTGGGAGGTTCTGCACGGCAGCGTCACGTTCAATCATTTGGGCTACGGCATGCCGACGACTGGCATGAACACAGCCGGGCTTGTCGTCTCTCTCATGTGGAACGATGCCGCGCGCTACCCGCCGCCAGAAGGCCGCGCGCATGTCAACGAATTGGAGTTCATTCAGCGCCTGCTCGATCGCGCGGCGACGGTCGAGGAGGTGCGCGGCGTGATCGGCGAGGTGGCCATTCAGGATTTGGTGCCGATCCACTTCTTTGTGGCCGACGCCACAGGCGCCACTGCGGCAATCACGCCCGATGGCGCGGCGCTTCGCGTGCACAGCGGGGCCGAGATGCCTGTGCCGGCTTTGACAAACACAAGCTATGCCGATGCCCTCGCCGCCCTGCCCACCTTGACGGGTTTCGGCGGCACGCGCGCGATACCCGCCGCCAGAACGCTTGATGAAGCGGGAAGTCTCGGCCGTTTCGCCATTTCGGCGCGTGCAGCCGATGACGGCGGGGCACCAACGGCAGAAACGGCTTTTGCCGTTTTGGAAGATCTTAGAAACAAGCACACACATTGGCAGATCGCGTTTGCTCCCGCCGCGCGCGCGATCACATTTCGGCTGACCGCTCAGCGCGGAGAGTGGCGGATCGATCTTGATAACCTGAAGGTGAGCTGCGCAACGGGGCCGTTGAGCGCCAACCTCGCGGGGCTTGGCGAAGACGCGGCAACAGCGGCCTTCGCGCCTGCCGATCCCGTCCAGGCCACGGCGCTTCTGGAAGATGTGCTGCGCAGGTTCGAGGGTGCCCTACGCCTTCCGCCGGAAGCGGCCGGCCCGATCACTAAGGCGCAGTTCGCGTCTCTGGAGTGCCGCGAATAAAGGGCTTTGCGTTTCGAGCCCCAAAGGCCTGCGCGGCGATCCCACCGCCGCGCAGGTTTACATGATCGCGCCTACGAGCGTGTCATCGTCAGGTATTTGATCTTCGGCTGGTCTTCCGGCTGCACCACCGTGCCGATGTCAGAGCGCATGCCCCAGTTCAGCACCTGGTGGTGGACTGGGATGTAAAGCATTTCGTCCTGAACCACCTGCCAGATCTCGGCGATCATGCCGTTCCGGGCTTCGAGATCGGTTTCCGACGCAAGCGCCTGAATCTTCATATCCAGTTCGGGGTTGGAATAGCGCGTGCCGTTCCAGGAGCCGTACTTTTCGCCCCGGGAATGGACGAGGAAGTTGAAGATGTATTCGGAATCGAAGGTCGGAACGCCCCAGCCGAGCATGTAGAAATCGGTTTGCGGGGGTTCGTTGTTGATCAGCGGGAAGTGTTGCGCCTTGGGCTTGGCATCAAGGTTCACCTCGATCCCGATCTGGGCGAGCATTCCGACGGTGGCCTGGCAGATCGCCTCATCGTTGATGTAGCGATCGTTCGGGCAATCGAGCTGGATTGAGAAGCCTTCGGCATAGCCCGCCTCGTCCATCAATGCCTTTGCGGCTTCCACGTCTGTTGCCGGAACCGCATCGAGCGCTTCCGTCCAGCCGTTCACGAAGGGCGGCATGATCACGCCCGCCGGGGCCGACTGGCCGCGCATCACCACCTGCTGGATAGCATCGCGGTTGATCGCGATGTTGATCGCCTGGCGCACGCGCTTGTCGGCCAGCGGGTTCGCGCCGTCGACGTTATCGTTGGCGGCATCGGCATCACCCACATTCATGCCGAAGAAGATCACCCGGTTCTGCGGCGTGGTGCGCACGTCGAGCCCGTCGGTGGCGGCCACGCGTTCAAGATCCTGCACCGGCACATCCTGGATGAAATCCACTTCGCCCGAGAGCAGCGCAGCCACGCGCGTCGCGGCGTTCTGGATCGGCGTGTATTCGATGCGGGTCACTTCCAGCGGGTATTGCCCCGCACCCCAGTAGCCGTCGTAAAGCTCCATCACGGTGCGCACATCCGGCTCGCGGCTGACCAGGCGATATGGCCCGGTGCCGTTGGCGTTCTTCGCGGCGAACGTGTCTTCACCACCCTCATAATCCTGCACCTCGACCGCACCGTTCGCCTCGGCCCATCCCTGATCGAGCATGAACATGTTGGTAAGGTTCGAGGGCATGATCGGGTTCGGGCCCGCCGTTTCGATCTCCACCACATATTTCGAGGGCGCGCGTACCTCGACGACAGAGGCGAGCAGTTCCTTGTAGTCGGAGTTCTCGCTCATCGCGCGGTTCAGGCTGAAGACAACATCGGAGCTGTCGAACTCGGCCCCATCATGGAAGGTCACCCCTTCGCGGAGGTTGAAGACCCACACATTCGGGTTGTCAGGCGCGGGCGCCCAATCGGTGGCGAGCACTGGTGTGATTGCCCCCGTCATATCCCGCATGATGAGCGGTTCCATGATCTGGTGGGCCAGCGTGGATGTGGGGCCTTCGTTCTGAGCGTGGGGATCAAGCGTAAGCGAATCCCCCGCACGGGCCCATCGCAGTGTTTCCGAAGAGGCTGCTCCCGCCGTGAGCGCCACAGTCGATGCAGCCAGCAAAAGATGACGAAGTGTCATGATGATTTCCCTGTTTGGTTTTTTTGTTGATCGCCGGATTATGAAGGCCGGGGTTTGTTTGGCAAGGGATGCGCGCAACAGACGCGATATTTCCGGGCCACAGCCCTTTTCATGGCTGATTTCAGGACTACCTGCGTCACATGGGCGCGCCTGTCATCACCGTACGGCGAGGTACCGAAGCCGATATCGGCGCGGTGGACGCCCTTTTGCAGCGCAGCTATCCCCGACAACTCAAGGCGGATTACCCGCCCTCGATCATGGTAACCGCCGTACCGATCCTTGCCCGGGCAAACCCCGGGCTTGTCTCGAGCGGTACCTATTATGTGGCCGTCACTGATGAGGGCGATGTGGTTGGGGCCGGTGGGTGGAGCCGGTCAATCAAACGTGCAGGGACGGCTGACGTGCGTCACCTTGTGACCGATGACCGCCACACCCGGCGCGGGATTGGCCGCCGCGTGATGATGGGCATCGTGTCCGAAGCTCGGCTCGCCGGAGCAAATCGGTTGGATTGTCTGGCCACCCGCACCGCGCAGCCATTTTATGAGGCGATGGGTTTCACCGTTTTGGGCGAGATGACGATAGGGCTTCGGCCCGGAATCGAATTCCCGGTGATCCGAATGCAGCGCAAATTTGCGTAAGACCCGGCGGCTCAGCGTTCAATAATATCTTTGACGCCGGCGCCATAGGCGTTCGTTCTCCTGTAAGCTGTCGCCCCGGCCCCCATGCGCGCTACCGCATGCTCGCCACATCGGTAAGATCGATGATGATGGCCAAATCCCAGAACCGTTGCAACTCAGCCTCTTGCGCCGCGCGCTGCTCGGCGGTTTCGCCAAGGATGCGTTCGACGCGGAAGCCGAAACGCTCAAACCCCGATTGCGGCAGGTGCGAAAGCAAGATGGGAACAACGCGCCGTTCGAGCGCCGCAGCCGCGAGGCGGGCCGCCGTGCCCGCCGCATCAGCCGGCGGCGCGGTGATGCGGACGCCAAGATAGGATTGCCCCTCGGCGCGCTGCGGGAAAAGGCGGCTTGAGGGTGCCCGCGGGGCTGGGGTTTCCGCAAGGGCGGCATCGACGGGGGTGTTGCCCAGGTTTGTTGGCGCATCGGGGGTGATGCGGGCCGCGATGGCCCGCCAGCTGTTTTCCAGGCTCATGCCATCAACTCCGCAATCCGCCGCGCGGCTTCGCCTGTGCCTGTGGCGGGCAGGGTCAGATCGGCAAGAGCGGCAGAAAGCCCAGACCCCTCGCCGTGATCGAGCACCGCTTCGATGGCCCGAGAGAGTGCGATCAGCTCATCGGGCAGCACGGTCAGTGCCACTCCACGGTCAGACGCTGCGCGTGCACGACGTTCCTGATCGTCCATATATGGCGCGATCTGTGGGATGAAGATGGCGGGCGTTCGCGCGTAGATCAGTTCGTGAAACGTGTTGTAGCCCGCCGCCGAGATCACCAGATCCGCCGCGCGCGCCAACGGCAATGCAGCAAGCGTTGTCACCACATGGGTGTTGGGCCATTGCGCCAGGGCGGGCGGCAGCGCGGCTCCGGGCCAGGCCACGATCACGTGCGCAGTTTCCGGGCGGTGCGCAAGCGCTGCCGAAATGGTTTGAAGCTGTGCCGTGCGATCTGCGGCAACCCCGCCCCCCAGCATCGACACCACGAGGGTTGTGAACTCGGCACCGATCGCCCCGGTAAGTGTCTTGCGGGTTTCGTCTGGCGCCTCATCCCCGGCCGCCTGCAAGATTGGGCCCACCTTGTGGATGTGCGGGCCAAAGCTGAGATCGGTGTTGAGCTCGTCAAAGGCCTCGCCGGGCACGATCACCTGATCGAACGCCTTCTCGCGATCCAGATGGCTCTCGGCGATTTGGCCGGGGCGCCACAACCCCCGCCGCACCCAAGTGGCCTTCGCACCGGTTTCGAAGATGGTGCGAAAAATCGAGGTGAAAACGTAGCCGCCATCGAACACAAGCTGATCGCCGGGGCGAATTGCGCGGGCCAAGCGTAGCGCATTCAGAACGTCATTGGCATCGTCGGCCTCATGGGCGCCGGTGGGTGACACGAGGGGTGCGGCAGGAAATCCTCGGGCATTAAGCAGCGGCAGGCAGCTCGGGAAGGCGCAGAAGGCGGCCAAGAGACCGGCAGGCAGGGCCCCCGCAATCTGTGCGGCGCGCTGGGCGTGGCCTAGCCCGTTGCCGTTTGTGGGCACGAAAAGTGCGCGGGGCGCGCGCGCGCGCTGCCCGCGTTCGGGGGGCGCAGGCAAGCCCGCAAGGGCGGCGATCCGGGGCAGGGCGTGGCGCGCAATCCAGGCGTCAGCCGCCGCCGCGCGGGCGATTTCCGCGCGGTTCGGCAAAACGGTATGCTCAGCGAAGCCTGGCAAGCCCGCCAGCGTTGCGGGCCCGCGCAGAACCGGCGCCCCAGTGGCGGCAAGGGCGGCGTCATCGGTACTGTCGATCACCGCGCCACCGCGCGCCAGAAGCGCTGTGGCGAGTGAAGCAACGCGCTCCCCCGGTGGCCCGGATCCCAGCACCGCTAGAATGTCGATCCCGCGCGCCAGTGCCATCGGCGGCAGCTCTGTGATCGAAAACACTGGGAGCGCCGCGTATCGCGTGCCCTTAATCTCGTCTTTCGCCTTGCCGGTGGTGATCAGCCGCAGCCGCAGGGCGCCGAGGTTGTTCATCGCCGTCAGAAGCGGCAGCGTTTGCGGATCTTCCAGCAGGTCGGCCCCGAAGGCGATGGCAAGCGTCGGTGTGGTTGCCCCCGAAGGCGCCGCGCGGACGGCAGCGAGCAGCGGCAACAGAGTGCCAGGCGCAATCCCCGGGGCCTCGGCCTCAAGATCCACGATTGCCGGCGTACGCGCGGTTGCATGGGCCAGCCGCGCCTCGGCCCCCATTCTCGCCTGATGGCTTGGAAAGCGCCCGAGCGCGGCGATCGGCACGTCAGGCTCAAGGGCGTAATCGCGCAACGTGATCAGCGCGTCATCGCCAATCTCTTCGGCCCCGATCACTACTATGGCCGCGGGCGCCAGATCTGCACGGGCGGCGAGGTATGGCGCCGCGTCGTAGCGTGTGGCCCGGGCCAGCGCGTCGGGCACCGTTTCTTCGTCAATCACCGCGTCATAGCCATGGGCCGCCAGATCGGCGGCGAAGAGAAGCCGGGCGTCGAGGCTGCGTGCATCGCGCCGCCCGGCCTCGATCACAATCACGCCGCTGCCTCGGCGGGCGCGAGGTGGCGGGCGAACATCTGGGCGAACCGGTCGGCGGAAAACCGGGCCAGCATTGTGCGACCCCGCGCCACCTGTTCGGCGTAGCGCGTCGGAGCCTCGATATGGCGCGCAATCACATCTGCCACCTCGGCAGGCCGCGCCGGGATTACCCCGTTGCCGAAAACCTGTGCGGTATCGGGATCGGCCACCACCACCTTGCCCGCAGCGATGCCTTCGGCAAGCACGCGGCCGAAGCTTTCGCGCAAGGTCGGGGCGGTGTGGTAGACCATGAAATCGATCATCTCGAAATACTGTTCGATTTCAATGCCGTGAAAGGGAAAGAGGGCCCAGTGTGGCCGCTGCGGCCCAGCCGACATCAGGGTGTCGGCGCCCAGGATCACATTCATTTCGGCGCTGGCGGGGAAGGCGAGATCAAGATCAGCCAACGGCGGAAACTTCTCAAGCCCCGCCCGGGAATGGCGGCCGCGCCGATCCCGCGGGCGGGGGGTGGCAGTGGCTGCACCGGTGGCGCAGATGTTGAACCAATCTTCTGGCGCCACCGCCCAGGGCCGGGCGGCGGCCGTGTGCGCCGCGGCCCAGGCCAGAACGGTTTGGCGATTGTAGGGCGAAACCGGCGCGAGGAGTTTCTCGGCAGTATACGAGGCCGCGTCGATCTGCCGGAGGCAGCCCGCAACGTCAAAACCCGGTCGCCCGCTTGGCAAAGAAAAGTTTTCATGCGTGACCACTACAAGCCGGTGCGCCACGATCCGCGGCGCGAGCCGGGCCTGAAACTTGAGGAAACCGGGATTATGAAGCACTACGAGATCGCCGCCGATGGCCGGGGCATCCCACACAAGGCGCAGGCCCATATCCGCCAGTGCGCGCTCCAGCACCGGGGCCACGGCCCGGCCCTTCAGCATTGCCGATGACACAGCATGCACGGTGACAGCCCCGTGCTGAACGGCAACGGCAAGCTCTTCGGCCACCGCCGATGACGTGCCACCGGGAAACCGGGGATCGATCACATAGGAAATCTGGGGGCGCTTGGGAGCCATGGCGCCCGCGGCCGATCAGTAAGTTGTGGTGACGGAGGCTGCGAAATCAGCCTCCCGCGAGGTCACCTCCACCTCTGCCGATAGGCAGGGCAGAAGGCCCGCATCCACCTCATCTGCGAAGCTGCGCAACTCGCGTGCGAGCGGGTCGGTGCCCTCCAGCAGCTCAGGGTTCACGGCCAAGAAGCCGCGTAGGGCCCCGCAGTCGCGGCCCATGACAAGCCGCTCAAGCTCCATCAACTGGGCCATCTCCGGGGCGGCCCGGCTTGTGGGCGCGGCAAGCAAAATCATCGCTGTGATCACGGCGGTGAGGCGGGGGTTGGGCATCGGGCGTCTCGTTCAGCGGGGCCTTGGGGGCGTTAGAGGTGATCTCCGCGCGCGATGGCCTCGGCCAGCCGGTCGCGCAGCCGGTCCAGCGCCTCGCCCGCCGATGCGGGCTGCAGCGGCGCAAGGCCCTCGGCGTTGAGATAGATCTCAAGCGTCCCGGGGGGCGGCGCGGGGCGGAAGGTTGTGAAATCCCGTACCCGGGCGCCAACGGCGTCGGCAAGCGCACCGGCGGCGTTGATGTCCTCGGGGTGAAAGAAGCGCACCTGGTTTTCGGAGATCCGGAAGCCAGCCTCTTGCGCCGTGCTGATCGTGAAGCCGAAGCTTTCGATAGCGGCCTGGAAGCCGGCGCGCTGGTTGGCCGACATCGCGCTCGACGTGGTGAGTATGATCCTGAGATCCTGCGCCGTTGCCAGATCGCCGCCGCGGGGATCCCACGGCCGCGCTGCGGGCGGGATCGCGGCGGGCAGGGCCGCTTCCGGCTGCGCGGTTTCGGGCGCGGCGGGCAGGGCGGACTTCCCCGGCGCGGCGAGGGCGGCCAGGTCTTCGGCCGCAGGCGCCTCGAGCGTTGCTTCGGGCGCCGCCAATTGCGCTGCAGGCGCGGTCAGAGTTGTGATGGCGCTCGGCGTATCAGCCGCGTTCGTGGCCGGGCCGGCCAGGGGCGCCGGTGTGGTGGCCGCGACTTCGGGTTCGACCGCGCTGTCGGAGAGGCTGCCAGTGGCGCTGTCGGGGAAGACGAGTGCTGCGGCGGTGGTGCCACCGCCAGTTTGCGCCGCCTCGGGGCGGGCAAGCGGCCGTGTCTGCGGCACGACCGCGGCAACCTCTTGCGTCGGTGCCGCTTCGGGCTCCGCGGGCGGGGCAGACGGCGCGGGCGCAACCGCGGCTGGCGGTGTGACAGTGGCGATTTGGGGGGCCGGATCGAATTGGCCGGTAAGGTAGAGCGTGGCCAATACACCGATCGTGAATACCGCCGCGCCCCGGTCCAACCAACGGCTGCGGCGCGGCTTGCTTGCGGCTGCGGCGGTTGGCGCGACGGGCTCCGCATCCACTGCCGGGGCGGTCGGCGCGGGCGCATCGGTGATCATCCACTGGGGCGGCTCAGAGCCCGCGGGCACGGTTTCGGTATCCACCTCGCCCATTGCGACAACGGGTGGCGGTGGGGCCGTATCGCTAGGCACGCGCGCAGACTTCGCGAGCGCCTCGGCCTTGTGCCGGCGAGCTTCCGCGATCCGCACCTCCCAGCTCATTGGCTTTGGCGCGGCGCCGTTCAGCGGCGCGTCCTGACCTGAAGTCTTGCCCGTACCGGGCCCGTTGATCTCACTCATATTTCCCACACCCCCCAGGCGTGGGCCCCGCTCAACACTGCGGACACACACGCACCGGTTACTGGCAGACCGCCGACCGCACTTTCGCTCTGGGGAGATCCAGGATCCCTGTCGTCAGGGCCCCCACCCTGGAGCGGCGCTGCGCGGCAGCTGCGAACACCACTGTGGCAAGAGTACAGCAGGTGCGACGGGCTTCACAAGCCTTGGGCAGGGCAATCGGCTGATATCGGCAGGGGCTGCATAGAAAAAGGGCCGACGCTTCCGCCGGCCCTTCTGATTGTTGCGATGTTCCGCCTATTACTCGCGATTGCCGAGGAATTGGAGCAGGAACATGAACATGTTGATGAAGTTGATGTAGAGGCTCAGCGCGCCCATGATGGCCGACTTGTCGAGCCACTCCTGATCCATCGCGCTCGCGTGGGCCACATATTCCGTCTTGATGCGCTGCGTGTCATAGGCCGTAAGCGCGGCAAAGATCAGAAGGCCAATAACCGATACCGCAAACGCGATGGCGGGCGATCCCAGGAAGATGTTCACGATCGACGCCACGATAAGGCCGATCACGCCCATGATCAGAAATGCCCCCCACCCCGAGATATCTTTCTTCGTGGTGTAGCCCCATAGGCTGAGGCCCGCGAAGGCAATCGCCGTGACAAGGAACGTTTGTGCGATCGACAGACCCGTGAAGGCGGCAAAGATCCACGCGATCGACAGGCCCATTACCGCCGCGAAGACGTAGAAGAACGTCTGGGCACCAGCGGCAGAAAGGCGATTTATCATCGCGCCGAAGGCAAACACCATGATGAGCGGTGCGAACATTGCGATCCAGCCGAGGATGTTCGGCTGCAGCGTTGCGGGATCGCGGAAGATCGAAAGCAACATTGGGCTGGTGCCGACGGCCCAGGACACGCCCGCAGTTACCAGCATGCCCACGGACATTGTGCCGTAGACCTTGCTCATATGGGCACGAAGGCCCTCGTCAATCACGGCGGCTGGGCGGGCACCTGCCTGCGTCCGAACCGTCTGATATTCAGCCATGTGTTCCTCCAAAAAGGTAAGCCAATGGGCGCGCCCGCACGGCGGGAACGCCCTTGGTTGGAGATATTGGCAAGCTCCCCGTGTTTTTCAAGGCGCAAAACCCGAAACAAAAGGGTTTCTGTCGGAATGCCGCATGCGCCGCTGCGGGCTATTTCCGCCAGTGATGTGGCGCATCCCAGAGTGAACGCGCGAGTTCGCGTTCAACCTCGGCATCCGTGACACCGATATCACGGCGCATATGCGCATCGAGGTTGCGCAGTTGGTTGCGCTGCCGGCGGGTATGATCGAGCCCCAGAAGCCAGCCGAGAAACGATGTCCGGCGGCGATGGGCGTGAGAGGAGCGGGTGAGCGAACGAACGGTCATTGCTTCTGTTTCCTTCATGTAAATCGGCCTAGCATCATTGCTGTTGATGTATATGGATGATCCTGTATTATTCGTAAAACCAATCATTGTGCTGTCAGTCATCAGGAGAATTGATATGCCTCGAAACCTCGATCTCACCGCCCTGCGTTCCTTCGTGGCGGTTACGGATACTGGCGGCGTGACGCGCGCGGCAGGATTTCTCAATCTCACGCAATCGGCTGTATCGATGCAGTTGAAACGGCTCGAAGAGGGGCTGGGGGTTGCGCTCTTCGATCGCACGGGGCGGGCGCTGGTGCTGACAACCGCGGGCGAACAGCTTCTCGGTTATGCCCGGCGGATGCTTGACCTCAATGATGAGGTCTACGCCAGGATGACCGACTGTGCCTTTGAGGGGGAAATCGTGCTCGGCGTGCCCCACGACATCGTGTATCCCGCCATCCCGCAGGTGTTGCAGCGCTTCCACGCCGAGTTTCCGAAGATGCGTGTGAACATGGTGTCGAGTTATACGGTGGCCCTTCGCGATATGTTCTCGCGCGGTGCGTTTCCGATCATCCTGGGCACTGAGGAAAACGTGGATGCCGGGGGCGAGACGTTGGTAGAGCTTCCGCTACTTTGGGTGGGCGCGCCGGGAGGATCGGCGTGGCGGCGGCGACCCCTGCGGCTGGCGTTCGAGCAGAACTGCATCTTCCGCACGAGCGGGCAGCGTGCGCTCGATGCGGCCGGCATTCCCTGGGAACTGGCGGTGGACTCCGACAGTTCGCGCACCATCGAAGCAAGCGTTAGTGCGGATCTGGCGATCACCGCCATGCTCGGCGGCACGAGCCTTCAGCACCTGGAGCCTGTGCCCCATGACGGCGCTTTGCCCGAGTTGCCGAGCAAGAAGATCAACCTTTACGCCAACCCCACCGCCACCGATGCCCCCACGCAAGCGCTGATTTGCTTCATCCGTCAGGCATTTCAAAGCCGGTTAGGGCGTGATCACGATCTTTCCGGTCGATTGACGGCTGCGGAGTAGCTCAAGTCCCTCGGCCGCCTGCGAAAGCGGCAGCCGATGGCTGATATGCGGGCGCAGACCGCCCGACCCGTACCAGTCAAACAGAGTTGCGAGGCTGCCGGTTAGCTTATCGGGCGCAAAGGCCAGATAACCGCCCCACCAAAACCCAATGACGGTGATGTTCTTCACCAGCATGTGATTGGCGGGAATCGGGGGCACATCGCCGCTGGCAAAGCCCACAACGAGGATGCGGCCATCGGGCCTGGTGGCGCGAAAGGCGGCGGTGAAGGCCGCGCCGCCGACGGGATCGTAGACGACATCTGCGCCCCCCAACGCCAGAACCGCTTCGCGCAGATCGGCATCAGAGCTGTCGATCAGGTGATCGGCGCCGGCCTTTTCGGCAATTGCGAGCTTCTCGGGGCCGCGGGCGCAGGCGATCACGCGCGCGCCCATCCGTTTGCCGATTTCCACCGCCGTGAGCCCCACGCCGCCCGCGGCGCCCAAAACTAACAGCGTTTCACCCGGGGCCAGCCGCGCCTTTTCATCAAGCGCAAGATGCGAGGTGCCGTAGGCGACCTGGAATGCCGCAGCGTCATCAAACGGCATCTCCTCCGGCAGGGGCAGCGCGCGGGCAGCGGGAACCGCCACCTGCTCGGCCAGCCCGCCCGCGCCGGTGAAGGCGGCCACGCGCTGGCCAGCGCGCAGGGCGGTAACTTCTGGGCCGCAGGCGATCACCTCTCCGGCGACCTCCATGCCAAGCGTAAAGGGCGGGGCGCGACGCTCTTGATATTTCCCGTTTGCGGCGAGCAGATCGGCAAAATTCAGCCCACAGGCGCGCACGGCTATCAGTACCTCGTCAGGGCCGGGCTTGGGCGAAGAAAGAGTCGCAAGTGCCGGTGGCGCGTCAAAATCTGTGACCTGAAAGGCGCGCATGGTGGGGCTCCTGCAACAGTTGCTCCCGGCCTAACGGGCGCCTCGGCGATTGCAAGGGCTGGGGTTTCCATTTGCACGGGGCGCCGATTCGTGTAATACACGTTATACGCGAACGGGGCGTTTACGACTTGAGCTACCTATTTCGGTGGCCCATAGTAATTGCTTGAAACACCCGCCTTGCCGGAACACCAGCTTGGCTAAAAGGACAGGTTGTGCAACCTAAGCGGGTTTTTGCAATCTGAGGCGGGCGCAGTCTGGCTGGAGAGAATACTGATGAAGCATCCCGTAGACGTCCACGTTGGTAAGCGCGTTCGTCATCGCCGATGGATGATTGGCATGACGCAACAGCAGCTGGCCGAACAGGTGGGAATCAAATTCCAGCAAATCCAGAAATACGAAACGGGGATGAACCGTGTCAGCGCGTCTCGCCTTTGGGATATCGCCGATGCGCTCGGCGTACCGGTGTCGTTTTTCTTCGAAGGCCTGGAAGAAGGTGAGGCGGCCACTGGCGCGGACATGCCGCAGGATATGATGACGGATAAGGAGGCACTTGAACTTGTGCGCTCCTATTACGCGATCCCTGAGGCACAGCGCCGCCGCCTGTTTGATCTGGCCCGCGCGCTCAGCGACGCGAGCTGACTTGACCGTGCGCGCCGACCTCCGTAACGCGGGGTCATGCCGCTTGATCCCGAGACGATGGCCGACCTTGGCGCTGTTGCGCACGATTTGGCCGATGCAGCGCGGGTAGAAACCCTACGCCATTTCCGGCGACCCGGGCTTGAAGCAGAAAGCAAGCGCGCCGATTTTGACCCTGTGACCGAGGCAGATCGGGCTGCGGAGCGCGCAATGCGTGATATCCTTGCAGCGCGGCGGCCCGATGACGGCATCCTGGGCGAAGAGTACGGCACACAGGAGGGCCGCTCGGGCCTGACCTGGATCCTCGATCCAATCGATGGGACGCGCGGTTTCGTAGCCGGCACACCCACTTGGGGCGTGCTAATCGCTGTGTCTGACGCCGACGGCCCCTGCCTTGGCGTGATCGACCAGCCCTATATTGGCGAGCGGTTCTTCGGCAGCGACAGCGTTGCTGAACTGTCTGGGCCTCAGGGAAAGAACAGGCTTGCCACGCGGCCCCCACGGGCTCTGGCCGAGGCGACCCTGTTCACGACGTTTCCGGAAGTGGGCAGCGCAGCGGACCGTGCGGGGTTCGAACGGGTGGCCCGCCAAGTGCGGCTGACCCGCTATGGCATGGATTGCTACGCCTATGCGCTGGTTGCGGCCGGGCAGGTGGATCTGGTGATAGAGGCCGGTCTTGCCCCCTATGATATCGCGGCGCCTATCGCAGTGATCGAGGCGGCCGGCGGGATCGTAACCGATTGGGCGGGCAGGCCAGCCCATGGCGGGGGGCGGGTTCTGGCCGCTGCGAACGCACAGGTGCATACAGCGGCGCTTGCGCTTCTTTCGGCTGATGCCTGATCTTTGGGCGCGGTGTGCAGCCACGAGTGGCGAACGGTTCAGGAAAGCGATTGACGTGTGCCGCGCAACCTTCTGATAAAAAGTGCAGATATCGTTCTGACCTTTGATGCCGCGGCGCGCGAGCTGCTTGGGGCGGATATTCTGATCGAAAACGGCGTGATCTCTGCGATCGGGGTGGGCCTTTCATCTCCGGGCGCGGAGGAGATTGATGCCCAAGGCGCCCTTGTTACCCCCGGCCTGATCAACACACACCACCACCTGTTTCAGACGCTGACGCGCGCCGTGCCCGCTGGGCAGGATGCGCCACTTTTCGGCTGGCTGCGAGCGCTCTATCCGATCTGGGCGCGGTTCGGGCCGGAGGAAATGTTCGTCTCCACCCAGCTTGGGCTGGCCGAACTCGCACTCTCGGGCTGCACCACCAGCGCCGATCACCTTTATCTTTTTCCCGGCGGCGCACGGCTCGACGATACGATTGCGGCTGCCGGCGAGATCGGGCTACGCTTCCACCCCACCCGCGGCGCGATGAGCATCGGCGAAAGCGCAGGCGGGCTGCCGCCGGATGCGCTTGTCGAAGAAGAGGGCGCGATCCTCAACGATACAATCCGCGTGATCGATGCCTTCCACGATCCCGCCCCCGGAGCGATGGTGCGCGTGGGGGTAGCGCCCTGTTCGCCCTTTTCCGTCAGCCGCGGACTGATGCGCGATGCCGCGGCGCTGGCGCGCGACAAGGGCGTGCGCCTTCACACTCATCTGGCGGAAAACGGCGAGGATGTGGCCTATAGCGAGGCGCAGTTTGGCTGCCGCCCGGGGCAATATGCCGAGGATCTGGGATGGGTGGGCGATGATGTCTGGCACGCCCATTGCGTGAAGCTCGACGGGCAGGAAATTGATCTCTTTGCGCAAACCGGCACCGGCGTGGCTCATTGCCCCTGCTCGAACTGCCGGCTCGGAAGCGGGATTGCCCCCGTGCGGGCAATGCGCGATGCCGGCGTGCGCGTGGGGCTGGGGGTGGATGGCTCAGCCTCGAACGATGCCGCGAGCCTGATCGGTGAAGCGCGGCAGGCCATGCTGCTGCAGCGCGTGGCGCTCGGCGGCGCGGCGATGGGCGCCCGCGAGGTATTAGAGATCGCCACGCGGGGCGGCGCGGCGGTATTGGGGCGCGATGATATAGGCCAGATCGCGCGGGGAATGCGCGCAGATCTGGCGATCTGGGATATTTCGGGAATTGAGGCGTCGGGCAGCTGGGATAAGACGGCGCTGGTGCTCGCCGGCCCGCACCAGGTGCGCGATCTCATCGTAGACGGGCGGAAGATCGTGTGCGACGGGCGGATTGTGACGGTGGACGTGGGCGCGCTGCTGGCGCGGGCGGAGAGGTTAGTGGAGCGGTTGATGGGGTAACGTTTAAGGCGGGCGCCCCTGGGCTTGCCCTCAAACGGGCAGCGACGCCGAACGCCAATCGATCTGGGGTAGGTCCAGGTTTTGCCGCTGCGCAAGCGCGGTCGCGTGCTCAGGGCGTCACGCGCTGACCCGCCACCCACACATCTGCGACCGCCCGGTCATCGCCCATCATGATCGTTGGGAACACCGCCTCCCAGATGTTCTCTGCTCGCGCCGTGGCCTGGGCGATGGCAGGAGTGGAGGCGAGATCGAGCACAAGGAGATCTGCCTCTGAGCCAGGCGCAAGGGTGCCCACACGGTCCGCCATATGCATCGCGCGGGCGGAGCCCTCGGTCGCGAGCCAAAGAAGCTCTGCAGGGTGCAGTACCCTGTGCCTGAGATGTGCGACCTCATAGGCTGAGGCCATCGTGCGCAGCATTGAAAACGACGAGCCGCCCCCGGTATCGGTAGCAAGCCCAATGGCCGCGCCTGTTTGCATCAGCCCATCAAGATCGAAGAGCCCTGATCCGATGAAGGTGTTTGACGTAGGGCAGTGGATGAGGCCCGCGCCAACTTCGCCCAATCGCGCGCGTTCGCGGGGCTCAAGGTGGATCGCGTGGCCATAAAGCCCGCGGGCGCCGAGAAGCCCGTGCGCCTCATAGGTATCAAGGTAATCGCGCGACCCGGGGAAGAGGCTCTTCACCCAGGCGATCTCATCGGTTTGCTCCGACAGGTGTGTTTGCATCAGGCAATCGGGGTGTTCGGCCCAGAGCGCGCCGAGGGCAGACATTTGCTCGGGGCTTGACGTCGGCGAGAAGCGTGGGGTGATCACATAGTCCGCGCGGCCCTGACCGTGCCAGTGTTCGAGCAGGCGCTTGCTGTCATCGTATGCCGATTGCGCGGTGTCGGTCAGCCCCGCTGGCGCGTTGCGATCCATGCAGGTTTTCCCCGCGGCAACGCGCATGTTGCGCTGCGCGGCGGCCTCAAAGAACGCCCCCACGCTTTCGGGGTGGATCGTGCAGTAGCTGGCGACCGTGGTGGTGCCGTGGGCGAGCAGCAGATCGAGGTAACGGCCGGCAATCTCGGCGGCATAGGCCGGGTCGGAAAAACGCATCTCTTCGGGGAAGGTATAGGTGTTCAGCCAGTCGATCAGCCGCTTGCCCCAGCTCGCGATGATCGCGGTTTGCGGGTAATGCGCGTGGGCGTCGACGAAACCGGGCAGGATCAGCCCCTCGCCGTACGCGTTTTTCGCGGCGCCCGGGTGTGCGGCGGCTAGATCTTCTTCTGCGCCCACCGCCAGGATGCGTCCGCCGGCCACCGCTATCGCGCCGCGGCGCTCATGACGGGCGGCATCGACCCCCGCTTCAAACGGCGAGCCCTCGAACCAGAGCATCTGCCCGGTGATCAGCTGTATCTCGCCCATACATCCCCGCTTTGCCGCAGCCCAGGTTAGGCGCCTCGACCGGGCGCGTAAATCGGCCCATGCCCTCTGTTTTCCAGAAAGTGCTTCGCCTATTGTCTGCTGCAATGCGGGCGGGCCCGATCAAAAGGCCAATCAAAAAAAGGATCGCGCGATGACCGAGGTTCTGGAGCCCGATGTGCCGGAGCAGGATGAGGGCTATGCCCTCGACGGCAAGGTGCTCTCCGCGGTTCACCTGGCCGTCGCGACGGGCGACCGCGACCGGCTGCACGAGTTGTTCGAGCCGCTCCACGCCGCCGATATCGCCGATATCCTCGAACAGGTGCCCGAGGCGGAACGGCGCGAGATCCTGCTCTTTGCTCACGACCTTGTCGATGGCGAGGTGCTCTCAGAGCTTGACGAGGGCCTGCGCGAAGAGGTGATCGCCTTCCTGCCTGCCGAGGCGCTCGGCGAAGCGGTGCGTGAGCTGGACACCGACGATGTGGTCGACCTGCTCGAAGATCTTGAAGAACCGCAACAGCAGGCCCTGCTCGATGAGCTTGAGGATGCCGACCGTGCCGCGGTGGAACACGCGCTAAGCTATCCCGAAACCTCTGCCGGGCGCCTAATGCAGCGCGAGGTGGTGGTCGCGCCGGAGCATTGGGATGTGGGTGATACGATCGATTTCTTGCGCGCCCACGACGATCTGCCCGACCAGTTCTACCATATCATCCTCGTCGATCCCCGCCACCGGCCCACGGGCTATGTGACGCTGGGCAAGCTGATGGGATCGCGCCGCGGGGTGAAGCTGACCGAAATTCTCGAAGACAGCTTCCGCACCATCCCCGCCACCCAGGATGAGGGCGAGGTCGCTTATGCCTTTAACCAGTATCACCTGATCTCTGCCCCAGTAGTGGACGAAGATGGGCGGCTTGTGGGCGTGATCACCATCGACGATGCGATGATCGTGCTCGACGAAGAGCATGAGGAAGACATCCTGCGCCTGGCCGGCGTCAATGAAGGGAGGCTGTCCGACAAGGTGATCGACAGAACGCAGCGCCGTTTCCCCTGGCTTGCGGTGAACCTGGGGACCGCGATCCTGGCCTCGCTGGTGATCGCGCAGTTCGAAGCGGCGATCGCTCAAATCGTGGCGCTTGCGGTCTTGATGCCCATCGTGGCCTCGATGGGCGGCAACGCGGGCACGCAATCGCTCACGGTGGCGGTGCGCGCCATTGCCACGAAAGACCTGACGGGCGAAAACGTCTGGCGCGTGATCCGGCGGGAGGCCGCGGTGGGGCTTCTGAACGGCCTCGCCTTTGCGGTGATCATGGGGATCGTCGGCGTGGTGTGGTTCGGCTTGCCGATGCTGGGCGTGGTCATCGCGGTGGCAATGGTGGTGAACCTGGTTGTGGCCGGGCTTGCTGGCATCGGCATTCCGGTGGTGCTGGAAAAGCTGGGGGTTGATCCCGCGCTGGCCTCCGGCGCTTTTGTTACGACGGTGACGGATGTGGTGGGCTTTTTCGCGTTTCTCGGGCTTGCCGTGGTGCTCTTGCTGTGAGCCTGGCCGACGCAAAGGCCGCGGCGCGAAAGGCCGCCTTCGCGCGGCGGAAAGCGGCCCAGAGCAAAGACAGTGCCACGGCGGCTCAGGCGCATCTGACCGGCGTGCTGGCCGCCCACAAAGGGCGCTGCCTTGCGGGATATCTGCCGATCCGCACGGAGATCGACCCTCTGCCTGTCATGGCAGCCTGGGGTGGCGAGGTCTGCGTGCCGGTGGTGACGGGGCAGGGGCAGCCGCTGGCCTTCCGGCGCTGGGCTCCGGAGGTGCGTCTCACGCCTAGCGCGTTCGGGGTCATGATTCCGGAGGCGGATGTGCCCGCTGTGCCGGATGTGCTGATCGTGCCGCTGCTGGCGTTTGACGAGGCGGGCTATCGCCTCGGCTACGGCGGCGGGTACTATGACCGCACGCTGGCCGCCCTGCGGCAGGCGCAGCCCGTCTTTGCGGTGGGCTTCGCCTATGGTGCGCAGGAGGCCGCGGCATTGCCGCGAGAGCCAACCGATGCGGCGCTCGACGCAATTGTGACAGAGGCGGGTGTTCGGCGGTTCGAACGCACCACGACGGAGGAGGATACACCATGACACTGAGCACACAGGCCCTCACAACGCGGGCTTTCGGGCGCGCAGGTTGGAACACAACGGCGATCGGTTTTGGCGCCTGGGCCATCGGTGGCAACTGGGGCGACGTGACCGAAGAGGAGGCGAAGGCCACGCTGAACGCCGTGCTCGATGCAGGTGTGACGTTTCTCGACACTGCCGATGTTTATGGCGATGGCCGGTCGGAACGCCTGATCCGCGATGTGCT
>JBCCRC010000025.1:0-43498 GCA_039208375.1 Pseudomonadota bacterium | reverse complement strand
CTGTCCTACGGCAGCCCGAAAATCGCGCCAGTGCTCTGGCTCAAATGGGGATGAGATCAGGTATGCGCGGCAGCCGCGTTCAGGCGGTGGTCAACGAGCTTCAGGGCGAAAAGATCGACATCATTCCCTGGAATGACGATCAGGCGACCTTCCTTGTGAACGCGCTGCAGCCCGCGGAGGTATCCAAGGTGGTGATCGACGAAGAGGCGGGCAAGATCGAGGTGGTCGTACCCGAAGAGCAGCTTTCGCTCGCCATCGGCCGGCGCGGGCAGAACGTGCGGCTCGCAAGCCAGCTCACGGCGCTCGACATCGATATCATGACCGAAGAGGAAGAAAGCGCGCGGCGCCAGGCTGAGTTTGAGGAGCGCACGAAGCTCTTCGTCGATACGCTCGATCTGGATGAATTCTTTGCGCAGCTTCTGGTGTCCGAAGGCTTCACCTCGCTCGAAGAGGTGGCCTATGTGGATGTGGATGAGCTTCTGGTGATCGACGGGGTGGATGAGGATACCGCGGCCGAACTTCAGGCCCGCGCGCGCGATCACATCGATGCGCTGAACAAGAAGGCGCTCGACAATGCCCGCGAACTGGGTGTGGAAGATAGCCTTATTGCATTCGAAGGGCTCACTCCCCAGATGATCGAAGCGCTCGCGCACGACGGCGTGAAATCGGTTGAGGATTTCGCCACCTGCGCGGATTGGGAGCTTGCGGGCGGCTGGACGGTTCAGGACGGCGAGCGCGTGAAGGATGACGGCATTCTCGAACCCTTCGATGTGAGCCTAGAAGAAGCGCAGGCGATGGTGATGACGGCGCGCATCCAGCTGGGCTGGGTGGATCCCGCGGATCTGGAGGCCGAGGCGGCCGAAACCGAAGAGGGCGCCGAAGAAACGCAAGAGGAGGCCAGCGCCTGATCGCAGGCGCTGGAGCGCGCGACTGGCACGAGGTGGCCGAGAAAAAAAACGGGGCGGCGCCGAACGGCGCTGCGTCGTCACGGGCGAAAGCCGAGATGCGCGGGGCCTGATCCGGTTTGTGATCGCGGCCGACGGTGGCGTCACGCCCGATATTCTGGGCAAGCTCCCCGGTCGCGGCATTTGGGTTGGCGCGGAGGCCGCGCATCTTGGGGCGGTTGCGGAGAAGCACTTCGCCCGCGCGGCCCGGCAACCCGTGCGCATGCCCGACGGGCTGGCCGCACAGGTGGCCGACCTTCTCGTAAAGCGCGTAATTGAGTTGATCTCACTCGCGCGCAAAGCGGGGCTGGCGGTGGCCGGATATGAGAAAGTGAAAGGCTGGCTCGCAACCGATGAGGCGGCTGTGCTGTTTCAGGCCCATGATGGCTCGGCGCGCGGGAAATCAAAACTCCGCCCACCGGCCGGAGAGGCCAGGTTTTTCGAGGTTTTGAGTGCCTCAGAATTGGGTTTGGCATTCGGACGTGAACATGTGATACATGCGGCGCTTGCCGCGGGCGGACTCACTGACAGGGTCAGAGATGACGCACTGCGGCTTTCGGGCGTTCGCGGCACGGCAAGTGGAAAGACGGGTGGCGAACGCGCCACCGGAAAGGTGAAGTAAGCTAGATGAGCGATACGGACGGCAAAAAAACACTGGGGCTTCGCGGGGGCGCACGCTCCGGCCAGGTGAAGCAGAGCTTCAGCCATGGCCGGACGAAGAACGTCGTCGTTGAAACCAAGCGCAAGCGTGTTGTCGTGCCGAAGGCCAGCTCTGCCGCCGCCCCGGCCAAAGGTGGGCAGGCGCGCAGCGGTGATCCCTCGAAGCGGCCCGCGGGCATTTCGGATGCCGAGCTTGAGCGCCGGATGAAGGCGCTTGCCGCCGCAAAGGCGCGCGAGGCCGAAGACGAAGAACGCCGCGCGGCCGAGGAGCGCGCTCGCGCTGAGGAGCGGGAACGCCGCCGCGCCGAGGCCGAGGCCAAGGAACGCGAGGAGAAAGAGCGCGAGGAACGCGCCCGTGCAAAGGCGGAAGAAGAAGAACGCCGCGCCCGGGAAGAGGCCGAGGCGAAAGCGCGCGCAGCCGCGGCACCTGCCGCAGCCCCGTCAGACGCGAATGCAGCGGCACCGCGCGGCGGCGCGAAGCCCGCGCCAGCCGCCAGAAAGCCCGAACGCGAGACGCGGGACAAGCAGAACCGCGGGAAGGGCCGCGATGATGGCCGCCGCTCTGGCAAACTCACACTGAACCAGGCGCTTTCGGGTGGCGAAGGCGGGCGCCAGCGCTCGCTTGCCGCGATGAAACGCAAGCAGGAACGCGCGCGGCAAAAAGCGATGGGTGGCCCGGTGGAGCGCGAGAAGGTGATGCGCACGGTGCAGCTGCCCGAGGCCATCGTTGTTTCTGAGCTCGCCAACCGAATGTCGGAACGCGTGGCCGACGTTGTCAAATCGCTGATGACGAATGGTATCATGGCCACCCAGAACCAGACGATCGACGCCGACACGGCAGAACTGATCATTGAAGAGTTCGGCCACAAGGTGCAGCGCGTCTCGGATGCAGACGTTGAAGATGTGATCGACGCTGTGGAAGACAGCGACGAGGATCTCAAGCCGCGCCCGCCGGTAATCACGGTTATGGGCCATGTTGACCACGGCAAAACATCGCTTCTCGATGCGATCCGGAACGCCAAGGTAGTGTCGGGCGAGGCCGGTGGCATCACCCAGCATATCGGCGCCTACCAGGTGGAAACCGACGACAAGAAGAAGCTCACCTTCCTGGATACGCCGGGCCACGCCGCCTTCACCTCAATGCGCGCGCGCGGGGCTCAGGTCACCGATATCGTGGTGCTTGTCGTTGCAGCAGACGACGCGGTGATGCCGCAGACGGTTGAGGCGATCAATCACGCCAAGGCCGCCGAAGTGCCAATGATCGTGGCGATCAACAAGATCGACCGGCCCGAAGCCAACCCCGACAAGGTGCGCACCGATCTTCTGCAGCACGAAGTGATTGTCGAGAAGATGTCGGGCGAAGTGCAGGATGTTGAAGTGTCCGCGATCAACGGCACTGGGCTTGACGAGCTTTTGGAAGCCATCGCGCTGCAGGCCGAGCTTCTGGAACTGCAGGCCAATCCGGGCCGCGCAGCGCAGGGCGCCGTGATCGAAGCGCAGCTCGATGTTGGCCGCGGCCCCGTTGCGACTGTTCTGGTGGAGAAGGGCACACTGCGGCAGGGCGATATATTCGTGGTCGGCGAGCAATGGGGCCGTGTGCGCGCGATGGAAAACGATAAGGGCGCGCGCGTGAAGGAGGCGGGCCCTTCGGTTCCGGTGGAAGTGCTTGGCCTCAACGGAACGCCCGAGGCGGGCGACGTGCTGAACGTCGTGGATACCGAAGCGCAGGCCCGCGAGATTGCAGATTACCGCGCCAATCTTGCCAAGGAAAAGCGCGCCGCCGCCGGCGCCGCCACCACGCTTGAGCAGATGATGGCGAAGGCGAAAGCCGATGAGAACGTCGCGGAGATGCCCATTCTTGTGAAAGCCGATGTGCAGGGCTCTGCCGAGGCGATCGTTCAAGCGATGGAGAAGATCGGCAATGACGAGGTGCGCGTCCGCGTGCTCCATTCCGGCGTCGGCGCAATCACTGAAACGGATGTGGGCCTGGCCGAAGCCAGTGAAGCGCCCGTCTTCGGCTTCAACGTGCGCGCCAATGCAACGGCGCGGAACGTGGCCAACCAGAAGGGCGTGGAGATCCGCTACTATTCGGTGATCTACGATCTGGTGGATGATGTGAAGGCCGCGGCATCGGGCCTGCTTTCCGCAGAGGTGCGCGAGAATTTCATCGGCTACGCCGAGATCAAGCAGGTGTTCAAAGTGTCTGGTGTTGGCAAGGTTGCGGGCTGCCTAGTGACAGAAGGCGTTGCGCGCCGCTCGGCGGGCGTACGGCTTCTGCGCGACAACGTGGTGATCCACGAAGGCACGCTGAAAACGCTCAAGCGCTTCAAAGATGAAGTGCCCGAAGTCCAGTCCGGCCAGGAATGCGGGATGGCGTTTGAAAACTACGACGATATTCGCGACGGAGACGTGATCGAAATCTTCGAACGCGAAGAGGTTGAGCGCAGCCTCGATTGAGGGGAGTGCTCGATCTGACTTGAAAAGGCGGCCCCGGGGCCGCCTTTTTTCATTCTTGCGTTATCTGCCCGTTCTGGATCTGCCGCCAGCTGAAGGCGCCGATGAACACGCAACCGAGGATCAGGCCCAAAGCATTCAAAGTGGCGCCAAACGTCAGCGAAAGCCCAGCGAGCATGCCTGAGTGCAGAAGGCCAACTGGAAAGCCAAAAACGCGCGCTTGTGCCGGATTGAAGACGTAACGCATAGGATCCTGCCAGTTCAGGATCAGCCCGCCCGCCAGAATGGCGCGTGGCGCGAAAAAAAGGCTAAAGATGTAAGCCCCCGCCACGACGGGAACAACGGAGCGCACCAGCGCATCTCCAACAAGCGACGAACCCTTCAGCATCATGAAGGCGGAGAGAAACGCGCAGACCGCTAGGGCATAAAGCCGAGGCCCACATGGCATCTGTCGTGGGCGTAGGTGAGGGTCGCGGTGAGAGCTGTGATCATTCGGAACTGTGCGCCACCTGTGTTTTTTTGCCCTACTGCACAGAGAACCGCTCATCATTGGCTACGATCGTTGGCTCGCTGGCATACTCAACGTCGCACAGCGTATCTCCGCCCCCAGTGATAGGCCGCATCCCGCCAAAGGCACGTTCGAGGTTTTCGCGGGTGAGCACGGTTTTGGTGGGCGCATGGCCGAGCACCTTGCCCACCACGAGAATCGTGCGATCGCAGACACCAAGACCAGCCGCACAACCGAAAAACTCAAACTAAACTCTCAACGGTTTTGCCCCGCGGGTAAGGGCCTATTAGGGCCAATCAAGCCATTTTTCCAACACAGTGTTGCCACAGTTCCAGAGGGTGGGCCGGTGCACGAAAATCTTAGAGACAGGCTGCGAGCAGAAACGCGCGCGCCGCATAACCGCGTAGATCATGCATTCAAACCGCATGATCTGGCCGACCATTCCGGTTACGTAAGTTTCCTCAGTGCCCATTGGCTGGCCTTGGGGGTTTTGGCCGCCGATCGGGCCTTACCCGTCAGGCTGCTGACTTGCATTCGGGTGGATCGCGCGAACCTTCAGTGCGACCTGGCGCGCTTGGGCCGGCCAACACCCCCGCCCCTTGCGGCAGTTCCGCGACATTATCATCCCTTAGCCGTCGAATACCTTCTGATCGGATCAAGCCTTGGCTTTCGCGTTCTGGAACGTAGACGGGCGGCGGCGTGCGACAGGCGGGTACTGTCATCTACGGATTTTCTGCGCGGGGCTGACAGGTCGGCCCAATGGCGGCAGCTCTGTGGCCGCCTGGGCGCCTTGCCAGCGCGGTCGACGGACGCTGACATCATCGTTTCCGATTGCATGGCGATCTTTGAAATCTACACGCGCGCGGCCACCCATGCGGCGCCGACTTTGGAGGCAAGCACCCTTGAATAACCACGCGCCCCTGCCCGAGGAAAACGCGCATGATCTGACGCCATGCGATCACGAGCCAATTCACCTGCTTGGCCACGTGCAGTCTTTTGGATGCCTGATCTCGGTCTCAATGGATTGGCTGATCAACCACGTCTCTACCAACACGCGTGACGTGATCGGGCTCGATCCAGACGCCCTCGTCGGAACCCGGTTTTCGGCCCACTTTCCAGACGACTCGGCGCATAAGCTGCGAGGCAAGACGCAAATTCTTACCGCGCAGAACCCAACGACGCGCTGCTTTTCGTTCGATCTGTTCGAGGATGGGCGTCTGTTCGACATTGCCATTCAGGTAACACCCAAAGGCTTTATCTTCGAATTTGAGCCCTGCTCGGGCAACACTGCGCCAGAAGATCCGTCGATCGTCCAAGCCCTTTTGGCGCGCGTTCGCGCACAAGGTGATCTGCCCGGAATGGCCACAGAGGCCGCGCGCGCCCTGCGCAAAATCACCGGATTCGAAAAGGTCATGCTCTACCAGTTCGCGCCGGACGGCACCGGATCGGTTATTGCAGAGGCGCGCGCGGCCCATTCAGAACCCTATCTGGGGCTTCGGTTCCCTGCGAGCGACATTCCGAAACAGGCGCGTGCGCTTTACAAACGCAGCCCGCTCCGCCTGATCGCAGATGTGGATGGCGCCAGGCACAAGGTGATCCCGGAACGTGGCCCAGACGGCAAGAAACCGGATCTCTCCCTAGCGATCACGCGCGCGGTGTCGCCAACCCATCTTCAGTATCTGCGCAACATGGGCGTGGCCGCTTCCATGTCGGCCTCGATCATGCGGCGGGGCGAGCTTTGGGGGCTTTTCGCATGCCACCACGCCGCCCCCCACTATGTGAGTTACGACACGCGGACGGCAGTAGAGCTTTTTGTTCAACTGTTCTCCTACGAGCTTTCCGAACTTCTCAACGAGCAAGAACGCCAGGCCGCGGAAGACGCACAAACCCTCCACAACAGGGTGATGGCGCGCGTCTCCAGCGGAAATAGCCTTCACAAAGATCTGGAGGCACTCGCCGAAGAAATCAGCGATGCAATCTCATTCGATGGGATCGCCCTATACTCCGACGGCACGTATCGCACCCTTGGCATGGCACCGGACGAGGCAGATTTTCTGCCAATGGTTCGATTTCTAAACACAACGTCTTCGGGTGAGGTGTTCGCCACGGAGTGCATTGTTGAACGGTATCCCGAGGCAGAGAGCTTTGCGGATCTGGCAGCGGGTATCCTTGTGCTGCCGATCTCACGCCGCCCGCGCGATTACATCGTTTTGTTTCGTCGAGAACTGACGCATTTCGTCAACTGGGCCGGGAAGCCAGGTAAGGTTGAATCCGGGCAAACGCTTTCGCCGCGCAGCAGCTTTGCCGCGTGGCAAGAGGTTGTAAAACGGCGAAGTTCCCCCTGGTTGCCCAACGAACTGAACACTGCCCGCGCCCTGCGGGTCACCCTCGTTGAAGTGGTTCTGAAGATAACCGATCAGGCGCATCACGAGCGCCTGAAATCACAGCAAGACCAAGAACTCTTGATTGCGGAGCTCAACCACAGAGTTCGCAACATTCTCAACCTTATCAGCGGGCTGGTGGGGCAGAGCAGCCAGAAGATGTCGAGCGTTGAATCGTTTACCGATGTTCTGGACGGGCGCATTCAAGCCCTTGCCCGCGCGCATGATCAGCTCACCGCGAAGCAATGGTCGCCAGTATCGCTGAAAGAGCTCATTCAAGTTGAACTCCGGGCCTACAGTAGCCGGCGCGGGCCTGCGGTGATCGCCCAGGGCGATGACGCCTTCCTTGTACCTGAAGCTGTTTCCACGGTGACGCTTGTCTTGCATGAGTTGGTGACGAACGCCGCGAAATATGGCGCGCTATCCAATGATGACGGCACACTGGATATCCGCCTGTCCCAGGATACTTCAGGGGCGCTGAGGCTCGCTTGGCGCGAAATCGGCGGCCCACCGGTGAAACCGCCCGCAAGTAAAGGGTTCGGTACAACGATCATCGAAAAAACCATTCCATTCGAACTGAAGGGTCAGGTGGACACACGCTATCGAATGGCAGGATTCGAAGCCGATATCGTACTTCCGGCGCGCTACTTCACCCGTGTCATCCCCCAGGGCGGATCGGGCATACCGGAAGATGCGCCTGCCCCAATCCTCAGGCCCGTTCTCGGCGGAGACGTTCTTCTTGTCGAAGACACACTGCTGATTGCGATGCATACAAGCGATATGCTGTGCGACCTCGGTGCCGCAGACGTGCATTCCGCAAGTACCGTACGCGAGGCGATGGATATCCTCGATACCCAGCATATCCACTTCGCCGTGCTCGATGTAAATCTGGGGGATGAGACGTCGCTCATGGTTGCCAAGCGCCTGTCAGATAGCAGGATCCCCTTTATCCTCGCCACCGGATACGGATCTATGGAAGATGTGATCGACACCTATCCAAAATCACCCATCCTTAAGAAACCCTTCCAGTTCACGGCACTTCAGCGAACGATCGAAGACGCCTTGCTGCACTAGCTTGGCGCCGCAATCCGCAGGCGCAGAGCTTGGTACGCAGAGCGCCGCGCGAAACGGCCGCAAACCCGGGCGCAGGAAGGATCCGGCGTGGCGCGTTGACATAGCCAGCAAACCGGCTTCGCCAGATCAAAGACGGGCGCAAACTGCAAGGAAGGGGCGAAGTGGTGCCGCTGAAGGGACTCGAACCCCCGACCCCATCATTACGAATGACGTGCTCTACCAGCTGAGCTACAGCGGCGCCGGCGCGTCTGATAGCAGCGAAAACGCGAGAGGGATAGCCCTATTTTCGGGCGATTTCTTCGGGCGCAGCAAGGGCCTGTGCGGGCGGTTCGGCGCTATGGTCCCGCCCATTGATCTGACCTGTGAGCTCTGCCTCATCTGCTGGGGGTTCGGCGGTTTTTTCAGGCGGCTCGGCTTCGATAACGTCTTCCACCGTCACCTCTTCCATTTCCGCCTCGGCAATCCCGTCTTCGGGCGGCAGCGCGGCGGGCTCCGGCGCCCCGACGATAAGCGGCATGATCTCCGCCCCCTGACTTGGCCCTGTGATAGAGGGCGGGGTCCGCCAGGATAGCGTGTCAAACGCACCGCAATTGCCACATGTGGGCGCCCATTCCCCCGCAATGTGCTGGCAGTTGTCGCATACCCACTGCGGCCCGCGCGAGGCACTGACAGCGCGCGCGAGATATCCCTTGATCACGCTATCACTCGCGCCTTCGCCCCGTTCGATCGCCGCCATGATCGTCAGCGTGCGGGCCGTCGGATCGGTTTCCGCAAGATCCCCCATGGCCTTGCGCGCATCGGCGAAGTTTTCGGCCGCGATATTCAGTTCGCCGAGAAGCATTTTCGTTTCGGGGTGGCCGGGCTGAAGCTTTGTGAGTGCGCCAAAACGCTTGATCCGCTGACCCGGCGTCTCTTCTGGCTCGATCTCGGCAAAAGCCGCGGCGAGTTCGGGGTGCGGGCTGGCGCCCCAGGCCTTTTTGATCACCCGCGCTGCATTGCGAAGCTTTCCATCGGCGATGTAGCTACGTGCGGCCATCACAGCCGCTGGTACAAGGTCGGGTGACAGGCGGTTGGCTTCAATCGCAGCCTCGCGGGCTTCAATCGTCGCATCCTCTTCCACGATCGCAGACGCCTCACCGAGGGCGAGGACCGCGTCGCGGCGCCGGTGCACGGCGCGGGGCAGGGCGCCCTATTTCATCTTGGCGCCAAGGGTTTTGCGCGCACCCTTCCAATCGCCGCTATTGGCCTGAAGGCGCAAAAGCACATCCTGAGTTTCCTCATGCCTTGGCTTCAAAGCAAAGGCCTTTTCGGCAAGGGCCATGGCGGTATCAGTGTCGCCGGCCGCGAGCTTCTGTTTCATAATTCCGCGCACGCCGACGAAACGGGTGCGGTCATCTTTCAGAAGCGCCTTGTAGGTTTGCTCGGCCTTGGCGCGATCGCCCGCCATCTCCGCCGCCTGGGCGGTGATCAGGTTCGTCAGCTCCGGACGCTTGAGATAGCGTTCTGCGCGCGCGGCTTTCGACATTGCTGCGCGGCCCTCGCCAGACGCCAGCGCCATTAAGCCATCCGCCAGCGCCTCGAACCCCCGCCGTTCACGATTGCGGTCGAACCAGCGCGAAATTGCGGTCTCGTCGCCGTTGAGAAAGCGCAGCACCGCCACGCCGAGGCTTGCGATCTTCAGCACGATCCACATCGCGATCAGCAGCACCAGCGCCACGATCACCGCTTGGAGTGGGCCAAGCGTGAACTCGATCGTGCCGATGGCCACGCGCACACCGCCCCCGGTATCGATCAGGTAGCCAGCCCCAAGGGTGAGCCCCGCCACGATACCAATGAAGAGCAGGATTTTTATGAGCGACCACAGCATACCGGCACCCTTCAGTTCGAATCCAATTCAGCGGCGATAGTCTCAACCGCTGCAAGCGCCTCAAGCCGCGTCACCGCCGCCTCGCGCCAGGGCGCCAGCGCGGCCTGGCCGCTTTCCGGCAGCGCATCAGCCTCGGAAAGCGCTTGCGAGAGATCGCCTTGCCGCAGCGCCGCCTCGACGCGGGACAGCACCGCATCCGGGTCGCCACCCTCGCGCGGCGAAAGAGACCGCGCGCCTGTCTGCACACGAAGAAAGGCGGTCAAACGATCCATCGTGGTGTCGCCTGCATCAGAACGGATCGCAGACTCAAGCGCAGCGCGCGCAGCCTCCGGAAATGCCTCCTGCAGGCTCGCAAGCGACGGCACCCCATCCACGGCGTTGGCCGTGATGACTTGTGGGATCTCACCCTCGAACACGCCCTCAGCCTCGGCCAACGCATCGGCATAACCCACGCCGCTTTCCACAGCATTGGCAACCTGGCCCCAAGCGGTGCGTGCAATTGCAGCCGTTTCCGCGGCAAAGGCGGTTTCCGAGATCTGCTCGGCCTCTGACCGCGCATTTGAAATCTCGGTCTGCGCCGTTTCAATCGCGGCGTTCAGCTCGCCACGAAACTGGTTAAGCGCCGCATCGAACTCTTCCGGCTCGATGCCCGTTGCCGTGGGTCGCAGTGCGATCGTTTCGACACGTTCGCTGAGGGCGGCAAGTCCGGTGTCGAGATCGGAAATGCGTGCGTCGAGCGCGTCGATCCGATCCGAAAGCGGGGCGGCGGCTGCATCAATCGCTGGCTGAACGTCTGCGCCTTCGAGCGTGGAGAGTCGAGCCGCCAACTCCGTAGCCCGCGCCTCTTCGGCGGCGAGCGCCGCGGCAAGCTCCGTCGTCGTCGGGCCCTCGGGGGGCTGTGACGTTTCAAGGTAACGTGCGACGGCGAAGCCGATCAGGGCGGCCAGCGCACCCCCAATCAGCAGTGGAACGATCGAAGCTGAAGCCGGCTGTTTCTGCGGTTCGCTGGCCTCGCGCATTGCGGGCTCAGGCTCAGGCTCAGGCTCAGGCTCAGAGGCGCCTAGCGCCTCTGCATCCGCCGGGCCATCGTGATCTTGCTCGGCCGCATCTACGTGTTCTGCGGGCGCATCAGCCACCAGATCCGCCTCATCTACGGCCAGGATTTCTCCTTCCAGGATCTCCGGCTCTTCGGTGAATTCCGGCGCCTCCGCATCCTCCGATGGCTCCGGCGCGATGGGGGCGGCGCCCGCTACAGGATCACCGCCGGCATCATCGGGCGATGATTCCGCAGGCTCAACGCCTGCGTCAGGCCCATCCTCGGATTGGCCTTCCGGCAGCTTATCTTTCGATTTCCGTGACTTATCGTTCGACGGAGCCAAGGCGACCCCCCTTGCATGACTTGGCCTTGGTGCGGCAGCACCTCAAAACCTTATAGTGCGACCCGGGGCTCAACAAGCGCTGGGGAGGGCCAGCTGTGCGACACAGTCGGCCATCGCCTCGGCATTAGGCGCACGGGCCACCACATTGCTCGCAACAGGGCCTTCCCACGCCGTGCGCACCGATTGGGAAATCGAGATCACATGGGCCCGTTCCCCCAGGGCGCCGAGAGAGCCGCTCAGGGTGCGGGCGCTCAGAGGGGAAAAGACCGGGGCAAGGAAGTGCGGCTCGTCGCCCAGTGCAGCAAGATCAGGCGGAGCAAGCCCGACCGGATCCTGACGGTAGACGATGCGAGCTTCGGTAGCGAAGCCTGCGGCGCGCAAGGCCCCCGCAATATCGGCGGCTGCATGCGCGCCCCGCAGGTATGTGAGCGGCCCCTCAGGCCGAGCATCGCGGATCAGGGCAATAAGGGCCGCCGCATCCCCGGCGGCAGAATGGGCATCGAAGCCCGCAACGCGCGCGGCCTCCGCCGTTCTGTCACCCACGCAGAAGGCGGTACGGCCCTCACCGGTTCCGGCCCGGGCAACGGCATGTACCGAGGTGAAGATCAACGATGCGCCGGGCGGGCCGAGATCGGCAACCGGCACATCTGAAATCGTGATCACCGGGGCGATGTGATGGGGCAGCGGCTGGCCCGCGCGGGCCTCGCAAAGCGCCAGAAACGCCAGCGATTGCGGGCGCGGGCGGGTCAGAAGAAGGGTGGGCAAACGGTTGTCTGGCACAGCACGGGGTGATACCTGCCGCGCGGTTCCCCCGCAACCGGAGACGGGATATTGGCGCGCCCCCTTCTTGGCCTCGAAAGCAGCTGCGATGAGACCGCCGCTGCCATTGTGACGCGCGCCGAGGGGGAGGGAAAGATCCTGGCCTCCATCGTCTACGGTCAGGCGGATCTGCACAGTTCCTTCGGTGGCGTGGTTCCCGAAATCGCGGCGCGCGCGCATACCGAGAAGATGGATCATTGCGTAGAAGCTGCGCTCGCGGAGGCGGGCGTAGGCCTTTCCGATCTGGGCGGCGTGGCCGTCACGGCAGGTCCGGGTCTGATCGGCGGGGTGCTTGCGGGCGTGATGTGCGCCAAGGGTATTGCGGCGGGCGCTGCGCTGCCGCTAATCGGCGTGAACCACCTCGCGGGCCATGCGCTAACGCCACGGCTCACCGATGGCGTGGCTTATCCGTACCTTATGCTCCTCGTCTCGGGTGGGCACTGCCAGTTTCTGCGGGTCGAGGGGCCGGACCGCTTCACCCGTCTCGGCGGCACAATAGACGATTCCCCGGGCGAAGCATTTGACAAGGTCGCGCGGCTCATCGGCTTGACGCAGCCAGGAGGTCCAGCGATCGAGCGCGCAGCCGGTGCCGGCGATCCGGCGCGTTTCCCGCTACCGCGCCCGCTTTTGGATCGCGACGGGTGCGATATGTCCTTCTCCGGCCTCAAGACGGCCGTGCTGCGGGCGCGCGACGGGCTGTTGGAGGCGCAAAGGGGCCTTCATGGGCGGGATCAGGCGGATATCGCTGCGGCATTTCAGGCCGCGGTGGAGGCGGTGCTAGCAGAGAAATCGCGCCGCGCTTTGGCCGCCGCGCCCGGCATATCGGCGTTCTGCGTGGCCGGGGGCGTTGCAGCAAACATGGTGCTCCGCGCCGCGCTTGAAGCCGTGTCGCGCGAGGCGGGCGTACCCTTCATTGCCCCGCCCCTGGCCCTTTGCACCGACAATGCCGCGATGATCGCCTGGGCGGGGATCGAGTTGATGGAGGCCGGACATCGATCTGGCTTTGATCTGGCCGCCCGGCCCCGCTGGCCGCTCGATACCCGACAGGCGCCCATGCTGGGCCACGGCAAGAAGGGCGCCAAGGCGTGAGTACGATCAGTGTAATCGGCGCGGGCGCCTTCGGCACCGCCCTTGCGATCACACTCGCGCGGGAAGGCCATACGGTGGTGCTCTGGGGCCGGGATGCTGCCGCGATCGAGGGTATGGCAGAGGCGCGGGAGAACGCGCGCTACCTTCCTGGTGCTGGCTTTCCGGATCAAATGCGGCCCACGGCAGATCTGCCGGAAGCCCTTAGCGCCGAAACGCTACTGATCGCGATTCCTGCGCAAGAGGTGCGGCCCTTCGCGTTGGCCGAAGCACAATCGCTTGAGGGAAAATCCCTCGTCTCTTGCGCCAAAGGAATCGATCTCGAAAGCGGCGTTGGGCCCGCGGCCACGCTGTCAGCGGCCTGCCGTGATGCTTCAGTTGCCGTGCTTACGGGCCCCGGCTTTGCTGCCGATCTCGCCCGTGGCCTGCCGACAGCGCTCACTCTCGCAGCCACAGGCCCCGGCGCGCCCGCGCTACAGGCCCGGCTTTCGGGGGCCACACTACGGCTTTACCGCACCGAGGATATCATCGGGGCCGAACTGGGCGGCGCGCTGAAGAACGTGATCGCGCTGGCCGCCGGGCTCACCATGGGCGCGGGGTTGGGCGAGAGTGCGCGGGCGTCAGTGGTCACCCGTGGCTTTGCTGAGATCCAGCGGCTGGCCGAAGCGCTTGGGGCGCGGCCCGAAACGTTGGCAGGGCTTTCGGGCTTTGGTGATCTGGTTCTCACCTGCACCTCGGAGAAATCGCGCAACTACGGCGCGGGGCTGGCGCTGGGCCGCGAAGCAGCACGGCCAGGCGGCACGGTGGAAGGCGTTGCAACCGCACGTGCCGTGGTTAGGTTAGCCGCGCATCACGGCATAGAGATGCCAATATCCGCAATGGTGGCAGCGGTGCTGGCCGGGCGTCTCTCGGTCGCCCAGGCGCGGAAAGAGCTGCTCACCCGGCCGTTGAAGGAGGAATGACAATGCTTGTGGCGCTGATCGCGAAAGACAAACCTGGCGCGCTGGATACTCGCATGGCCAACCGCGAAGCACATTTGGCCTATGTGCGCGACACGGGAGTTGTGCAGCAGGCCGGGCCGTTCCTTAATGCCGAAGGTGCCATGTGCGGATCGCTTCTAATCCTCGATGTGGACTCTGTGGCCGCGGCCGAAGCCTGGGCCAAAGATGACCCCTATGCAAAGGCGGGGCTTTTCGCTTCGGTCGAGCTGATCGAATGGAAACGGGTGATCGGCGGATGAAGTACTGGTTGTTCAAATCCGAACCCTCAACGTGGAGTTGGGACGATCAAGTTGCCAAGGGCGATGTGGGCGAAGAGTGGGATGGCGTGCGAAATTACCAGGCGCGCAACGTGATGCGCGAGATGAAGATTGGCGATCGCGGCTTTTTCTACCACTCGCAATCGGAAAAGGCGGTGGTGGGGATCGTGGAGGTAATCGCCGAAGCACATCCCGACAGCACCACGCAGGATGAACGCTGGGAATGCGTGGATATCCGTGCCATCCGCCCGATGGAAACGCCCGTTACGCTTGCAATGTGCAAGGATGATCCACGCCTTGCAGAGATGGTTCTGGTCAACAACACGCGACTGTCGGTTCAACCGGTGACGGCCGAGGAATGGCGCATCATCTGCGACATGGGCGGTGTCTCGCCCTAGCTTGCGCCCAGTGCTGCGGGGGAGAAGAGCACTCCGAACTGTTCGCACCAGATCACCACTGAGCCGTATTGCGATAGATCTGTGCCCATGGGGATATCGTAGTTCTGGTCACCCACATTGCCCTTCAGCTGGCCCAATGACAGCCATTCGCCGTCCGAGACATCCGATGATGATTGCGGATCGGGGTGGGACGAAAGCCAAACCTCCAGATCCGGCCCGTTCGTGACCTCAAACGCGGTGAAGCGCAGCACGGCTGATCCATCGGGGCGGGCAAAGATCGTGGCGGTGCCGGTGCCGCTATGGGCCCGGTCCGCATCGCGGAAGGTTCCGACCGCCACCTCTGTCAGCGTATCGGCACCCGCCAATTCCTCGCTCACCACATCATCGAAAAAGAGCGGGGAGAAGAGATACCAGAACGCTGCGCCGCAAACAAAGCCGATGGCAAAGACGGGGATTGAGATCGCGAGGAAGCGGCGCATGGGGCCTCCGGGTCTGGATTGGCAGGCAACTGCCGTGATTTGATGACACCACAATAACAGGAGGGATAGAGATGGGAACGCTTTCAGTTCTCGCGGCCGCAGCAGGGGCGTGGATCTTTGGCGCGATCTGGTACGGCATTGCTGCAAAACCGTGGATGGCCGCCGTGGGGTTGACGGAGGAAACGATCAATCGAAAGAACTACGCCGCCTTCATCGGCAGCTTTCTCTGCGCGATCCTGGTGGCGGGCATGATGCGGCATGTCTTTGTCACATCGGGGATAGATACGCTGGCCAAGGGGGTGATGACGGGCCTCGGTCTTGGCCTTTTCATTGCCACACCTTGGATCACCACGAATTACCTTTTCGCCCAGCGCCCTCTGACCCTCACCTTGATTGATGGGGTCTATGCAACGGTGGGCTGCACCGTCATGGGCCTTGTGCTGATGCTGCTTTAGGCGGAGGCAGTTCTACGCGGATGGCCGGCGGGATAAGAGGGTTCCAAACCGGTGCCGGAACCCTCTTCCACCCCGCGTGCTCACCCCATGGGCACGACGAAAACGCTGCGGCAAAATTAGAAAGGTTCCGGCCATCCTAGCCGGAACCCTTGCAGTAGCGGCTTCGCGCGCGCCGCGCAAAGGCGATTTAGTTCGCCTTTGATCTATCAGCCGTAGACGGATTCTTTGCCAAAGTGCTTCGTCAGCATGTAGTAAACAACGGCGCGGTACTTGTTGCGCTCGGATTTGCCGTAGGTTTCGATGACCGAATTGATCGCATCCATCAGCTCGGGCCCATCGCTGAGGCCAAGCTTCTTAATCAGGAAGTTGTCCTTAACCGTCTCCAGTTCGCCGGCCTGCGAGGCGGCGACGGTTGAGGCATCCGCGTCATAGATCGAGGGGCCGCAGCCGATCGTGACTTTTGTCAGCAGATCCATGTCTGGCGTCATGCCGCATTTGTTCTTCAGATCATCGGCATATTGGGCGATCAGATCGTCGCGCTTACCCATGAGTTTTCTCCCACCTGTTCCAGTTTTTTCCTTCGCCGCCGGTGTTCTACCGGCGCGAGCGGCACGATAGCGGCGAAGTTCTCTGCAACAAAGGGAAAATCCCGCCGCGGTTCCCCGCGGCGGCAACTGTTCGCCCGGCTCAGTAGCGGTAGTGTTCGGGCTTGAACGGGCCTTCGGGCTTCACACCGATATAGGCTGCCTGATCGGCATCAAGCGGCGTGAGCTTTGCACCGATGCGCGCAAGATGCAGCTTCGCCACCTTCTCATCGAGATGTTTGGGTAGGATGTAGACCTTGTTTTCGTACTCATCCCCCTTCGTCCAGAGCTCGATCTGCGCCAGCACCTGGTTGGTGAATGAGGCCGACATAACGAAGGAGGGATGGCCGGTGGCATTCCCGAGGTTCAGCAGACGGCCTTCGGACAGAAGGATGATCCGGTTGCCCGAGGGCATTTCGATCATATCCACCTGTTCCTTGATGTTCGTCCACTTGTGGTTCTTCAGGTTGGCCACCTGAATTTCATTGTCGAAATGGCCAATATTGCCGACGATCGCCATATCCTTCATCTCGCGCATGTGCTCGATGCGGATAACGTCCTTGTTGCCGGTGGTGGTGATAAAGATATCGGCGCTGCCCACCTCATCCTCAAGAAGCGTGACTTCGAACCCGTCCATAGCCGCCTGAAGGGCGCAAATCGGATCTACTTCCGTAACCTTCACGCGCGCGCCCGCGCCCGCAAGGCTGGCGGCCGAACCCTTGCCGACGTCACCGTAGCCGCACACAACCGCAACCTTGCCGGCCATCATCGTATCGGTGGCGCGGCGGATGCCATCCACAAGGCTTTCCTTGCAGCCATATTTGTTGTCGAACTTCGATTTGGTGACGCTGTCGTTGACGTTGATCGCCGGGAAGGGCAGCTGGCCGTCGCGCACGAGCTGGTAGAGGCGGTTTACGCCTGTCGTCGTTTCCTCGCTTACACCCTTGATCTGATCGCGCAGCTTGGTGAACCAGCCGGGGCTTTGGGCCATCCGCTTCTTGATCTGGGCCTTGATGACTTCTTCTTCCTCGGATTGCGGAACCGGAATGATATCTTCACCCGCCTCTGCACGTGCGCCGAGAAGAACGTAAAGCGTGGCATCCCCGCCATCGTCGAGGATCATGTTGGGCCCGTCTTCGAAAAGGAAGGACTTGTCGAGGTAATCCCAGTGCTCTTCCAACGTCTGCCCTTTGATCGCAAAGACTGGCGTACCGCCTTCGGCGATTGCCGCGGCGGCGTGATCCTGTGTTGAGAAGATGTTGCACGAGGCCCAGCGCACATCGGCGCCCAGCGCTGTGAGCGTTTCGATCAGAACAGCGGTCTGGATCGTCATGTGAAGCGATCCCACGATCCGCGCGCCGCTCAGGGGCTTGGTCTCGCCATACTCCTCGCGCAAGGCCATCAGGCCCGGCATTTCGGTTTCGGCGATGTCGAGTTCCTTGCGGCCGAAGGCGGCCAGAGAGATGTCTTTGACGATGAAATCTTTGGGCATGCCCAGAACCTCATGATGTGGTTTCGGCGTTGGGCGACCCCTTAGCAGCCGCGCCGCGCGGCGACAACGCGGCAACCTGCTTGATTTGTATCATGTCAAGGGCAGCGCGGATTGCGTGGTATTGGGGCACGAGTATTTGGGCAATACATTTTCGGAGAACGACATGACGCTTCCAAAAGTGATGAAAGCCGCCGTGGTACCCGCGCTGGGCAAGCCGCTTGAGATCCGCGAACTGCCGGTGCCCGAGGTAGGGCCAGGGCAAGTTTTGATGCGTGTGCGCGCCTCGGGTGTGTGCCACACTGATCTGCACGCGGCCGAAGGCGATTGGCCCGTCAAGCCGCAGGCGCCCTTTGTGCCAGGGCATGAGGGCGTGGGGGAAGTTGCAGCGGTTGGGGCGGGTGTTACCCATTTAAAGGAAGGCGATCGTATCGGCGCCCCATGGCTGCACACCGCGTGCGGGCGCTGCGATCACTGTGTGGGCGGCTGGGAAACGCTTTGCGAAAGCCAGCAGAACACGGGCTATTCGGTGGATGGCGGCTATGCAGAGTTTGTGCGCGCCGACGCGAACTATGTGGGGCAGTTGCCAGATGCGGTGGATTTTGGGCCAGCAGCCCCAGTGCTTTGCGCGGGCGTTACTGTGTACAAGGGGCTCAAAGAATTGGAAGCCAAGCCCGGCGATTGGGTGGCGATCAGCGGCATTGGTGGCCTGGGCCACATGGCCGTGCAGTATGCCAGTGCGATGGGGCTAAACGTGGTAGCCGTGGATATCCGCGATGAAAAGCTATCGCTCGCCAAATCGCTGGGGGCCAAGCTGACAATCAATGCAGCCGACGTAGACCCCGTTGAGGAACTACAAACGCAAATGGGCGGCGTTCAGGGTGTGCTCGTTACCGCCGTCTCGAACGCGGCGTTCTCGCAGGCGGTGGGAATGCTGCGCCGGGGTGGCTTTCTATCCCTCGTCGGGCTGCCACCTGGCGACTTCCCTCTGCCGATCTTCGAAGTTGTGCTGAAGCGAATTACCGTGCGCGGCTCGATCGTAGGAACGCGGAACGATCTGGCCGAATCCCTTGCTTTCGCGGCGGAAGGTAAGGTGTCTTCCCACTTTTCATGGGACAAGCTTGAGAATATCAACGCGATCTTCGACAAGATGCGCGCAGGCGAAATCGACGGGCGCATTGTGATGGAAATCTAGCGGCGTCACCCAGGCGGCCGAGGCGGCCGCCTGTGATTCATTCAGCCCGGGATACCCACGGGTTGCTTCATCTCGGGAAGCGCCTCGCGCCAATTCGTGCCCGACGCCATGACGCAGGAGCGCCCATTGGCCATGGTCATCAAAATCGTCCAGGTGCCTTTTTCTTCAGACGCCCAAACCTCAAAAACACTCTCTGCATTGCGAAGCCCACCACCGGTGTAGCTTTCGCCATAGCCGGTTTTCAGACGGTCGGTGATTTTGGCGCGTTCTGCGCAAAACTGCTGCGCGTGCCCCGCCATGGGCATAAGTACTGCTGCTGTGGTTACTGCCGTGATCAGTCTGCGCATTGGTCTGCTCCTTTCGCGGCACGTGGGGCCGCTGTTGCGCTTTTTGATCCCCCTGATGCTCTTTTTGTAACGTGCGTACTTGATACGGGCGCGGTGATGGGATTTCCCTAAAATCGCCGCGAGATATGAAAATGCATAGCACTTTCTGGCCTATTTCGCCCGAATAACAGGCAAACGGACCCATGAGCGGGCAAGTTTAGGAGGTTTTTATGGCACGGCCCCCCCGCGCATGGCAGCGAATGCTGTCTGGCCGCCGCCTTGATTTGCTTGATCCAACTCCGATGGACATCGAGATCGAGGATATCGCCCATGGTCTTGCCTTCGTGGCACGCTGGAACGGTCAAACGCGGGGTGATTATCCGTATTCCGTGGCCGAGCACTCGCTGTTGGTCGAAGAACTGTTTTGCCGGATTGAGCCGACTGCCCCGCAAAAATGGCGGCTCGCGGCGCTTTTACACGACGCCCCGGAATACGTGATCGGCGATATGATTTCGCCAGTGAAAGATGCCGTTGGGCCACAGTATTCCGAGCTCGATATCCGCCTTTCGGCTGCCATCCACCTGCGGTTTGGCCTACCGGCCGTGCTCCCGCAGAAGATCAAACGGGCAATCAAACGGGCCGATAAGATTTCCGCCTGGCTCGAAGCCACGCAGATTGCGGGGTTCGCAATCGTCGAGGCCAACCGGTTTTTCGGCGCGCCGCCAGCCGGCGCGCTTGAGGGGATCACGCTTGCGCTGCGGCCCCCCACCGAAGTGCGAGCCGATTTTCTGCAGCGTCACGCCGCGCTTCTAGAGCTGCAATGATTACGGTTCGCCAAGCGACATCAGAAGATGCCCCTCAGATGGCAGCGCTTCTTGGGGCAATCATCAAACGTGGGGGGACAACGGCGCTCCGCGGCCCGGTGACCGCTGAAGACATCATGACCTGGATGTCCGCCGCGCCCGCACGATCCTCTTGGCATGTGGCCTCTGATAACACCGGGCAGGTTCTTGGCTTTCAATGGGCTGAACCCCATGAAAACCTGCCCCCCGAGGCAGCCGATATCGCGAGTTTTGTGCGGATCGGGGAAACCGGGCGCGGGGTGGGGCAAACACTGTTCGCCACAACGGTGTGGCGCGCCCGTGCCTTGGGCTACAGATGGCTTAACGCCTCAATCCGCGGCGACAACACATCCGGGCTCACATACTACGCAAGGATCGGCTTCTACGATTGGAAGATCGATGACGATGCCACCCTTTGGGATGGCACCGTCACCGGCAAGGTTCACAAGCGATTTGACCTTTAGCGCGGGCTGCGCTTGGCAAGGATCCGTTGAAGCGTGCGCCTATGCATGTTCAACCGCCGCGCCGTTTCGCTTACATTGCGATCGCACAGTTCATAGACGCGCTGGATATGTTCCCACCGCACGCGATCGGCCGACATCGGGTTTTCCGGTGGTGGCGGAAGCTCGTCGGCTGTGGAAAGCAGTGCGGCCGTCACATCGTTGGCATCAGCGGGTTTGGAGAGATAATCGGTGGCCCCGATCTTCACAGCCGCCACTGCCGTGGCGATGGCGCCATAGCCGGTTAGCACAACAACACGGCTGTCGGGCCGTTTGTCGCGAATTGTTTCTACAACGTCGAGCCCGTTGCCATCTTCAAGCCGTAGGTCAATCACGGCGTAGGCGGGCGGGCGGGCAGTTGCTATAGCGCGGCCCGCTGTAACGGACCCCGCAGTTTCTACGGCGAAGCCCCGCTTTTCCATGGCGCGTGCGAGGCGTTTGAGAAACGGCTCGTCATCATCCACCACCAAAAGCGAGCGGTCGTCGCCGATCTCTTGAAGAGCGCGTTCGACCATCAGAAGTCCTTCCAGTTCCCTTTGTTTTTTAGAACGATAGGTCTCGAAGGGCGTTCGGTCAAACTTTCCTCACGCGGCGTTGACGAAGCACGCCGTGGATTCGGCAAGTTGTTCCGGCGTTAACTCGCGCCGAAAGAACTCCACAAACCCGTGTTCGGGCAGCACAAGATACGAAAAGGTAGAGTGATCGACGAGGTAGAATTCGTCATCGCTTTCATGTTTCCGGTAGTATGTTTTATAGGCCTGGGAGGCGGCTTCGACTTGTTCGGGCGAGCCAGTAAGGCCCAGCATATCTTCATGCAGGTTTGCCGTGAAATCGGCCACCACGTCGGGCGTGTCGCGCTCAGGATCGACCGAAATGAAGATGGGCTGAACGTCGAGGCCTTTGTCGGTAAGCAAATCGATCGCGTCGGCGTTGCGCGCCGTGTCAAGCGGGCAAACATCCGGGCAGAAGGTGTAGCCGAAGTAGATCAGGCTTGGGCGGGTTATGACATCGGCATCGGTGACTGTTTCGCCGGTTTCCGACACCAGCGTGAAGGGACCACCAATCTCGCCTGCGCCGCCCGCCACGCTAGTGGCCCTGCATTGCGCAAACTGATCATCGCCACCAGCGCTATTTGACATGATGAGATAACTCAGGCCCGAACCGGCCACCACGGCCAGAAGTGCCGCGATCAGGTAAATCCGTGTCATGGCAAACCTTTCAGGAAAGTCGCGTTGCAAGTTGATCCCGTGGCGGTGCGCAGCCTACAACATGGGTTGCCGCCTCACCACTCACAAATAGGTAAGTGCTATGGCCAATCCAACGCTGGGACTTTTCGACGCGAGCCATCGCGTAAACTGGGTACGCCTGCGCACCCTGATCGTCCTACGCTGGATCGCGATTGCGGGGCAGCTCTCCGCCATCACCGTCGCCCAGCGCCTTTTCGACCTGAACCTTGAGATCGGCCTCGCATTCCTGGCGATTGGCGCTGCAATCACGGCAAACCTCGTTGCCATCTTCGTTTATCCCGAAAACAAGCGCCTGACGGAAGGCGAGGTGGCGCTTCACCTCGTGTTCGACATTACGCAGTTGAGCTTCCTGCTCTATCTGACGGGCGGGCTTCATAACCCCTTTGCTCTGCTAATCCTTGTGCCCGTTACCGTATCGGCGACTGCTCTCCAGCTGCGCACAACCGTTTTGCTGGGGGCTTATGCCATTCTGATGGTCACCTTTGTGGCGCAATATCACATCCCACTTCGCACCGATCTTGGCTTCCTGATGCGGATGCCAACCGATTTCGTGTTTGGATTTTGGGTGGCCATCGTGATTGGGGTGATCTTTCTTGCTGGCTTTGCGCAACGGGTGACATCGGAAATCCACGCGATGTCGGATGCGCTTGTGGCCACGCAGCTTGCCCTGGCGCGGGAACAAAAACTCACTGATCTGGGCGGCGTTGTCGCCGCCGCAGCCCATGAGCTTGGCACGCCGCTTGCCACGATCAAGCTTGTAAGTGCCGAATTGATGGAAGAGTTGGCCGACAGGCCAGATCTTTTGGAAGACGCACGGCTTGTACGCGATCAGGCCGACCGGTGCCGCGATATCCTGCGATCCATGGGCCGGGCCGGGAAAGACGATCTTCAGCTAAAGCATTCGCCGATTGGCGCGCTGGTGCGCGAGGCCGCTGAGCCCCATGAAGGCCGGGGCATCACAATACACTATGAAATTGCGCCCGGGGAGGCTGCGGATGCACGACAACCCGTCGTGCACCGACGCCCGGAAATCATCCACGGCCTGCGCAACCTGATTCAGAATGCGGTGGACTATGCGAGGGGCGAGGTTTGGATCGATATCTCCTGGAGCGATGAGAATGTCGCCGTGCGGATCGTCGACGACGGGCCGGGCTTTCCGATCCAAGTCTTGAGCCGGATTGGCGATCCTTTCGTGCGGATCCGCCGCAGCCCCGCGCAAAGCGAGCAGCGGCGCGAATATGAAGGTATGGGTCTTGGCCTCTTCATTGCCAAAACGCTTTTAGAACGCTCCGGGGCAGAGCTTAACTTCGCCAATGGCCGCGACCCGCTTGCGGCCACCCCCAGCAGTGAACGCAGCGGTGCCATCATAGATGTGGTCTGGCCGCGAGAGGCGATTCTGCGCGAGGATAGCGCGCAGGACTCCGGGCTGGGTCAGAACAGACCCATTGAAGCCTAGCCCCGTACAACGCGTTAATAGCTTGTTAACACTCATTGCCTAAACGTTTCGGCAGGCTGCTGGGGGGCCGCCATGCCGATTTCGGGATTGGACATCATTCAGGTTTCGGCCGCTGGCGGGGTCGCTTTCACCGCGGGCCTTCTGGCGCTCGCCGCGATAGCTATCGCAGACACAATACTGCGCCCGCCCAAGCATTCCGCAGCTATACGAACAGGCGCTACGTTCCTGTTCGATGGTGAAGAGCTAATCGATAACTCCCCTGAGGCCGAGGTCGTGCTTCAGGGCTCAGGGGCGGGAACGACAGATCTCGCCCGCGCTCTTTCAAATCTGACGGTGCACTTTCCGGCCCTTAAAGACGCGCTGACGGAAGCGGAACTTGTCGATGAACTTACGCTCCTGTCTCGCGACGAAAGCAAGCGACTGTTGCTGTCAAAAAAGTCAGAACACCTGAGAATCGAGATCATGGAAGCCGATCGAGAGCACAGCACCTTTGAGCTTGAACCTGCCGTATGGGCCTTCACCAGAGACGAGCTTGAGACGCTTCGCATGGTGATCGATGCGGTTCCGTTCCTCGTCTGGCGGCAGAACTCAGAGGGTGAGGTCTATTGGGCGAACCGGGCCTATCTAGATGCGCTAGAGATGCATTTTGGCGCCCGTGCCGCCGATGCCTGGCCACCCCCGCCGCTTTTTGATCCCGAACGGCTGAAATCGTTGGCCGGAACGAAAGAGCTAACCCGCCTGCGCGTGGAATACGGCGAGGCGCTGGAAGAACATTGGTATGACTGCTTTGGCATCCCTTCAGACACGGGTCCGATCTATTCGGCACTCACCGCCGATGCGGTTGTGGAGGCGGATCAACAACGAATGGAGTTCACGCAAACGCTCACCAAGGCGTTTTCACACCTCAAAACCGGGCTGGCAGTGTTTGACCGCGAAAGGCGGCTGACACTCTTCAACCCCTCCCTCACCCGTCTTACCGAGCTTGCGCCGGGGTTTCTGGCCGGGCGGCCAAGCCTCTTCGAATTTCTCGATAAATTGCGAGATTGCCGGATGATCCCCGAACCGCGGAACTACGCAGATTGGCGGGCCCGAATGGCTGAGTTGGAGGCGCAGGCCGAAAGCGGCACGTATTCGGAAACATGGTCTCTCTCCAATGGCCAAACCTACAACGTGTCGGGCCGCCCGCACCCTGATGGCGCTGTAGCTTTCATCTTCGAAGATATCACCCAGGAAATGGCACTGACGCGCCGGTTCCGCAGCGATCTGGAGATCGGGCAGGGCGTGCTCGACGCGCTGGATGAGGCCGTAGCGGTGTTCGGGCGGGACGGGGCGCTTGCACTTTCTAACGCCGCCTACCGAGATCTTTGGGGCAGCGGGGCGACTGACGCGGATGTCGGCAGCCGCGTGACCGTAACCGAATCGATGCGGATCTGGATGTCGGGCAGCCAGCCCACACCACTTTGGGGCGAGATCCGCGATTTCGTTCTTCACGCGCGGGACAGGCAGGCTTGGGGCGGGGCGTTTCAGTTGCGCACAGGGGGGCGCCATGAATGCAGGATCTCACCGCTTCGCGGCGGCGTTACGCTGATCCGCTTCGTTCCCGGCCCCAGCCGGGCCACATCGCCGCCCACATCCCGCGCCATGGCCTGATCGGCCTTGCAGGCCCAGCGCCAGACCGTCAGACTCGCGCCCATGAAGCGGCGCATCACCCTTTCATCGCCAGATAATACGGCGGCCCTGGCGCAGGCCTTGGCGGCTCACCTTAAGGCGGGCGATACGCTCCTGCTTTCGGGGCCAATCGGAGCCGGAAAAACCACCTTTGCTCGGGCGCTGATTCAGGAGCGGTTGTCTCAGGCGGGGCTTTGGGAAGAGGTGCCGTCGCCCAGTTTCACGTTGGTGCAGACCTATAACGATGGCGCAGCGGAAATCTGGCACGTGGATCTTTACCGCCTGGAGGGTGGGGCGGAGACCTCGGAACTTGGGCTCGACGAGGCCTTTCGCACCGCCATTTGCCTTGTTGAATGGCCAGAGCGGCTTGGCCCACAAGTGCCGGATGACGCGCTTGCCCTCTCCCTTGAGATTGGTAGCGAGAGTGAAAGAAGTCTTACCGCCAGCGCCAGCGGCCCTCGCGGCGCGGCGCTAATGCCGCTTTTCGAAGAGGCCCGCGAACCCTATGCATGAGTGCTTCCTGCAGGGTGCCGGCTGGGGCAGCGCCACGCGGGCGCATCTGGCCGGAGATGCGTCGCATCGATCTTACGAACGGCTCACCGCGGAAGACGGATCGCGCGCTGTGCTGATGATCGCTCCGCCGGAAATGGGCGAGGACGTGGGGCCCTTCGTGGCAATCGCCGAGCACCTCTCAGCGATTGGCCTTAGCGCCCCATGCATTCTGGCCGAAGATCGGGCGCGCGGCCTTCTGCTGATAGAAGATCTAGGCGATCACCTCTATGCGCGGATCGTGGGTGACCGGCCCGACCTTGAGTCAGAGATTTACGAGGCCGCAGTCGATGCGCTCGTCGCTCTGCAAAAGTCACCGGCACCGCACGCGACACCGGCCTATGGTGTAAGCCCGATGATCGATCGCGCGAAGCTGGCCCTCACTTGGTATGCGGGCCTGTCCGACGCGGCGCACCCGCCCGCGTTTGCCAGCCTGCTTGCAGGGCGGCTTGTGCCCCTTGAAGCCGGGTTCACGGGGCTGGCTCTGCGCGACTACCACGCCGAAAACCTGCTATGGCTGCCTGAGCGCATAGGTGTGGCTCGCGTGGGTTTGCTCGACTTTCAAGATGCCGCACGCTGCCACCCGACATACGATCTGATCTCGCTTGTGGAAGACGCCCGCCGCGACGTGCCACCCGATCTTGGCGTTACGTTGATCAACCGGTTTGCGGCCGGAATCGGGATGGATCAGTCGGAAGCCAAAGCCACCGCGCGCGTGATTGGCATTCAGCGCAACTTGCGGATCCTTGGCGTGTTCGCGCGGCTCTGTCTTCGGGACGGCAAGGCCAATTACGTGGATCTGATCCCACGCGTTTGGGGCCACCTGGAGCGGGGGGCCGAGGCCACGGGGCTGACGGCGCTTCTCAACATGCTGCCGGAGCCTACGGCCGATCACCTTGACCACCTGAGGGCCCGATGCGGCACGCTTCAACCAGCCTGATGATCTTCGCGGCCGGGTTTGGCACCCGCATGGGGGCGCTAACCGCGGAAAAGCCGAAACCATTGATCACGGTTGGCGGGAAACCCTTAATCGATCATGCGCTGGATGTTGCAGAGGGCGCGGGATGCGCGCCCATCGCAGTCAACACCCATTTCCGTGCCGCACAGATGGCAGCGCATCTGGCGGGGCGCACCGGGGTGACGGTTTCGCACGAAGCGCCAGATATTCTTGATACCGGTGGCGGCCTGAAACATGCGCTGCCACACTTACCGGGCGACGCGATCGCCACGTTGAATTCGGATGCCGTCTGGCGCGGGCCGAACGCGGTGCAGGCGCTTCTGGCCAAATGGGATCCGGCGCGTATGGATGCGCTGTTGCTGTGTGTGCCCCCAGAGCGCGCCCACGGGCGCAAGGGCGGTGGGGATTTCTCGATCAGCGCAGATGGGCGTCTCAGCCGCGGTGGGGCGGCCGTGTATGTTGGCGCCCAGATCCTGAGGCCTGATCGCGTTGCCGCCTATCCCGAGCAGGCATTCTCGCTCAACGCAATTTGGGATCTGATCGCGGCGGACGGACGGCTCTTTGGCTTGGTCTATCCGGGCCATTGGTGTGACGTTGGCCATCCGGAGGGATTGGCCGAGGCCGAGGCGCTGCTCTCCGGTGTTTGAGGCGACGTCCATCCCGCGCGTTTTTGCCCTGCCACCCGGCGCAGATTTCGCCGCGGGCCTCGTTGCAGGCTTCGATGCCCGGCAGGCGGGCATTGCCCCGCATTTGGCGGCACGGGCCCGCATCTATCTCAATACCCGGCGAATGCATCGCAGGGTGCGCGGGCTTTTCGAAGCGGGCGGCGCGCGCCTTCTGCCCCGAATCCTGACGGTCGCCGAGATCGGGGCGACGATGCCGCTGCCCGGCGTGCCACCTTCCGCCGCGCCGCTTGCGCGCCAGCTTGAGCTCACCGCGCTCGTCACGGCGCTGATCGAGGCAGAGCCGGGCCTGGCCCCCAAAAGCGCAGCGTTCGATCTGGCCCGAAGCCTTGCCGCGCTGATTGATGAGATGGCCGGTGAGGGTGTGCCGTTTTCAGCCATCGAAGGCTTAGACGCAGGCGGTGCCTCACGGCATTGGGCCGACAGTTTGAAGTTTCTTTCTATCGTTCACGACTTTCTCGCTGAGAATACCGAAAACGCGCCCTCACCCGAGGCCCGGCAACGCCGCGCCGTTGAAACCCTAATCGCGCATTGGGCCGATGAGCCGCCTGATCACCCAATCCTGATCGCAGGCAGCACGGGATCGCGTGGCACGACCGCGGCGCTGATGCATGCGGTCGCTCGGCTCGAGCAGGGCGCGGTGATCCTGCCCGGTTTCGACTTTGACCTGCCGGATGAGCTTTGGGTGCAAATGCTCGAAACTGCGGACGAAGACCATCCACAATACCGCTTCGCGCGCTTCCTGGCTGATCTCGGGCTATCACCACGCGATGTGCAGCCCTGGCAGGCCGGGATGGCACCGGCGCCATTGCGGAACCGGCTTGTTTCACTTGCGCTGCGCCCCGCGCCGGTGACCAACCAGTGGCTGCGCGACGGCCCCGATCTTGGCGATCTCATCCCCGCCTGCGATGGGCTTTCTCTCATCGAAGCGCCAAGCGAGCGGCATGAAGCCGTGGCGATCGCGTTGGCGCTGCGCGAGGCACTTGCCCAAGGGAAAAACGCAGCGCTTGTCACCCCCGACCGCATGCTGACGCGCCGGGTGGCAGCCGAGCTTGATCGCTGGGGGATTGAACCGGATGACAGCGCGGGTCGCCCGCTTTCGCAGTCGGCGCCAGGGCGGCTTTTGATTCACCTCGCGCGCCAGTGCGAAGGGCGGATGACAACCGAAGCCCTGCTGGTTCTCCTCAAGCATCCGCTGGCTTGCCGGGATGGCGCGCGCGGCCCACATCTGCGCTGGGCGCGAGAGCTGGAGCTTTGGTTGCGCCGCCGCAATGTTGCCTTTCCAAATCCCGCTTTGCTGGAAGACTGGGCCAGTGATCAGGGCGTCGGCGCGAAGGCGTGGGCTGGATGGATCAGCACCACCCTTCTGGCACCGCCCAAGATTGGTTTGGCGCCGATTAGCACCCATCTCGCGAATACCCTTGCGACGGCTGAGGCGCTTTGCACTGGCCCCGATGGCGGTGCCGCCAAAGCGCTTTGGGAAGAGCCCGCCGGTGAGGCCGCGCGCCGAATGACCCTCGACCTTACGGCTGCCGCGAAGGGTGGCCCACCCGTTCCGCCCGCTGAGTTCGCCGCGATCCTGAAATCGATCCTCGCGCGCGAGGAGGTGCGTGATCCCGTTCGCCCGCATCCCGGCGTGATGATCTGGGGCACCCTTGAAGCCCGCGTTCAGGGGGCCGACCTGCTTATCCTCGGCGGGCTGAACGAAGAGGTGTGGCCAGCCGCCCCGGCGCCCGACCCATGGCTCAATCGCGCGATGCGCCAGGCGGCGGGATTGCTTTCCCCCGAACGCCAGGTGGGGCTCGCAGCGCATGATTTTCAGCAGGCCATCGGGGCACCCGAGGTCATCCTCTCCCGCCCTGTGCGGCGGGCAGAGGTGGAGCCCGTACCGTCCCGTTGGCTGAACCGGATCAGCAATCTTCTCGATGGGCTGACCGATCAGCACGGGCCGGATGCGCTGGCGGCGATGCGGGGCCGAGGCCGGGTATGGCTTGGCCAGGTCCGCGCCCTCGAGCGGGTCGCGGAGGCCACGGCCCCCGCGCCGCGGCCCTCGCCGGTTCCGCCCGCGGGCCAGGCGCCGCGTCAATTGTCGGTGACGGAGATTCAAACGCTGGTGCGCGACCCCTACGCGATCTACGCCAAGCACATCCTACGCCTGCCCCGGATCAACCCATTGAAACAGGTGGCAGACGCCCCGTTGCGGGGCACGCTACTGCATGAAGTGTTCGCGCAGTTCCTCACCCGGGGGCTCACGGGCGATGTCGCGCGGGATCAAGCGCTCCTGATCGAGATTGCCGAAGCTGTGCTTTCACGCGGCGCACCGTTTCCGGTGGCCCACCGTCTGTGGCGTGCCCGGATCGCCCGGGTGGCTGACGACATCGTGCGCCTTGAGCACAGTTTGCGCGCGCGCCAGGGCTTCGTGGCGGCGGAAACAAGCGGGCGATTTGAGATAGCCGATCCCCCGTTCACGCTGACGGCACGGGCTGACCGGATCGACCGGATGGAGAGCGGCCGCCTTGCGATTCTGGATTACAAGTCAGGCGCTGCCCCAACAACCAAAGAGATGCTGGCGTTCGACAAGCAGATTGTGCTCGAAGCGCTCATTGCAGAGGATGGGGGCTTTGCAGATGTCGGGCCCGGCCGCGTGGATCATGTGGCGTATATCTCGCTCAGGGCGCCATGGCCCTATGCGCCAAAACCGCTTGATGGATCGGTGGATGCCCGCCTCACCGTGCCCGCAGTGCGGGCCGGACTTCAAACACTGATCGATAGCTTTGCGAGGAAGGGCCGTGGGTTCACCGCCCGGCGAGCCATCAAGAAGCGTGGCTTTGAGGGCGATTATGATCACCTTGCACGGTTCGGTGAATGGGATGATGCGGCCGAGCCCCAGCGTGAGCCACTGACATGACGGTGCGGGATGAGGCCACGCTCAGCCAGATCCGCGCCGCAGATCCCACGCAATCTGTCTGGCTGTCTGCCAATGCCGGATCGGGCAAAACGCGGGTTCTGACAGATCGGGTGGCACGGCTGCTTCTGGGCGGCGTGCCGCCACAGAACATCCTCTGCCTGACCTACACGAAGGCTGCTGCCAGTGAGATGCAGAACCGCCTATTCCAACGGCTTGGTGCGTGGGCAATGCTGCCGGAAGCCAAATTGATCGCCGCACTCGATGAGCTTGGTGCGGATCGGCAGACCTCTGTTTCGGATGCACGCACACTATTCGCCCGTGCGATTGAAACGCCCGGCGGGTTGAAAATCCAGACGATCCATTCGTTTTGCGCCGCGCTTCTTCGCCGCTTTCCGCTCGAGGCCGGGCTTTCCCCTCAGTTTCAGGAGATGGACGAAAGCGCCCAGCGCCATCTGATCGCCGATGTGCTTGAAACAGTGGCGCTTGGCGATGAAGAGGGCGCACTCAGCACGCTTGCGCAGTTTTTCAGCGGCGACGATCTGGTGCCGCTGGCGGCAGAGGTGGCAGGCAAGCGGCATGCTTTTGACACGCCACTTTCTGTTGCGAATGCCGCGCGCTGCTACGGGCTTCCTGCCGGATTTGGAGAAGACACATTGGCCCAGGGCCTTCTTGCTGCCGAGCCAGCCCGGGCCATCGCAGCGGGGATCTCGGCCCTGCACACCGGAAGCGCCCGCGACCAGGGTGCGGCTGATAAGCTTGAGGCGATCGACCTTGCACAACCCGCGCCATCGGTGATCGCCGCCCTCGAACCGATCTTTCTGTTCGGAAGTGGGGCGCGCCAGCATCAAGCCAGGCTCGACGCCCTGCCCACAAAAGCCACCCGCGAGGCGCACCCCGAGGCGACCGTAGCGCTTCATACCCTCATGGAAGCCATCGAAACGCTGCGCCCCAAACGCATCGCGCTTGCTGCAGCCCAGCGCACCGGGGCGCTGCACCGCTTTGCAGCAGTCTTTCTGGCAGAATACGCCGCCGAGAAACAACGCCGGGGATGGCTTGATTTCGATGATCTGGTTCTGCGCAGCGTGGCGCTTCTCAGCCAAAGTGAGGCGGCCGACTGGGTGCGCTTTCGCCTCGATGGCCGGATAGATCACGTCCTGGTGGACGAGGCGCAGGATACAAGCCTTCTTCAATGGCGCCTGGTTGAGCTTCTCACCGAAGAATTCGGGGCGGGTGAAGGGGCACGAGGAGACGCCCGCCGCCTATTTGTGGTGGGGGACAAAAAGCAATCGATATACTCGTTTCAGGGCGCCGATGCCCAAGCGTTCGACGCAATGGAAGATCGGTTCCGCGGGCGGCTGCAGGCGGCGGGCGGAATGCAGAGCCGCTCGCTCGATTTCAGTTTCCGGTCCGCCCAAGCCATTCTTGATACCGTCGACGCCACGTTTGAAGACGCGGCTGGCATCGGGGCGGGAAGCCGGCACCGGGCATTTTTTGCCGAGATGCCGGGGCGGGTGGATCTGTGGCCGCTGATCCCAAAGGCCGAAGCGCCCGAAGAAGGCGACTGGACCGACCCGGTGGACCGGCCCGCGGCCAACCACGAGGCGATCACCCTCGCCGATGGGATTGCAGGGGAAATCCGGCGGCTTGTTGATGATCCCACCGCCGTGTTGCCGCGGGCCAAGGGGCCACCGCGGCGGATCACCGAGGGTGATTTCCTGATCCTCGTGCAGGGCCGTTCGGGAAGTGGCGATATGTTCCGCGCGATCATTCGCGCCTGCAAGGCGCACGGTCTCGCGGTCGCGGGTGCCGACCGGCTGAAAATCGCGGGCGAGTTGGCAGTCCGCGATCTGCGAGCGCTTCTGGCCTTTCTCGCCCTGCCAGAAGACAGCTTGTCGCTCGCCGCAGCGCTGCGATCGCCGCTTTTCGGGTGGAGCGAGCAGGCGCTTTTCACCCTCGCCGCCCACCGCGAGAGCACCTATCTGTGGCCGGCGCTTCGCGGGGCGGCGCAAGCGCATCCCGACACGCTCGTCATTCTTGAAGACTTGCGGCGCGAGGCCGATTTCTTGCGGCCCTTCGATCTTTTGGAACGTATCCTGATCCGCCATCAGGGGCGTGCACGGCTCTTGGCGCAGCTCGGCCCCGAAGCGGAGGATGGAATCGATGAGCTTCTGACGCAGGCGCTCACCTACGAACAGCAGGATGTTCCCAGTCTGACCGGCTTTCTCGCGTGGCTTGACGGTGAAGATGTGGAGGTGAAGCGGCAACTCGATAGCGCGGGCGGGCGCATCCGGGTGATGACAGTTCATGGTGCCAAGGGGCTCGAGTCGCCTGTGGTGATCTTGCCCGATACCCTGCGGGGGCCGCGCGCTGGGCGAAACAACGTCATTTTGGATGACACCGGCCATGCACATTGGCGCACCTTGAAAGACGAAACCCCTGAGCTTTTGCGCACCGCGAGTGAGGCGGTGGCCGAAGCCGACCGGCTGGAACGCGAACGCCTCTTGTACGTGGCAATGACGCGGGCGGAAAACTGGCTAATCGTTTGCGGCGCGGGCACGTCCGGCAAGGGCGGTGGCACGTGGTATGACGCCGTTGCGGCAGGGCTGGAGCGTACGGGTTCGGGCCCCGTGCCAACACCTGCGGGGCAGGGTAAACGCCACTTTACCGGAGCGTGGCCGGAAACTGCAGAACCGAGCCAGGAGCCGACGGAAACGCCGTTTCCCGAACTGCTGCCTTCGGCATCCGCTCACGCACCCGTGCCAAACGACGCGCCCACGCCCCTGGCCCCGTCTGATCTTGGGGGGGAAAAGGCGCTGCCGGGCGAACCTGCCGTCGGCGATGCATTGCGCCATGGCCGCCTTGTGCACCGGCTTTTGGAGCATTTGCCAGGCATTCCGGGGCCTAAGCGCCGGGCATTTGCGGAACAGATCCTCGCCACGGGCGACGATATCGCAGACCCCGGCGAAAGCAGCCAGATTTTGGCTGAGGTGGGCCCGCTTTTGGAGCACCCAGACCTCGCGCACGTCTTCGGCGCCGGGGCGCTCGCAGAGGTTGAGATCACAGCAGAGATTGACGCGCTTGGCGGCCACCGCATCCGTGGCGCAATTGACCGGCTGATTGTGGAACCAAACCGCATCACCGCTATCGATTTCAAGACGAACTCAGTTGTGCCCCAAGCCCCCGGCGAGGTGCCCGAGGGGCTTTTGCGGCAGATGGGCGCATATGCAGCGGCGTTGGAACAGGTTTACCCCGGGCGTGAGATCGGCACGGCTATTTTGTGGACGCGCGCGCCTGCGCTTATGCACCTTCCGCACGACATCGTGATGGCGGCCCTGGCCCGTGCCGCCATATCTTGACGCCTCCGCAACCGATACCTACGTTGCCGCCCTGATCGTGTTTTAGGAGAGCTGCCATGGCCACCGTGCCTGTGACCGACGATACTTTCGAAGCCGAAGTTCGGCAGTCCGACATCCCCGTCGTGGTGGATTTCTGGGCGGAGTGGTGCGGACCCTGCAAGCAGATCGGCCCAGCGCTGGAAGAGCTCAGCGCGGAATACGAGGGCAAGGTAAAGATCGTGAAGGTGAATGTGGACGATAACCCCAATTCGCCAGCCCAGATGGGCGTGCGCGGCATCCCGGCGCTTTTCATGTTCAAGGGCGGCGAAGTGATCTCCAACAAGATCGGCGCTGCACCGAAAGCCGCGCTGCAGAGCTGGATTGACGAAGCGATCTGATCGCCGGTCTTTTACAGTTGGTAAACGGGCGCCTTCGGGCGCCCTTTGCATTTTCGGCGCCCCCGCCTTATGTGCGGCGCGGCAAGGAGGCGGCCCATGGCAGAGAGTGAAATTCCCGGCTGGCACGGCACTACGATCATCGGTGTGCGCAAGGGCGGCAAGGTGGTGATCGCAGGCGACGGGCAGGTGAGCCTGGGCCAGACTGTGATCAAGGGCAGCGCGCGCAAGGTGCGGCGTCTGAAACCGGGGGGGCTGGAGATCGTGGCGGGCTTCGCAGGCTCCACTGCAGATGCCTTCACCCTGCTCGAACGGCTGGAAGCCAAACTTGAGGCGACGCCAGGGCAGTTGCAGCGCGCGTGTGTCGAGCTTGCGAAGGACTGGCGCACAGACAAATACCTGCAGAAACTCGAAGCGATGCTGATCGTGACGGACGGGTCAGATCTCTACGTGGTCACCGGCGCGGGCGATGTGCTGGAACCGGAGCATGACGTTACGGCGATCGGGTCGGGCGGGAATTACGCGTTGGCCGCCGGCCGGGCGCTGATGGAAGGCGATCACGATGCCGAAGAGATTGCACGCCGTGCGATGGCGATCGCTGCAGACATTTGCGTCTACACCAACGGCAACCTGACGGTGGAATCGCTCGGCGGGTAGCATCTTGATCGGCACTGATGATATTCGCGCCGCCGTTGCCTCGGGCCTTTTGACCGAAGCGCAAGCTGCCTCGCTGACCGCACTGGCCGATAGCCGACGAGGCGCGCGCGAAGGGCTTCAACCAGGCGATGAGCCGTTTGAATTGTTCCGCGGTTTCAACGAGATCTTCGTGATGGTGGGCCTTGTGATCCTGGCCGCCGGCTGGGCGGGCGTTGTGGGGTGGATGGTGGCGGATCGGCTGGAAACCTGGCGCAGCACCGCCGTGATGTACTCCGCTGTCTCCGCCGGTCTGATCTGGCTCCTTTCGGAATACTTCATCCGCCGCCGCCGCATGGTTGGCCCCGCGATCCTGCTGTCGCTCGGCTTTGCGGGCAATGCCGCATTCGGGCTCGGCCAGCACTTCGCCCAGATCTTCATGGTTGCGCAGGAGGATTACTCTTCGCTCATCCTGCCGGGGCTCTTGACGGTAGGTGCGGTGTTCGCCTTCTGGCTGCGCTTCAAGGTGCCGTTCGCTATGGCGCTTATAGCGCTGGGGCTATTTGCGACGGCGCTGATCGCAGGGGCTACACGTTCCGGCACGCCCGAGAACCTGACAGATATCTTTGTGTTTTCGGCGGAGTCTAGCTTTGCGTGGATCACGCTTGCGCTTGGGCTCGCCACATTCGCGAGCGCGATGGTGTTCGACGGGTCTGACCCACATCGGGTGACACGCCGCTCGGCCCAGGGGTTTTGGCTTCATCTTGTGGCCGCACCGATGATTATCAACACGGTCGCGCTATCGATCCTCTCAAACGACAGCCCCGCCGCTTACACGACGATCCTGGCCGCAATGGCGGGCTTCGCTGTTGTGGCCATTGTGATCGACAGGCGCAGCTTCCTTCTCGCGGCTATTGCCTATGTCGTTTCCGTCCTTCTCACGCTGAATTCGGCGTTTGACAGGTTCGAAGGTGCGGGTTTGATCCTGGGCCTCGGCATTTTTCTTGTGATCCTCGGGGCGTTCTGGGCGCGGATCCGCGCCACGGTGCTGAGCGCCCTTCCCCTTGGCGGCTTGCGGGATTATCTGCCCCCTGCGCATTAAGCTGGACATTAAATGACTGACCTGACCCCCCGCGAAATCGTTTCCGAGCTCGATCGGTTCATCATCGGGCAAAACGATGCCAAGCGCGCGGTTGCCGTGGCCTTGCGCAATCGCTGGCGGCGCAAGCAGCTGCCCGATGACATTCGCGATGAGGTCTATCCCAAAAACATCCTGATGATCGGGCCAACTGGCGTCGGCAAAACCGAGATCTCGCGCCGGCTGGCGAAACTTGCGCGCGCCCCGTTCCTGAAGGTGGAGGCCACGAAATTCACCGAAGTCGGGTATGTGGGCCGGGATGTGGAGCAGATCGTGCGCGATCTCGTGGAAGCCGCTCTCACCATGACGCGCGATCTGATGCGGGAAGATGTGAAGGCCCGCGCCCAGGCCAATGCCGAAGATCGCGTGCTTGCCGCCATCGCGGGCAAGGATGCCCGCAGCCAGACGCGCGAGATGTTTCGCGACAAGCTCAAGCGCGGCGATCTGGACGACACCACCATCGAACTGGACGTCGCCGATACATCAAGCCCCTTCCCGCAGATGGAAATCCCCGGCATGCCGCCGGGGCAGAGCGGGATGATGAACCTTGGCGATCTGTTCGGCAAAGCGTTTCAAGGCCGTACCGTGCGGCGCAAGATGACGGTGTCGGAAAGCTACGACGTGCTTCTTTCGGAAGAGGCCGACAAGCTTCTGGATGACGAGACGGTAACCAAATCCGCCCTTGAGGCGGTGGAGCAAAACGGCATCGTGTTCCTTGATGAGATCGATAAGGTGACGGCACGGTCGGAAGCGCGCGGCGCGGATGTAAGCCGCGAGGGTGTGCAGCGCGATCTTCTGCCACTGATCGAGGGTACGACGGTTTCAACGAAGTACGGGCCAGTGAAAACGGATCATATCCTCTTCATCGCCTCGGGCGCGTTTCACATTGCCAAGCCATCTGATCTTTTGCCCGAACTTCAGGGGCGGCTGCCGATCCGGGTGGAACTCCGGGCGCTGACAGAGGGCGATTTCGTTCGTATTCTGACAGAGACGGACAATGCGCTGACCCGCCAATACACGGCGCTCCTAGGCACCGAAGAGGTCACAGTGCGCTTTACCGATGACGGGATCGCAGCACTTGCCCGGATCGCGGCCGAGGTGAACCAGAGCGTTGAGAACATCGGCGCCCGGCGGCTCTACACGGTGATGGAACGCGTCTTCGAGGAGCTTTCGTTCACAGCGCCGGATCGCACGGGAGAAGATATTGAAATCAATGCAGCCTTCGTCGAAACGCACCTTGGCGAACTGGCCCAATCCGCGGATATGAGCCGCTATGTGCTTTAGGGCGCGGCTTTCACACTTCGCCTTCCCGATACTCGCCGTGTTTCTTGCGGCATGTGCCCCACGCGGGCCACTTTTGGAACTGCCCTCCCCGCCCGATGCAGCAATCGCGCCCCTGTTTGTGGCGTCTGTCCGCGCCCCAGGGCGGGGGGGCGAACCGGGGCCGAACCGCGCAGATCGCCTGACCTATTCACGCATGGATGTATCCATCCCGGTCGAGAGGGCCGCCGGGAGCGTCACTTTCGCCACCAGCCCAGAAACGGGCAGCACCGGGTTCTCGCTCGCCGCGCAAGAAAGCTACGGGTCACGCGATGCATTTCGGCGCGCCGTTTCGAGCGCCTTGCGGGAAGAGCCAAGGCAAGGCCGGGACGTCACGCTTTATGTGCACGGCTTCAACAATACCTATGCCGAGGGCGTCGCCCGGCTGGCGCAGCTGACCCATGATCTGAGCCTTCCCGGTGTGGGCGTGCACTTCTCGTGGGCCAGTGCAGCCAACCCGCTTGGGTATGCCTATGATAGTGACAGCACGCTCGTTGCAAGAGATCGGCTGGAAGGCATTATCAATGATCTGAGCGGCGTTGGCGCGCAAAACGTCACGATCGTTGCCCATTCGATGGGGGCGTTTCTGGTGATGGAAACGCTGCGCCAGATGGCGATTGCCGAGCCGGGCAGCGTGTCACGCCGCGTGGATGCCATTGTGCTGGTATCTCCCGACATCGATATCGATGTCTTTCGCGCGCAGGCCCAACGCATCGGCACGCTGCCTGACGATTTCATCATCTTCTCTTCCCGTCGGGACCGCGCGCTGGCCCTTTCGGCGCGACTTACCGGGCAGACGGAGCGGCTGGGCACCATCGCCGATCCGGCGCGGATCGGTGATCTGCGCGTCACAATCATTGACGTGACGGCGTTTTCGAGCGGTCTTGGCCATTTTGCGCCCGGAAGCTCGCCTACCCTCCTGCGCATCCTGTCCGACATCGCCACGCTCGATGAAGCGTTCGAACGCGATCCGGCGGGTCGCGCGGGCCTGCTCCCCGGCACAGTGCTCACTATTCAGAACGTAACGGAGGTGATCCTCGCGCCGCTCTAACGCTGGCGTTTGAGATAGACGTAGAGCGCCCCGCTCCCGCCATGCTTGCGATGCGCCTCAGAGATCTCCAGCACAGAACCGGCAAGCGGCGGCTCGCGCAGCCAGAGCGGCACCTGCCGCCGCAAAAGCCCGGTTTGCGGCGGGATTGGCCCGCCGTCATCCCGCGCCTTTCCTTTGCCGGTGATTACCAGAACGAGGCGCCGCCCCGTGGCTCGTGAGGCTAGGATAAAGCTAGTAAGAGATGCATGCGCCTGGGCGAGTGTCATGCCGTGAAGATCAATGCGCGCCTCAGGATCCATCCGCCCGCGCACAAGGCGCTTATGGGCCTTGGCATCCATCTGGATTGGGGCGGGGCCAGCCGGCCCTTGCGCTTTTGGCGCTGGCGGCGGCGCGGTTGGGCGCGGTGGTGCCGGTTTGCCGTTCGGCGCTGCAGCACGCGGAGCTACCGGCTCGGGCAACCGCGGGCCTAAGGGTGTGACGCGCTCAGCCACCTGCCGCCAAAGTGCGAGCTCTTCCTCACCGAGTTGCCGTTTGCGCCGGGCCATCGGCTACCCATCAGGTGCGAGCGCAAAGGCGCGCTCAATCGGCAAAAGCACAACCATCCGGCCCGGATCGCGCACAACGCCGGCCGCTTCGCCAGCCTCTTGCCCGGTGCCATAGAACACATCTGCGCGTTGCGCGCCCTTGATCGCCGATCCGGTATCCTGCGCAATCATCAAGCGGCGCAGGGGCGTGACCCCCTCTTTTTCAACCCAAACCGGCGCACCGAGCGGCGTATAGTCAGGATCAACCGCAAGGCTACGAAGCGCGGTGATCGACCGGTTCATGGCACCAAGCGGCCCAGCTTCGGACGGCACGTCAGAGACTTCTCGGAAGAAGATGAACGACGGATTGTGCTGCAACAGCGCAGCACCAGCATCTGGGTTCTGGCGTACGTAGTTGCGGATCACAGATGCCGACACCTGGTGCGGCTCATACACGCCCCGGCGCACAAGTTCGGTGCCAACCGATCTATACTCGTGCCCATTCCGCCCGCCGTACCCCACGCGGATCTTGCGCCCATCATCTAGCTGCACCCGGCCCGAACCCTGAATTTGCAGGAAAAACACATCAACCGGGTCATCGATCCAAGCGATCTCGAGCCCTCGGTTCGCCAGTACGCGGGATTTTTCGATTTCTTCCCGCGTCAACCAGATTTCACCGGGCTGCACTTCGGGAGGCCGGCGGTAGAGCGGATAACGATATTCGTCCGTGCGGTTGAGGGAACCGGACAGCTCTGGCTCATAGTACCCTGTGAAAAGGGCCGGATTACCGTCTTCAATCAGAACCGGGCGAAAGAACAGTTCAAAGAAACTGCGCGCGTCTGGCCCTGACTGGCCTACCGCGCAGAGCGTTTCCCACTCACGATCTTCAAGATCTGGGCAGGTTTCCATGAACGCTGTCAACGCGGCGGTATGATCATCCTCCGCCCAACCATCAAGATCAGAGAACGACAGTTGCGTGTATCGTGGCTCTGCCATGCCCGCCGGTGCCATCGTCGCAGCCAGCAGAACCCCGGCGCAGGCGGCGCGCATCACTCCCCGGTGGCGACCAAGATCCAATTGGGATCCTTCGCGCCCATCTCGCGCGAGAACGTCCAGACATCTTTCTGGCGCTTGATCTCGGTGGCGTTGCCCTCGACGATGTCGCCATCCGCATTTCGGACGACGGACGTAAGCTCACCAACAAAGCGCACCGTCACCTCCCCGGTGCTGTTGTCGCGGTCAAACGCCGCATCAACAAGAGCCACCTCACGCACACCGACGAAATTGGCTTCGATGGTAAGGCCCTCGGCTTCACGATGCGCGATCACAGAATCAAACGCCTCTGCGACCTCGGGCGACAGGAAATCGCGCACATCCGAGATATCGCCGCTTTCGAACGCCATCAGAATCATCTCATAGGCGCCGCGCGCGCCATCGAGGAATTCTGTCACGTTATAGCCCGGCTCGGCCATCTTCATGGCAGCAAGCGCCTTGGCAGAATCTGAACCGTCTTCCACGTGATCGGTGATATCACGATCGGGCCCGCCCTCGATCACATCGAATTCCGGACGGCCGCGCCGGCGACTCTCTTCCGCACCCGGCGCCTGGATAGGTGGTTTTTCAAAACCGTCGCGCGTGCCCAGCACACTTCGAAGGCGTAAGATGAGAAACACCGCAATGCCGGCGAGAACCAGCAGCTGAATAATGGCAGAACTCATCGAAACCCTCTTGATGGCAGCACGGAATGGCAAGTTGCGCAGTCCGCCCTTATGTAGGTCACCGGTGCTGGCAAGTCTACCGCGCCACCAATTCGTGAGGTTTCCATGTGGCTCTTTGCTCTCTTTCTTGCCGTTCCGCTGATCGAGATTGCACTTTTCATTCAGGTTGGCGGGTGGATCGGGCTGTTTCCGACGCTTGGAATTGTTGTTCTGACGGCGATCCTCGGCACAGTGCTTGTACGCAGCCAGGGAACACAGGCAATCAACGGTTTGCGCGGCGCAATGGCCGATTTGCGCGATCCCACTGATGCGCTGGCGCATGGTGCGATGATTCTCTTTTCGGGTGCGTTACTGCTTACGCCGGGCTTCTTCACGGATGCTGTGGGTTTTGCGCTTTTGATCCCTGCCGTGCGGCAAGCGATCATCCGCCGGGTACGGGCGCGCATCAAGGTTGCTGAGTTCGAATACAACACGTCGCGGGCGGCGCCGCGGGGCCGAAGCGACGTGATTGACGGGGATTTCGAGGATGTCACACCGCCGCCGCGGGGCGACCAGAAGCCTTCGGGTTGGACGCAGCATTGAGGGCGCCCGGCCCCTCTGTTAGAGACGGCGCGAATTGACCGAACGCCCGAAGAGGAACCAGATGGCCGACGCAGAGAACGGGGCAAAGGAAAACGGTGCGGCGAGCGCCACGCAGCCGCAGATCAAGATGCAAATCGTTGGGCAGTACATCCGCGACCTGTCCTTTGAGAATAATGTCGTGCAGCAGGGCATCAGTGGCGAGGTGAACCCCGACATTCAGGTTCAGGTGAGCATCGACGCGAAGAAGCGCCAGGTGGAGCACCAGTTCGAAGTCGTCTCGAAGTTCATCATTACGTCGAAGAACAAGGGCACCGACCAGACACTCTTTTTGATGGAGCTCGATTACGGCGGCATCTTCCTGATTGAGAATGTGCCGGAAGAGCAGATGCACCCGTTTCTGTTCATCGAGTGCCCACGCATGTTGTTCCCCTATGCGCGCCGGATCGTCAGTGACGTGACCCGGGATGGGGGTTTTCCGCAGCTGAACCTTGAGAACATAGATTTCGTCGCGCTTTACCGTCAGACCCTTTTGCAACGTCAAGCGGCGCAGAAGGCAGCGGCCGAGAACGCTGAAAAGGATAAACCGGCCAACTGAGGCTGCGTACGGTGCTTTTCAGCGCCGTCACGCGTTCGATTTCCAGACAGCCTTATCACCTAGGGTTGCTAGGAACTCGTCATGCAGTTCCGCCTCCGCTTGGGTTATCCTTGATGGGAGCGCCTGCGGACGAGGCATAGGTCGCCACGTTCCGGAGCCAGACGCGTCGGCTTGCGCCGCCGCCGTCGTAAGCACGAAGTCAGGCTGTCGGCCACCGATAAGCTCAAGATACACCTCCGCGAGAATCTCACTGTCGAGAAGCGCGCCGTGAAGCGTTCGCGCCGAGTTGTCTATCGAGAAACGGCGACAGAGCGCATCAAGCGAGGCGGGCGAGCCAGGGAACTTCTTCCGCGCGATGGAAAGCGTGTCGATCGCCTGATCCCAGGGGATAGCGGGGCGTTTGACCCATCCAAGCTCTGCGTTGATGAACTTCATATCGAAGGCAGCGTTATGGATCACCAGTTTCGCATCACCGACGAAACTCAGAAAATCATCGACGATTGCGCGGAAGGGTGGCTTGTCCCGCAAAAATGCATCGTCAAGCCCGTGTACGGCCAGTGCTTCTTCCGACATAGCGCGTTCGGGATTGATGTATTGGTGATAGACCGCACCAGTGGGCACATGGCCCAGAAGCTCAACAGCGCCTATTTCAACGATCCGGTCGCCCGATTCTGGGTCAAGTCCCGTCGTTTCCGTGTCTAGCACGATTTCCCGCATCCGCTCGCCCTGCCAGGACTGTTTTAACAATATTTGCCACGGCACGGCGCGCGCCCTCAAGGGATTTTGTGAGGATCACATGATCTGCACGGGCACGTTTCTCTGCGTCGCTCATCTGGTTGGCGCGAAGACGTTCGAAATGCTCTACCGTCATACCCGGACGGGCCAGAACGCGGTGGCGCTGTACGTTCGGCGGCGCAGAAACAACTGCGACGCTATCAAACGCACCCTCACTTCCGGTCTCAAATAAAAGGGGTATGTCGCAAACCACAAGATCGGCGTGAGACGCTGCTATGAAAGCAGCTCGGTCAGCCGCCACGAGCGGGTGCACGATCGCCTCGATCTGGGCGAGGGCTATGGGATCTTGGGCGATCCAGTCCTTCAAGTGGGCACGACTGATGCCGCCGTCCACGATCGCCGGAGCATAGAGTTCACCTATCAGCGCGACGGCGCCGCCGCCGGGCGCATAGATCCGGTGAACCGCCGCATCGGCATCCCAAACGTCGGCACCATACTCAGCAAACATGGCTGCGGTGGTCGATTTTCCCATACCGATTGAGCCCGTCAGGCCAAGCAGGTAGGGTCGGCTCATGGCGCCAGGACGGCCGCGCGGGCTTCCTCATCAACCGAGGGGCGTTCCCCAAACCAACGTTCGAATCCGGGAACGGCCTGGTGCAACAGCATTCCCAGCCCATCGACAACTGTCGCACCACGATCCCGCGCAACGGCCAGAAGCGGAGTTTCGAGTGGCGTATAAACGAGATCGGTAACAATGGTTTGGCTATCAATCGAGTCGAGTGGGATGCGGAGTTCTGGCGCACCTGCCATTCCAAGGGACGTTGTATTTACGATGAGTGCTGCGGTGTCGAGCGCATTTCCGGCCTGAACCCATTCAAACACCTCCACCCGCGCCCCGAAGGCATCGCGCAAAGCATCGCTTCGCGCGCGCGTCCGATTGGTGAGGCGGATCTCTGGCACACCCGCATCAAGCAGTGCCCAGATTACCGCTCTCGCTGCGCCGCCAGCACCGATAATAGCTGCCGGTCCCGCAGTGGGGTCCCACTCCGGAGCACCTGCGCGAAGATTTTCCAAAAACCCATAGCCATCTGTATTGTCCGCATGAAGCTTACCGTTTGACAGGAAAACAATCGTATTCGCCGCGCCCATGATGGCCGCGCGATCGGACACAACATCCGCAAAGTTTAGAACGGCTTCCTTATGTGGGATCGTCACGTTAACGCCCACAAAACCGAGCTTAGGGAGCATCGCAAACGCCGCCTGCAAATCCGCTGCAGCGACATGCAAAGGCACGTAATGGCCCTG
>JBCCRC010000024.1:0-44349 GCA_039208375.1 Pseudomonadota bacterium | reverse complement strand
GTTGGGGCATCGGCGACGTGTGCCAACTGATGCAGTTCAGCTATAGCGCGTGGTGTATTCAGATCGTCCCGTAGCGCGCCAATGACAGCACTGTGTACGTTACCTTCTTCAACAACGCGAGTAATTCGCCACCACTTCCTGAGCGTTGCCTCCGCCTCGCGCCGCTTTGCCTCCGTCCAATCCATCGGCTTGCGGTAGTGCGTGGAAAGGAAGACGAAGCGGATCACCTCGCCCGGCACGCCCTGATCGAGCAGATCGCGGACGGTGAAGAAATTGCCGAGGGATTTCGACATCTTCTTGCCTTCCACCTGCAGCATCTCGTTATGCATCCAGACGCGTGCGAATTCGCCCTCAGGATGGGCGCAGCAGGATTGGGCGACCTCGTTTTCGTGGTGCGGAAACGCCAAATCCGCCCCGCCCCCATGGATATCGAAACTTTCGCCCAGAAGCGCATGGCTCATCGCCGAGCATTCGATATGCCAGCCCGGTCGCCCACGGCCCCAAGGGCTGTCCCATCCCGGCTGATCGGCATCCGATGGCTTCCAGAGCACGAAATCCATCGGATCTTCCTTGTAGGGTGCCACTTCCACCCGCGCGCCCGCGATCATGTCATCCACCGATCGGCCCGAAAGCGCGCCATAATCGGCATAAGCCTTCACGCGAAACAGCACGTGGCCCGCACGCGCATACGCAAAACCGCCATCGACCAGCCGCGCGATCATCGCGATCATCTCGTCGATGTAATCGGTCGCATGGGGTTCCTTGAACTGCGGATCATCGGCGTAATCGATCCCCAGCGCGGCCATATCGGCGTGATACCAATCGGTTGTCTCGCGCGTCAGATCCGTGATGGCGATGCTGCGTTCGGCGGCGCGCTCCATGATCTTGTCTTCCACATCGGTGATGTTGCGCACGTAGGTGACGTGTTCGGCCCCGTATTCGTGGCGCAGCAGGCGGTAGAGCATATCGAACACGATGGCCGGGCGCGCGTTGCCGATATGGGCGCGGTCATACACGGTGGGCCCGCAGACATACATCCGCACGTTCTTAGAATCGAGCGGTTCAAACCGCTCTTTCCGGCGGGTCTTGGAGTTATAGAGCGTGATGTCAGCCATAAAACGGCTCCCTCGGGGGCAAGGCGCCCGCGGGCTGTAGCGACATCTTCTGAAAGAGAAAAGCGAACCGGCCCGCGACGCAATGTCAGCGGATAATGCAGCCAATGATGCAGATGCGGATGCAGGTTCGGGTCGTCATATGCGCGGGAATACACCGATCGGCGGAATTTGCCAAGGTTTTGCGCAAACCTGCCCTATTCAGACCATTTCGGGCTGGCATCACCACCAGCGGGTGAGCCTATTTTTCGGGCTGCCCGGCACGGGAAAGACAAGAAAGGAACGCGCGTGACCGCCTCTCGCCTGTTTCCAGCCGCTTTGATTTTTGCCCTGAGTCTGGGCGTAGTGCTTACTTTGACTTGGTTGACCGGCCCCTATGGCTGGCAAGCTGGCGCTACAAATGCCGCATTTGCGCGAACTCTCGCCGAAACCGGCACCTTCGCCGTGACCGCGTCGAGTATCGTGGTGGAAGGCAGCACGTCGTTGCTTTTCACTCTTGTGCTTGCTGCGCTGTTTATGGTGGTTCCAGCGGATTTTGACACCGCGATCCTTGCGTCACAGGCACTGGCGCTCGCGGGGCTGGCAACGACCGCCCTCCTTCTCGGTAGCCGGTTGAAAGAGGCAGGCACGGCCCGGCCCGCCCGGCTTTTGATCCTCGCCGCCTTTCTGCTTTTGCCCGCGCACCTCAATGAGGTGCAAAACGGCATGGAGATGACGTGGTTTGCCGCCCTTCTCCTCCTGATGGTGCTGCTGTTTGATCGCGGATCCTATCTGGCGATCTTCGTGATCCCGCTTCTGCTGATGGTTCGGTTCGAGGCTGCGGGCTATTTGCTTTTTGCCTTCCTCGCTCTGTTCGTCTTCGACCGTGAGTACCGGATGGCGCATGTTGTCTTCCTGGTCACCACAATCGTTTCGATTGTGGCCCTTGCCGCAGGGCGCTTCTGGATGTTCGGAGACGTTGTCCCAAACGGGGTTTGGGCAGGGCTGACACTGCCCCATGATGGTGCAGCCGCACTTGCCGGCCTTAGCCAGTTTCTCGGCGAGACTTTCGAGCTTATCCTTATCGCGGTGCTGCTGGCGGCTGTGTTTCGTGGCACAGCGCTTTTGCGGGACGTCAAGTTTTGGCTCGCGGTTGGCTTTGCCGCGTTTGCCCTGATTGCAGGGCCGTTCGAGGGCCATGCCGGACGCATGGCGCTGGCGCTCTTGCCGGTGCTGATCGTCTTCGTGATCGAACAAGTCGACCTGCCCGAAGACGCGGCGCCCGCGATGGCGCCTGCGGGGCGCGCGCCCTTTTGGGCCGCCCTGATCGCCATTGCGGCAACGGCCATCGGATCGGTCGAGAGCGGCCGCAAAGCCCTTGAAGCGGCAACCCACGGCGGCGTGGCCCAGGGCCTGATCACCGAGGCTGTTGCGGCGCAGGCTGGGATCGTCTCGGCCCGACCGGCAACTGATACGGCCGCCGCAGCCCATCAGGCGGCAGAGGCCCTTGCGAGACTTCAGGGTGTTCTGGGGACAGACATTACCATTCTCACCCACAAAATCGCCGGCCTCGGGCTTTGCTGCGACGGCGTGGGGCTGCGAGTCTTGGATCTGACACCCGTGGCTAACCCAGACATGGCACGGGGCGGCTATTCGGGGTTTGCAGACTGGCTCGCGGCCGAGACACCCGATGTGATCGTGGCATCGGGGCCATGGGCTGAGCGTTCGGGCCTTTATACCAGCGGAGTGCTGGCGGAAGGATACCACCCGCTTATCCATGCCGAGATGCTTCTTTGGCTGCGTTCGGACCACTACTCCGCTTTGGCCGAGCGCCCCGGCACGGAGCTGCGCACGGTGCGCAAGAGCGACGTTCCAGCGCTTATCGCGACTTCGCTCGACACCGAAGACATCGACTATCTGCGCGCCCTGCCCCGCCCCGTGGAGGCGCTTACTTTAGCCCCCGGCGCGCACGAGATGGCGCGGATGAGGGGCTGACGGGAACCCGGCGCGCTTGAATAACCTCTAGGTTGGCCCGTGCCGTTGCCGACAGGGTCAGGATCTGGTTTTTGAGACGCCCCTTTGGTCGCCGTGCCCGCCAGATCATCGCAACGTAGTCATGGAATGACTGGCGACCGGCCCGCGCCGCCTTTTCAAGAGAAACAGCAAATGGATCGCCCGCCGCCCGCGCACGTTGTAGAGTTACGCGGCTATACCGGTAACCGAAATGCCGCCAGTCTTCGTAGTTCCAGCGTTCGTCGTGTTCGAGGTGAAACGCAAAGTCGGATGGTACGTCAAGCGGGCGCACCCCTCGGAAGAGCATGTTGACAGGAATAAAATGATCCCACCAGGGCAAACCAAAAATGAACTGATCGGCATCAAAGCTCTCTAAGTCTTGCGAATGGTAGCATAGGAAATCGATCCCGTCGGTATAGAGCTTGCCAGACGTGCTCCCGGGGGTTTGCGTGTCGAGACGGTTCGCCAGAACACATGCGCCGCGTTCCAACGTGGTAATGGCTTTGACCAATGCCGGCGCCGCAGCAAGTCGTATATCAGCATTTGTGATTGCAATTGCTCCGCTGGATCGAGAGCACGCAGCCGACAAGAAATCCTTCATGTAAACCAGGGGCTTGCCAGCGACTTCTGAGGCATCACGCGAAACTCGAATAACTTCTACGTCGAGTTCCTCGATCAAGGGATGCAGAGCTTCGGTGTTCGCGTTAATTGTGATTGGCCGAAAACCGGCATTACGCCAAGACACGAGGCAATCGCGAAGATAATTGTGACCTATCTCCCTCCCTGCGCCGTCCATTCGGGACATTCGCGGGGGAATAGACGTGAAGAGCGGGATCATGTTGCCCAAACTGCCGTTTCCCTCGTTAGGCGCGTTTGCGGCGCCGTTCTTCGGCAGCTAGGCAATCAACTTTTGAGAGAAAAGGAAAGACTTGAAGACGGAAGCTTATGGCAAGTTGACAACGCATCTGAGACACTACGCTTAGATTTCCTATTTTGCCTAACGTATGGCACACTTTGATCCTCAAGCTTCACCTGAAACACCTTTCGCGGTGCCACCCCTAGCGCTTAGGGGCGTACCGGGGGACGGTAGGTCATGACCAGCTATGCCGTGCCGCCGGGCGGACTGCCGCCGCAGACCGAACTTTTGACCGGGCGCGCGGTCTTTACCGAGAGCTACGCCGTCATCCCCTCCGGGGTGCAAACAGATATCGTGACGTCGGCGTTTCCGCATTGGGCGGGCGCCCGGGGCTGGGTGCTCGCACGACCGCTTTCGGGCTTTGCGGAAACCTTCAGTCAAACGGTGATGGAGCTTGCGCCCGGCGGGGGATCGGACAGCCCCGAATCCGACAAGAACGCCGAAGCAGTGCTTTTTGTCACTTCCGGCGCACTGACCCTGACGCTCGGACAGGCAGTGCATGAGATGGCGCCGGGCGGGTATGCCTACTTGCCCCCCGGCGCAGGCTGGCGGGTGAAGAACCGAGGTGGCATGCCTTGCACGTTCCACTGGATCCGCAAGGCCTATGAGGCGGTGGATGATATCGTGCCCCCTATGGGCTTCGTCACCGATGAGAGCCAGGTACCACCCGTGCCGATGCCCGATACCGATGGTGCCTGGGCAACGCAGCGCTTCGTCGATCCCGCCGATATGGCCCATGACATGCACGTTAACATCGTGACCTTCCGGCCCGGTGCGGTGATCCCGTTTACCGAAACCCATGTTATGGAACACGGGCTCTACGTGCTTCAGGGCAAGGCCGTCTATCGGCTGAATGCGGATTGGGTGGAAGTGGAAGCGGGCGATTTTCTCTGGCTCCGCGCCTTTTGCCCGCAGGCCTGCTACGCGGGCGGGCCGGAGCCTTTCCGCTACCTTCTTTACAAGGACGTCAATCGCCTGCCGCGCCTGTGAGAGGGGAACCGGCGCGCGCTTCTCCCGTTGCCCCCTGGCCGGGGCACGCTATCGTGGCCGGGAGGCGATCTGGAGGCAGGTATGAGCGGACTTCTCGCGCTACTCGACGATGTGGCGGCGATTGCGAAGGTGGCGGCGGCGTCGGTGGACGATGTGGTGGGCCAGGCCGTCAAAGCCTCTTCGAAGGCTGCGGGCGCGGTGATCGACGATGCCGCGGTTACCCCGAAATATGTGCACGGCTTCTCCGCCGATCGGGAATTGCCGATTGTGTGGAAAATCGCGAAAGGCTCGCTCTTCAACAAGCTGGTCATCCTGTTGCCCGTGGCGTTGTTGCTAACGGTCTTCGCCCCATGGCTGATTGCGCCGCTCCTGATGCTGGGTGGTGCGTATCTCTGCTTTGAAGGGGCCGAGAAGGTTTGGCACGTTCTCCACCCACATGACAGCCATTCCGAAGACCACGCTGGCCAGAAGGAGTCGGACGCGCATCTTGAGGAAGAAAAGGTCGCCGGCGCCATCAAGACGGATTTCATCCTGTCAGCAGAGATTATGACGATCACGCTGGCCGCTCTCCCCGTGGGGCTTTCGCTTTGGTTCGTGGGTGCGGCGCTTGGCGTGGCAGGGGTTCTGATCACGGCGGCTGTTTACGGCGCGGTGGCGCTGATCGTGAAGGCCGACGACGTTGGCCTGCATCTGGCGGCGACGGGGCGTACGGCGGCGAGCCGCAAGTTTGGTGAGTGGATCGTCCGCGGGATGCCCACGGTGATGAAGCTTTTGGTGATCGTGGGCACGGCGGCGATGCTCTGGGTGGGCGGCCAGATCATCGTCCACAGCCTTGCGGTGATGGGGCTGCATCTGCCGGAGGACATCATTAAGGGCATCGCGAAGGCGGTTGGCGGTGCGTCGGGGTTCGTGACATGGGCCGTTCAGGCCGTGATCGACGGGCTTCTGGGGCTTGCGCTAGGGCTCGCGCTCATCCCCTTCGTGCAGCGTGTGATTGCGCCGGTGGCGGCGCGGTTTTCATAGGCGCGCGCAGGGGCACTAGTACCTTTGGCGCAACGGGAGCCGGGTGAGCGCTTTGCCTTGGAAGCGATGTGCATTCTCCCGGCAACCCCGCCTCACCCGCGCCCGCGGCGCGTTCCACGGGCCAAAGCGCTGCCCCTTGGCGTCGGGCCAACTGTTGCCCGGCGCCTGCGGCTCATTCCGGGCGAAGAGAGTGTGGGCGAACGGGGCGCCTAGATGCCGTAAAGCGCCCCGAACTTCCCGTTGAGATAGGCCAGAAGCGGCTCGACTGATGGAGCGGCCCCCGTGGCACGGGCGATCAGGTCGCGCGGCTCGTAAAGCCCGCCATGGCGCTGGAGCGTATCGCGCAGCCAAGAGGTGGCATTACCGGTATGGCCCTCGGCGAGATCGGCATCGAGATCGGGCAGATCGCGGCGCAGCGCCTCGTGCAGGCATCCGGCATAGACGTTGCCCAGACTGTACGTGGGGAAATAGCCGAAGAGGCCCACGGACCAGTGCACATCCTGCAAACAGCCGTTCGAGGGGCGATCAACCGCCACGCCGAAATCCTTTTCAAAGCGTTCGTTCCAGGCCGCAGGCAGATCCGCGACGGGCAAATCGCCCGACACCAGCGCCCGCTCCAGATCGAACCGCATCATGATGTGAAGATTGTAGTGCACCTCGTCGGCTTCAGTCCGGATATAGCCCGGTGCCACGCGGTTGACCGCGCCATAGAAGTCGCGCGGATCGTCGATGCCAAACTCGCCGAAGACCGCCTGCATTCGGGCATGCAGGAAGCCGCAGAAGGGTTCTGACCGGCCAAGCTGGTTTTCGTAGATCCGGCTCTGGCTTTCGTGCACGCCCATGGACACGCCGCGGCCGAGGGGCGTCAGCAGATGCGCCCGATCGATCCCCTGCTCATAGGCTGCGTGCCCAACCTCGTGGATCGTCGAATAGAAGCAATTGAAGGGATCGCGCGGACTAGTACGCGTTGTGATCCGCACGTCGAGGCCGGAGCCGGAGGAGAACGGGTGCACTGCCTTGTCGATCCGCCCGTGGGAGAGATCGTAGCCGAAAGCGATCGCAAGCTCCTCGCTCACCTGAAGCTGGCCGGCTTCGGGAAATTCCGTGTCCAGTTCCGGGTAAGCGATAGTCGAGCCCAAGATCTTCTCGCGCAGGGCCACAAGGCCAGGGCGCAGCGCGTTGAACATCGCCTCGATCTCGCCCGCCGTGGTGCCCGGCTCGTAGTCTTGCAAGAGCGCATCATAGACATCGCCGCCAGCGGCAAGGGCTTGCCCCTCTTCTTGGCGGAGGCGAATTACGTTGGCGAGCACGGGTTGGAATGTCTCCCAATCCTCTGCCGCTCGGGCCTCGGCCCAGATCCCCTGCGCGACCGAAGTGACGCGCGCGATCTCGGCGGCCAGCGCAGCGGGCACCTTGGTGTTACGCTGATAGCTGCGCCGGATTTCGCGAAGGTTGGCGGTGGCAATTTCATCGCCCGGCTCTGCCGCCGCAAGCCAGTCACCTACACGCGCATCGGTTCGGCGCGCATGAAGCACGGTTTCCATCGCCGCAAGCTCTTCCCCGCGCTGTTCGGCGGCGCCGCGGGGCATCATGGTTTCCTGATCCCAGCCCAGCCGCCCGGCCACTTGCGACAGCGCTTCCGTTTCACGCTGGAATGCCATCAGATCATCGTAAGCCGCCATGTTATCCCCTTACTGATTGGGCCAGCGGGTAGCGGGCCAGGAAGCGGGCGCGCAGGATCAGCACCCAAAGCACCACCGCGCCGAACTGGTGCACAATCGCGATATGCCAGGGCGCGGAGTACATCACGGTGACGATGCCGAGCACCATTTGAAGCGTCATCATCGCCAGAACCGCGTTGAAGGCAAAGCGTGTTTGCCCGTTGGCCGAGCGGCGCGAGGCGTACCAGACGCCCAGGCCCATTAGAAACAGCAGATAGCCCGCCATACGGTGCATGAACTGCACGAGCCCATCGTCTTCGAAGAAATTCCGCCAAAGCGGCTCGATCGCAAAGATGTCCGGCGGCAGGAAGCCCCCAGCCATCAGCGGCCAGTCAGAATAGTTGCGGCCTGCGTCGATCCCGGCGACGAGGGCGCCAATCAGGATCTGGAGCATGGCGAAGTGCATCAGCCCGGTGCCAGCAGAGAACAGCCGCGGCTCGGCGCTTCGGCGGGCCTGCAGAAGCTGCGCGTCGGTGCGGCCAAGCTGTAAGATATACCACGCGATCAGGCCGAGGATCACGAAAGCAAGCCCCAGATGAACCGCGAGGCGGTAGGAGGCGACATCGAGCATCGTGCCGGTGAGGCCCGAAGCTACCATCCACCATCCGATAGCGCCCTGTAGGCCGCCCAAAGCACCAAGCCCCAAAAGCTTCGGCGTCCACCCCGCCGGTATCTTGCGGGCGATGAGGAAGGCTAGGAATCCGATGGCCCAGACGAGGCCGATCACCCGGCCAAGCTGGCGGTGACCCCATTCCCACCAATAGATGACCTTGAACTCTTCAAGACTCATCCCTCTGTTTTGCAACTGATATTCCGGGATCTGGCGGTAGAGTTCGAACTCCGCCTCCCAATCAGCGGCACTGAGCGGTGGGATCGCGCCGGTAATCGGCGCCCATTCGGTGATCGAGAGGCCGGAATCGGTTAGCCGGGTCAGCCCACCCACCGCAATCATGATCACAACGAGCGCGAACAACGCCATCAGCCACAGGCGGATCGCGCCCCGCGCGCCGCCGCGACCGGTATCGATCACTCCGCCCGCTGGGGCCGGCGCGGCGGTCCTTTCGGTGGCGACTTCTTCGAAGATGCTGCGCTTTGCGCTCATGGTTCGCTCCTTCCGGCGGAACCTATGTGCGGGCCCGGGGCCCGTCCAGTCATCCGCCCCGCTCCTTCCAGCGGACCATCTGACGCAGCACCCCATGAAGCACCTGCACATCGGCACGGGTCAGCGGCATGCGTGACCACAGATTGCGCAGGGTGCGCTTCATCGCGGGCGCCTTTTCGGACGGATAGAAGAAGCCCGCCGTCTCCAATCGGCCCTCATAGTGCTCGGCAAGCTTCTCCACCTCTATGGCGGAGGCCCAGTCTGTGCCCGCCATTTCAGTGGTCACCTGTTCGATTTCTTCGGTGGCGCGGCGCCACTCATAGCCCATCAGCAACACGCATTGGGCAAGGTTGAGTGAGGGGAATTGAGGGTTCACCGGCACTGAGACGATGGCATTGGCCCGCGCGATATCTTCGTTTTCAAGCCCGGCGCGTTCTGGCCCGAAAAGAACGGCAACGCGCCCGCCCGCCGCAATCATGTCGCGCGCCTTCGCCATCGCCGCCTCGGGGGTGAAGACCGGTTTCGTCAGATCCCTGTCCCGCGCCGTGGTGGCAAAGGTGAAAGTGGCCTCGCCAAGCGCCTCGGGCACCGTTTCTGTGATCCTGGCCTCGTCCAAAAGCCGCCCTGCCCCGCTTGCCATCGCAACGGCCTTCTGGTTCGGCCAGCCATCGCGGGGATCGACGATCGCCATGCGGCTCAGCCCAAAATTCCACATCCCCCGCGCTGCTGCGCCGATGTTTTCACCCATTTGCGGGCGGACGAGGATGAATTCGGGCTCTGCCATGGTGGCGGGCGTGTTACGCTCTGCCCGAAAGGCACGCAAGGGAGGGCACCATGGCCTATGATGAGGGGATCGCTGAGGTTCTGCGCGCCGATCTTTCGGGCGAGCCTGGCATCGGCGAGAAGAAGATGTTCGGTGGTCTATGCTTCACGCTTCATGGCAACATGCTCTGCACCGCAGGCAAGGGGCGCGGCTTGTTTCGCGTGGGCAAAGCGGCCGAGGCGCAAGCGCTGGCCATCGAGGGCGTCACACCGATGGAGATGGCAGGGCGGCGCATGGGCGGCTTCGTGGACGCCGATAGCGAAATCTACGGCGATGATGCGCGCCGTGGCCCGCTTCTTGCGATGGCCTTGGATTTTGTGCGGGGCCTGCCCCCCAAGTGAATGGGGCTGAGTGAGCCGGCCGAGTAAGGCACGCACAGGGCATAGCCAACGCCGCCACGCCCCGCTATGACGAGCCGGACCGCTGACACGGAGCCGGAAATGGCCGCCCCCGACACCCCACAGATCTACCTGGTCACGCCACCGGAGATCGAGCTCTCAAGCTTTCCGGCCCGGTTGGACGATGTGCTTGATGCCCATGAGGTAGCTTGTGTGCGGCTTGCGTTGGCCACCCGAGACGAGGATCGAATCGCGCGCGCAGCGGATGCAGTGCGCGAAGTTTGCCACAATGCCGATGTGGCTTGCGTGATCGAGGCCCATGTGGGGCTGGTGGAGCGGCTGGGGCTGGACGGCGTGCACCTCACCGACGGCGCGCGTTCGGTGCGCAAGGTGCGTAAGGCGCTGGGGGGCGATGCCATAGTGGGCGCATTCTGCGGCACATCGCGGCATGACGGGATGACGGCGGGTGAATCGGGCGCCGACTACATCGCCTTCGGGCCGGTTGCCGGCGCGTCCCTTGGCGATGGCACCGTGGCTGATGCAGAGCTCTTTGCGTGGTGGTCGGAAATGATCGAACTGCCCGTTGTGGCCGAGGGCGGCCTGACGGATGAGATGATCGCAGCTCTTTCGCCGGTCACGGACTTCTTCGCTTTGGGTGAGGAAATCTGGGGCGTGGCGGATGCGGCGGCGCGGCTTGCTGAACTCAAGGCGGCAATGCGGGTTCGTGAGGGCGCGTAGCCCCACTGCCAGTGCGCTCATGGCTCTGGCGTGAGCCCCGCCTCAAACGCCTCGCGCACCACCTCTTCGCAATACCGTGCCAGCGCCTTTCGATCGGCGAAATCAGCAACACGAACCGGTTCGTGGTATATAACCTCTACTTCACCCCTTCGCCCCGCGCCCAGGATCGACAGAAGATGCGGGCCGAAGGCCATCTCACCCCACCAGCCGTAGAACCGTACATCCATGCCAGCGGGCGCATGATAGATCAGGGTTACGGGCTGAATTTGCATCCGGTCACGCAAGCCATCTCTGAAGAACGCCGCAAAAAGCGTTGACTTAAATGGTAAAACTCTTCGCGTATCTGATGATGTGCCTTCCGGGAAGAACAACAGTTTGTGGCCCGTATCAAGCCGCGCCTCGAAGAGCGCCTTTTGCGCCTGCGCCTCCCGCGCCGCGCGGGTGATGAACACGGTGCCCGTGGCCTTTGCAAGCCAGCCGATCCCGGGCCAGCCTGCCACCTCGGCCTTGGAGACGAAATAGACCCGCTTGCGCGCATTCAGCACGAAGATATCGAGCCAGGAGGCATGATTTGCCACCACGGCCCCCGGTGCGCGCATCCGTTCGCCTCTGGTGATGAACCGCAGGCCCACGATTCGCAGTGCGGTGCGGCAAACTCCTTGTGTGATCCACGGCGTCCACGGCCTGTGAAGGCCATGAACCGGCTTCTCGATAAGACGGATTAGCAGAAGAAGCGCCAGACCACCGAAAACCAGCGCGCCAAGCGCTGGGGCCCGGAGCGCCACGCGTGCCCAGCCTGCGACGCCAGGCACGCGCAAGTCTGGCGCGTCGTCCGACGCCCAAGTGGGTGTCATACCGCCGCCCGCGCATAGAGCGCGCGCATCTTTTCGTTAATCCGGTCGGTGTCCATTACAAGGCACACATCTGTGGTGTTGAACGGGTGATCGATAAAGGCGCCCTCGCCTACACAGCCCCCAAGCCGCAGGTAGGCCTTGATCAGGGCGGGCACAGCGCGCATAGCCGCGGCACGGTCAATCTCCGCCTCCGCCATCAGATCCATCCGCTGGAACGCGCCCTCGCGGGCTCGCACGCGCAGGGGCTCGGGCGCGAGGTGGCGGTGGTGGAGCAGCGAAAGGGGCGCGGCAAGGGGCGCAATCTCCGTTCCATGAAAGCTGGCCACACCGAAAAGCACCTCGATGGCGTGATCTTCCACATAAGCGGCCAGCCCCTGCCAGAGATGCATGATGGCGGTGCCACCCCGGTAATCGGGGTGCAGGCAGGAGCGTCCAAGCTCCAGCAGCGGACGGCCGCTTTGGCGGAGCCGGGCCAGATCGTATTCATCTTCGGAATAGAACTGCCCGGCCAGCGCTGCCTGATCGAGGCGCATCAGGCGATAGACGCCGATGACGTGATCGCCTTCAGCGTAGGGAGCGGCCTCGTCGACCAGTATCAGATGATCGAAGAACGGATCGAACCGGTCGCGCTCGCGCCGCTCGGCATGATCCACCAAAGCACCATCGCCGCCCAGTTCTTCGACAAACACGCGGTACCGCAGGCGTTCGGCAGCCGCGATATCTTCGGGGCGTTCGGCCAGTCGCATAGTATAGCGCGGTTCGGCGAGCGGCATCGGTGTTTCCCGGGCGCGCAGGATGCGCGGTTCTGAGGCGATTTCGGCAGGCTGATACGCCGTTTGCCGATCCGTGACCAGAACGCCGGTGACTGTGGCGGCGGGCGGCGACAGATACGCAGCGCCTGCTCTAGGCTCGCCTGCACCCCGGCGCAACCATCCCACAGCCTGTGGACAGCCCTGTGGATGGTTTTGACATACACGTTAAAGTTGTGTATCGGCGTTAATGCGACGTTAACGGTTGTGCGTCACGTCTCGAAAACAAGTGCAAGCTCGATCCGGGAGCCATCGATGACAACTTTGCCCTCGTTCTGGAAATTGACGGTCACCTTGCCGTCGATATTGGATTGCACCTGCCCCACTCCCCATTCCGGCTCGCCAGGGTGGGTGACCAGCATGCCAGGTTCCAGAAGCGCTGTGATGTCTGCCATATGTAGGCCTTTCGACGGGTTGAACGGCGTATGAAGGCCGCACGCGATCTCAATGCGCTGATTGGTTCGCGCATCTGCCATGATCTTATTAGCCCGCTGGGCGCTATCGGCAACGGCGTGGAACTGATGACGATGACGGGCGCAGCACAAACGCCCGAGATGGCGCTGATTTCCGATAGCGTGGACAGCGCCAATGCACGCATCCGGTTTTTCCGTATCGCCTTCGGGGCGGCGCCCGAAGATGCCCAAGTGGTGCGAGGTGAAATACTATCGATCCTTGGCGATATGGAACGCTTGTCACGCATGCGATACCGGTGGCAGGCCTTGGATGACCCGTCGCGCCAACACGTGAAACTGGTCTTCCTTCTTTTGCAGTGCTTTGAAACGGCGATGCCCCGGGGCGGCAGAGTATCGGTTGAAGCTGAAGCCGGGCGCTGGCGGATTTTTGGCGAGGCCGAGGTGCTCAGCATCGATCCCGCGCTTTTCTCGCTGCTCATCGAACCAGACGCGGAAGCCGATATCCGTGCTGCGCAGGTGCATTTTCCACTGGCCGGCGCGGCGGCACGGGGCATTGGCCGGCCATTGGCAATGGAAATCGGGGAAACCGCGCTTGAGGCCTGTTTTTAGGGGCCCGAGCCACACATTCGCGAAAAGCCGTTTTTTTGCCGAGGCGGCGCTCGGTGTGCGTTCCGGGCCGGCCGCCACCAGCTACGCACCGCGGGCGCCCTACGCTCGCCAGGCGAGCACGCGGGCCTCGATCTTTGCAAGTAGCCAGTTCACTGCAACGCCAAGCACAGACAGGATCGTGACTCCCGCAAAAAGCCGTTCAAGATCGTAAAGCGATCCAGCCTCAAGCACATAGGCGCCGATCCCGTAACGGGCACCGATCATTTCCGCCGCCGTGAGCAGGATGATCGCGATCGCCAGCGAGATGCGCAGGCCCGACAGGATGCCCGGCAGCGCCCCCGGCAGCACGATCTTCCGCACGATCGAGGCCCAGGAGAGGCCAAAGCTTTGCCCCATGCGAATAAGCGTGCGATCCACGTTATCGACCGCGCCATAGGTGGCCACAACGGTGGGGGTAAAGGTACCGAGCGCGATCAGCGCGTATTTTGAGCCCTCGCCTATACCGAACCAGATCACGAATAGCGGCAGAAGCGCGATTTTCGGGATCGGGAATATCGCGGCCACAACAGGCACGAGGCCAGCGCGCGCAAGAGAGAAGAGCCCGATGATAATCCCAAGCGCGATCCCCGCCGTAGCGCCCATGGCCGAGCCCACGGCAAAACGGCCGAGTGACGGCAAGAGATGATCCCAGAGAAGCCCGGTTTCGGCCAGGCGCCAGAGCGTGAGCGCCACATCAGAGGGGCGCGGCAGCGTGAGGTTCGAAATCCAGCCCGCACGCGTGCCCCATTCGAGGATCAAAACCACGATTACGAAGACCGTGACGCCCACATAGCGCACCGGCCGGGGCCGAAAGCCGCCGCCGCGGAAGGGCACTTCTTGGGTAGCGGGATGTCCCAGCCGCGCCTCAGCCACCCACAAGCTCCCGATCCGCCGCCTCTGCCTCATCCCGGATCAGCGCCCAGAGGCGGCGCTGATGGGCTTCAAGGTTGGGATCGGCGGTCTTCCGCGCTTCGAGCGGCGCACGCACCTCGATCACCTCGCGGATCCGCCCGGGGCGGCGCGACAGTACCACGATCTTGTGACCAAGGCGCACTGCCTCGGCAAGGTTGTGGGTCACGTAGATCGCCGTGAAGGGCTCGCGTGCCCAAAGGCCGACGAGATCATCCATCAGCAACTCGCGCGTCTGGGCATCAAGCGCCGAAAGCGGCTCATCCATCAACCAAACGGCAGGGCGAACCGCCAGCGCCCGGGCGATGGCAACGCGTTGTTTCATCCCGCCCGAGAGGTTTTTCGGCAGCGCATCGCGGAACTCGATCAGCCCGGTACGCGTGAGCACATCGGCGATGATATCGGATCTTTCCGAGCGGCTTACGGGATGATCCTCAAGTACGAGTGAGACATTGCCGGCCACCGTGCGCCAGGGCAGGAGCGCGAAATCCTGGAAGATGTAGGTCAGCGGATTCAGGCTTCCTGTGGGGGGCGTTCCTAGCTGGATCACCTGCCCCTCGGTTGGCCGTTCTAACCCGCCGATCAGCCTCAAGAGCGTTGATTTTCCGCAACCCGACGGCCCGATCACGCAAACGATGCGTCCCGATGGGATGTCGAGCGATATCCCATCGAGCACATTCGTTTCGCCATAGGCGTGGCGTATGCCGTCGAGCCTAAGCTCCATGCCTTAAGACATGACCTCGACATATGAGGGATCGACGAGAATCTCGGCCGTCACCTCTTCTTTTACGAGGCCCTCGGATTTGAACCAATCGATCTGATCGGTCACCGAAGCCATGTTGAGCGACGCGCCCTTGTTAATGCGCATCGCACCGTTCACGATCGAAGGCTTGGCCTTTTCGTATTCCCGGTCGGTGTAGACGTAGCCGTGGATCAGGCGCACCATGTCCTCAGCGGCGTCATCGCCTGCGGTATTGTCGACGAGCGCGGCATTGAAATCGTCGGCCCCGCGCGAAAACGCGCGTAGGAACGCTTCAGTCTTGCCGCGATCCTCGCTGGCATTCGCGGTAGACGTGAATACGGTCGTGACCTGATAGTTTGGCAGATAATCGGCCACCGAGCCGATCATCTGCACGTCGCCCGAGCCGGCCAGCGGCTTGGCGATATGGGGCACGATGGACCACGCGTCGATTTGGCCCGATTTTAATGCACCAATCACGGCGCCGACCTTCTGAAGCGGCACGAATTCCACCGTCGCACCTTCGGCGGCAGCGATCTTCGACCCCATATAGTGGAAGGACGAGCCCGCCTGCGTGACGCCGAATTTCTTGCCGTCGAGCGATGCGGGGCTGGTAAGCCCGGCCTCGTAGGCTGCGTTTGAGGCCAGGATCTTCTGACCATCAATGCCCGCTTCTTCGGACAGCGCACCTCCGATCACCTTGGCCGCACCCTTCTCGGCCAATGAGATCAGCCCGCCGGAAATGGCCGTTACCGCATAGTCCGCATCGCCCGACGCGATCGCCACGGCCATGGGCTGCGCGGCCTGGAAAAACTCAAACTCAACGTCGAGCCCCTCATCGCTAAAATAGCCGCGCTCGAAGGCAACGAAGCTTGCCGCGTGGCTGGTGAAACGTAGCGCACCCACTTTGAGCTTTGTGCCCATCGCAATGGCGGGGCTGGCCAGCGGTGCCGCGGCAGCAGCACCCAGAAGGCCAAGCGTTTGGCGTCTGTTCAATGTCACTTTTTCTCTCCTCCCTGGATAACAAACTTTCAGGCGAAAATCAGCGGATCGGGCGATTTGTCAATCGCTCAGGGCCGGGTCGTGCCTTCGCCGGTGACAAGGTATTTGAAGCTGGTGAGTTGCGTGGCGCCCACGGGCCCCCGCGCATGCAGCTTGCCGGTGGCGATGCCGATCTCCGCGCCCATCCCGAACTCGCCCCCATCAGCGAACTGGGTGGAGGCGTTGTGCATCAGGATCGCACTGTCGAGTTCGGCAAAGAATCGGGCGGCAGCAGCCGCGTCTTCGGTGATGATTGCATCGGTATGGTTTGAGCCATAGGTGCGGACATGGTTCATTGCTTCATCAATATTATCAACGACTTTGGCCGCGATCGTCATGTCCAGAAATTCGTGGCCCCAATCGTCTGCCCCGGCAACGGCCACGCCTTCGATCTCCTGCAGGGCTGCGTCACCCCGGATTTCCACCCCGGCGTCGAGTAGCGCGCGGATCACGCCTTGGCCAACCGTATCCAACACGTCGCGATGGATGAGCAGGCATTCGGCGGCGCCGCAAATTCCCGTACGGCGCGTTTTGGCATTCAGCACCACATCGAGCGCCTTGACCGGATCGGCAGCTTGATCGAGATAGATATGCACGATGCCTTCGAGATGGGCGAAGACGGGCACACGCGCCTCGCGTTGCACAAGGCCCACAAGGCCCTTGCCGCCACGGGGCACGATGACGTCAACACTATCCGTCATCGTGAGCATCGCCTGAACCGCAGCGCGATCCCGCGTGGGAATGCGCTGGATCGCTGCAGTGGGCAGGTTTGCGGCCTTCAGCCCATCGACAAGACAGCCGTGAATAACGCCCGAGGAATGAAAGCTTTCCGATCCGCCGCGTAGGATCACAGCGTTGCCGGCCTTGAGGCACAGCGCGCCCGCATCGGCGGTTACATTCGGGCGGCTTTCATAGATCACGCCGATTACGCCAAGGGGCGTCCGCACGCGGCGAATATTGAGGCCTGACGCCATATCCCACTCTGCGATCACCTCTCCCACTGGATCGGGTTGTTCGGCCACGGCGCGCAGCCCGTCCACAATGCCGCGGATGCGCCCCTCATCCAGCATAAGGCGATCCATCATCGCGTCTGACAGCCCCTTTTCGCGCCCGAACTCAAGATCCTTGGCGTTGGCGGCGATGATCTCGCCGCGTCGAGCCCAAACAGCCTCTGCCGCCGCGATGAGTGCGGCGTGTTTCCGCTCGGCCGTGGCAAAGGCCAGGTCTGCCGCCGCCCGCTTCGCGCTTGCGCCGATCTCGGCCATCAGGGTCGGGATGTTCGTCATCTCATTCATTGCGGGGCCTCGTGGCTGCGGCAGGAGCGTGAGTATTTTTGCCAGGATGAAGCGTCAGAGCGCCATATCATCCCGGTGGATCAGCGCGGCGCGGCCGGGATAGCCCAGAATGCCCTCGATGTCACCCGACCGGTGGCCGGCGATGGCGCGCGCCTCTTCGGCGGTGTAGCGGGTGAGGCCGAGGCCGAGGCGGCCTTCAGGCGAGAAGATCGCCACAGGATCGCCGCGCCCGAAGCTGCCAGTTACGCGCGTAACACCTGCGGGGAGCAGTGATTTGCCCTGCGCCAGCGCTCGCGCTGCGCCATCGTCGACGGCAATGTCTCCACGTGGCTTCATTGCCGCGATCCAGCGCTTGCGGGCGGCCTGCGGATCAGTTTCGGGCAAAAACCAGGTGGCTCTGGCGCCCTCTGCGAGCGACCTTAGCGGGTTCAGCCCGCGGCCCTCGGTGATGGCCATGGCGGCGCCGCCGGAGGTGGCGGTTTTCGCGGCGAGCAGCTTTGTCTTCATGCCGCCGCGCGAGAGGCCGGATCCGGCCGCGCCTGCCATCGCCTCGATCTCGGGCGTGATGCGGTCCACCGTCTCATAGCGCGTGGCAGACGGATCGGTTTTTGGGTCGCCGGAATAAAAGCCATCGACATCCGACAGCAGGATCAGCTGATCGGCCGCCACCGTGACGGCGATCTGGGCGGCAAGGCGATCATTGTCGCCAAAGCGGATCTCATCAGTGGCGATGGTATCGTTTTCGTTGACGATGGGCACGGTGCCCAGGGCCAAGAGCGTCTCTAACGTGGCACGGGAATTGAGGTAGCGGCGACGATCTGCGCTATCCTCTAAAGTGACCAGCACCTGCGCCGTGGTCAGCCCATGGGGCGCTAGCGCTTCTTCATAGGCGCGGGCGAGGCGGATCTGGCCCACGGCGGCGGCGGCCTGCGATTGCTCGAGTGGCAGATCGGCGCTAGCGAGACCCAAGGTGCCGCGCCCGAGCGCGATGGACCCCGACGAGACTAGGATCACCTGTGTGCCTCCACCGCGCAGCCAGGCGACATCCTTGGCCAGCGCCGTAAGCCAATCGGCGCGCAGGCGGCCGTTTTCGACGAGAAGCGCAGAGCCGATCTTGACGACGAGGCGTTTGGCGGCGGTCAGGGGCGCCATGGCGCGGCCTCTTCGGTTGCCTCCCGTACGCGGTCGCGCTGCTCTGTGATTTCGGCGCGGAGCGCGCGCAGCACTTCCGTCACCCCTTCGCGGGAAACGCCCGACATCAGCATGACAGGGCCGGCGGCCACCTCAAGTGCGCTGCGCTTTTCCATTCGCTCCGCGTCATCAAGCGCATCGATCTTGTTCAGCGCCGTTACGCGGGGTTTGTCGGCCAGATGGCCACCATAGGCTTCCAGTTCGTGGATCACAGTTTGCCAATCGGCGGCGACATCTTCGGCAGTTGCATCAACGAGGTGCAACAGCACCGCGCAGCGCTCCACATGGCCCAAAAACCTGTCCCCAATCCCCCGCCCCTCATGGGCGCCCTCAATGAGGCCCGGAATATCGGCGATCACAAATTCCGCCTCGTCCACACCCACAACGCCAAGATTGGGGTGGAGCGTCGTGAAGGGATAATCGGCGATCTTGGGCCGAGCGTTCGAGGTGGCCGCAAGGAAGGTAGACTTTCCGGCATTGGGCAAGCCCAGAAGGCCGGCATCAGCGATAAGCTTAAGGCGCAGCCACAGCGTGCGTTCCACTCCCGACTGGCCGGGATTGGCGCGGCGCGGGGCCTGGTTGGTGGAAGATTTGAAATGCAGGTTGCCGAATCCGCCATTGCCGCCCTTGGCCAAAAGCACCCGTTCGCCCACATGGGTGAGATCGGCAATCACCGTTTCTTCATCTTCATCGAGCACTTCCGTGCCCACCGGCACCTTCAGCACGATATCGGCGCCCCCGGCCCCGGTCTTCTGGCTCCCCTGCCCAGGGCGGCCGTTCTTGGCGAAGAAATGCTGCTGATAGCGGAAGTCAATCAGCGTGTTCAGCCCCTCCACCGCCTCGGCCCAGACATCGCCGCCCTTGCCGCCATCGCCGCCATCCGGGCCGCCATACTCGATGTACTTCTCGCGGCGGAACGAAATGCAGCCATTCCCGCCGCTGCCCGAGCGGATGTAGACTTTTGCAAGATCGAGGAATTTCATGCGCCTTGGCCTAAACGCTTTCGCGATGCAGGCGATAGAGGACATTGGCCGCGCGCTCAACCCTTGCCTTGGATGCTCCTAGCCCGGTGCCGATACGCTGAAAGCCTAGTTTTTCGAGCACACGGCCCGAGGCAGGGTTATCGGCGAAATGATCGGCCTCGATGGCGGCCACATCCGGGAACCGCGCAAAGATATCCGCGATGAAGGCTTGGATCGCCTCAGTGGCGTAGCCGCGGCCCCAATAGCGCCGATCAATCATGTATGAAAGAGATCGGTCGGGCCCAAAACCCGCCGCCCCGATCAGCGCGCCATTGGCCAGAGTAATCGCAAGGCGGTAGCCGGGGCGGCCATGGTAGCGCGCGCCGGCGATCCAATGCTTCACCTGTTCTTCGGGCCAAGGCACGGTGAGACGCAGCATCATGCGCGCCACTTCCGGCACGCCGCCGATCTGCTGCAGGCGGCGCCAATCGGCCTCTTTTAGCGGGCGGAGGCGCAAGCGTTCGGTGGCGATCTCGATCACTCGCCGCGCCTGCCACGCCGCGCGGGTGAGGATCAGCTCATGGCCTTCGACTGTCTGCGCCAGTGCCTGCGACTGCACGCGACGTCGGCCGGTATAAGCAAAGCCGAGCTTTTGCAGCACGCGTGCCGAGCGATCGTTGCCGGGGTAGTGGCCAGAGATGAGATCACCCGCAGCGGGATCAGCGAAATGGACATCAATCACCGCATCACCCGCTTCGGTGGCGTAGCCGAGGCCCCAGGCTGGCCGCGCAAGCCAATAGCCCAGCTCCCGATCGATCGAGATACCGCCAACAAGCCCCTCGACATCCCGAATAAACCAGACCCGGCCCGCCTGATCGCCGTTAGCGTCAATAAAGGCGCGCGCATCGCCTTCGCCATAGGGATAGGGTACACGGCCCAGCCAGCGGGCCACATCGTAATGGCCGATCCCTGCCACCACATCGGCAGGATCGGCATCCTTGACGGGGATCAGGCGCAGGCGGGGCGTGGTCAGGTATGCATATTCCGCCGCCGCCATTGCCGCCTCAGTTCACCTTTCGAATGTACGTCCACAAGGGCACCGTAGCGTTGCGCGCCACAGAGAAGCTTTCGGCATCACCGATGTACTCAAAGCCATTGTTGGTGAGCACGCGGGCCGAAGCAGGGTTGTCCTGAAATACGGTGGCGAAGAACGCGCGCGAGCGCTGTGGGTTAGCCCCAACCAGCGCCCCGACGGCCATAGACGCCAGGCCGGTGTTCCACGCAGCCGGCGCAACCCAGTAGCCGATTTCAGACTGTTTGCGATCCATCCGGTTCAGCGACACAACGCCCATCACTTCGCCTAGCCCCGTCGCGGAGCCATCGATCACCCAGACATCTTCTGACCGATCCGGCGCTATCGCGCGATCGATGAAGGCCTCTGTCGCACCGGGCGGAAGCGGGTGTGCAATCGACGCGGTGTTCCACGCCACGCGTTTGTCGGAGGCATACATCGTTAAAAGCCCGGCATCCGACCGGCGCACCGGGCGCATCAGAAACCGATCAGTTTCGATCACGGGCTGGTTGATAATCGTATCAATCTTCATCTGCTCTCTCCTCCGAGATGCATACTTCTGGCCCGGGCACCTCCCCCGCCCCCGGGCCCTGCAATTCAGGTGGTCGCTCGTGGGCGGTGACGCAAGGCCGGAGCGATCGTCCTGCAACGGTATTTCGGGGCGGGTGTATGCATCGAAAAACGGGCCATAAAACTAGATCGGGGGGACCGGCGCTTGCCGATCCCCCCGCAATTGAACTTTGCCTGATTGGGTTCGGCTTACTCTGCGGCCTCCACCGCTGGGAGCACCGAAATAAACGTGCGGCCTTTGAGGCCTTTGTGGAACGTAACGGCACCCTCGCGGGTGGCGAAGATCGTATGATCCTTGCCCATGCCAACGCCCTCACCCGGCCAAAACTTCGTGCCGCGTTGGCGCACGATGATGTTGCCCGCGATGGCGGCTTGGCCACCGAAGAGCTTGACGCCAAGGCGCCGGCCGGCGCTGTCGCGCCCGTTGCGGCTGGAGCCGCCTGCTTTTTTATGTGCCATCTCGCGTTACTCCTGTTCGGCTACGATCGCCTTGGCCTGGTCTACCCAGCCCTCGCTCTCGATCCGGCCCTTGAAGCTGAGCTTTTCATCGAATTCCGCAATCTCATCCGCGCCCCAGGCTGCGATCTGAGCAAAGCTGGTCACACCGGCCTCATGGAGCTTCTTCTCAAGTGCGGGGCCCACGCCCGACAGCTTCTTGAGATCGTCTGCCCCGGCATCCGCCTTGGGCGCGGCCTTGGCCGGTTCTGCCTTGGGGGCAGGTTTCGCCTCGGCTTTCGGCGCCGCTTTCTTCGCGGGCGCTTTCTTTGCAGGCGCTTCGGCCTCGGCCGGGGCCGAGCCTGCGCCGATTGCGGCCTTCACGCCAGATTTCGCCGCACCCTTTTCAAGGATCTCGGTGACCTTGAGCAGGGTAAGCTGCTGACGGTGCCCCTTGGTGCGCTTGGAGGAATGCTTCCGGCGGCGCTTGACGAAATGGATGACTTTTTCGCCCTTGATCTGGTCGATCACTTCGGCCTGCACGCCGGCATCGGCCACAAGCGGGGTACCCACGGTGGCGCCCACCATGAGTATATCGTTGAACTGTACCGTTTCGCCGGCGGCGGCTGCCAGTTTTTCGACGCGAAGCACGTCACCCGCGGCTACGCGGTACTGTTTGCCACCGGTCTTGAGGACCGCAAACATGGGTTTTCCTTCACTCTTGCCGCGCCCTGTGGCCCCCTTGCGGGCGTTTTCGGCCGAAGCCGCCGCGGGCAGCGCGCTCATGGTCGAGCGGTGTTGAAATCAGCGAAGGCGAGCCGCAGCCCGCCTTAGAGCCGCGCTTATTGGCGATTTCGTGCAGCACGTCAAGCCCGCGCCGGCGCCAGATCTAACTGCGAGGCACCACACATTTTCAGACATGCTGTTACGGGTGCCACGCCGGTGCGAAACAGCAGGGCCATCGCCCTTCAGATATCTTCACCCACCATAAACCGCGACGCGGCCAGGCCGAGGCCCCTATGGATGGTATTGTACATCGCATCGAACGCTGCAAATAGCGCGCGGTTCAGCGCCTGGCCTTCTTCGCTTTGCGAGAGCGCGATATATGCCTCAAGATCTTCGTCAGCGAGCGGCTGGTAGGCCAGCGCCAGATAGGAATAGACCCAGAGCTCGGTTTCAGCGCGCACTTCGTCTTCCTGCTCCCAAATATTGAGGAGCATCTGTTCATCGGTCACTGCGTCATCAACCCCGCCGCCTTCCGCGAGGCCCTGGTAAAACGCCCAGTTGGCGTTCATCGCGCCCATCAGGTTCGATCCGATCAGATCGTTGGTATCGATGAATTGATCAAGCAGCGTGAGGCGCGGATCATCATCCACCCGCATCTGACGCATCCGTTCATTTGCGGCGGCCTCGATATCAGGGTCGGTAAATGCCTGGCGGGCCGTGATCTCGAACGAGATGATCTCCTGCCCCCGCTCAGAGGCGAAGAAGTCGAGAAGCGGCGTGATGTCGGTTCCACTCAGCGCTGTACCGAATTCATCGGCCACCGTCGCCGTCATGGCGCCGGTGTCGTAGATCTGCTCGACGATGGCAATCCAGCTTGAACCGCCCCTGCCGGGAAACATGGTGCTTTCGAGCTGGGCGCCGTACTCAACACCCTCCTCGCGCATGATTTCGATGGTGGCGGGCAATCCAAGCGCCTCAAACAGCCGCTGTTGATCCGGCGAAAGCTCGGCCGCGGCCGGCGGGGCCGCGAAAGCCGCTGTTAGGGCCAGGGCAATTGCAGCGGATGCAGCCGCGGCGGGGAGGCGGATCATTGGGGGCGCTCCGGTCACTAACGTCGTTGTCGCAAGAGTAATCCCTAGGGCCCGGGTTTCCAAGCGCCGGCAAGCGGAATGCCGCGCAAGTGAATGTGGTTGCACGGGCGGGGACGATTGCGTAAATCGCGGGCTGACCCTTCGCGGAGAGGTGCCGGAGTGGTCGAACGGGGCGGTCTCGAAAACCGTTGTGGGTGCAAGCCCACCCAGGGTTCGAATCCCTGTCTCTCCGCCACTTTTCCCTTTTGTCGCGCCTCAGACGCTACCCCGAGGATATCCGAACCAGGTGGTTGTCGAACGCGAGCGCATGGGCCTTCATGCGGCTGTGCGAAGAGGCAACGCGGTGCACGCCCCCGGCCCCATCAGTCGCCAGAACACCTTCACGCCCCGGCGACACTCCGCAGATATCGGCCTGCTGAACCGTTTGCATATCTTGCGAGGTGGTATTGATCACGGCGAGTAAACCCGCGCGTGGGGATGTAACCGCAACGCGCTCTCCACTGCCGGAAAACGCAACGCTGCCGGCATAGCCCTTCATCGTGCGGCCCAGGTGCCGCGCCTCGCCCAGGAAATCCAGCGTATCCCCGCCGCGATAGAGAGCGAGCGAAGATGGCGCAGCGAAGATGTCGCCCTGCCACTGAAACGCGCAGGCGATCAGGCCATCGGCGCGGGCGGCGATGTGGCGAAGGGAGTTTTGGTGCATTTCGGCGGGGACGTCCGCGACTGCCACCACGGCCCCCTCCCCTGTTGCAATCGTGAGGTTTGGCCGCATGGTGGGGAGATTGAGCTTCTCGCGGCCCGCATCGGGATGCGTGCGAATGCCGCCATTGGCAATCGCAAGACAGTCCGTTCCCGGAATGCGCAGAATTTCATGGGGGCCGATGCCGCCTGAGGAAAACTCTCCAATCCGCGCATAGCCTTGTGCGCGAGACCAGACCCCAATACGGCCATGACCAGTATCGATCTCGTTTTCAGTTGTATAGAGATGCGCTCCATCCGCCGAGAATGCGCCATGGCCATAGAAGTGGCGGCCCTTGGGCGCGACGAGCTGGTGAAGAACCGCGCCCGATGCGCAATCAAGCACCACCGCAAACGTGCCCGGCCGCCGCGCGAAGGCCACGGCCTCTGCCACCCTGGGATGGGCGGCAGCGGCATGGCCGCGCGCGGGGAGCGGCACGCGAAACGCAAGTGTTGCGTCCGCACGCAGGCCGTAGAGGGCGAACGCCCCGTCGGGATCTTTTGCGGCGGTAAGATGTGTTGGCGCACCAACGTCCGCCCAGCCGGCCCGCGGGAGTGCAGTTGCTGCGGCGAGACCGGCTAGAACATGGCGGCGCGTCGGCATCGCCTAATCCCCATCCAACGCGTTGAACCCTGCCGAGAGCCCCATTGCCGCGCCAATCTCATTCATCGTTTCGATCTGGATCTCGCGCACATCCACCTGAAGCGCCTCAACACGGAGGCGCTGGCCGGGATCGGCGACACCAGAAAAATCGCCAGATTCGATTGACCCGATCCGGTCAAACGCGGTGCTATAGGCCGCATCTAAACGTTCAGTCGGCGCTGCGCGGAATGCCGTCGTGAGATCCTGCAGCGCCCGCAACGACACCTCGACGTTGCGCAGGCTTCGCCCCGAGCGCCGTGCCTCTGCCCGCCTCGGCCGCGGTCGATCAAAGGTGCCCAGCGGGCGGGCCAGGCGCTGATCGTGGATAAACTCAAGCCCGGTTGAGAGCGCGGTGTAGATCGCGCGACGCGCCTCTTCCTCGCTTTGAAAGCGCGCGTTTCCCGCTTCGCCCGCCGTTGTGATCACCCCGGCGAACTGGGACCACTCGGCAACCACATTATTGGCATTCTTAGCCAGCACGGCCGCAATGGCCCGTGTCAGCGCGCACGCATAGGCATCGGATGCGGGCGCGTCAAAAAGCATCCGCTCGAGGGCAAAAAACCCCTGCGCGGCAACCGAGACATCGGCATAGGCGGCCGGATCTTCAACTACAGGATCACCGTCGGTGATCAGCCGCGCGAGCGCCTTGCCGGTTTGATCTTTTGGATCCGGCCAAAACGCAAAACTGAGCGTGAGCCCCATATCCTCGATCGGCCCGAGGGTGAGATGGCTTACGGTGATCCAAGCGTCAAAGGCTGTGTGAAAAGCCTCCTCGATCTCCGCGCCGCGGCAGTTGGCAGTGGCGGTCGCGTCCAACTCGGAACTCGCGGCTGCGAACCGTTCAAACCCCGGCAGGATATGGGCGTTCACAACCTCCTCCACACCAGCGGTGGCAAGGCCGGGGGCAGAGGCAAAGGCCATCGCTGCGAGGATCATGCGCATTACAAGCTCTCCAAAAACCGGATCAGGGCAGCACGGTCTGCCTTCGGCATAGCGATCACGGCGTCGCGCTGGTCCTGGGCCTCGCCACCGTGCCAGAGGACCGCTTCCAGAAGCGATCGCGCGCGGCCGTCATGGAGGAAATAGGTGTGGCCCGAAACCTGATGTGTCAGCCCGATGCCCCAGAGCGGTGGCGTGCGCCACTCGCGCCCGTTTGCCCGGCCCTCTGGGCGGTTGTCGGCAAGCCCCGGCCCCATATCGTGCAAAAGCAGATCGGTATAGGGCCAGATAAGTTGAAAGCTCTGCTCTGGCCGATCCTCAAGCCGGTGGGTGACGAATTTCGGGGTATGGCATGCGGTGCAGCCGGTCTCATAGAATACGGCCTTGCCCTGCAGAACCTGCGGATCGTCCACATCGCGGCGGGCCGGGACCCCGAGGTTTGCGGCGTAAAACGTCACAAGATCCAACGCCTCATTCCCGATCTCAGCATTGTCATGGTGAGCGGTTCTGCCATCGGGTGCGATGCGGCAGCGTTCCTGATATTCGGTGCAGTCGCCATAAACCGCGGGAAAGAGCGTCGACGAAATGCCGATGTCACCTGAAAATGCGGCTGCGGTTTGCTCATGAAGCGAGGGTTGGCCCGCCTTGTGCCCAAAACGGCCCAGCATCGGGCGCGCGAATTGTTGCGACATCACAATGTTCGGGCGGCCGGAGATACCGTCACCATCCCGGTCGTCGGGATCCGCGTTTGCCAGGATATCTTCAACCGGGATGGCATCCAGCAAGCCTAACCCGATCATCTGCTGCGCCACCCGTGGGCTGAACATCGTGTCGGGGTGCAGCGCACCGTACGATAATTCGCTCAAGCTATATGTGGGCTTGCGCAAATGCGCGATCTCACCTTCGGAGAGCGCGACGCTGATCTCTTCGTAATCAATGTCAAATTGGCCCTCGACGGGCATGCCGGCGATGCCAAGGTCGTGCAACTGACTGCCATAGGTTGGCTCAGGCCGTGTTGCGAGATATCCCGCAATCTCTTTGGGCCCCCCTGCGGTATCCGGAATCGACAAGCGCACCAGCATCGAGACACGGCTGTCATCGGGGCCTTCCGGTGGATGACCGCGCCCATCCTTGAGGTGGCAGCGCTGACAGGACCGAGCATTGAAAAGGGGTCCGAGCCCGTCAGACGCCAGCGTGGAAGACGGAGATGAGACCCAGAGCTTCTTGAAGAGCCCGTTGCCGACCTTGAAATCCAGCTCGCGCTCGAAGCTGATATTGCCCGAAGCCGCGCTGAATGCGCTGGTTGTTGCGCTCGGTCGCACAGTTGCGGCGCCAGCGGAGTTGGCCTCAAACGCCTCGGGGCCGGAAAAGTCCGCCGTTGGGGCCGTTACACCGGCGATCCGCTCTACCTCAGATGCCGTGCGGGGCGTGTAGCTTAGATGCAGATCCGTGAGTTCGCCTGCATACGCCGGGAGAGCGCAGATCGACAGAACAAGTGCGGCGCCTGACTTCATTTTAATCCCGAGTTTGGATGGTGTTGGCGAGAGACCAGCTGCGGTATCCGCGAGAGCCTAGCGGGCACACCACGAATGGAAAGGCGTTGCCGTGTCACGCCCCCCGCGTGTTGGCCGCGCCAAAAATTGGGCGGGAGGGGCGGCAAGCATGCCGCCCCTCCCACAAAACCTTGATGCCTATTCGAAAACCGCGTCTGGGTTATCAAGGCTATCTGAGCCCTCGAACTCGATCGCATCAACGCCGAGCGCTGCCACAATCCGCTCGATCGAGCGCGTTTGATCGACCAACGCATCGACGGCACCCATGATGAGCGCCTCGCCGGCCTCATTGCCGCGCTCAAGCATCATGTCGTAGGAAAAGCCCTTTTCGGCCGCGAGCTTCATTTCCATCATTTCGAACATCGTTGCATCGAGCTTTTGGCGCATCTCGGCGTCAAGGTCGGCGTCCATCTCCGCGACAAGCGATGACAGCGACGGCCCGCTGACCACCGTGCCATTGGCCCGTGTGTAGCTGCCGAGGTACACGTTGCGGATGCCGAGCGCGTCGTAGAAATGGCTGTTATGCGTATTGTCCGCAAAACAGTCGTGCTCTTCCTCAGGATCGTTGAGCAAAACGCCAAGCTTCATCCGCTCACCCGCCTGCTCTCCGTATGACAGCGATCCCATACCGGTGAGGATCGCGGTGATGCCGGCGTCTTCATCTGCCATCACGGTCGTTCGCGCCTCGCCGCCTTCGGCCCATTGCGCCGCCATCCATTCAAGATCCGACACCAGCAGGTCAGTCGCGGCCTTTAGGTATTGGCCACGTCGATCGCAGTTTCCATTGGTGCACGCATCGCCCATGGCATAGTCCGTCCAGGGCCGGTTGCCCGCGCCAGGGCCGAACCCGTTCAGATCCTGGCCCCAGAGGAGGAATTCGATCGCGTGATATCCGGTGGCCACGTTGGCTTCCACGCCATCGGCCTCGTGCAATTCACCTTCGAGAAGCGCCGGGGTGATCATCGCTGCATCGATGCTCGTACCAGACAAGTCAAAGCTCGGGTTCGCAACGACGTTCAGAACGGCGTATTCGTTTTCATCTGTCGCACCGCCATAGGACGCATCGACATAGTCGATCAGCCCCTCATCGAGCGGCCAGGCGTTTACCTTGCCTTCCCAGTCGTCGACGATCGCGTTGCCGAAACGGTAGACCTCAGACTGTTGATACGCCGGGCGGCTTGCGAGCCATGCGGACTTGGCGGCTTCCAGCGCCTCAGCCGATGGGCTTGCGATCAGAGTGTCGACGGCTGCCTGAAGTACCTGTGCCGTGGTAAGGCTGTCTTCGTATTTGGCCTGCGCAATATCGGCATAGTTATCGAGAACGGCAGCCTTATCGGCAAACGCTGGGTATGCGACCAGCATCGTTGTGCCGAGGGCCGCGGCAAATTTCGGTGTCATGGAGTGTTATCCTTCCTGATGGTTCTAATGGAGGTGTTTGTTTTTTTCGTTTTACTGGCCGCGACGGCGTTGTGGCGGCACGGTTAAGTTGCGGAAACCTCGCCCGATCTGGGCAACGGCAACGAGACGCGATGGGTTTGCCCATCTGAGCCACTGGTTTTTGCCGGTTTCTGTTCCCAAAGAAGGCAGAGGGAGCGGCACCCTAGCGGGCGCTGCGCGGTCGTTACTCTGCGAGTGTTCATTCGGATGCGCTCAGCTTGTCAAAGACCGGCTCCAAATTGCCCTCACTGGGGCATTGGCCGTCGAGCGATGACTGCAGCAACTCTTTCCAACACGCGGACGGTCTGTGCCGGTCTGGCTCAGGTGGGTTGGCGACCATGGGTTCTTTCGGCACAGGCTAGCTTCCTCAGACGGCGCTGTTGTCCGGGCTCCCCGTTCGGGTGGCTGGGCGTGAGGCTAGTGTGAGGCGTTTGCCGGCTTCGGTCAATCCCGACCAAATCCATCAACTATGTCGTTTCGTCGCAACGACAAAGTTGGCGGGGCCAGCCGTGCCAGCCCCGCCTAAATAGATCCGATTATTCCCAGCCGGCTTCGTTCAGAACCTGAACGGCCTCTTCCACATTTGTGGCAATCTGAGAAAGCTCAATCGTATCTGGGCGGAAGATCCCGAGCGCGGCAACGGGCTCTGACAGACCTACGCCGGGAACGGCCGGGTATTCGTCATTACCGGCAGAGAAGTATTCCTGCGCCTGATCGGAGGCGAGATATTCGAGGAACTTCATCGCGTTCTCTTTGTTCGGCGCGTTTGCAGCGATACCGCCACCAGAGATGTTCATGTGCGCGCCGATATCGTTCTGGTTCGGGAAGACCCAGCCGATGTTTTCAAGCTGCTCGGGCGTGATCTGATCGTCGCCTTTGCGCAGGGCCCGCGCGAAATAATAGGTGTTCGACATCGCGATATCGCATTCGCCCGAAGCGATGCCGCGCAGCTGATCGGTGTCCCCGCCCTGTGGCGCACGCGCAAAGTTGCCGACAACAGCCTCAGCCCAGCCTTGCACGGCGTCTTGGCCGAGATGGTCGATCAATGCCGCAACGATGTTCTGCGTGTAAACGTTCGTCGAGCTGCGGATGCAGATCTGGCCGGCATATTCGGGGTTCGCCAAGTCTTGATACGTTTGCGGCGGGTTCTCGACATCGGTTTTGTCGTAGAACAGAATCCGCGAACGCTGCGAGAAGCCGAACCACTGATTGTCGGCATCCTGAAGATAGGCAGGGATTTTCGCTTCGAGCACCGCGCTTTCAGCGGGTTGAAGAAGACCCAGTTCCTTCGCGCGCGACAGGCGCACCGTATCGACCGTGAGGAAGATGTCCGCCGGGCTGTTCGCGCCTTCGGTTTCCATACGCGCGATCAACTCATCGGCGTTGCCTTCGATGCGGTTAATGGTGATCCCGGTCATTTCCGTGAAATCGGAGTAGAGCCGCTCATCGGTATCGTAATGCCGCGATGAGTAGAGGTTGAGTTCGCCTTCTGCGAAGGCGGGTGCTGCAACAGCAGCAACAAGCGCGGTCGCCATGAGACGGCAGCGTATAGTCGACATGTCTTTCTCCCTGAAAAACTGACAGTTTTGATCAGTTATCATGCCCATAGCGGGCGTCAACTAATGCCAAGTAAAATTGTCGGAAAATTTTGACAGTTTTGGCGAAACGTGAAGGCTACGTTTCTTATAGTCGTTCAGACTGTGCCAGCGGCACGTCAGGGCACGCCGTCGAGATCATCCAAAACCTCCTCGAGCCGATCGGCACTCATCCAGAACGGATCCAGCAATGCAAGGCCCAGTGCCCGCCATTGCAAACCTTTGGGATTTTGATGCCAACATGCCCCCGCCGGCCGATCCGACTTCGGTGAAGGAACCGAAACGCGCGCCGGCGGGGGCTTGGCAGACCTGTGCAGCATATGCTGCCCGGTCACGCCAACTGGGGGTGAACGTCTTGGGTCACCGGTTCGATTTCTTCGGGCGTCAACGCGCGCGCCAATGAAACCATGCGCATGATCAATCGTTCGGTATCGTTACCTTCACAAAGGATCATGGCGTGGGTTTTGGCCGCACCGACCCGACCCTGCCGCACCGCTTGCAGCACGTTCATGAACTGGCGCTCATGTTCGCTCACGATGAGCGAGCAATGAGGGCAGCCGGGGTTATTGAAATTGAAGCAGGAGGTTCGGCTCATTCGCATCGCCTGGACGGCCGCCAAGGTATCGAGCCCTACCTCAACGCCGTTCAGCCCCGGAAACCTGGTTTCTGCACGCTGCAGCGCGCAGAGCCACGACTGGGACTGCGGTATCGCAAAGGTTTGCCAGTAGTAACGCGCGACCTCGAGAACCGCCAAAGCGGCAGAATCGAACGCGGCCTCTTCAACCGTTGTTTCCTTTGGCGTGGGATGACGGCCGCAGCAGGGCGAACCATCGCCGCTCATGCAGCCATCTCCGCTGGCACGTCGCGCCGATCATGAGAGTATTGATAGCCCATAGGGTCCCTCCGTATCCGGATGTCTTGGTCGCGCGCTTTGCGCCATCGCCGTGCTGGGAACCATATTGACCTGACTTGGCCCGTAAAGCCTGAGTGAATTTATCGGAAAAGTCTACACTCGTTTTGACGCACCCCTCGCGCCTTAAATGTGCTGTGCGCGTTCGATGGTTTTCCGGACTTGTGATTCCCACGACATCAATCGCATTCAAGCCATGCACCGCATCGTGACTGGGAATTCGACATAGGCTTAAATCACCCAAACCAAGTCAAGCATTGGCTCCCTTTGCATCGGGGCGCGTACTCTCTATCTGACACTTTTCGTAAGGCTGGTCCGCTCAACGGCTACCAATATGCGGACTCCTTGGGGACTTGGCCGGCGCGCAACTGGCACGCCCTACCCTGTCCGATCCGGCCCACGCGACAAAAGCCACGCCCCGGCCATGATCAGTGCCGCGCCAACCAGCGAAAGGGGCACGGGCCAAACGCCGAAAAGCGCCAGATCATAAAGCGCGGCAAAAATCAGTGTGGTATAGAACACGGGCGTCATTGCACTGGCATCGCCATTGCGCATGGCTTGAATGAACCAGGCTTGTGCGGACACCATCACAATCCCAAGCGCCGCCAGAAGCAACCACTGGGCGGGGATCGGTGCCTGCCAGACGAAGCTCGCCGCTGCGACCGCCAGCGTGGCCCCGATCACGTTGTTGATGATCAGGATTTGCAGCGGGGGTTCCGTGTCGCTGAGGCGTTTTATGAAGACGGATTCGATGCCAAACAGCATGGCAGCCGTAAGGGCCAGCAGTGCTGCGGGCTGAAACGCTTCCGTCCCCGGCCTAAGTAAGGCCAGCGCCCCAAGAACCGCGAGGCCGGCAGCGACGGCTTTGCGCAACGTGGCGCTCTCTTTCAGAACCAAGATAGCCAGAACCATTGTGACCAACGGGCTGAGAAACCCGATCGCCGTGGCCTCAGCCAAAGGCATGCGGGCGGATGCGGCGAAAAGGGCGGTCACGCCCAGCCACCCGCAAAGAGACCGCCCCAAATGCCGATCGACGCGCGCGCCCTTGAAGTCTGGGCGCAGGCTAGGGCGCGCAGCGATCAGAAGAAGCAATCCAGCGAGGGCAAAGACAAACCGTCCCGCGCTGACGATTAGCGGGTGCAACCCGTCTGCGCTACCAAGCGGCTGCCCGAGCACTTTTGCGATCAGCGTTGTTCCGGCGATCAGCGCGCTGGCCAGAAGCATTGCGAGAACGGCGTATTGGGTTCGGGTCATCCGGGGGCGGCTGCGGCCATCGGATGGATGCGCCTTTCCCGGTTTGCGGGGCGGTGGGACCACCCGCATATAGGCTGGGTGGGAGTGGCCGCGATGCGGATCCATCACACGGCCGATGCCGCGTGGGGAAGGATATATGTTCCACCAAGCGGGGGCGGCGTATTCACGCGCAAGCGGCAGCCATAGGCGTCTGACAGCATAGCATCTGTAAGCACCTCATTTGGCGCCCCCTGCCCCACGCAGTGCCCTCCCTGCAGCATGGCCACTGAATTGGCGAACATGGCGGTAAGGTTCAAATCGTGCATGACGGCCACCACACCACCGCCTGCCTCGGCATAGCGGCGCGCGAGTTGCATGACTTCCAACTGATGCCCGATGTCGAGGCTTGCCACCGGTTCGTCGAGAAACAGCCAGGACGGTTTACCATTCACCACCGGCTCCCAGACCTGCACGAGAACGCGGGCAAGCTGCGTGCGCTGTTGCTCACCACCAGAGAGCTCTTGATAGAAGCGCCCCTCAAAGCCGGACAAGCCGACCGTGGCCAGCGCTTCGCCGACAAGATGCTCCCGCCCAGCTTCCAGCCCTGCCGAAAGGCCCAGGCGCACCACTTCGTGAACCGTGAAGGGAAATGCCAGCCGCGTGGCTTGTGGCAGAACGCCCCGCCGCGCCGCCAACGCCCAGGGCTTTAGCGCCCGTAAGTCTTCGCCCTCGAGCGTGATCTGCCCGGTATAGGCAACATCGCCGGTCATGGCGCGCAGCAGGGTTGTTTTGCCTGACCCGTTCGGGCCCACGATCGCCGTCAGCGCGCCGGGAGCGGCCCTGAACGAAACACCGTGCAGCACGGGTCGGGTGCCGAGGTTAACTTGGATATCCCGCGCCGAAAGCACCGCCCTAGAGATCCAGCAGCCCGCGGTTGCGCAGGAGGATCCAGAGAAAGAAAGGCCCGCCCAATGTGGCAGTCACGATTCCAATCGGCAGCTCGGCTGGTGCGATGATCGACCGGCTGATCATGTCTGCACCGACCAAAAGCGCAGCGCCCAACAGCGCGGAGTTCAGCAAAAGATATCGATGATCCGGCCCCGTCGCGATACGGAGAAGGTGCGGGACAACGATACCGATGAACCCGATCCCGCCCGACACGGCCACCGCAGCCCCCGTCGCACCCGCGACCGTCAGGATCGCGACGGATTTCATGCGCTGGATGGGTATGCCAAGATGGGCCGCAGCTGCTTCGCCCAGGGCGAGCGCATTCAAGGATCGCGCAAGAAACGGCGCAACCGCCAGCGCGAGCAATATCAGCGGCGCGGCAGCCGCAACTTTCGCCCAGGTGGCCCCGGCCAGCGAACCGAGGCCCCAGAACGTCAGATCACGCAACTGAGCATCATCCGCCATATAGACGAGGATGCCCGAAAGAGCGCCTGCCAGTGCCCCCAGGGCAATTCCGGCCAAGAGCATAACGGCAACCGATGTGCGCCCACCTCGCGTTGAAACGCGGTACAAGATGAGGGTGGAAATCCAGCCGCCCAGAAACGCCGCAACGGGCACGGTGTAGGTGCCGAGCGCCACCGCGAGCCCCGTGGGCAGCGCTGCCCCGAGAACGATGGCTGAGATCGCGCCCAGACCGGCCCCGGCGCCCACGCCCACCAGCCCCGGATCAGCCAGCGGATTGCGAAAAAGCCCCTGCATCACCGCGCCCGATACTGCCAGCGACGCTCCAACCAGGAGGCCCATGGCGAGGCGGGGCAGCCTAATATCGATGAGGATCACCCGGTCGGCCACACCGATCTCGCCTTCAAAGAAAACCGCGCGCACGTAGTCGAATACCGAGGCACCAGCGGCGCCCACGTTAAGGCTGAGCGCACTGACAACGATCACCAGCGCCAGCAGGCCCAGCGTTGTCCGGCGCGCGAGGCGGCGTCTGTCGCCGGCGACCTGGGCGGGCGCTTCAGAAACACCGGCTGTAATGTCAGGCGCCGCCGCCACTTTGCTTAGCCGGCGCGCGCGAGCGCATCGCTCAGACGTTCCACCGCCTGGGGTGTGCGCGGGCCGAAGCCCAGAAGCAAAAGCCCATCGATCCGCACCACTGCGTTGTTTTCGGCTGCAGGTGTGGCCGCAAGGCCGGGGTGCGAGAACAGATCGGCGTTGTCTGCCGCGTGATCCCCGCCCCGATCCATCATCAGGATTACGTCGGGTCGCGCCGCGATGGCGGCCTCATCTGTCAGCGGCTTGTACCCTTCATAAGCGGTGACCGCGTTCTCGCCGCCTGCCAGACCGATGATCCCATCCGCTGCTGTATCAGTGCCGGAGGCGAGAATGCGGCCGCCTTGCATCGACAGCACGAACATCACCCGCTTGCCATCACCTGCGGCGCCTTCGACGGCCTGCTCCAACGTTGCATCCACTTCATCGGCCAAGATGGCGCCCTTTTCCGGAACGCCAAGGGCCTCGGCCACGGCTTCGATCTTGGCACGTACGGCGGCGCGGTCATAGCCATCCGGCACTGTCACGAACGGAATGCGCGCCGATTTCAGAACGTCGATCGCCTCCGGCGGGCCTGCCCCATCTTCGGCGATAACCAGATCAGGTGCCACCGACAGCACGCCCTCGGGCGAGAGTGCGCGGAGATAGCCCACATCCGTGAGATCTTCCACTTCCGGAGGGAAGCTAGAGGTCGTGTCGCGTGCAATCACCCTGTCGCCCTCACCCAAGGCGAAAATGATCTCGGTCACGGATCCGCCGAGCGACAGCACGCGTTCTTCCGCCGAAGCCATGCCTGCCGCAAGACTGAAAGCTGCAACGAGAAGGAGAGGTTTCATTCGACAGTCTCCAACACTGGAAGCGTCTCTGCCACCTTGGCGAACGCGGCGCTAAAGTCGGGACCATTTTCCTTCCGCAGCCCGAAGATCTGCAGGATCAGGCGGCCCTCTTCATCAAAGCCCTCAACCGAAAGCGCCATGCCGCGCTTCGTAGGCTTCTGCACCAGCCAAGCCTCGGCGATGTGATCTTGTCTCAGATGTAAGTTGAAACGCTGGTCGAGCACGTTTTGCCATGGGCCCATTGGCTTTAGCGTCTCAATTGGCCCGCTGTGAATCTGGATGCAGCCGCGATTGCCAACGAAAATCATGATCGGCACGGCTTCTCGCGCTACCTGCTGCAACGCAAGGTCGACGGCCGTGGTGGCCAAGGGCCGGGCAAACGGCGCGCCGGCGAGCCGATACGCGCCCAAGCGGTTCATCTTGAACTTCGCGACCAGGCGCAAGAATTGATGCGTATCGGTCATCCGCTGCCATTCGCTGCGCAATAGATCCGCCTTGTCGGGCACTATTCTGGCACCTTCTGGGGGTGGTGCTGGCGTCACCATCAAGCGATCACTGGTATCGTCGGTGGCCAGTTCGTCCACTAGTCGATCCCACGCCTCAATGTCCGTCCCGGCCCGCGGGTATACTTTGTGCACCGCTTCGCCATGGTCATCGAACACCTGCAGGCTGCGCGCCGGGCCCTTTGCGCCGTCGTCGCGACGCAGTGCGAACGCGTGGACCCAATGTTTGGGAAAGATGCGCAGATCAATCTCAGCACCCAGCACCATTGCGGCGTGCCTGCCGGGATGCCAGGCCTCATAGATGCCGGTGCGTTCGTGTACAGCACTTTCGTTTCGCGTAAGCGCCATGACCTCGCCCAGCCCGCAAACGCCTTCAATCAGGCGGTCGGGCGACGCTGCGATCCAGCGCGCGGTTCGCCCAACGCTTGCGGCAACCAGCTGTGCTTCGGTTATGCCAAGGACCCCGGCAAGATCGCGGGGCCTCAGCGTATCCTTCGATTCCATGGCCGCACGGATGGCGGCCGGGTCCGGCGCAGTCATGGGCAATCCTATATCTTAGTCGGCATGAAACTGGCTTACGGGCGGCATTTTGGCCCGCTGGCAAATTCCTGATTAAATCTATCGGAAAAATACAGTAAGGCAAGGCACCGAAGTATGTTGAGAATTCTCTTTATAAGGTAGGGGTTGGCGTTCATGCGAATTGTCGGATTGTCCTTGGGGCTTGGCGCTATCTCCATGATGGCGGCCCTTGCCTTTGATGACGTCGCCTCAGCGCACTCGGAACCGTCACAGAGCCCGACGCTCGAAGCGCTTGGCCAAGCGCTCTTCCATGATGTCAACTTGTCGGCCAACCGTACCCAATCCTGCGCCACCTGTCATGATCCGAACATGGCGTTCGCCGATCCCCGGGGCATGGCGTCAACCGGCGATGATGGCGTGTCGATCGGTGATCGCAATGCGCCCACCGCAAGCTATGCTGCCTTGATCCCGCCCTTTCATCGCAACGATGCTGGCGCGTGGGTGGGCGGCCAGTTCCGCGACGGACGTGCATCGCGGCTTGAAGATCAGGCCGCCGGTCCGCCGCTCGCCGCCGGCGAGATGGGGATGCCGGACAAACCCGCCATCATCGCCCGGCTGCAAGAAAACCCGTACTACGTGGAAACCTTCCCGGCGCTGTTTTCGGCCAGCGTGTTCGAGAACGCTGATACGGCCTACGATGCCATGACAGCGGCCATTGCGGCCTATGAGCGTACGGATGAATTCAACCCCTTTGATTCCAAGTACGACAGGTACTTGAGAGGCGAGGTTGAACTTACGCGGGAAGAAGAGCTCGGTCGCGTACTCTTCTTTTCTCAGCAGTTTACCAACTGCAACATGTGCCACCAGTTGGCCGCCAGCGCGATCGATCCGCGGGAGCCCTTTACCAATCATGAATATCACAACGTGGGCACGCCTGAGAACGTTGCGCTGCGGGCACTGAACGGTGTTCCAGAGGGCACGATCGACGAAGGGCTTGCCGCAAATCCCTCTGTTGCGGGCGATCCGGCAGAGCGCGGCAAATTTCGCACCCCCACGTTGCGCAATGTCGCTGTCACAGCGCCTTACATGAGCAACGGTGTATTTGAGGATTTGCGGACGGTTGTGTTGTTCTACAACGTCTATAACACCCGCTCCGAGGCTCGGCTGATCAATCCCGAGACCGGCGATCCCTTCGGCCCACCACCCGTGCCCGAGACGCTGTCGATGGAGGAGCTGACCCACGGGCCAGCACTGGATGACCAGAGGATTGATGCTCTTGTAGCCTTCCTCGAAACATTGACTGACGCGCGCTACGAGCACTTGCTCGAGGACTAGTTGCGCACGGGTTCAGTGCCGCACTATGCACTGCCTGCGGCACTGGGTAAGCGTTGTACATCGTGGGAGACCGTCACCTCTTGTCAGCGGTGATCGTTAATCCCCGTTGTTTCGGCGCGGAAAGGATCCAGACGTGGCCGCAAGAGAATTCATTAAACAATATGAAGCAGCGCTGGCCACGCAGGATTGGGCTGAGGTTGCTCCGCTCATCAGCGATCGGGCCACTGTGATCTTTTCCAACGGGGCGCGCTATGTGGGCAAGGATGCCATCCGACGGGCCTATGCGCACAACTTCACCACTATCAAAAATGAAGACTATCGGATCGAGAACGTTCAATGGCTGATCGAGGCACCAGACAGCGCAGCATACATGTTTGATTTCTATTGGCCGGAGTGATTGACGGCCGCGAAGCGTCAGGTTCTGGTCGCGGAACCGCGGTCTTGGCCGGGGCACCGAACGGTTGGGTGCTTGTGGGAGAGCAGTTGGGGCCGAAATCGTGACGTCACGACCTTGGCTTCGTGGCTTTAAGGCTTGGGCGCCTCCAGCACCGGAAGTTCGGGCATAAAAACCAAAAGACGTTCGTACTACGCGAGTTGCGCCTGAGCCGAGGCAAGGGCATCCGGCGTATCGATATCGAGAAGCTCGCCATGTTCTGCCGTGACGAGCGCCGATTGCGGTAAGGCCTGAAGCACCGCCGCGGCGCCACGATCACCCGTTTGCGCGAGCAGGTCGGCAAAGCAAGCCGCAGGAAAGCAGGCGGGGGGCATCCGACGTTGCCCATCAGTCGCAGCCGCAGGTGTCGTCGCAGTACTGCGGGACATGACGTTTTCGATCAAGCCGGGCGTCACGAACGGCATATCGCCCAGCACAACGATGGACCGCCGGGCACCGAGCGCTTGCGCCCGAGCGATGCCAGCGCGCAGGCTATCGGATTGCTTGGGGTCGTTCTCGGGAGGCTTCATGATGTCAAAGCCTGCGAGCATCGTGTCGACATCTGCATTTCGGGAGATAGCGATCAGCACGTCGGGTTTCGCCGCGACAAGCGCACGGGCGGCGTATGAGATAAGCGGTCTGCCATTTAGGGGTGCGAGCAGCTTGTCTGCGGCCCCAAAGCGGCGCGACGCGCCGGCGGCCAGCAAAACGCCTGCGGTTTTCATGCAGCGCGCGCCATCGCCTTGGCCAGCACTTCGGCCAGCACCGAAACCGCGAGCGTTCCGGCATCCCGCGCCGAGGGGATCAGGCCAACCGGGCCATGCAGCCGCGCGATTGCGTCATCGCCCACGCCCATCGACTGCAGCATCAAATGCCGCGCATCCCTCGCACGACGGCTTCCCTGCGCGCCGATGTAGAAAGCTTGGGTGTCCAGCGCCCCTGCAAGGATCGGTGGCTCCCAATCGTGATCATGGAAGAACAGGATAACGGCCGTACGGTCGTCAACACCAAGATCGTCGGGAAACGATTGCTGCGTGATGTGACGGGTTTTGCAGCCCGATGACGCGCCGTCTTCCAGTGTTTCTGGATCGGGCGACAGAAGCAGGTTGGGGTAGCCAGCAGATTGAACAAGTGCTGCGAAGGTACTGGCTTCCGGCCCTTTTCCAAAAATCAGGAAGCGGATGCTTGGCTCAAATCGAACGATCAGCTGGTCACCGTTGCGCCCGGTTGCCCCCTTGTCCTGCAACGCCATCGCGCCCGTCTCGGTATCGATACATAGCGAGCAGGCGGCTCGCATCCGCCGGTTCTCGGCCACCTCGCTCAAAAGCGCACGATCGGGCCTCGGCACAAGCAAGATATCAAGCCCGCCCCCGCAGGGCAGCTGGATGTCCACGAACGGGGAGCCGCGACCGTAGCGCAAAAGGCGCGGCTGTCCGGTTTTTGCGCACGCCATGGCATGAAGCGAGATGTCAGCCTCTATACAGCCCGATGACAGCGTGCCCGCCCGCTCGGTTTCAGAGAATACGGTCATGATCGCGCCGACGGGGCGGTAGGACGGGCCCTCCACGCCGGCAATAATGGCCAACACAGCCCCGTCCGGGGCCGCGAGCAGGGCGTCGATCGGATCGCGCGTGGGAGGTGTTCTCGTCAACATCGCTCGCCGATGAGGATGGGGCTTCTCCTCGGAATCGGCAAGGCCGGTGCGACGGTGCTGCATGGACAGGCCGCGCACAGCCCCATATGTCGGAAAGACTGTTAGCGGAGGATACCTTGCAGAACGGGCCAGAGAGTATCGACGAAACCATCGAAGGGCTGGGCCGGCAGAACTATGTCTGCGGCCGCGATTTGGGCACGGTCGCGTATCTGGCGCTTACGCTCGGCAAACCTCTCTTTCTCGAAGGCGAAGCGGGTGTCGGCAAGACCGAGATCGCCAAGGCGCTCGCATTTATGCTGGGCCGGCGGCTGATCCGGCTTCAATGCTACGAGGGCCTCGACGCCGCTACGGCAATCTACGAATGGAACTTTGCGGCCCAAATGATCGCGATCCGTACGGCAGAAGCCGCAGGTTCGGCAGATCGTGCTGCGCTTCAGAGCGAGCTTTTTTCGGACCAGTTCCTCATTCGCCGCCCTTTACTGGAGGCGCTTGAGCCGCATGAGACGGGTCCGCCCGTTTTGCTGATCGACGAGGTGGATCGCACGGACGAGCCCTTCGAGGCATTTCTGCTCGAAATCCTGTCGGACTATCAGGTCACGATCCCCGAGATCGGGCGCGTGGCCGCGGACGCGCCACCGATTGTGATCTTGACGTCAAATCGAACACGCGAGGTGCACGATGCGCTCAAGCGGCGTTGTTTGTATCACTGGGTAGACTATCCCGTTTTCGATCGCGAGCTTGAGATTTTGCGGAAACGCGTGCCTGAGGCGACAGAGACGCTCTCGGCCGAAGTTGTGGCCTTTGCGCAGTCCCTGCGTGGGCAGGATCTCTTCAAGTCGCCCGGTGTGGCCGAAAGCATAGACTGGGCGCGCTGCCTCGTCGCGCTCGATGCCGTAGAGCTCTCGCCGGAGGTGATCACCGATACGGTCGGTGCGCTATTGAAGTACCAAGACGATATCGCGCGGATCGCAGGAGCTGAGACCACGCGCCTCCTCGATGAGGCCAAAGGCGCGCTCGCGGGCGTGGAGTGATGGGCTCGCCTGGGCCTGAGGGCCGGCTTGTAGAGAACGTCGTGCATTTTACCCAAGCCCTGCGAAAAGCCGGGGTGAAGGTTGGCACCGCTCAGGTCGAAACGGCAATACGGGCAGTTGCAATGGCAGGCTTCACCCACCGGGTGGATTTCTACCACACCCTGCGCGCCACGCTGATCACCCGGGCAGAACATCTGGAAACCTTTCATCAGGTGTTTTCGATGTTCTGGCGAGATCCGGAATTCCTTGAAAGCCTGATGCATATGCTTTCGCCGCGCTTGAAAGACGATACCCCGCCGCCGCCGCCCGGCGCCGCGCGACGGCGTGCGGAAGAAGCTTTGGGCGAACCGCCGACGCCGCGCAGACAAAGGCCTAAGGAAGAGGTGACCGAACATGCCGTTCTCACCTGGTCTTCGAACGAAGTGTTCAAGCGGATGGACTTTGAGCAGATGAGCGCCGCTGAACTGGCGGAAGCGGCGCACGCAGTGCGCAGCCTAACGCTCCCCGTCAAACCACTCCGCACCCGGCGCGGCCACCCAAGCCGCCATGGGGCACGCCCCGATGCGCGGGCGACGTTGCGTGCCGCGCGCCGGCGCGGCGGAGAGATTGAAGAAATCGCACGCAAGGCGCCGCGTCTGCGCCCGCCCGATCTGGTGGCGATCTGCGATATCTCGGGTTCAATGTCTGTCTATTCCCGAATGGTGATGCGCTATCTGCACGCTGTTGCCCATGCGCCGGATCGGGCCTGGGGGCATGTGCATGCCTTCACCTTCGGCACGACGCTCACCAACGTCTCCCGCGCGCTCCGAGCCAGCGACCCCGACGTCGCGCTTGCCACCATTGGGCAGGAGGCGACTGATTGGGAGGGCGGCACCCGCATTGGTACGGCGCTTGAGCGCTTCAATAAAGCATGGTCGCGGCGTGTGCTGACCTCTGGCGCCATTGTACTTCTGATTACCGATGGCCTCGAGCGTGGCGATCTGGGGTTGTTGAGCCGGGAAGCCGCGCGCCTGTCGCGCAGCGCGCGGCATGTGATCTGGCTCAATCCGCTCCTGCGCTTCGACGCATTCGCCCCGAAAGCGGGGGGAATTGGAACGCTTCTGCGGCATGTCGATAGCTTTCATGCATGCCATTCGCTGCAGACGCTGCAAGACTTGTCCAACGTCTTGGGAGAGCCCCTTTTGCGCGACCGCTACCTGAGCGAATCCCGAGCCGCCTTGTGACGTTTCGCCCGAATCCCGCGGAAACCGATTGATTTCATACCCACCCGGGATAGGCTCCAATCAACCCAGCCAGGTTCCAGGGAGGATACCCAGCATGGACATGACCGGTGAACACCGGATTTCTGCACCGCGCGAAGTGGTATGGCACGCGCTCAACGACGATGCGGTGCTACGGGAATGCATCCCCGGTTGCAGCGAGCTCGAAAAGAAGTCTGACACCGAGCTGTCCGCTATCGTTATCCAGAAGATTGGCCCCGTGAAGGCTGAATTTGCGGGCGATGTGGAACTGATCAACATCAATGCGCCCGAAAGCTACACGATCCGCGGGGAAGGCTCTGGCGGCGTTGCCGGCTTTGCAAAAGGTGGCGCCGACGTGACGCTCGAAGAAGATGGCGGCGACACGATCCTAAGCTACACCGTTCACGCGACTGTCAGCGGCAAGCTTGCGCGCCTTGGCAGCCGCCTGATCGATTCCACTGCCCGCAAACTGGCGTCGCAGTTTTTTGACAACTTTCAGGCCCACCTGAACGAGGCACGCCCAAACGCGGCCGAATGAACCAATCGAATACACAAAAGATGCGGGCCCCCTGCCCGCTGCAAGGGAGGACATTATGAGCAACGTCACGATGACGGTGAACGGCAAATCCGTGACCCGCGATGTGCCCGACACAACGCTTTTGTCAGATTTTCTGCGCGAGGATCTGCGTCTGACCGGCACGCATGTGGGCTGCGACACAAGCCAGTGCGGCGCCTGCGTCGTTCATGTGGACGGGCGCGCCATCAAGGCGTGCACGGCGCTCGCGGTTTCGCTTGATGGCTCGGATGTGACGACGATCGAAGGCATTGCGGATGGCGCCCAACTGCACCCGATGCAAGCGGCGTTCAACGCGCATCACGGCCTGCAATGCGGGTTCTGCACGCCGGGGATGATCATGGCGGGGATCGACATGGTCAACCGCTATCAGGCCGAGGGAACACCGCTGACCGAAGAGGCGATCCGGCATGAGCTGGAAGGCAATATCTGCCGATGCACCGGGTATCACAACATCGTCAAAGCCATCGAGGACGCGGCAGGCGCCATGTCCGGCATGGCCAAAGCAGCAGAATAAGGGAGGTTTGAGATGAGCGAAGGAATTGGCGCCCGCGTCGCGCGGAAGGAAGACAAGCGCTTCATCACGGGCAAGGGCAAGTACACTGACGATATCCGCATGGAGAACCAGGCATACGCCGCCTTTGTGCGCAGCCCCCATGCCCATGCCAAAGTCGCCGGTATTGATGCCAGTGCAGCCGAAGCGATGGACGGGGTGATCGCCGTTCTGAATGGCCACGAATTGACGGGCGACGGCATCGGGAACATCATCTGCGGCTGGGCCATTACCTCGAAAGATGGCTCGCCGATGAACATGGGCGCATGGTCGGCGCTGGCCACCGAGAAGGTGCGCTATGTGGGCGACGCGGTGGCTGTTGTGATTGCAGAAAGCCAGGCGCTGGCGCGGCTGGCTGCAGAAGCGGTTGAGGTGGATTACAAAGAACTGCCCGCCGTGGCCTTCGCCGACAAGGCGCTGGAAAGTGGTGCGCCCGAGATCCACGACAACGCGCCCGGCAACCTGATTTATGATTGGGAGATTGGCGAAGCTGCCGCCACGGATGCGGCCATCGCAGGCGCCGCGCACGTGACCGAGCTTGAGGTCACCAACAACCGCCTCAGCCCCAACCCCATGGAGCCGCGCTCGGCCGTTGCGACGTTCGATGCGTCAGAAGATCATTACACGCTCTACACCACAAGCCAGAACCCCCATGTGGCGCGGCTGGTGCTTTCGGCTTTCTACAACGTCGCACCCGAACACAAGCTGCGGGTGATCGCGCCCGAGGTGGGCGGGGGCTTCGGCTCAAAGATCTACATCTATCCCGAAGAGATCACCTGCCTCTGGGCCTCGATGAAAACCGGGCGTTCGGTGAAGTGGACTTCGGACCGCTCGGAAGCGTTCATGACCGATGCCCATGGTCGCGATCATATCACCACGGCCAAGATGGGCTTTGATGCCGATGGCAAGATCGTCGGCTTCAAGGTGGATACGGTCGCGAATTTCGGCGCCTACATGTCGCTCTTCTCAAGCGCGGTGCCGACGTATCTCTATGCCACGCTGCTTTCGGGCCAGTACAATATCTCGAACGTTCACTGCAATGTGCGCGCGGTTTACACCAACACGGTGCCGGTGGACGCCTATCGCGGGGCCGGGCGGCCCGAGGCCTGTT
>JBCCRC010000023.1:0-46314 GCA_039208375.1 Pseudomonadota bacterium | reverse complement strand
GCGTTCAGCTGTTGCAGCATCGCCTCGCGCGTGGCCTGATCCAGGTTCACATCGAGGATTTCCGCGCGCGTCACCTCGATCCCCCAATCATCCACCGCCTCTTCCACGGCGATCTTGATCGTGCCGATCAACTGTGCCCGGTTGGCCTGAACATCATCGAGTTCCATCTTGCCGATCTCGGCGCGCACGATCCCCGCCACCGTTGTGGCAATCGCGGCATCCACATCGCGGATCCGGTAAACGGTGCGTTCGGGCTCGATGATCCGGTAGAACACGCTCGTTTCCACCTGCACCAGCACGTTATCGGCCGTAATCGCATCCTGACTGGCATTGGGAAGCTGGCGTTCGAGGATCGAAATACGGTGCGCCACGCGATCGAGAAATGGCACGATGAAGTTGATGCCAGGCCCAAGCACAGCGCGCAGCCGCCCAAACCGCTCCACCACGTGCTTTTCGGATTGGGAGACGATGACGACGCCCTTGTAGATGCACAGGATAATGAAAAGAGCGAGCAGGATCAGCGTGATGCCGCCGCCCCCAAGCGTTCTGATCAGATCTTCAAAACCCATCATGTGGCCCTCAAATGGCCCCCCACGGGTTGGCCTAGCCGCACCGTTTCAGCCTCTCAAGTATGAATTAGCGTCGAATTTACAATCTATTGGCGGTGTGACGGCGTAGGCACGGGCCGGGTGACATCTCTAGCGGGCTGGCGGGATCGCCCTGCGCAGGGCGCACCTTGTTGGAAAGCCGCACATTGCCTGTGCACGCACAGGCGCAAGACAACGCCGCCCCCGCGGCCTATATCGCACCGCGACAGCCAATCATCCGGGAGCGCCGCAATGCGCGCCAATACCGCCACCCATTATGGCAGCGTGGCCAAAACATTTCATTGGCTCACTGCGCTTCTGATCGCCACCGTGATCCCGCTGGGGATCATCGCTAACGGCCTGCCGTTTGAGACCAGCGAGGAACTGGCCCGCAAAGCGTTTCTCTTTTCGCTCCACAAGACCGTCGGCTTGGCGGTCTTCTTTGTGGCCCTTGCCCGGATCGCCTGGGCCATGGCGCAGGAGAAACCTGGCCTTCTGACCGCAGAAAAGCCGGTGCAGGCGTTTCTCGCCAGCGCAGTGCACTGGCTGCTCTATGGATCGCTTCTGCTCGTGCCGCTTACGGGCTGGATCCACCATGCGGCCACGACCGGGTTCGCACCGATTTGGTGGCCCTTCGGCCAGTCCCTACCGTTTGTTCCAAAGGATGTTGGTCTTGCAGAGACTTTTGCGGGCCTGCATCTCGTATTCGAGCGTGTGCTCGTTCTCGCACTGGTCCTGCATATCGCGGGCGCCCTGAAGCACCACTTCATTGATCGGGACGCGACGCTTCTGCGCATGTTGCCGGGCGATCATGCGGTGCCGCACGTGGCCGCCCACCGCCGGCACCTTGCCCCACCCCTCGCCGCCGTTGCCATTTGGGCCGGCGCCGTGGGCGTGGGCGGCGCCGTCGGCGTCTATTCCCATGACGAGGGCGTGCAGCGCGGCCCTGCACTTGAGACGGTGCAGTCAGACTGGGCTGTACGGGATGGAACGATCGCCATCACCGTGCGCCAGCTTGGCTCAGACGTTTCGGGAAGCTTCGGGGAGTGGACGGCCGCGATCTCATTTGACCCCGAAGTGAGCGAAGGGGAAGCGGGTACCGCTGAGGTTACGATCAACATCGCCTCGTTGGAGCTTGGATCTGTCACCAGCCAGGCGCTTGGTGCGGACTTCTTCGACGCAGCCACTTTCCCGACTGCAACCTATGCGGGCCCGATCGTCGCAACGCCAGACAGCCTTATCGTAGACGGCACGCTGACGATCCGCGACATCGCGCAACCGATCCCGCTGCCCTTCACGCTTGAGATTACCGATGGCGTCGCAACGGCCGCCGGCGAGGTGATCATCGACCGCCGGGCGTTCGACGTTGGGTTAAACCAGAATGATGAAGGAACGCTGGGCTTCGAAGTCTTGGCATCGATCACATTGACGGCCGACCAGCCCGAGTAAACAACCTCCCCGCCGGCGGCAGGGAGGTCTCGGTAGAAAGCGAAGGCCAGCCGTCATTCGGCTTTGACGGCCTCAAGCGAAATCTGAACATCCACCTCATCCCCCACGGCAGGCGCGAAGGCCCCGAGCCCGAAGTCAGACCGCAGTATGGTCGTCGTCGCGTTGAAGCCCGCCATTGGCGTGCCCTGTTGCGGCCCGAAGGGCACTTCACCGGTCGCATTCAGCGTTGCGTCAAGCACAACTTCCTGGGTTATGTCGTTAATCGTCAGATCGCCCGTGATTTCGGCAGTTTCATCCCCTGTCACATTGATTGCGGTCGAAGAGAAGGTGATCATGTCGCCTTCTTCGGCACCAAAGAAGTCGTCGCCCATGAAGTGCTCAAACCGCGCTTCCCAGCCCGTAAAGAGTGACCGCACGGGAATTGATACCGAAACAGACGAATTCGCAGGGTCTTCTTCATCAAACATGATCTCGCCCTCGAAACCCGAGAACATGTTCCATGTCGTCGACATTCCGAGGTGGTTGTAGGCGAACAGCACCTGGCTGTGAGAGGCATCGAGTTCGTAGCGCTCCGCTGCTGCAAGGGCGGGGCTGGCAAGTCCGGCAGCAAGGGCGGACGAAAGGAGAAGGCGGGTCATAAAAACGCTCCAGGTTAAGGACAATGTAGTCGCAACATGGATGGCTCAACGCGGCTGTCTATCCCACGTGATCCCACAGGGCCTGAGCATACTTCAACAGTTCGTGCGCAACTCCAGCGGAAGGCTGCGCGCACTGGCCTCTCAACATGGCCCAAGCGCCCTGCTATCTTGCGCCCATGCCCGCACTCTGCCGTAGCTGCCTGACCCAGTTCGAAGAAGGCCCGCGCTGCCCCGCGTGCCGCTCTCCGCGGGTGCTGAACCATGCAGAGCTGTCCACCTTGTCGATCGCACATATGGATTGCGATGCGTTTTATGCCTCGGTGGAAAAACGCGACAATCCTGAACTGCGCGATAGGCCCGTGATCATCGGTGGCGGGCGGCGCGGCGTTGTTTCAACCGCTTGCTATATCGCACGGATCAAGGGTGTGCGGTCGGCGATGCCGATGTTTCAGGCCCTCAAGCTGTGCCCAGAGGCAGTGGTCGTGCGCGGCCGTATGGACGTCTATGTCGACGTCTCTCGCCAGATCCGCGCGATGATGGAAGAACTCACACCTGCGATCGAACCACTGTCCCTAGACGAGGCCTTTCTCGATCTGACGGGCACCGAACGGCTGCACGGCGCTCCGCCGGCCGTCCTGCTGGCACGGCTCACAAAACGTATGGAAGAAGAGGTCGGGATCACGGGCTCGATCGGGCTGTCTCACAACAAGTTTCTTGCAAAGGTCGCTTCCGACATAGACAAGCCACGCGGGTTCTCGATCATCGGGCGCGCGGAGACGGCCACTTTTCTGCGCGATAAGCCCGTGCGTTTGATTTGGGGCGTCGGCCAGGCGGGCCAGGCGGCGCTCGACAAGGCGGGCATCGAGACCTTCGGCGATCTTCTGCGCTGGGAGCGCGGTGATTTGACCGCGCGCTTCGGGTCAATGGGTGACCGGCTTTGGCATCTGGCGCGGGGCGCAGATCGCCGTCGCGTTTCCCGCAATGCGCCGGTCAAATCTGTCTCCAATGAAACCACGTTCCATGAAGATACGGCGGATCCCGACATCCTTGACGGCCACATATGGCGGCTCTCAGAAAAGCTTGCGGACCGTTTGAAGGCGAAAGAAATTGCAGGGCGTATCGTAACGCTCAAGTTGAAGCGCACCAATCACGCCACGCTCACCCGCCGCACCACGCTTCCCGACGCCACACAGATCGCTGATCGGATTTACCACACCGCCCGAGCGCTTTACGAACCCGCGGCGCCTGAAGGCCCCTTCCGCCTGCTGGGCGTCGGCGTGAGTGAGATCGTTCCAGCCAGCGCCGCCGATCTTTCCGGCGATCTGCTTGATCCCGGCGCCAGTGCACGGATTGGCGCAGAGCGGGCAACCGATAAGATCCGCGCCCGTTTCGGCCAGGATGCGATCATAAAAGGGCGGGCCTTACGTTAGGGGTGACCGCGCGTCGAGAGACCTATTCCTCGACCTCGAATACGGTTTTCCGTCCGAGTGTATCACCGAATTCCAGGCGCGGCGTCAGTTCGATGCGCTCGCCATGCCGCCCCTCGGCAATGATCCTGGCCGCTGCTTTTCCCGTTTCAAGCCGACCGGCGTCCATCGTTGCCAGCTTCTGAGGCAGCCCATCGAGCAGTTCAATACCGTTGAAACCGGAAAGCCCCATCCGCCCGGGCACGTCTATTCCTGCGTCGCGGCAATACAGTAGGCCGCCCGCTCCGATCATGTCATTTGAGTAGTAGAGGAAATCGAGCTTCGGGGAACGCTCCATAAGGGCCGCGGTCATCTCCCGCCCTTTGGAAAGCGCCGAGCCCCCAGAATAGAACTCTTGATCATGCACCTCGAGACCGGCCTTGGCGAGCGCTTCTGTGAAGCCTTCAAAGCGCTTCCGTGCCCGGTGATCGAGCGGCATCTTCGTCCCAAGAAATCCGATCTTGGTGTAACCGCCTTTGACGATCGCTTGCGCCATTTCACGCCCCGCTCGACGGTGGCTGATACCGACGACAGAGTCGATCGGCCGTCCATCGGTATCCATAATCTCCACAACTGGGATGCCCGCACTTGCCAGCATCGCGCGGCTGGCATCGCTATGCTCGATACCGGCGATAATCACCCCCGAAGGCCGCCACGAAAGCATCTCGTACAGCACCTTCTCTTCCTGCTCGGGCCTGTAGTTCGTAACTCCCACCACCGGCTGCAGGTCAGTATCATCAAGAACTTCCGATATCCCCGTCATCACCTCAGGGAAGACCATGTTCGACAGGCTTGGAATTATCACAGCCACCAGGTTCACACGGCTGGAGGCCAGCGCCCCTGCGATCTTGTTTGGTACGTATCCAAGGTTCCGCGCGGCTTCGAGCACCTTGGCCCGGGTCGCCTGGCTGACATCGCCACGGTTGCGCAACACGCGGCTCACAGTCATTTCCGAAACGCCAGACGCCTCTGACACGTCTCTCAGGGTAAGCGGGCGCCGTGCCTCGGCAGAGATTTGATCTGTCATGGCTCTCTTTTCAGTCAGCGCGCGTTAGCGGAAGGGTAGCGCGGACATTCAGAGAAGTCACGCCTAACAGTTATCGCTAACACGCTTTGAAAGCGGACTGTTCGCCCCTAACAACCCGGCATGCTTGATCCAGTGCCCCAAAGACGCGACAACACAGCCATTGGCCCCGTAGCTCAGCCGGATAGAGCAACCGCCTCCTAAGCGGTAGGTCACAGGTTCGAATCCTGTCGGGGCCGCCAGAAAACGGCGCGTGCTGTTATGCCTCAACCATACTCGCGCATGTCATCGATCACCTTGCCGTCATTGGGAAGGCTGCCTGGCGCCACAAGCTCGATGTCACCGCGCAGTTTGAGCACGGCCTCAACCGAAGCCGCGTAGCGCGCGGGCTCGGTGAGTTCTGTTTCGATCTGAACCACCATGACGTCCCGATCCTCTGCCCGGGTCGCAACAACTCTAGCGCGCATAACCTCATCATGCCGTGCCACCAATTCCGCCACCTGTTCGGGCCTCACGAACATGCCCTTGATCTTGGTCGTCTGGTCAGCGCGCCCCATCCAGCCCTTAATCCGAAGGTTCGTGCGTCCACAGGAGCTTTCACCGGGCAACACCGCCGAAAGATCGCCCGTTGCGAAGCGGATCAGCGGATAGTCGGCGTTCAGCGTGGTAACCACCACTTCGCCCACCTCGCCTTCCGGAACCGGTTGGCCGGTGCCGGGCCGCACAATCTCCACGATCACGCCCTCGTCCACTATCATCCCCTCCATCGCCTTGCTCTCAAAGGCAATATTGCCGAGATCAGCGGTGGCGTAGCACTGCAGGCAAGTGATGCCGCGACTCTCATAATGCTCTCGAAGCTCGGGAAAGAGCGCGCCGCCAGACACGGCAGCCTTGGTAATCTTCAGTTCCGAGCCCGCGGTATCCGCGCCCTCCAGGATAGACTTCAGATAATCCGGTGTACCGGCATAGGCTGTTACGCCAAGGTCATGCGCGGCCCGCACCTGAAGTTCTGTCTGCCCGATCCCCGCTGGGAATACCGTGGCGCCCACCGCACGGGCGCCATTTTCGAAGATCATGCCCGCTGGCGTCATGTGATAGCTGAAGCAGTTTTGCACGATGTCGCCCGGCCCAATGCCAAGGGCGTGCAGGAACCGTCCCATCCGCCACCAATCCGTGCCAATACCTCCCGGCTCATATATCGGGCCGGGTGACTGGAAGAGGTGGGCAAATTCAGCTGGCCCTTTGCTGGAAAAGCCGCCGAGCGGGGCGGCGGGCGTCTGTGCCTCTACCAGCGCCGATTTGCGCAGCACCGGTAGGGTGGCCAGTGCTTCGAACGGGTCGCCCGCGGGTACGGAGAGTGCAACACCGTAACCCGGCAGTGCCGCTGCCCGCTCTATTTGCATTTGCAGCAATTTGCCCTGCGACCGTCGCCGATCATCGGCAGATCGTATTTCCAGGTCGTCGAAAAACTTGCTCATATCCCGCAAAACCTCTTGAAAAGAAGCGTTCTTACGGCATGACGCGCGTGCCGCGGCGCCATCCGTATTGATTGCTGCGCCGCAGCATTGTATAACTCTGTCGACAGCCCAACCCGCGCCGCCGCCTGCCAGGAGGCCACTGATGGCCCAAGATAACGCCATGCTGGATGAAATCGCCTTCACGCCGGAAGGTATCGATACCCGCCTTACCTTCCTTGGCGACCTGCAGATCCTCGAAGTCGATCTCTCTGCCGTTCATTTTCACAACACTGCAGACGTCAACGCGTTTTACGACCGACTTGAGGAACGGATCGCCGCTGAAGGGGAAGACCTGTGGTTCTTCCTCGTCAACTACCAAGGTTGCCGGATTGACCCGGAGGCTTGGATCGCCTTCTCCCGCCGCGGAAAAACGCTTAACCTCGCTCATTCCATGGGCTCCGTCCGTTATGATGCCTCGCCCGAAACCCGCCGGCAGATCGAGCGCGATGCCGGAACTGAGGCGTTTGACCCCAACCTGTTTGCAACCCGCGCCGACGCCCTCGCGCGGATCGAGGCCCTGCCCACGCGCCGGCGGGCCCGCATCGTCCACACGCCGAACTACACTGATTCCGATTTCGCGCCGCGCATCGAATTCCTGTTGGAAGACCGGATCATGGATGTCGATTTCTCGAATTTCACGTTCCATCACAGCCGGGACGTTGATGACTTCTACGATTTCATTGAAGCGCAGATCCAAAAAACCAATCGCAAGTGGTTCTTCCTGATCAACTACGAGCACTGCCGCATCATGCCGGAGGCTTGGGTCGAATATGCCCGCAGGGGCAAAGCGCTGAACATTGCCGCGTCGCTCGGCTCTGTCCGCTACGCGCCGGGCTCGGAAACCGAAGCGGATATTCGGGGGCGCGCCGAAAGTCAGGGCTTTCGGCCCAACATCCGAAACACGCGACAAGAAGCTTTGGCTCGTATCGCCGAGATGAAGGCAGGCCGCTAGCGTATCAGACATTCAGCACCACCGTGCCAAGCTTCTCGCCTGCGGCCACAAGATCATGCGCAGCGGCAATATCATCTAGCCCCCCGCCGTGAACAGGCGCATGGCTAAGCGCTTCTTCGGACAGCCACTTCGCAATCTGCGCCTCGCCCCGCGCCCGAATTGCGCCGTGAAGATGGTAGACAATCAGCATCCGCAGCGTGATGTTTTGAAACATCAGCGGGTAGAATTGCAGGGTCGGCGTCATGTCGGCCGCCGAGGCGTACGCGGCGATCACGCCCCCAGGCTTCAAAACCGAAAGCGTGGCGTTTTGATTGGCACCAAAATCAACTTCCACGATACGGTCTACCCCCGCGCCACCAGTGATCCGCATAACGCAATCGGCGACGTCATGGGTGCGGTAGTTGATCCACTCCTGCGCCGTAGAATGCGCACCCTTCTCATCCGATGAAACTGTGGCGATCACCCGGGCGCCGCCAAGCCGAGCCATCTGGCATGCATATCGACCGACAGCGCCCGCACCGCCCGTCACCAGCACCGTTTGCCCGGCTAGATCAGCGCCATCGCCATAAAGCGCGTACCAAGCCGTCATCGCAGGGATCCCGAGGCATGCGCCCTCGGCATAACTTGTCGTCTCTGGCAGCGGCACCGCCTGTTCTGCGGGAAGGGTGATCAATTCGGCCGCGGTGCCATGGGCGCGCTGCCACTGAGCGTTCCAGATCCATACCGGTTGCCCTACTCTATCGGGCGGAACGCCCGTGCCGACGGCGGTGATTTCGCCGGCTCCATCGGAGTGGGGCACAATCTGCGGAAACGCCATCTCGGCCCCGGGCCGCGCCCCTGCGCGAAGTTTCACGTCCGACGGATTGATCCCGCTCGCCCGTACCCGGATCAGAACCTCTCCGGGCCCAGGGGCCGGATCGTCCAATTCCCCAACGTGCAACACATCGGCCGCTGGCCCGAAGCCGGTATACCAAGCGGCCCGCATGCTAAGAAAGCCAGCGTTTGCGGCGCCGGTAGCTGCGCACATCACGAAAGCTTTTGCGCCCCTCGTCAGACATGCCGAGGTAGAACTCTTTCACATCCGGGTTCTCGCGCAGCTCGGCCGCCGGGCCATCCATCACCACGCGCCCCGATTCTAGGATGTACCCGTAATGTGCGAAGCGTAGCGCCACGTTAGTGTTCTGTTCGGCCAGAAGGAAGCTTACACCTTCATTCTCATTGAGGTTTTTTACAATGGTGAAGATCTCTTCCACCAACTGCGGCGCAAGGCCCATCGAAGGTTCGTCAAGAAGGATTGTCTCTGGCCGGCTCATCAGCGCACGGCCAATGGCCGTCATCTGTTGTTCGCCGCCAGACGTATAGCCCGCCTGGCTGCGGCGCCGTTCCTTAAGCCGCGGGAAGTAGCTGTAAACGAGTTCGAGATCTTTCTCGATCTCCGCGCGTCCATCCTTCCGAGTATAGGCGCCCGTCATCAGATTCTCTTCCACCGTCAGGTGCTCAAAGCAGTGGCGGCCCTCCATCACCTGGATAACACCCATTTTCACCATCTGCGCGGGGTCCATCTCTCGAATATCCTCGCCGCGATAGCTGATCGTGCCCTTCGTGACCTCCCCGCGTTCTGACCGCAACAGGTTCGAAATCGCTTTCAGCGTCGTCGTCTTCCCTGCCCCGTTACCGCCCAGAAGCGCGGTGATCCCGCCCTTCGGCACAGCCAGGCTCACTCCCTTCAGAACAAGGATCACATGATCATAGATCACCTCGATATTGTTGACATCGAGCAGGGTTTCTTGCGTGCGACCAGCGTCGAGCATAGGCGTTCTGTCCCGCATAAAAGGGCCCCGGCCGCCTACGCAACCGGGGCCGATCGGTTTAAGAAGACTCGCAAGCCTCATTCATCGGCCAAGGCGCATTGGCTGCGGCATACTCCGCTGCCTTCTCCGCCTCCAGCGGCTCGATCGCATCGCGGTCGGCCTGCAGAAGATCAGACGCCTGAACGAACTGCTCGCCATCCCATTCGATCATCCAGCCACCTGAATGCCCAGTATGGTTCGCGCAGGAGGTTGCGAAGGGCGCCATCATGCCAGCCAGCCCAAGCTCTTCAATCCGCTCTTCGGTGAAGTTTAGGTTGGCAAGCCCGTCACGCAGTTGCGGCGCAGTGATCTCGCCCGTGCCATGCATCTCCTGCGCAACCCGGATCCCTTCCGCGAGGATCGCTGAAATGATGATACCGCGACCGTAGAAGACCTCGTTGAGTTCCTCTTCCGAGGCAAGCGTCTTGCCGCTATCGACCACATGTTCGCGGATATCGGCCATTACGGGCGCGTCGGCATTGGGGAGAGACCACGAGATCGCGCGATAGCCTGCGCCTTCTTCGCCCACAAGCTGAAGGTCATCGGTGTGGCCAGACCACCAGACGCCCACGAACTGATCCATCGGATAGCGCGTTTTAACCGCTTCGGTGATGGCACCGGCATTCATCGCGCCCCAGCCCCACATGATCACGAAATCCGGGCGTTCGCGACGGATTTGGAGCCACTGGGCGGATTGGTTCTGCATCTCGCTCAAGCCCACCGGGATCGGGAGAACTTCGAAGCCATGCTGTTCGCCCATCGCCTCTAGAAGCGGCAGCGGCTCTTTTCCGTAGGGGTGATCGAGATGCAGATGCGCGATCTTCTTGCCGGCAAGGTTTGCAAGATCGCCATCCGAGATCGCCTGCAGGATCATCGACATGCCGTCCCAGTATGAAGCTGGCGGGTTGAAAGCCCATTGAAAAGTCTTTCCATCCGACATCGGGCTGAACCCATAGCCCGGGGCGAGGATCGGGATCTGATCGACATTCGTTTGCGGCAACACCTGCAGCGTGATGCCGGTGGACCAGGGCTGGGTCACCAGTGCCTCGCCCTTGGTGCGCTCATAGCATTCCACGCCTTTCTCGGTGGAATAGCCCGTCTCGCATTCCTCGAAGATCACCGGTACACCGCCGATCCCGCCATCGCGGGCATTGAGCATCTCCATATAGTCGCGCTGCCCGTTCATCAGCGGAATGCCCGTGGCCGCGAAAGGGCCTGTGCGATAGCTGAGATTGGGCAGATAAAGGCCCTCGGCCACCGCCGCCCCGGCGGTTACCGTTGCGAGCGCACCGGCCAGCGCCAGTTTCGTGAAGTGTTTCATGGATGTCCTCCCATTTGTTTTGTCGTTCCGGTTCGGTTCGTCTTGGGCCGCGCGCTAATGCGGGAACGGCCAGATAATCAGCTTTTCGCGAATGAGCTGCCACAGGCGCGCCAGCCCGTGCGGCTCCACGATCAGGAAAAAGATGATCAACGCGCCCACGATCATCACGTTGATATGCTCCACGGTGGCCGATTTGATCTCCAGCCCCACAAGCTCCGGCACCGTGTTCAGGATCACCGGCAGCGCCACGATCAGGATCGCGCCAAGATAGTTACCAAGGATGGAGCCGAGGCCCCCAATGATCGCGATGAAGAGAACGCGGAAGCTGAGCTCGATATCGAAAAGGTTCGGCTCCGCAGCCCCGCGCCAGAGAAACACGAAAAGCGCCCCCGCCACGCCCACGATGTAAGAGGAGACCGCGAAGGCCATGAGCTTGGCCTTCAAGAGATTGATCCCGATGAGCTCGGCCGCGATATCCATATCGCGCACCGCCTTCCACGAGCGGCCGAGCGACCCGCGGGTGAGGTTGATCGTCACGATCGTCAGCACCGTCACCACGGCCAGCACGAAGTAATATTGCGCCTGGCTGGTCGCCAGCGGCCCCGCGATCGCCACCCCGAAAATATCCACATTTGGCACCTGGATCGCGCCGGAGGCGTTGTAGTTGTAAAGCCACGGCCATTTCTCGAAGAGCCAGACGAGGAAGAACTGCGCCGCAAGCGTTGCGATGGCGAGGTAAAACCCCTTGATCCGCAAGGACGGCAGGCCGAAAAGCACGCCCACCCCAGCCGAAAACACGCCCGACAGCAGCACTGCGATCAGCAGGTTCATCTCGGGAAAGATCGTGATCAGCTTGTAACACGCATAGGCCCCCACTCCCATGAAGGCGCCGGTGCCCAGCGAAAGCTGCCCTGCATAGCCGGTCAGGATGTTCAGCCCCGTCGCGGCGAGCGCATAGATCAGCACCGGGATCAACAGCGTCTGAAACGCGAACTCGCTCGCCGTGAAGGGCAGGATCGCCCAGGCGAAGATCAGGATGATCGTCAGCAGAAACGCATCCTGCCGGATCGGGAAGAGCGCCTGATCGCTGCGGTAGCTCGTCTTGAACTGGCCAGTGGTACGGTAGAGCATCAGCGCGGCCCTCCGCTTCCGTGAGCTACCGCGTAATCCGCCGCCGCAGCGCCAGCACCCCGATTACCAAGCCCATAATGCCGCAGAAAGCTGCCAGCGCCGCCGCGACAGTGTAAAACACCACCTGATCCTGCATGTGTTCGGGGTCGAGCACGCCGCGCACGCCGCCGATCAGCCCATGCACCATGCGCACGTAAAGCGCCGCAGCTTGAAGAAAGGCCACGCCCGCGACAAACCACAAAACGGTGCGCACCGCACCCATCACCGCCATCCCCGAACTCAACTCGGCCAGACGGTTGCGTGCCGGGCTTGGAGCAGTCAAATCCGCGCCCAAATTGCGCGCGGGCCGCGCGACAATGCCGCTCAAACACGCTCAATGATCTTCTCCCCAAACAGCCCCTGAGGCCGAAACAAAAGCACGACCAGTGCGAGAACATAGGCAAACCAAGCCTCAGTTGATCCGCCCAGAAGCGGCTGGCCCCAGTAGATCTCAAAGAGTTTCTCCAAGAGCCCTATGGCAATCCCGCCCACGATCGCCCCGGTGATACTTTCCAGCCCGCCCAGCATCAGCACCGGAAGGGCCTTGAGTGCGATGATCTCCAGCGCAAAGGAAACGCCTGCACGGCTGCCCCAGGCGATCCCGGTCATCAGCGCGATGATGCCGGCGAGAAACCACACCAGAACCCAAATCGTCGTCAGCGAAATTCCCACGCTCAGGGCGGCCTGGTGGTCATCGCCCAGCGCCCGGATCGCCCGGCCCATGCGCGAATAGTTGAGAAAGGCCAGAAGGGCTGCCACCATCACCACCGCGCCGAACACCACCGTCACATCCCGCGCCTCGATCAGCAGGAACCCGTCCCAAGGGTTGAATTCCAGCGATCCGTCCGGGATGCCCAGTTCATCGGAAATCATTACCTTGTTCTCGCCGCCGAAAATGATCTCCCCGCCGCCCACGAGGAAGAGCGTGATCCCGATGGTGGCCATGAAAAGAATAATATCAGGCTGGTTGACGAGGGGGCGCAGCACCACGCGCTCGATCCCCACTGCGAGTACAAACATCACTCCAAGCGTGGCAATAAAGGCAACCCATGCCGGCAGCCCTGCCGCATGTAGCCCCACCAGCGTGAGCGCGGCGAACACCACCATGATGCCCTGGGCGAAATTGAAGATCCGGCTCGAGCGGAAGATCAGCACAAAGCCCAGCGCGATCAGCGCATATAGCACGCCGGAGACCAGCCCCTCCCACAGCACCTGCAACAGGAAGTCAGGCGCCGCGAACATATCCACGAACGGATCAATGAAGATCGAGCTTAGAACCTCCAACGGGCACCCCCTTCATCTTGGCGGAAATACTCCGGGGGGCCGCCGAAGGCGGTCGGGGCAGCGCCCCCTGCACCGATCTCAATCATGGGCAACCCCCAGATAGGCGTCGATCACATCGGGGTTGGCCCGCACCTCTTCTGGCGTGCCATCCCCGATCTTCTTGCCGTAATCCATCACCACCACGCGGTCGGAGATATCCATCACCACGCCCATATCGTGTTCGATGAGCGCGATGGTGGTGCCGAACTCGTCATTCACGTCCAGGATGAAGCGGCTCATATCCTCCTTCTCCTCCACGTTCATGCCCGCCATCGGCTCGTCAAGCAGCAGGAGCTTCGGCTCCGCGGCCAGCGCCCGGCCGAGTTCCACCCGTTTCTGCAGGCCGTAGGGCAGCCGCCCCACGGGGGTTTTCCGGATGTGCTGGATTTCGAGGAAGTCGATCACCTTTTCCACCTGCTCGCGGTGGTGAATTTCCTCGCGCTCGGCCTTTCCCCACCAGAGCGCCTGGGAAAAAAGGCCGGCGCGCATCATCGTGTTCCGGCCCGTCATTATGTTGTCGAGCGTGGACATGCCCTTGAACAGCGCAATGTTCTGAAACGTGCGCGCAATCCCCTGGCGCGCCACCTCGTAGGGCTTCATCGAGGGCCGCCGCGCGCCGCGGAACCAGATCTCCCCCTCCTGCGGGTGGTAGAAGCCGTTGATGACGTTCAGCATCGAGGATTTGCCGGCCCCGTTCGGCCCGATGATCGCGCGGATCTCGCCCTCGCGGATGTCGAAGGAGATATCCTTGATCGCCGTCACCCCCCCGAACCGAAGGGTGATGTTCTTCATCTCCAGCACCGCCGGTCCGATCGTGCGACCGTCCTCAGTGAGGTAGCTGTCTGGGGCAAGTTCGTTCATGAACCCGGCTCCCAGAAGCCCCAGCCGTCCGGCACGTACCCGAACTGCAGGGCCACCTCAGTTACAAGCCTCTCGCGCTGCCAAATGCTTGAAAGCTCAAACAACGTATCTGGAAAAACCACCGTAATAGTCTCTGGATCATCTTCATCGCCGCCAAAAAAACTGTGTTTCAGTTGCCGGGTTTCGAGCGTTGCAACATACTCAGCCCGGGAACCTTGGCCACCATCAACCGTCTGAACTTCCAATGTAATCGGGGCGCCAATCGAAATGCCTTGTGTCTTAGACACGTCGTCAATCACCCAAGCGGTGTCTCTCTGCTGGCTTTCGAAGTCCCAATCCCTCACTCCGCCGCCTCCAGCGTCTTCACCTCGGCCGGCACCACCGCAGCATCGCGGATCGCGAGCGTGGCGCGAATCGATCCCTTGCGGCCGTCCTCATAGGTCACCTCTGTCTCGGTGGCGATCTCGGTGGAGCCATCGTAGAGCGCCGCGATCAGGTCGGCGTATTTCTCCTCGATGATCCGGCGGCGCACCTTGCGGGTGCGGGTAAGCTCGCCGTCATCGGCATCGAGCTCCTTGTGCAGCACCAAAAAGCGGTGAATCTGGCAGCCCGCGAGCATCGCATCCCCGGCAAGGCTCGCGTTCATCTCCTCCACATGGCCTTGGATCATGTCGAGCACTTGCGGGTGCCCCGCAAGCTCCTGATACGATCCGTAGGAGATGTTATTGCGCTCGGCCCAGTTCCCAACCGCCGTCAGATCGATGTTGATGAAGGCGCAGCAGGTTTCCCGCCCGCTACCGAACACCACCGCCTCCAGCACGTTGGGATAGAACTTCAGCTTGTTTTCCACGTATTTCGGGGCGAAGAGCGCGCCATCGGCCATCTTGCCCACATCCTTGGCGCGGTCGATGATGCGCAAGTGCCCGGTGTCTTCCTCAAAGAACCCGGCATCCCCCGTCGCCACCCAGCCTTCGGGATCTTTCGTTGACGCGGTGCTTTCGGGGTTTTTGTAGTATTCCACGAACGTGCCGGGCGAGCGGTAGAACACCTCGCCGCTCTCGCCGATCTTCACCTCAACGCCGGGCGAGGGCACGCCCACGGTATCGGCCCGCACCTCGCCATCCGGCTGTTGGGTGATAAAGACGCTCGCCTCCGTCTGCCCATAAAGCTGCTTGAGGTTGATCCCCAGCGAGCGCCAGAATTCGAAGATCTCGGGCCCGATCGCCTCGCCCGCCGTATAGCCCGTGCGCACGTTCGACATGCCCGCGCGGTTCCGCACCGGGCCATAAACCAGCATGTTGCCTGCTGCGTACTTCAGCCTGTCGAACAGGCCAACGGGCGTGCCATCCATCAGCGCCGGGCCGACTTTGCGCGCGTGATCCATGAAATAGTCGAAGAGCCATTTCTTGATCCGCCCCGCATCCTCCATCCGGATCACCAGAAGCGTGATGCGCTGCTCGAAGTAGCGCGGCGGGGCGAAGAAATATGTTGGCCCGATCTCGTGCAGGTTTTCATACATCGTCTCCGCGCTTTCGGGGCAATTCACGCAGAACCCGCTCCACATCGCCTGGCCGATGGAAAAGATGAAATCGCCCACCCACGCCATCGGCAGGTAGGCAAGAACACTTTCCTTCTCGGTCAGATCGTCAAACTCCGACGACGATTTCGACGCCTCAATGATATTGCGATTCGACAGCACAACGCCCTTGGGCCGCCCTGTCGTTCCCGACGTGTAAAGCATCACGCACGTGTCGTCGTAGCCGAGTGACGCGATGCGCGAATCAAGCTCCGCCTCCCACCGGTGGTGCGCGGCGCGCCCCGTGGCCTGCACATCGGAAAGGGCATTCATGCGGGAATGATCGTATTTCCGCATGCCCCGCTTGTCGTGATACACAATGTGCTCGATGTGCTGCACGCGGTCCTGGATCTCCAGCACCTTATCGACCTGCTCTTGATCCTCGGCCACGATGAAGCGCGCGCCACAGTGATCAAGCACATAGGCCATCTCTTCGGCCACGGCATCCTGATAAAGGGGCACCGGGATGGCGCCGCACATCTGCGCGGCCACCATGGACCAGTAGAGCGACGGGCGGTTTGAACCGATGATCGCCACATGATCGCCCTTGGCCACGCCGAGATCCAGAAATCCAAGCGCCAACGCCCGAATTTCATCGTGAGCCTCCGCCCAAGTCCAGCTCTGCCAAATACCGTACTCTTTTTCGCGATACGCCGGGCGCGTCCCAAAGGTGCGCGCGTTGCGGGCCAAAAGCGCAGGAATTGACGTAAGCGCGGCATGCGCCGCGGAACTGTCAGCCAATGCTATCCTCCCAAGCCGAAATGCGGCCCAGCGCCTCTTGAAGGGCGCCTCTGTCCGGTGATCGTGCGCATATCCGACCGGTAGGTCAACAATAATGTCGTGGTGTTCGCGCTAACTGAGCCGCTCCGCCGCTGCAGCCAGCGCCCTTAGCCCTGCCACAAGGTCCGCCTCGCGCGTATCTTCCTCAAAATTATGGCTAATCCCGCCAATGGAGGGCACAAAAAGCATTCCCACAGGCAAAACGCGCGCCACATTTGTTGCGTCGTGCAGAGCGCCCGAGGGCATCCGCCGCCACTTGCCCGGGGCCGCTGTTTCAGCGCCGCGGGCGCAAGCATCCGTGCAGGCGGAATCCATCGGCGTGGGCATCAGCGCCCAAGCATCGCCTACCTCGGCCTTGAGCCCGGTTTCGGCGGCCACCACGGCAAGGCACTCGCGCGCAGCCTCCTCCATATCCGCAAGCCGCGCAGGGTTTGGGTCCCGCCATTGCACAGAGAAACGCACCTGCCCCGGCACGATCGAAGAGGCGTTTGGGTGGACTTCGAGCGCACCGATTGTCCAAACGGTCTGCGGCGTCAGGAGGGGTCTAAAGGCGGCATCAAGGCGAGCGGCAAACGTCACAAATCCGCGTACAGCGTCGCGGCGAAGCGCCATCGGCGTCGTGCCCGCATGGTTTTGTTGCCCCGTTAGCGTTGCCGTGAATTGCCGGGCACCCACGATGTCGGTGACCACGCCGACCTGCTCCTTCGCCGTATCAAGAACGGGCCCCTGCTCGATATGCAATTCGAGATACCCGGCAAACGCCTCAGGGCCCGGCCCAGCCGCGCCCGAAAACGCACCGCGCGCGTCGCCGAAACTGACGCCCGCACCGTCCCGCAGCAGATCGGCTTCGTGAAGGGGCAGGCAACCCGTCCAAACCTCGCTGCCCGTCAGCGCGCCGAAGCGCCCTTCTTCATCCTGAAACGATACAACCGAAATCGGCGGCCCACCTGCGGCGCGCGCCGCCCTGGAAACTTCGAGCGCCGCAATTACCCCAAGCGCGCCATCGAGCCAGCCGCCTTCCGGCTGGCTGTCCGTATGCGATCCAAGAAGCAACCCGCCGCCATCGGCGACGCCAAATACGTTCCCGGCCGCATCGGCCAGCCCCGAAAGGCGTGCGTCCTCAAACCGCGTCATAAGCCATTGGCGCGCGGCCACGTCTGCCTCGGAAAACGCCGGACGAACCACGCCCTTACCGTGAGCACCGAACTGCCGAAGGGCGCGTAAATCCGCTAGAAACCGCGCCGGATCAAGCTCCATTCCTGCCTCCAGATAAACATCCGACATAGGCTACCCGCCGGGCGGCCGGACGCAATCACCGGGCTACTCGGCCGCGACTTGCCCTTCCACCGCTTCGACGCGAACGGCGCAATACTTGAATTCAGGGATCTTACCGAACGGGTCGAGTGCCGCGTTTGTAAGCAGGTTCGCCGCGGCCTCAACATAGGCAAACGGGAGGAACACCATATCCTCTGCCACGGCGCGGTCTGCGCGGGCCATCAGGTCAACCGTTCCGCGCCGAGTGGTGAGCCGCACCGTTTCGCCAGGGGCCACGCCAAGGGCACGTAGGGTGCGGGGGTGGAGCGAACAGTTGGCTTCCGGCTCCACCGCATCAAGCACACTTGCGCGCCGGGTCATCGCCCCGGTGTGCCAGTGTTCGAGCTGCCGTCCGGTTGTAAGGATCATCGGGTAGGCTGCGTCGGGCACCTCATCGGGCGGGATCACAGCGGCAGGCGTGAACTTCGCGCGCCCGTCCTGGCGTGTGAACCCATCGCCGAACACAATTGCCTGGCCCGGATCATCCGGCGCGAGCGATGGGTAGGTTACCGCGCCGTCGCGCTCCAGCCTGTCCCACGTGATGTTTGCGAGCGATGGCATGACCTGGCCCATTTCGGCGAACACCTCTCGCGGGTGGCGATAGGTCCAACCCAGCCCCAGTCGGTTCGCGAGACCCACCGTGATCGCCCAATCCTCCCGCGCCTCGCCCGGCGGGGGCACGGCGGGCCGGCCCATCTGAACCTGCCGGTTGGTGTTCGTCACCGTGCCCGTTTTCTCGTAAAACGCTGCGGCAGGCAGCACCACATCGGCATACATCGCCGTTTCGGTGAGAAAGATATCCTGCACAACGAGGTGATCTAGCATCGCAAGCGCGGCGCGCGCGTGATCCACATCAGGGTCGCTCATCGCCGGGTTTTCACCGAGGATATACATCCCGCGAATATCGCCAGCATGCACCGCATGCATGATTTCAACAACCGTTAGCCCCGGCGTTCCGCTGATTTCGCTTTGCCAGAGATCCTCAAATACCCCGCGCTTTTCTGCATCCGCCACACTTTGATAGTCGGGCAGCACCATCGGGATAAGCCCGGCGTCGGACGCACCTTGAACGTTATTCTGCCCGCGCAATGGGTGAAGCCCGGAACCCGGGCGCCCAACCTGGCCGCACATAAGCGCAAGCGATATCAGGCAGCGGGAGTTGTCGGTGCCATGGATGTGCTGAGAAACGCCCATACCCCAAAAGATCATTCCGGCCCGCGCCGTTGCAAAAGCGCGGGCTGCCGCACGGATTGTTTCGGCATCAATGCCGCATATCTCCGCCATCGCCTCTGGCGGAAAGCCTTTCAGGTGCGCCTTTTCCGCCGCCCAGTTCTCGGTATACGCATCGATGTACTGCTGATCGTAGAGTTGTTCTTCCACGATGACGTGCATCATTGCGTTCAGAAGGCTCACATCCGCACCGGGCCGGAACTGCAGCATGTGCGTCGCATGCCGCTTTAGCGCCTGTCCGCGCGGATCCATCACAATAAGAGTGCCACCGCGTTTCACGAACTGTTTGAAGTACGTCGCGGCCACCGGGTGGTTCTCGGTGGGGTTTGCGCCGATGACGATCACGCAATCAGCATTCTCGACCTCATTGAAGGTGGCCGTAACAGCGCCCGAGCCCACGTTCTCCATCAATGCGGCAACCGACGAGGCGTGGCAAAGCCGCGTGCAGTGATCAACGTTATTGTGGCCAAAAGCTTGCCGGATCAGCTTCTGAAAGAGGTAGGCTTCTTCATTCGAACACTTCGCTGATCCGAACCCTGCGACCGCGCCACCACCATGGGACTGTTTGAGCTTCGCAAGCCCGCCCGCTGCGGCATCGAGGGCTTCATCCCAACTCGCTTCCCGAAAGTGGCTCAGCAGGTCGCCAGGATCTACGTTCATACCTTTCGGCGCATCCGCGCGGCGGATCAGCGGCGTCATCAGACGATGCGGGTGATGGATGTAGTCAAACCCGAACCGGCCCTTCACACAGAGCCGGCCCTCGTTCGCCGGCCCATTGATCCCGTCCACATGGGTGATCTGGTCATCTTTAACCTTCAGCGATACCTGGCAGCCAACGCCGCAGAAGGGGCAGACGCTCTCCACCTCGCAGGCATGGCCCGCACTGTCACCACGCTGAGCGTCGTCGAGAAGGCTCGCCTCCATCAGCGCCCCGGTCGGGCAGGCCTGTACGCATTCGCCGCAGGCCACGCACGTGCTCTCGCCCATCGGATCATCAAAATCGAAGACCGGATAGGCATCGTGCCCCCGCCCCGCCATCCCGATGACGTCATTCACCTGAACTTCCCGGCAGGCGCGCACGCAGAGGCCACATTGAATGCAGGCATCGAGGTTCACGCGCATCGCGACGTGGCTGTCATCAAGAAGCGGCACGCGTGGGGTCTCAAGCGCGGGATACCGGCTTTGGCTAACGCCCTGCGCCGCCGCCATTTCCCACACATGGGCAGAGGCATCATGCGCTACATCGCGCGCGGGCTGGTCGGCAAGCAAAAGCTCGATTACTGCCTTCCGCGCGGTTTCCGCCCGGTCCGTTAGAGCCTTGACCACCATGCCCTCGGTGGGCTGGCGGATGCAGGAGGCCGCGAGCACCCGTTCGCCCTCAATCTCCACCATGCAGGCGCGGCAGTTCCCGTCGGGCCGGTAGCCGGGCGCAGGCTTGTGGCAGAGATGCGGAATGCTCGTACCTTGACGCTGGGCAACCTCCCAAATTGTCTCGCCCGGAGCGGCCTCAACCGCCCGGCCATCCAGCATGAAGGAAATCCTCTCGCCCATGGCGCACACTCCTGATCGCCACATCATAAAACCATCCCGCCGCCGTCGCGAATGCCCTGGGGGCGACAGATGCGCGCGAATTAACGGCGCGATTGGCAAGCTCCAGCGGATCGCCTATCGCTCGGAGCCATGACACATCTTTGGGTGCGCGCGGAACAGCGTGAAAATGAAGAACGCGTGGGGCTTACGCCCAAGGGCGCCGCGGCGCTCCTTTCGGCGGGTATCCAAGTGACGGTCGAAGAAAGCTGCTGCCGCGCGATCCCCATCGCGGGCTACCGCGCAGCTGGCGCAAGGATTGCGCCCGAGAATAGTTGGCCCTCTGCCCCAAGCGACGCCATTATCTTCGGCCTGAAAGAGCTGCCGGAGGATGGCACCGCGCTCCGCCACAGCCACATCATGTTCGGCCATGCTTACAAGGGCCAACCAGCCGGCCAGATACTTCTCGAACGGTTCCGCGCAGGCGGTGGAACGCTCTACGATCTGGAATATCTTGTTGATGAAAGCGGGCGCCGCGTGGCCGCCTTTGGCTATTGGGCAGGGTTTGCGGGAGCGGCGATTGCCCTTCATTGCTGGCTTGCACAGCAGGCGGACGAAATCGCAGGCCCGGTCGCCACAAGCCCCTCCGCAGACGCGTTCGTCGAAGGCCTTCGTGCGCGCCTCGGCGCCACACCACTTCCAACCGCAATCGTGATCGGTGCGCTCGGTCGCGTGGGCTCCGGTGCCACCGATCTTTACGTCCGCCTCGGCATGCCGGTTACGAAGTGGGATATGGCCGATACCGCCCATGGTGGCCCCTTTCCCGAGATCCTCGCCCATGACATCTTTCTCAACTGCATTCTGGCGGCGCCCGGCTGCCCGGTTTTCGTGCCTTCAGGCGCGACGACTTCAGAACGAAGGCTCACGGTGATCGGAGATATCGCCTGCGATCCCACGTCCGACTTCTCGCCCATCAAGGTGTACGATCGGACGACGACATGGGGCGCCCCCGCGCTTCGCGTTCACAAGAGCCCGCCGCTTGACGTCATGGCGATCGACAATCTGCCGTCGCTTCTGCCTGTGGAAGCGTCCGAGGACTATGCGGCGCAACTCTTGCCCTCGCTCCTCACCCTCGGCAGGTTCGAAACCGGCGTCTGGGCGCGCGCGCAGGCGGAGTTCGAGCGCCATACAATGGGCAGAGGGTACGCAACATGACAATACACTGGTGCGGCACAGGCCTCTCCGCCATCCCGGGCCTGCGACGGTTGATCGAGGCGGGGCACGCGGTGACGGTCTGGAACCGCACGCCGGAAAAGGCGCAGGCCACCGTTGGAGATCTGACCGATAACATCAGGGCATTTGACCTCGACGAACTGACAGTCACTCTCGCGAAAGGCGATCTGATCGTGTCCATGCTTCCGGGCGATTGGCACGTGCCGCTTGCGGAAGCCGCTATCGCCCACGGTGCGCATTTCATATCCTCAAGTTACATCTCGCCCGAGATGCGTGGGCTTGATGCGGCGGCGAAATCGGCGGGCTCGGCGCTTGTGAACGAAGTGGGGCTCGATCCCGGCATCGATCACCTCATGGCGCATTGGCTCGTCGCCGATTATCGCGCCTCCGCCGCCTACGCGCCCACGAACGCGATCTCATTTCTCAGCTACTGCGGCGGCGTGCCGAAGCATGCCAATGCATTCCGCTACAAGTTCAGTTGGTCGCCGCTTGGGGTGCTCAAGGCGCTGAAGTCCCCGTCCGTCTCGATCCGCGATTTCTCGGAGTTGCGCGTGGCGCGGCCCTGGGATGCGCTGCGCAGCTACAGCGCACCGCTACCGCAGCCAGAAACCTTTGAGGTCTATCCCAACCGCGATTCCCTGCCCTTTACGTCGGAGTATCAGTTTGATCCGGCCTGGCCCGTGCGCGAATTTGTGCGCGGCACCCTACGCCTGAATGGCTGGGCCGACGCATGGGGCGACCTGTTCAAAGAGATCGAAGGTTTGCAGGGCGCCGACGGCGAGGCGCGGCTCAAGGCGCTGTCCGACCAGCTTTGGGAGGAAAACGCCTATGCCGAAGGCGAGCCCGATCGCGTAGTGCTGTGCGTGGCGCTTGAGGCGCAGCGCGAGGGCGTTCCGGCCTATCACAAAACTTATGTGTTGGATGCTCATGGGGATGCGCGTGGCTCGGCTATGGCGCGGCTCGTGTCGATGCCGGTGTCCTACGCGGTTGAGGCTGTCCTGACACATGAAATCCATGCCGGCGTTACCGCCGCGCCATCAGACCCGCGCCTTGTGGCCCGGTGGCTGCATGAGATCGAGCATCTGGCCCAGCACATGCTGGTTGTCGATCACCTCAGGTAACGCGTTTCAGTCGCGCAGATGGTCCTCGGCATCAGCCACGTTGATGCCCATCGCCTCAAGCCCGTCTTCAAGGTAGTCGGGAAGCTCGGGAATGCCGGTCAGGTAGTCTTCAGTGGGTGCTGTTGCCTCTTCGCGGGCCGTGGCCTTGGCCTCTTCGAACTCCGCGGCATCGAAGCTGTCGCGCCCTACCCACATCAGCGCCACAAGGTTCGCCTTCTCGTCATCGTTCAGGCCGCTGATGTAATCATGCAGATGGGGGCTTTCCGGCCCGTATTCCCGCGCCAGGAAGATAATCCGAACAACCTTGCCGCTGCTGATATTGAGCATCTCGCGCCTCCCGAAGATCGCGTCGTGAGTGAACCGCGAAGTGCCTCCCGGCGCAAGGCCCGATCAGCCGACGCGAGAGAAGAGCCTGTAATACGCCCAGTCAGGCAGGAACTGACTGAAGCGGAACATCAGCCCGAAGGCGAAGGGGAAGCTCTTCTTGAAGCCCTCGGTGCGCATGTGCATCAGCATCTCGTCCGCTGCCGCCTCAGGCTCCATGATAAACGGCATGGTAAAATGGTTCTTGTCGGTCAGCCGCGTTTTGATGAAGCCCGGGTTGATCAGTTGAACATCAACGCCGGTCCCACGCAGATCCGCGTGCATGCTTTCGGCCAGATACATCACCCCTGCTTTGGAGGCGCCGTAACCGATCGCCCCGGGAAGGCCGCGAAAACCCGAAAGCGAGCCTGTGATCACGATATGCCCAGCCCCACGCTCCAGCATCCCCGGCAACACCGCTCCCACAGAACGAAAGGCACCCGTGAAATTGATATCGGCCATAACCTCGGCCTTTTCGGCATCCCATTCAGTGGCTTTCATCGGCCAGTATAGGCCTGCGAGAAACACCATCCCATCCACATCGCCCGCCATCTTTGCGGCAGCTTCCATGCTTTCCCGGCTGGACACATCGCAGGGTGCAATCGTGGCCTTGCCCGGCAGCTCATCGGCCAAAGCTTGAAGACGCTCTTCATTCCGCGCACTCAAAACAAGTTCGGTGCCCGATTTCGACATTGCGAAAGCAAGGGCGCGCCCGAGGCCTTCGGACGCGCCAACAAGCCAGTACTTCTTTCCCGTCAGTGATCTCACGCAGCATCCTTCCGCCGCATCGTGGCCACCAGTTCAGCCACCTTGAACCCATACTTGCGGAACTGGCTGCGGTTCATAACAGTGCCGTTTTCGACGAGGTACATCCAGTCGGTGGCGTCCAACACATGGCCGCCAGATTCCTCCGGCAACCGAATCTTGTAGTTGAGCAAAACGCCGGGGCCCTTTTGGTGGCCCGTTCCGGCGCCCACCACATCGTCAGCCTCGGCCTTGATCGAACCGTCATTGCCGAGCGTCAGCCGCCATTCGCGATCTTGGACAGAGCCGGTATCATAATGAAAGCGTTCAGACATTACGCCGACATTGCCATCCCAGTTCGCCTCCATATCCGCAACGAAACGGGACGACACGCGCCCGGTTGGGCCGTAGATCACGCCTTCACACAGAATCGGGCCCTTGAGGTGTTCGCGAAGATCGAATTCTGGGCCCTTTCCTTCGAAATCCTCAGGGCGTTGGGCAATAAATGTCATGTATCGGGAGTGCAGCCAAAAAACGGCAATCATCAGGGCTGCGCCGGTCAGCAAAAGCAGAAGCGAGTCCATGGTTTAGGTTTCCTTAATAGGCGTCGCGGCCAGAAGAACAATCGCGACGAGTTTGAGCGCACAGGGTACGAGCGCATAGAGGATCGTAAGCATCGTCAGCGAAGACGCCGAATTCTCGATGCCCGATTGAAACCCCGCCAAATCAAGCAGGGGTAGGAGCGTCACGGCCGCAAAGGCGAGCGTGAACTTTGACACGAACGACCATAGCCCGAAGGCCTGCGCCGCATCGGGTGCGATCCGCGCCATGCGGCGCGCAAAAATCGCGGGAAGTAACGTCAGATCGGCGCCGAGGGCTGCGCCAGAGATCAGGCATATCACCGCAAAGGCCGCGATGTCGCCGGCGCCCAGAAACGCGGCAAAGGCGAAAGAGCTGATGGCCAGCGCCATGCCGAACAGAAGCGCTGGCTTTGCCCCGAACCGCGCCGCGGCCTTACCCCAAAGCGGGGCAGAAAGCGCGGCGGCAAAGAAAAACAAAAGCAGAAGCGGCCCTTCCGACCCTGGCGCGGCCAGGCGGCTTTCGACAAAGAAAAGAAAAAGCGTGGATGTCACCGCCACGGGCGTTGCATTCACAAGGGCGATCAGCAAAAGCCGCCGCGCGACGCCATCGCGCAGAACCGGGCCGAAGCCGGGCGCGGTATTGCCTGGGCTTGCGAGCCACTCCCCGCGCATCGTCCACGCGGCCAGGATCGCCAGCCCCAGAAACCCCGCTGCAAACAGCGCAAAGGGTGAACCGGTCAGCGAGGCAAGCGCCGTCGGGGCCACGGCTGCGACGCATACACCCAATAGGCTGCCTGTTTCACGCCACGCCGCCACGCGCACATGGCCGTTCTCACCAAGCTCGCCCGCTTTGCGGACGCCCTGCGCGTAAAAGTTGATCGTCAGAAAGCTGAAGGCGCTGAAAAGGCCCGTCAGGGTAATCGCAAACCACAGCAGCGGCGCAAACGGCGGGGCCACAGCGAAGAGGCCCAGCATTGACAGCGCCATGATCGCAACGGCCAACACAACCAGTGCTCCGCGCACGTTACGGCGCGCTTCCGAGAGCCAGCCAAGAAGCGGATCCTGCACGAAATCGAGCAGCCGCAAACCGAAGAGCACAGCGCCCAGTGCCGCGAGGCTCACGCCATATTCATCAACGTAGAACTTCGGGGCGTGGATGTAGATCGGCAGCCCGGCGCAAGCGATCATCGCCGCGAAGACCGCATAACCGGGAAGCCCTTGGCCCCGCGACGCTGCACGCCCGCCAACCATGTGATCCGCGGCCGTCACCGCGACACCTCGTGCGCCGGCGGTTCAGGCCGCACGTTGTAGCCCGCGCCCTTCCACCAAAGCTTCAACGCCTGCCAGTGGATCAGCCCCAATACGCGGCGCGATCCGAACGGTCGGCGCAGGCAAGCGGAAAGGATGCCTGCATTGGTTAGCGGCGCCCGTGGCCCTGTCAGCGTGGCGTAGAGCCCGTTCTCGCCCGCCCGAAAATCGATCCAGATCCCGATTCGGTCAGCGCGGATATCGAAGCGGAAGCGATAGCCACCCTCGATTTTCTGAAACGGTGAGACGTGGAAGATCTTTCGCGCCTCAAGCGTGTCTTCCCGCGTGATGGGCGCAAGGTCATCTCGATGGCATAGATAGGAATGCCTGTCGCCGAAGGTGTTGGAGACTTCTGCAATCACAACCCGCAGATCGCCGGTCAAATCTTCGATCAGCCAAAAGCTGACCGGATTAAACACGTGGCCCAGAACACGCGGTTGGGCCAGCAGACGGATTGCACCGTTCGCAACGCCGTTCAACTGATGCGCTGTGAGTACGTCGCGAACCCAGGCCGCCCCGCTCCCACCTTTGGGGGCGCCGCCGTGATCTTTATCGTGAAGCGATGTCAGCCCCGCCCGGTTGCGCTGAAACAGCCAGGGCGCTTCGCTTTCCGCCTCAGGCTCCAGCATCACGTAATCGACGGAGTAGCGGAATGCGTTTTCTATCGCACCCCGCCGGCCATGGAACGTCTCGCCGCGGATATGATCCACGCGCGGCGTCATTCTGCGGCGACGCCCAGCGCCGGTTCGGCGCGCATCGCTTCAACCACGTCTACGGCGCTCGACAGGCCATCTTCGTGGAAGCCGTTCTTCATCCAGGCGCCGCAGAACCACGTGCGGTTCTGCCCATTGATCGCACGCACCGTATCCTGCGCCGCCATCATTGCGGTGTCGTACACCGGATGCCTGAACGTGGCCTCGTCATATATCATCTCGTCGCGGATCGTTCGCGTCGGGTTCAGCGTTACGAAGTGCGGATCATCCTGCGGGATCGGCTGAAGCGAGTTCATCCAATAGGTTAGCCCGATGCGGTCAGGTGCCTCACCGGGCGCCTCGGTATAAACCCAAGAACTCCAGCAGAGTTTCCGCGTGGGCATCAAACGGTCATCGCAATGCAGTACGGCGCGGTTCGGTTGATACCGGATCGCCGAAAGCGCGGTACGCTCCACCCCCGTCACGTCACTCAGAAGGCGTAAGGTATCGTCGGAATGGGTCGCGAAAACCACTTCGTCGAACCCCTCCCACTCCGCGCCGGCCAATTTTACTTCTGCGCCAACAGCGGTGCGCCGCACCGCATCCACCGGCGCGCCGGCCCGAATGTCCACGCCGCGCGCCTCAAGCCGGGTCGCCAGGCGTGACACGTATTCGCGCGAGCCGCCTTGCACCGTGTACCACTGGTGCGATCCCTCGTAGCTGAGAAGTGCATGGTTTTCGAAGAATTTCACCAGCGCTTCCGCCGGGAAATCGAGAATTTTAGTCGTGGGGGTGGACCAGATCGCCCCAGAGAACGGGGCAAGATAGTAGTTTCTGAACCAATCTCCGAGCCCGAGCGCTTGGGTTAGTTCGCCGATCGTCATCCCCGGATGCGTTACCGCGTGGCGGGCTTCGGCGTTGAAGCGTACGATATCGCGGATCATGCGCAGATAGCCGGGGCGCAAAAGGTTCCTGCGCTGAGCGAAAATCGCGTTCAGGCTGTCGAGCCCGTACTCGATACGTCCGCCGTCGATTGAGGCGCCAAAGCTCATGTTGCTCGGTGCCACCGGCACATCGAGATCCTCGAAAAGGCGCACCAGATGGGGGTAGTTCACACGGTTGAACACGATAAAGCCGGTATCTACCGGCTGATCGCCCCGCGTTCCGGCCACCACCGTGCGGGCGTGGCCGCCCAACCGCGGCTCGGCCTCAATCAGAACGACATGGTGGTCGCGGGCCAGAAAATACGCCGCCCCAAGCCCAGAGATCCCTGCGCCGATCACCGCAATGCGTTTCGGCGCGGCCCGCCCCGTCTCAAATGGCATATGTGTCTCCGGTCCCGGTAAGTGTCCCTTTTACGCGTGGCGCGTCCAAGCGGATTAAGCAAACCCAATCGTGGCTAACGTGATCCAAACACGCAAACGCTTCGTATCCCGTGTATGTTGAACATTCAGGCACCGCTCCAAGAATTGGATGCATCCGCCAGAGCCGAACCTTATGGTGGCGGAGAAGGGCCCGGGCAGACCCGGGGCGTGCGCGGAAGTCGAATGGTCACAAAAGAAGAAGAGGCCGAATGGGCCGGATACGTCCGGCGCATCCACGAGGCGCGGGACCAGCAAGCCTTTAGGGCGCTGTTCACGTATTTTGCGCCGCGCGTGAAGGCTTTCTTGATGAAGTCAGGCGCCAGCGAACCGCTGGCAGAGGAATGTACACAGGAGGCGATGGCCACCCTTTGGCGCAAGGCGCATCTTTTTGATCCCTCTCGGGCAAGCGTGTCGACTTGGATCTTCACAATCGCCCGGAACCGCCGGATTGACATGCTGCGCAAGCAGCGCCGCCCCGAGCCCGAGGATATTCCCTGGGGGCCCGAGGCAGAGCCGGCACAGGAAGATGTGATCGCCCTTCAACAGGAGAGCGCGCAATTGGCCACCGCCCTGGCCGAATTGCCGGAAAAACAGCGGGAGCTCGTGGAAAAGGCCTACTTCGGCGATTTGAGCCATAGCCAAATTGCCGCAGAGACGGGCCTTCCGTTGGGCACCATAAAATCGAGGATTAGGTTGGCGCTGGAGCGATTGCGCCACTCTATGAAGTGAGTGATTGAGAGATGAACCATATTACGCATCACCTGACGGACGAGGTGTTGATGGCATACTCGGCAGGCAGCCTGCCCGAGGCATTTGAACTTGTCGTGGCAGCGCACGTCTCCATGTGCGATGAATGCCGGGCGCGGCTAGACGCATTTGACGCTATCGGTGGCGCTGTCATTGAAAGCGGTGAAACGGCTGCGTTGGCCGAGGGTAGCCTCGACGCGACGATGGCGCTGATCAGCGCTGCGCCGGAATTCGACGCCCCACGCGTGGCCGCGAACAGTGCGGTTTTCCCCGCTCCGCTCCAGGAGTATGTGGGTGGTGACCTTTCGGCCGTGAAGTGGCGTTCGATTGGTGGCGGCGTACGTCAGGCGGTGCTGTCGCGAACAAAGAAAGCGTCTGTGCGGCTGATCGCTATTCCCGGCGGGGTCCAAATGCCGGATCATGGCCACCGTGGCATGGAAATGACGATGGTGCTCAAAGGCGCGTTTCGCGATGAGCATGATCGTTTCGGCCGTGGCGACGTTGAGATTGCGAACGAAGACATGCACCACACGCCGGTCGCGGAAGACGGCGAAGAATGCATCTGCCTTGCGGCCACGGATGCACCTTTGCGCTTTAATGCCTTCATCCCACGGATTGCGCAGCCGTTCTTGCGGATCTGAGCGGGCTTGATTTTCCGCCTGGCAAATGCCGCGTTCCATTGGTTCGCGGCATTTTTTGTCGTTGGGCGGCTCTAAACGCCTGGCTTGGCAAGCGGCACGACCCGTTCCTCTGCCACCGGATCCAGCTCTTCGAAATCGAAGTTATCGAGCCGGGTGGCACGCTTGCCGGCGCGTTCTGCCGCCACGGAAATATCGTCGATATCCTTCCGCGCCTGCGTGAAATGCGTATCAAGCTTGCCCACGCGCTCCACCACAAGCTCCACATCCCGATGCAATTGCTTCAGCGTTTTTCGGATTGCGCCAGATTGCTCCCGCATCCGCGCATCCTTCAAGATCGCGCGCATTGTGTTGAGCGTAGCCATGCACGTGGTGGGCGACACCGTCCAGACGCGCGCGGCAAACCCCTCACGCACAAGCTCAGGGAAGTTAGCATGCAACTCGGCATAAACGGCCTCGGAGGGAAGGAACATCAGTGCCCCGTCCGCCGTTTCCCCATCGATGATGTACCGCTCCGCAATATCGCGAATGTGCTTCTTTACCGCAACGCGCATCGCCTTGGCGGCTTCGTTCATTTCCCACTGCGTACTGGCTGCGCGCAGCGCCTCGTAAGCCTCCAAGGGAAACTTGCTATCGATCGCGATAGGCCCGGGCGGGTTTGGCAAATGCACGAGGCAATCCGCGCGCCGTCCATTCGAAAGCGTCGCTTGCAATGTGAAACTGTCACGCGGAAGCGCTTTCGTTACAATGTCGGTGAGCTGGATCTCCCCAAACGCACCCCGCGTTTGTTTGTTCGACAGGATATCCTGCAGGCTCAGTACATCACCCGACAGCTTCTCGATATTCTCCTGCGCCTTGTCGATCGTCTCAAGCCGCTGTTGCAACTCGCCGAGCGACCGCGCGGTGCGGGTGGCCGAACCTTGAAGGTTCTCTGCCATCCGTGCGTTGACCTCGGCCAGCCGGGCCTCCATCAGCTTCAGCATCTGCGATTGGCTGGCGGCCTGCGCCTCTGACACGTGACTGAGCCCGCCGGTCAGCTGCTGCTGGCCATCGGCGAGGTTGCGAACCTCTTGCCCCAGGGCACCCACCTGGCGCAGCAGGGGCACGATCAGCTCCTCCTGCCGCCTCGCCCGCCGGAAAATACCGAAAAGCAGAATAAGGGCGATCACAACAACGCAGAGGACCGCGCCGGCTGCGATCACCGCCGGATCATCCCATGCATAGCTCTGGCCAGCGACCTCAATCATGTGCGCCCGAAGAGCCGTTCGATATCGGAGAGCTTGAGCTCCACATAGGTAGGCCGCCCGTGGTTGCACTGGCCTGAATGCGGCGTCGCCTCCATCTCCCGCAAAAGCGCGTTCATCTCGTCCGCGCTCATGCGCCGGCCCGAGCGCACCGATCCGTGGCATGCAATGCGCGAAAGCACGGCTTCGATCCGCTCAGCCAACGCATGGCTTTCGCCGCCCTCCGAAAGCTCATCCAACACATCGCGCAGAAGCGCTGACGCATCGATAGCGCCCAGCACCGCAGGCGTCGCGCGCACGGCCACGGCGCCAGGCCCAAACGCTTCGATTTCCAACCCCAGCCGCCCAAGGGCGTCGGTTTCCGCCAGAAGCCGCACGGTATCGGATTCAGAGAGTTCCACGATTTCAGGGATCAGCAGCGCTTGCGCCGCAACGCCGTTATCCGCCGCCTGCCGTTTTAGCCGTTCGTAGACAAGCCTTTCATGCGCGGCATGCTGATCCACGATGACCATGCCATCCGCTGTTTGCGCTACGATGTAGTTCTCGTGCACTTGCGCCCGCGCCGCGCCCAAGGGCCCATCCACCGAGGTTTCCGGCTCGGGCTCGACCCGCGCCGAAGGCCCAACCGGTTCGAGCACAGAAGGCGCCTCCGAAAACCCACGCGGCGCAACCCGCTCTATCTGATACACCCGCGCAGACGCGGCCTCAGGCGCACGAAACGCGCCAAGCGCTGCCTCCGATACCGTCGTCGAAGCCCTGTGCCCCGCTTCTGCCAGGGCGTGGCGCAACGCGGAAACGATCAGCCCCCGCGCCAACCCCGGTTCCCGAAACCGCACCTCGGCCTTGGCTGGGTGCACATTCACGTCCACCCGGTGCGGATCGCAATCGAGGTAGAGCGCCGCAACGGGATGCCGGTCACGGCTTAGGAAATCCGCATATGCCGCGCGCAGGGCGCCGGTCAGCAGCTTGTCGCGCACCGGGCGGCCATTGACGAAGAGATACTGCGCAACCGCCGCGCCACGCGCATATGTCGGCAGGCCAGCATAGCCCGTGAGCCGAATCCCTTCGCGCTCCGCATCGATGGCAAGCGCATTAGGCGCAAAGTCCCGCCCGATTACCTCACCCAGCCGCGCCCGCAGTGCCTCAAACAGATCGCCAGTTTGGGCTGAGGCGCGAAACACCACGCGGCCTTCCCCGCCACCCGTTACATCCCGAAGCGTGAAGGTTACGGCGGGCTCGGCCATCGCGAGCCGTTTCACCACATCGCCGATCGCCTGCGCCTCGGCCCTATCGGAGCGAAGGAACTTCAGCCGCGCAGGCGTGGCATAGAAGAGATCAGCCAATTCCACGCTGGTGCCGGGCCCTGCTGCCGTTGGCCGAACCGTGCTCATCTGACCGCCCGAAACGGCGAGGGTGACCGCGTCTTCGCCATCGGCGCGCGTGGTGATCGATAACCGGCCAACCGCGCCGAGGGACGGCAACGCTTCACCCCGAAAGCCAAAACTCGAAATCGCCAGAAGATCGCTGCCGTCGATTTTCGAGGTTGCGTGCCGCGCCAGGGCCAAGGGCAGATCCTCAGCCGACATGCCGCACCCATCGTCGGCAACACGGATCAGGCGTTTGCCGCCTTCCGCATAGGCCACATCGATGCGTAACGCGCCCGCATCAAGCGCATTTTCGACGAGTTCTTTTACGGCTGACGCAGGCCGCTCCACCACCTCACCCGCTGCGATCCGGTTGATCGCAGCCTCATCAAGCTGCCGAATGACGGGGCGAGACGCCTCTATATTGGGGTTGGCGACGGGCATACCGCTAGAAGTAGCATGCCCGGCAACGATTCGACAGGCCCTCAGTTGCTGGCTTCAAGCCCTTCGGGCTGACCGACCACGACGATATGAAGGTCATCCGGCCGATAGATCCGAGCCGCCACACGCCGGATATCCTCCAACGTTACTGCGCGCACCTGATCGTTGCGTGTGGCGATGTAATCGATCGGCAGGTCCTGCACCTGCATCCCCACCATGATCTCGGCAATCCGGCGGTTCCCATCAAACCGCAGGGGATAGGCCCCAGTCAGATAAGTAATAGCCGAGTCGAGTTCTTGCTGTGTGACACCTTCTTCCGCGATCCGCACCCATTCATCGCGCACCACCTCAATCGTTTCAGCCATACGGGCATTGACCGTACCCACGCGCCCGAGGATCAGCGCGCCGAGTTCTTTGGGGACCAGCGAGGCGCCAATGCCATACGTGAGGCCCCGCTTCACGCGAACCTCCTGCATCAGCCGTGATTCAAAGCCCGCACCGCTGAAGATCTCGTTGGCCACGAAGGCAGGGAAGAAATCGGGATCGTCGCGCGCGATGCCCTCATGGCCGAAATAAGCCACCGATTGCGGCGTCTCGAACGGCACGACTGTTAGCCCCGGTTCAAGCTGAAACTCCGCCACGGCCAACTCGGGCGCCCCAGTCTCGGGCAAGCCACCCAAAAGTTCATCAAGAATTGTGGCCAGTTCATCCGCCGAAACGTCACCCACGGCAGAAATATGCACGCGATCTTTAGCGAAAACGCGCGCATGCGCTTCAACCATGTCTTCGCGGGTCAGCGCGGCGACGCTTTCCACCGTTCCGTCGCTAGGGGAGCCATAGGGGTGATCCCCAAACGCCAGCGCGTCAAATGTGCGCCGCGCGATCTCGTCAGGATCGGTTTCTTCCGATCGAATGCCTGCGATCACCTGCGCCCTGGTGCGCTGCATCGCGGCCTCATCAAAACGCGGCTCAGTTATAGCTTGCCGCAGAAGCGCTAGGGATTCATCGCGGAACTCAGTGAGAAACTGCGCCGATATCGCCAGCCCATCGTCATAGGCTTCGAAGGAAAAGCGCGCCGCCAGCGCTTCGCGCGCCTCGACGAAGGCTTGGGCTTCCATATCGCCCGATCCATCGTCAAGCAGAAGCGTCATCATGTTCATCGCGCCGCGCTTGCCCGGAAGATCCAGCGACGTGCCGCCCGCAAAGCGAAGCTCAAGCGCAGTGAAGGGAATACTGTCTTCCTGAACCAGCCATGCGGTAAACCCGCCTGGCGTGGTGATCTCTTCGATCTCGACCGCCGCGCGTACTGGCAACGCAATCAGGGCGGCAGTGAACGCTGCCAATGCAACACGGATCATTGCATCACCTCCGGATCTGGGTCTTCAAGTGGCAGGAAATAGCCCGTTACGGCGCGGTTCCGATCCAACAACAAGGTCGCTGCATCCTGAATTTCTTCAGCCGTGACCGATCTCAGTAATTCGGGCCACCCCTGAACGTCAGCCACCGTTAAGCCCGAAGTCAGGGCAGAACCATAGCGACGGGCCAGACCAGACAGATTGTCTTCGCCATAAATGAGGGCGGCACGCACTTGCGTTTTGATCCGCTCAAGCTGCGCGGGGTCAACGCCTGTTTCAATGAAATCGGCCACCACAGCGTCCATCGCAGCCTCAACTTCTTCCAGCGAAACGCCCTCGGCGGGAACGGCGATCAGCGTGAACGTGGTGTCGTCGAGCGAGGTGCCAAGATAGTAAGCATCTGCATAGACGGATACTTCCTGATCCAACACCAGCGCACGCCCCAGAACCGATGTTGCGCTCGCTCCGCCCAGCACTTCGCTCAGCATGTTCAAATGCGCGGCCGCCGTTTGGTCCCCCGCGTCGCGCTCCGGCGCAAGGTAACTGCGAACCACATAGGGCTGTGAGACGCGCGCATCGCGAAACATGAGGCGCCGTTCCGCCAATTGTGGTGGCTCTTCGATCCGATCACGCACCTCGATTTCCGGGTTTGCCGGAATGGGCCCGTAGTGCTCTTCTGCCAGCGCGCGCACCTCTTCAGGCGTTACATCCCCAGCAACGATCAAGATTGCATTGTTTGGGGCATAATGGGCCTTGTAGAAAGCCTGGAGGTCTTCAAGCCCGATTTCGTTGATCTCGTGTCGCCAGCCAATAATCGGAATGCGGTAGGGGTGGTGAAGGTACTGTGCGGCGCGCCGCTGCTCTGAAAACAGCGAACCGGGGTCGTTCTCGGTGCGCGTCGCCCGCTCTTCGAGCACCACTTGCCGTTCTGTTTCCATAGCCTCAGCATCGATGGAAAGATTGATCATGCGATCGGCCTCCATCGCCATCATCAATGGCAGCCTATCCGCCGCAACCCGTTGGAAATAAGCGGTATAGTCCCAACTGGTGAAGGCATTATCCGTGCCTCCGTTCTCCGATACGATGCGCGAAAAATCACCATCCTCGGTGGTTTCCGTGCCCTTGAACATCAGGTGCTCAAGGTAGTGCGCGATGCCCGAAAGCCCGCGCGGCTCATCTGCGGCCCCAACCCTGTACCAGACCATATGCACAACAACGGGCGCGCGCTGATCTTCGAGCACAACAACCTCCATCCCGTTGTCGAGCGTAAAGCTTGTCACTTCCGCGGGCTTGGCGGCTTGGGCCGCGAAGATAAAGGCGAACACAGCAAGGGCCCGGTGCAACATGCGCAACACTCCATTCGGCGAACGTTCTGGCGCGAGATACGCCTTTGCGCCGGTCTTTCAAGCTTAGCCTACGGGGATGTGAGGGTTATTCAGCGCCATCTGGCGGCACGGCCGGCGTGCGCACACCTGCCGCGCGAAACCGCTCCAACTCGCTACGCTGATCGAGGGCAAGGTCTTCATACGCATCGAAGTAGGTGTTCACGTTGAAGGCGCGCTCCAGCAAGCGGCCATTGTTATCGCGCCGAAACTCCAGGTCTTCGCGCGCCAACTCTTGCCGAATGCCGGGATCGGCGCCCATCCGGCGTGCATAATTCACAAGGGCCGCTTCCGCCGCCGTTACCCCAATGGGCGCCGGGCGCCCCCCAAGGGCAATCATCGCATCTGCCTGCGGGGTCGGATCCGTCCGGTTCACACCGCCGGGCGTGGGCGTGGGCAGCGATGTGTCCGGCGGTGTTTCGAGCGGCTTGGTGGGCAGGATCGCAAACTCGTCCGGGCCATCATTATTGGCCTCGAGGTTCAAAAGCCGCGGGCCGTCACCCCGGCCGCAACCTGCCGCCAATACCGCCACGCAGGCCAGAAGAAGAAGCCGCCGGGCCAAGGAAACATCACGCACCATTCGCCACACCTACTCTGCTTTCCCGGCCCCGTCACGGGGCGTTTTCTCGCCCGTAAAGGCGATTAGCCCGATCGCGCCAGCAAAGATCGCGATGTCGGCCACGTTGAAGGTAAATGGATTGGAGAACCCGCAACATGACATATTCAGAAAATCCGCCACGGCGCCATAGATCACTCTGTCGATCACATTGCCCAGCGCACCACCGACCAGAAGCCCCGCCGAAATCTGCGCCCACAGGCTGTGTTTTTCCTTCAGCATCCACCACACGACCCAGGCAGAGATCGCCAGCGCGACCGCGATCAGGACCCAGCGCATGGTTTCAGAGTCGTTCGCGAACAGGCCGAAGTTTATGCCGCGGTTCCACCCCATACGGAAATTCAAGATCGGGGGCAGCACGTCGATGGCACCCACTGTTTTGAGATCCATCGCGTGAACGATAATCCACTTCGAAATCTGGTCTGCAACGAAAACGGCCAGACCGACGAGAAAGGCGGTATGTCGAAACACGCTCAATGCCGGAAATGCCGCATGCCCGTGAACACCATCGCAAGGCCCGCCTTGTCCGCCGCCGCGATCACGTGCTCGTCCCGCATCGAGCCGCCAGGCTGGATCACCGCTGTCGCGCCCGCCTCCGCCGCGGCCAGAAGCCCGTCAGGGAAGGGAAAGAATGCGTCAGACGCAACGGCCGAGCCCACCGCGGGGCTTTCAGCCATACCTTGCTCATCTGCCATGCGACGCGCCTTGAGCGCTGCGATGGTTGAACTGTCAACACGGCTCATCTGCCCCGCGCCGATCCCAACCGTTGCGCCATCCTTGGCATAGACGATCGCGTTTGATTTGACGTGTTTCGCCACAGTCCATGCGAACAACAGATCGCGCATCTCCCCTTCGCTTGGCGCGCGCTTGGTGACCACTTTCAAGTCTTCCTGGCTGACGCGGCCGGCATCGGCATCCTGAACGAGAAAGCCGCCGCCCACCTGCCGCACTGCCAGCCCGACCTGCCCGGGCCGAGGCACGCCATCCGTCACCAGAAGGCGCAGGTTCTGTTTTTTGTCGAAAACGGCGCGCGCTTCTGCATCCGCACCCGGCGCAATCACGACTTCGGTGAAAATGTCGGCGATTTCGCTCGCCGTTTTCCCATCAAGCGGCTGATTCAATGCGATGATCCCGCCGAACGCCGAGGTCGCATCGCAGATCAACGCCTTCCGGTAGGCTTCAACGAGCGTAGCGCCTCGTGCCACGCCGCACGGGTTGGCATGCTTGATGATCACGCATGCCGGGCCGTCCTGCGGCGGAAACTCTGCCACCAGCCCAAAGGCCGCATCAGTATCGTTGATATTGTTGTAGGACAGCTCTTTGCCCTGAAGCTGCGTGGCCGACGCCACGCCGGGCCCGCCTGACCCGTCAACATAAAACGCCGCAGCCTGATGCGGATTTTCGCCGTAGCGCAGCGTTTGCTTAAGCGTCCCTGCAAAAGCGCGACGTCTGGGCGCCGTCTCACCCGCCGCGCCCGCCAGCCAGCCAGACACTGCCGCGTCATAGGCCGCCGTGCGCGCAAAGGCCGTAAGCGCCAAGCCGCGCCGGAAGGCGAAGCGGGTCGCCCCACCCTGCTGGTCGAGTTCGCTCAAAAGCGCGTCATAGTCCTCCACATCCGTCACGACGGTGACGAAGGCGTGGTTCTTGGCGGCAGCGCGGATCATGGCAGGCCCGCCTATATCAATGTTCTCGATACACGCCTCATAGCCTGCGCCCCCGGCGACCGTCCGTTCGAAGGGATAAAGATTCACGATCAGCAGGTCGATCGGCGCGATCCCGTGCGCGTCCATATCCGCCACGTGGCCAGGGTTGTCGCGCAGGGCCAAAAGCCCCCCATGAACCGCCGGGTGAAGCGTTTTCACGCGCCCGCCCATCATTTCGGGAAAACCTGTCACTTCCGCCACATCTGTCACGTCAAGCCCGGCCGCCCGAAGCCCATCCGCAGTTCCGCCTGTGGAAAGAAGCTCCACGCCTCGCGCGGCCAGCGCCTTGGCGAAAGGCTCCAAGCCCGTCTTGTCGGATACTGAGATCAGCGCGCGCCGCAGCTCAACCAGATCGGCCATTGTTCCCCATCAGCTTAGGTACGATCGGCGGCCAGATCTTCCTCAAGCGCCGTGTCGCGAATGCCCGATGGGGTACCCTGTGCTTTCGACAGCGTCCAGCCGATGTGCGTGGCAACTTCGTGTGCATCGCCCGTCAGCACGATCTGTTTGCTCGCCCGTGGCGCCATGCGGCCTTTTTCAAGGAATACGCTGGGGCCGAGGGATAGTTGTGCGGGGCCGGTAAAGCGGAAGATCCAAACTTCTTCGCTTTTCAGCATCATCGAAACAGCAGTGCCGCCCATATCGAGATCGGCGCGCACATCGGGGTGCAGGTGGAAGCGAATGTGAAATCGGATGCCTGTACCCGGGGATTGATCAAGGGCCAGCGCCAGTTGTCGCTCGTTCACGCGCGTGACTGCGGAAAGGGAGTCATCACCAACAAGCCCGCGCCCGTCGGTGGCCAGTTCGAGCCGGCGCACATGGGTCAGGCCATGGGTCGGTTCAAAGCCATCATGGCTGAGAACCGCCACGGCTGTCGGGCCTTCTTCGGGGCGGTTGCACACCACATCTTGCGGTGTTTCGAGCAGGAGTTCAGTGCGCCGGCCGGCAATGAAACCCGAACCACCCAATCGCGACGAACTGTAGCCTTCCAGCGCCAGCGTGCTGTGCGACGGCGTTGCCCGCCCCGCGCGCCGCCAATTCGCTCCGAAACTCGCGCCAGACCCACAGTTCACGATAAGGGGCCGGCGGCCAGACGTAAGCTCAAACGCAAGTGTTGAAGCATGGGCGTTTAGTGACTGCTCGCCCGATGGCGGCGGCGCGGCATCCACGATCACGCTCGTACGCCCGTGCGCCAGCCTTACGAAGCCCATGGAGAGCCCTGTGTGGCGCATCTGCTTCACGCCAGAAGTTGCCAGCGCCTGATCAAGTCGCCCCTCGATACCGCGCCCACCGCCGTGGAACCGCGCCAGCCCGCCATCGGCGTGCCGCAGCGATCGCAGAGTGGGCGCGATCCGCTCAATAGCGGCTTGATGTTCCGGTGAAAGGGGCATGCCCGCTTCAACGAGCGCGTCCATGCACCAGGTCAGAAGGGTGAAGACCTCCAGAAGCTCTTCGGGGTTGCGTGTCGGAATCCCGCCCTGCCCATCGATCCGCTCCGCACATTCGCGCGCAAGTGCCTCGGATGCCGGGCCCACATGCCGATCCATCTTGGCAAGGGAAAGCGAGGCATAGATCAGCCCGCAGAGCGCCTCGAAACGCGGCAGGCCAGGCTCGGCCGTATGCCACCGGCGGGCGAGGAACGTGGTTTGGGCCGAAAGCGTGCGGAAGAAGGCACGACTCGCCTCCCGTTCCTGCCCGTTGAGAAGGAGAATCGCGTGGTTTATCCAACGCATGAGGCGCCGGCCCGTAAGATCCGGCGCCCAGCCGGGGCCCGATCCACGCCCGTGGCGCTTGATCCAGGCATGCGTCCACTCCTGCGCTTTGGCGCGCGCCAACGCATCACCCGCCGCTGCCAGATCATCGAGCCAGAGAAAGCCGTGTGCCTCGGTTTCAAACGCCTCGTCGGGCATCGCGAGATCCCAGATCGCGGTGTCTTTCGCTACCACATGGTAACCGGCGAAGAGAAAGTTGCCGTCACACAGTTGCCGCCCACGGCCGTAGCTGCCAATCGTGCGCGGCTCGGGCTGGCTTGTGAACGCGTTGGAGGCGCGGCCGAAACGCGCCGCGCGGGCGTGGAATCGATCAAGAAGCCGTGCGCGGCGCACAGCCCAGGATTCGGGTGTAGACACGATAACTGTCCTGCCTCGTTTCCCGGTTATTCCGGGTTGTTGGGCAAGACCTTAGCGGCTCACACCCGGCCTGTCATCCGCGATGTGCCTCTCATCCGATCTTTCGGAACACCGCGGCGAAAAAGCCATCCATACCGCCGCGATCCGCCCAAAAATCGGGCCGGAGGCGCAGGCCATGGGCCGGATCCACCCAGCCCCGGTTAACACCAGGAAGCCCGAAGGCTTCTGGATCCAGGCGCAGTTCGGGATGGCGCCCAAGAGCGCCGGACACCTGCCCCTCGCCCTCTTCCGGCAACAGCGAACAGGTGCAAAAGACCATACGCCCCCCCGGTTTCAGCAGCCGCAGCCCCGCGTCGATCATACGGGCCTGAAGCGCGACGAGCGCCTCAACCTCAGTACCGTCTTTTGCATGGGGCAGGTCCGGGTGCCGCCGCAGCGTTCCCGTGGCGGAACACGGGGCATCGAGCAGGATTGCATCGAATGGCTCCGCCTGCCACTTCAGGGCATCGGCGACAACAATTTCCGCGCGAAGGCCGGTGCGGGCGAGGTTCTCGTGCACCCGCTCCATCCGTGTGTCCGAACTATCGAGCGCCGTCACTGCGGCACCTGTTGCCGCAAGTTGCATCGTCTTGCCCCCGGGCGCGGCGCAAAGATCGAGCACGCGCTCACCCGGCTGTGCGCCAAGCGCCCGGGCCGGGAGCGCGGCAGCGGCATCTTGAACCCACCAGTGGCCCGCCTCAAACCCCGGCAACGCGGAAACGTGTACGCGGCCCTCAAGCCGAACAGTGCCCGTGGGCAGCAGCGTGCCGCCAACGGCTTCGGCCAGGGCCGCAGGGTCGCCCTTAGCGGATAGATCCACTGGTGGATCGGCGGCTTGCACCTCCTCCATCGCCGCAACGGCCGCCTTGCCCCATGCCGCCACCAGCCGCTTGCGCAGCCATTTTGGCATTTCAGGCACCGGCAGCGCCGCCCAGTCGGCCTTCGCCGCCGCCACTCGGCGCAACACCGCATTGGCCAGCCCGGCCTGGCTTGATGTCTTCTTCTCCATCTTCAGGATACGCACGGCGGCATCCACCACCGCGTGGGCCGGCGCTTGGCTCGCGCGCATCTCCACCGTTCCGAGGCGCAGCATGTTGTGCACCCTGGGCCAGGGTTTCTTGCGAAGATGCGGGCCCAAAAGCCTGTCTGCCCGTTGCAGATTACGAAGGGTTTCCAAGGCCAGCCGCTGAGCGCGGGCTCGTTCTGCAACGGAAAGGTCAGCCGTGACGGGCTCCAAAACCTCGGGCAAGAGCCTTTTTTCTTCAGTCACTGCATCGAGAAGATCAAGCGCCGCCTTGCGCGCAGCCAGTCCGGCCTGTGCCATCAATGCGCGCTCCCGCCGCCTTGTTCCGGAAAGCCCGTGGCGTATATGATCGTCATAGCAACAGCAAGCGATCCCATGGCTGACAAGACTGAGACATCAGAACTCCCGCCTGAAGCGCAACGCGCATTGGCCGAGGCCGCCGAGCGGCGCAAGGCTGCCAAAACGCTCGACTTACCGACTGAGCTTGGAGGGCGAGACGGGCCGGAGCCCGTGCGCTACGGGGATTGGGAGAAGAAGGGCATCGCGGTCGATTTCTAGCGCTGCGCCACGCGTCTAGCGGCCACGCTAACGAAGACGCAGGTCCGCAAACCGCCCCTTGCCCTCGTCGGACGTGAAGCGCAGTGTATTGCCGGCGATTTTAACCTCTTGGCAATTTGCGCCGATCTGGCGCGCACCCCAAGAAAGGTCGCGGCAGAAGTAGCCGTCCTGCCACTCCCAAGCGCCTGTCACGTCACGCCCGAACGCGCGGCCTTCGATTTCCCCGTCTGGCCGGACAGCAAGCTTGATGCCGAAGCGCTCCAGCGTGCCCCGCGACACGATTTCGACGAAGGTCTCTTTGTCTTCAACCTTCTGAAATTTCGAGGCATCGGAGACCATCGCCCAGCCCTCGGCGTGCGCGGCTGTTGCAGAAAGGGCGAGGGCAGCAAGGCTCAGTCGGAAGGGCATGGCGGTCACCTGTCGATCGTCTGTGTCATGCGAACGTGTGAATATGTAACACTATACGCCCATCCGTCATCCCCGGATCACCGCAAACCAAGCACATCGGCCATATCGTACTGGCCCGGAGCCTTATCTTGCCCCCAAAGCGCCGCTTTCAGTGCCCCCCGGGCGAAAACGGCGCGATCCGTCGCTACGTGGCGAAGCACAACGCGCTCCCCCGTAGCCGCGAATATAACATCATGTTCTCCAACGATATCTCCGCCGCGGATCGACGAAAACCCGATCGCGCCACGCGCGCGTTCCCCCGTTATCCCGTCCCGCCCGCGTTCCACGTGATCCGTCGGCGAAATTCCGCGGCCACGCGCGGCAGCCTCACCCAGCATCAGCGCCGTACCGGAAGGGGCATCCAGCTTGTGGCGGTGGTGCGCTTCGACGATCTCGATATCGAAATCGGCGTCGAGCGCGGCAGCCACCTTTTCGGCCAGCACCGTGAGCAGATTGACCCCAAGGCTCATGTTTCCCGCCCGAACCACCACGGCGTGACGGGCCACTGGGCCGAACCGCGCGAGCTGATCCTCGGTGAAGCCGGTTGTGCCCACAACATGCACGGCCCGCGTTTGTGCCGCGAGTTCCGCGTAGGAAAGTGTCGCCTCTGGCGACGTGAAATCGAGGATCGCCTGCGCCTTGGCAAAGGGCTCCAACGGATCATCGGCCACTGTGATGCCCCAGTCAGTACCCCCAAGAGCCTTCCCAAGATCGTGCCCGATCCAAGCATGCCCCGGCCGTTCGACCGCCCCAACAAGGCGCACCGCCTCGCTCGCACGCACGGTATCGATCAACATCCGGCCCATTCGGCCCGATGCCCCTGTTACCACGATCCCCGGAAGTTCGGTCATAAGCGCCCCCTGATGCCGCAGCGCTGATTAGCCGATCGGCGCGCCTCGCGCCAAGCCCCGGCTTGCGGCATCGGCCCGAACGGCATAGATCGGCGCCATGGCAAAGGGGCGATTTCAAGAAACCCGCGGGCCGTCACAACGGCAACTCCGGGTCGGCGAACTGATCCGCCGCAGGCTTAGCGATGTGCTGGCACGCGGTGATGTTCATGACCCCGAACTCAACGGGATGTCGATCACCGTGGGCGAGGTTCGCGCCTCTCCGGATCTCAAGATCGCAACAGCATTCGTTCTTCCCCTCGGCGGCGATGGGCGGGATGCTGCTTTGGAAGCCTTGCGCCGAAACCGGGCAGAACTGCGCCGCACCGTTGCCCGTGGCCTAGACCTGAAGTTTGCCCCCGAGTTGCGGTTCGAAATTGATGATACGTTCGACCGGATGGACGAAACCCGCCGACTGCTTTCGGAAGACAATGTGCGCCGTGATCTCAAGAACGATTAGCGCGGCTGCTCTGGCCACCGCGCTGGCCCCCGCCGCCGGTGCGGTGACCTGTGAGGCGGCAGACTTCGAAGGAGTTCCCTTTAGCTACTGCGCGGTGGATCCTTCAGAGGTCCAGGTTCGCCTGTGGCATTCAGACGCCGAAGGCGAGGTCTATGGTACCTTTGCGCGCCTCGAAGCTGCCCTGGAGGATAACGGGCAGGCGCTTGGTATCGCGATGAACGGCGGAATGTATCACACCGATCGCCGGCCGGTGGGCCACTACGTTGAAGACGGGGCAGAAGTAATGCGGCTCGTCACCAGCGAAGGGCCGGGCAATTTCGGGCTTTTGCCCAATGGCGTGCTGTGCCTCAATGACGGGGTCGCCAGTCTTATGGAAACGCTGGCGTTCGAAGCAGCTTCGCCTGCGTGCCGGTTTGCTACGCAATCGGGCCCGATGCTTGTCATCGCAGGCGATCTGCATCCCCGGTTTCGGGAAGACAGTGCCTCCACGTTCATCCGCAATGCGGTTGGGGTGCGCGAAGAGGGCACACTGATCTTTGCGATTTCAGATGCGCCCGTGACCTTCCACAGGTTTGCGCGACTGATGCGCGACGGGCTTGGAACGCCTGATGCACTTTACATCGATGGTAATGTCTCGCGCTTCCACGCCCCGGCCCTTGGCCGCAGCGACGGGGGGTTTCCGATGGGGCCGATCCTAGGCACGGTAAGCGCCGCTGATTGACCGGCGCACGGGGTCGCGATACGCCCCGCCCATCCACACATGAGGCGAACGATGGCACGCAGGCGCAAGGGGCGCGATATCTCTGGTTGGATCGTGATCGACAAACCGGCTGGGCCAAGCTCCAACGCCGTCGTCGGGCGCGTGCGCCATGCCTTCGATGCCAAGAAGGCGGGCCATGCCGGTACGCTTGATCCTGCGGCCACCGGTATCCTCGCCGTCGCGCTTGGCGAGGCCACGAAGACCGTACCCTACGTAACCGATGCTGAGAAAAACTATCTCTTTACGGTGCGTTGGGGCGCGGCAACCAACACCGACGATGCCGAAGGCGAAGTGATCGAAACCAGCGCTACCCGGCCGTCGCCAGAGGCGATTGCGGCCGCCCTGCCCGCCTTCACCGGGGATATACTTCAGGTTCCGCCCGCCTATTCGGCTGTGAAAATCGATGGCGAACGTGCGTATGCGCGCGCGCGGGCCGGTGAAGACGTGGCGCTTGCTGCGCGGCCACTGCATGTGGCCCGCATTGCGCTTGTAGAGGTTCCCGATCCCGATCATGCGGTGCTGGAAATGGCATGCGGCAAAGGGGGATACGTGCGCGCAATCGCCCGAGACCTGGGCCGCGCCCTCGGTTGCCTTGGCCATGTGCGTGAACTCCGCCGCACCGCCTCGGGCCCCTTCGATCTAGACGACGCCATCGCCTTCGACGCGCTCGATACCGCAACCGACGATATGCTTATACCCCTCGAAACGGCCCTCGAAAGCCTGCCCGAAGCCCGGTGCAACGATTTGGCCGCCGCACGACTCCGCAACGGCAACCCCGCGCCCGTAATTTCAACCACCGCCGGCTATGGCGATGAAGCCTGGGCTTCCTGCGCCGGGCGCGCCGTTGCAGTGGGCTATTACCGCGCGGGCGAATTGCATCCCAAACGCGTTTTCGCTCCATGATCGAGCGCAGCTTTCAGAAAGGCGATGCGGCCTCGACCGCGATCTACAGCCCCTGCGAACGCTACCGGTATAGCCTGACCCGCCATTGGGCCAATGGCACCCACGCGCTTTTCGTAATGCTTAACCCATCAACGGCCACGGAGCGGCAGAATGACCCCACTGTTGAGCGCTGCGAACGCCGCGCCCGCGTGCTGGGCCACGGCGGCTTCACGGTGTGCAACATCTTTGCGTGGCGCGAGACAGATCCGCACAAGATGCGGCGGGCGGACGAGCCTGTTGGGCCTGCCAATGACGCTGCAATCGCGGGGGCATGCGAAAGTGCCGATATGATCGTGGCGGCATGGGGAACCCATGGCGCCCATCTAGGGCGCGGCCCGGCCGTCGAAACTCTCATGCGCGCAACGGGGCGCCCGCTACATCACCTTGGCCTGACGAAAGACGGGCATCCGCGCCACCCGCTTTACATCGGCTATGCAACCGACCCGATACCGTGGGGGCAGGGCTAGGCGCCAGGGCGCTCAATTTCCAAGACCAGATCGTCGCGCCCCACCTCTGGCACGCCGCGTACGATGGCAAGCGTTTCGCCATTTGCGCGCACAATACTGTCACTGCCGCAATCACTTGTGGCGAATTCCAAGGCTATGGCGTCTTCCGGCAAATCCGTCACCAGCGTAAGATGTAGAATATCGTCACCTGGCACGAAGCTGGCGATCTCGCGCACCTGGGGCGCGGAACTTGGCGGCGCAGGCGCCGGCTCGGTGCCCAAAAGGCCATCCCAGTTCTTTCGATCCTGATTGGCGCGACGGTCCGTCCGCCCTGGGCGGGGTGACTTGCGCCTGTCGGGCCCGCGCATCACACGGCGCGGGGCAGGCACCTTAACGTTACCCTCGGGCTCCAGAAGCTGGATATCTGCCGCAGGCAGTTCGGACAGGTTTGGGAACCGCAGCTCGGCATGCGCACCGCCTACGGTGTAGGACAGGCGCGTGCCTGACACGCCGAAGGGCGAAATGTGGAATTCGGTCTCCAAAGTGTCTACCGCAATCGTCACCCGGTCCACCCCGGCGACAAAGCGATCCAGCGTTAGGATCCCACCTTCGGCAGACAAGCTGTGGCGCTGCCCGCCACCGCGCTCCAGCCGGCCCGCCCAAGCGTCGTCTTCCTTGGATCCGTCAGTTCTGCGCGCGTCTTCGGGCTGAGCGCCTGTCGGCTGCCGGATCGCCCAGAACACCACGATCGGCGTGGCGACCGCCGTTATCCCACCAATGATCAACAAAGCCGTCAGCATCGCAATCTTTGAACCCATACCCGCGCCCCGGCAGCGTTCTATCACAGAAGGCTGGCCGGCCCGCGCGAAAACCGTTTAAAATCCATAGCTAACGGATGATGAAGCGGTGAGGCAGACGATGGGAGATCACAGCGCAGACTCACTTCGTAAAGAAATTGCGGCTCTGAAATCAGAGCTTGCGACGCTCAACAGCCACCGCTTCATTCAAGTGCACAACTCGCTACCCCGCCTCATCGCGTTCCAATTCCTGCGGGGCCTAGCGCTTGGCCTCGGCACGGTTGTCGGCGCAACGATCCTCGTCTCGCTCCTCGCCTTTGCGCTGGCTCAGATCGATTTCGTGC
>JBCCRC010000022.1:0-47421 GCA_039208375.1 Pseudomonadota bacterium | reverse complement strand
GGAACGCCGGCATGGGTGGGCAGAGGCGGTGGCGGAATTCGAGGCACTCCAGCACTATCTGCCGCAGATGGGCTATGCGACACGGCCCATCCCGCAACTGCCCCTGAAAGACCGTGCTGACTGGTTTGAGACCGCGCTGGCCGAAGAGGGCGTCGCTGCATGATCCCCGCCCGCGGTTACGAGGGCGCGCGCGTCGCCGTTCTGGGCTTGGGCCGCAGCGGGCTAGCTGCCGCCCGTGCGCTAAAGGCTGGCGGGGCAGAGGTGATCGCCTGGGATGACGGAGCCGCAGCGCGGGACGGGGCTGAAGCCGAAGGATTTACGCTTGAAGACCTGACGCGCGAAAGCGCCTGGTCCGGCGTTGCGCTCCTTGTCGCCTCGCCGGGCATTCCCCATCTTTACCCCGCGCCGCACCCTGCCATCGCCGCGGCAATCGCGGCGGGCGTGCCGGTGGACAACGATATCGGCCTGTTCTTTCGCGCGCTCGGCAGCGCCGAATGGGAGCGGTTCGATACCCCCCCGCGCGTGATCGCCATCACAGGATCGAACGGCAAGTCCACCGTCTCGGCTCTGGTGCACCACATCCTCCAAACGGCAGGCAAGGAGAGTCAGCTGGGTGGCAATATCGGCCGAGGCGTTTTCGATCTCGCGCCCCCGGGCGACGGCGGCGTTGTCGTGCTGGAGCTATCGTCTTACCAGACCGAGCTTGCCCGCGCGCTCACGCCCGATATCGCCGTTTTCACCAATCTCACCGCCGATCACCTCGATCGACATGGCGGCATGGGCGGCTATTTTGCCGCCAAGGCGCGTCTCTTCACGCAAGGCGGGCCGGACCGTGCAATCATCGGTGTCGATGAGATGGAAGGCCGGATGCTGGCCAACGTGCTTGCCGAGGGCCGCGGCGACGATCGGGTGATCCGCGTCTCTGCCGGCCAAAAGCTGGCGCAATCGGGCTGGTCGGTGTTCGCGCGCAAAGGCCACCTGGCCGAATGGCGCGGCGGGCGGCAGATCGCCTCGATTGACCTGCGTCCGGTGAAGGGCTTGCCAGGCGCGCACAACCACCAGAATGCCTGCGCCGCTTACGCCGCCACCCGCGCGCTGGGCCTTGCGCCGCGACTGATCGAGAGCGCATTTGAAACCTTCGAGGGCTTGCCCCACCGCAGCCAACTTGTGGCGGAAGTGGGGGGCGTGGCCTTTGTTAACGACAGCAAGGCTACCAACATCGCCAGCGCGGCACAGGCGCTTCAGGCGTTCGAAAAGATACGTTGGATCGTGGGCGGGCAGATGAAAGACGGCGGGCTCGATGCGCTGAGCGCCCACTTCCCCCGGATTGTGAAGGCATATGTGATCGGCCGCCACGCGCCCGAAACCGCGCTTATGCTGGGCGGACTTGCCCATGATGTATCAGGCACCATGGCCGAGGCGGTTGCCGGCGCTGCGGCTGAGGCGGAAGCGGGCGAAACTGTTCTTCTGGCTCCCGCGGGCGCGAGCTTTGACCAATACGATGACTTCGAGGCGCGGGGCGCGGATTTCATCGCGGAGGTTCAGCGCGTACTCGGCGCGAGTGCGGAGTAGGCGGATCTTGCAGCAGCGCCGATCCCACCCAGAGCGGCCCCTATAGCGCTAGCGCCGCCGCCGTTTCCTTTAGCACCGTTGCGCTTGCCGTGAGCGCCTCGGTCTCGCCCCGATCAAGGTCTGGCAAAAGATCGGCGGTTACGCCCGACGCCCCTACCACGCGAGGCACCGAGAGGGCCACATCGCGCACGCCAGCCACGGCATCCATGCGGATCGAGACGCTCAGCACCGCCTCTTCATCCCGCGCAATCGCGCGCACGATCCGGGCAAGCCCCGCGCCGATCCCGTACCACGTCGCGCCCTTGCCCTCGATAATCGTGTAGGCCGCGCGCCGCACGCCGCCATCGATGCGCTCGCGGACCGATGCGGTGATCGGCGCACCCACCTGCGCGGCGAAGGAAGAGAGTTCCACCGATCCCGCTCGCGCGGCGGACCATGCAAGAACTTCGCTATCGCCATGTTCGCCCAGAACGTAGGCATGCACCGAATGCGGCGCGATCCGCAGGTGCTGGCCCACAAGCCAGCGGAACCGCGCGGTATCAAGAATCGTGCCCGACCCGATCACCCGCGCCGGCGGCAGGCCGGAGATGCGGGTGGCAATATAGGTCATGATATCCACAGGGTTCGTGGCCACGAGAAGGATTGTGTCGGGCGCCGCGCGCAGCACTTCCGCAACCACCTCGCGAAAGACGGCCGCGTTGCGTTCGAGAAGCGCAAGCCGCGTTTCGCCCGGCTTTTGCGAAACCCCCGCGGCCAGGATCACCACGCCGCAGCCCGCAAGTGCATCATAGCCGCCGTCTTCCACCTGCGCCGACGAGGCGAAGGGTACGGCATGGGCGATATCCTCGGCCTGTGCGCGCGCCAGCTTCTCATCGCGATCCACCAGAACGATGTGGCGGGCGATGCCCATTAGAGCCAGCGCATAGGCCGCTGAACTGCCCACCATGCCCGCGCCCACAATTCCCACTTTCATGCAATCTGCTCCTGAAAAAGTCTCTGCGCTTCGCCTGCCGTGTGCGCCGGCGAAGCCCCTTCAACGTGGCACGTGGGGCGGCGCTTTGCCACTTGCAACCGCGCCTGCGAGCTTTCTCTGGCCATGCCTTGGCCTTACCGCTAAACATCTAGGCAGACCCGGAAAATCGGGCAGGGCAGAGGCAGCAGTGGCGGTGCTTCCATGACGGAAATGGTGCATGGCGCGGTTCCCGCGCACGCAGGCGAACCGATTTTGCCGCGCTGGTGGCGCACGGTTGATCGTTGGTCACTTTCCTGCGCCATGCTGCTTTTCGCAATCGGCCTTCTTCTGGGCCTTGCCGCCTCGCCGCCGCTTGCCGCGCGTAACGGCTTTGAACCCTTCCACTACGTTGAGCGTCAGGCGCTTTTCGGTAGCCTGGCGCTGGTGGCGATGGTGGTGGTCTCGATGATGCCGCCGAACCTTGTGCGCCGCCTCGCCGTAATTGGTTTTATCGTCTCGTTCGTCGCGCTGATGTTCCTGCCGGTCTTCGGCACTGATTTCGGCAAGGGTGCGACACGCTGGTATTCCATCGGCTTCGGGTCGATCCAACCGTCAGAGTTTCTCAAACCCGGTTTCGTCGTCGTTGCCGCATGGCTCATAGCGGCCAGTCAGGATCTGCAGGGCCCTCCTGGCAAACGCATCTCGCTCGTACTTGCCATCATCATCTGCGGTATGCTGGCCATGCAGCCGGATTTCGGGCAGGCGGCGCTGATCTGTTTCTCATGGGCCGTCATGTATTTCGTGGCTGGTGCGCCATTTCTCCTTTTGAGTGGCATCGCGGCCGCGGTGGTCGCGGTTGGCGCTTTTGCCTATCAGAACTCCGATCACTTCGCCCGGCGGATCGATGGCTTCCTTGCGCCTGACCTCGATCCCACCACCCAGCTCGGCTACGCCGCCAATGCCATCCGCGAGGGCGGGGTGTTCGGCGTCGGCGTGGGCGAGGGGCAGGTGAAATGGTCGCTTCCCGACGCCCATACAGATTTCATCATCGCGGTCGCGGCCGAGGAGTACGGGCTGGTGCTCGTGCTTCTCATCATCGGGCTTTTCGCCACCATCGTGCTGCGATCGCTTGTGCGGCTGATGCGCGAACGCGATCCCTTCGTGCGGCTGGCGGGAGCGGGGCTGGCCTGCACGTTCGGCATTCAGGCTATGATCAACGTCTCCGTCGCCGTGCGCCTGCTGCCCGCCAAGGGGATGACGCTCCCGTTTGTGAGCTACGGGGGATCGTCGCTGTTGGCCGCGGGCATCACGCTTGGCCTGCTTCTCGCCTTCACCCGAAGCCGCCCGCAGGGCGAGATCGGGGATATACTGCTCCGCAAGGCGCGCTGATGGCGGGACCCCTTCTGGTCATGGCCGCGGGCGGTACGGGCGGGCATATGTTCCCCGCGCAGGCGTTGGCTGAAGCGTTGCTTGCCCGTGGCTGGCGGGTGCGGCTGTCCACTGATGCGCGCGGCGCACGCTACACCGGCGCTTTCCCGAAAGAGGTGGAGATTGTGGAGGTCTCTTCAGCCACCTTCGCCCGCGGCGGCGCGCTCGCCAAGCTCGCTGTTCCGCTGCGGATCCTCGCCGGGATAGGTGCGGCCAAGATGCGGATGCTGCGCGAACGGCCCGCCGTGGTTGTGGGCTTCGGCGGCTATCCCTCGATCCCCGCACTTGCCGCCGCCTGGGCGCTGCGCATCCCGCGCATGATCCACGAACAGAACGGTGTGCTTGGCCGGGTGAACAAGGTTTTTGCGCCGCGCGTGAATAGCGTCGCCTGCGGCACCTGGCCTACCGCACTGCCCCGGGGGGTGGCGGGAACGGACGTCGGCAACCCCGTGCGCGCCGCGGTTCGCGACCGTGCGGGTGCGCCCTACATTGCACCCGGCGCCGCAAACCGCATCGTGGTTATCGGCGGCAGCCAGGGCGCGCGCATCCTCTCCGATGTGGTGCCCGAGGCCATCGCGGAACTGCCCGAACCCCTGCGGCAAAGCCTGCACATCGCCCATCAGGCGCGCGGCGAAGACGAGGCGCGGGTGCGCGATACCTACGCCCGTCACGGCATCGCCGCCGAGGTGAAACCGTTCTTCGAGGATGTGCCCGAGCGCTTCGCGAGCGCGCAGCTCGTGATCTCCCGCGCTGGGGCTTCCTCCATAGCGGATCTCACGGTGATCGGGCGGCCCGCAATTCTCATCCCCTTTGCCGCGGCCACCGGCGATCACCAAACCGCCAATGCCCGCGCGCTGGCCGAGGCCAATGCCGCCACCGTGATGCCCGAAAATCGCCTGAACCGTCAGGCACTCTCCGCCGAAATTACCCGTATCCTCAGTAATTCGTCCCAAGCATCGCAGATGGCCAGCGCCGCCGCCCGGCTCGGCAAACCCGATGCTGCGGAGCGGCTTGCCGATATGGTAGAAGAGCTGAAAGGACAGAGCAGATGAACGCAGCCGCCGCCACCAAACTGCCCACCGAGATGGGGGCGATCCACTTCGTCGGTATCGGCGGGATCGGGATGTCGGGTATTGCCGAGGTGCTGCTCAATCATGGCTATACCGTGCAGGGATCGGATCTGAAGCCGTCTAAAATCACCGAGCGTCTTGCGGGCCTTGGTGCTGAGATCTTCATCGGGCAGCGGGCCGAAAACCTCAAACACGCAGAAGTCGTCGTAATCTCGTCGGCTATCAAACGCGGTAATCCCGAGCTGGATGCGGCCCGCGCCATGGGCCTGCCTGTCGTGCGCCGGGCGGAGATGCTTGCCGAACTCATGCGCCTGCGCTCCAACATCGCTGTCGCGGGCACCCACGGTAAGACGACGACCACCACAATGGTCGCCACGCTCCTCGATGCAGGCGACGTCGACCCCACCGTGATCAACGGCGGTATCATTCACGCATATGGCTCTAACGCCCGGGTGGGTCAGGGCGAGTGGATGGTGGTGGAGGCCGATGAATCGGACGGCACGTTCAACCGTCTTCCCGCCACCATCGCCATCGTCACTAACATTGACCCCGAGCATATGGAGCATTGGGGCACGATCGAGAACCTGCGCCAGGGCTTTACCGATTTCGTGTCCAATATCCCCTTTTACGGGCTTGCGGTTCTCTGCACCGACCACGCGGAAGTGCAGGCGCTTGTGGGCCGCGTCACCGATCGTCGCGTTGTGACCTACGGGTTCAACGCCCAGGCCGATGTGCGCGCGGTGAACCTCCGCTACGGAGGGGGTATCGCGCATTTCGATATCCTTCTCGCGGCCGAGGGCATCTTGATAGAGGGCTGCACCCTGCCAATGCCGGGGGATCATAACGTCTCGAACGCACTCGCCGCTGTGGCCGTGGCCCGCCACCTTGGCATGAAAGGCGATGAGATCCGTGCCGCCCTTGCGGGCTTCAAGGGCGTCAACCGCCGCTTTACCAAGGTGGGCGAGGTGAATGGGGTGACGATCATCGACGATTACGGCCACCACCCGGTGGAGATCGCCGCCGTGCTCAGAGCTGCGCGCCAGGAGGTTGGCGAAGAGGCGCGCGTGATTGCAGTGCACCAACCCCACCGCTATTCGCGGCTTTCCTCGCTGTTCGAAGAGTTTTGCGCGTGTTTTAACGATGCTGATGTGGTTGCGATTTCCGAGGTTTATGCCGCCGGGGAAGCGCCGATCAAAGGCGCAAGCCGCGATGATCTTGTGGCCGGGCTGACCCGTCACGGGCATCGCCATGCGCTGGCCATCAATGAAGAGGGCGAGCTTGAGCGCCTCGTGCGGGCTGAAGCGCGGCCAGGTGATATTGTTGTCTGCCTTGGCGCCGGCACGATCTCTGCCTGGGCCAACGCGCTGCCCGGACGGCTTGAAATCAACGCTGCCTGACGCGGGCGGCCCGCGGCCGATCCCGGGCTAGAGTAAATGACATGAACGTTATTTTCGTAATGCTGTTGCTGTTGGGCTTTCTTCCCGGGCTTGGAATGTTCCTGCATGCGCGCAGAAACAGGTTTCGGCGCGCATTTGCGTCCTTTCTCATCGCATGTGCCTCTCTACCCTTTGCCCTGCTCATTCTGGTGGGCGGGTTCGAGATTGTGCTCGATGGGCCCGGGCGCCTGAGCTGGGGCTCTGTGGAGCAGGTATTTCGACAGACGCCTACGCTTCTCCTGTGGTTTGGGGTGCCGATGTTCATAGGGTTGGTTCTGGGCCACCTGACATCCGTTCGGCGGCGGGCCGACACATGAATTGGCTCGTGGCCGCCGCCCTATTCTGGGTCATAGCCTCCGCAGCGGTCGCGATGCTGCCCATGCGCCACCAATACGCGCCGGGCCTCGCTCTTTTACTTTTGGCACCAGTGCTGATTGTGCTGATCGGCCGCGAGTGGGGCCTTTTCATGGGCACCGCCGCGCTTCTGGCGTTTTTCTCGATGTACCGCCACCCATTGCGCTATCTTGCCCGCCGCGCCCTGGGCCGGCCTACTGAACGGCCGCCCCGATGAGCGCGCCGATCACCGCCGCCTGCCTTTGGTGCGCGCTTGCCTGCGTCATTGGGATGTTTCCGTCAAAGCGCAGCCACTGGCCCGCGGCCTACATGCTGATGTCGATCGGCGCGCCGATTTTGGTCTGGCTTTTTGTCACCGTGGGTTGGCTGGCCACGGCGCTTTTCGTGGTCGCCGCGGCTTCGATTCTTCGCTGGCCAGTGCGCTTTGCCTGGCGCTGGCTGCGCCGTACGGTCACCGGTGCCAATGTCTGACGTCATGCCAGCCCAACAGGTGCGCTACGTCGCACCCGCAACGGTGCCGCTCGCGCACGTGGCAGGCGTCAGACAGGCTGCGACGGGGTGGCGCGCATGATGGTGCCGGCCGTGGCCTCGCTCCCCCCCGTCCGTGGTCGGCTCACGCCGAACCGCCCGCTGGACGATCTGACCTGGCTGCGCGTTGGCGGGCCAGCGGATTGGTTCTTTCAGCCCGCCGACGAGGACGATCTCGCCGCCTTCCTCGCCTCTCTTGATCCGGCCACGCCGATCTTCCCGATGGGCGTCGGCTCAAACCTGATCGTGCGCGATGGGGGCTTGCGGGCCGTGGTGATCCGCCTTGGCCGCAGCTTTAATGGCGTCCGCGTAGAAGGATCCTGCGTGATTGCCGGGGCCGCTGCGCTAGATGCCCAGGTCGCAAAGGTTGCCGCCGCGGCGGGTCGGGATTTGACCTTCCTGCGCACAATACCCGGCGCCATCGGCGGCGCTGTGGCGATGAATGCGGGCTGCTACGGCACGTATGTGGCTGATCACCTGATCTCGGTGCGCGGGATCTCGCGCAGCGGCACGTCGCTCACGCTCACCGCCGATGCCCTCAATCTGCGCTACCGCGAGAGTGACCTTCCGCCGGGCTTCGTCGTTACCGAAGCCACGTTTGAGGCCCCCGAAGGCGTGCCCGAGGCGCTTGTCGCGAAGATGGAAGATCAGCTCGCCCGGCGCGACGAAAGCCAGCCTACCAAGGATAGAACGGCGGGTTCCACCTTCCGCAACCCAGCCGGATATTCCTCCACCGGCGAGGCTGACGATACCCACGCCCTCAAGGCCTGGAAGGTGATCGACGAGGCGGGTCTCCGCGGCGCGCGGCTTGGCGGGGCAGAGATGAACCCCAAACATCCCAACTTTCTCACCAACCGCGAAAGCGCCACCGCGGCTGAGCTTGAGGCCTTGGGCGAAAAGGTGCGCGACAGGGTGTACCAAACCCATGGAATCACTTTAGAATGGGAAATCATGAGGGTCGGCGAACCGGCTCCAGACTGAGGCAGAATTCTAACGAAGCGCGCCGGGCAAACCGGCCGAAATCGAAAAGTGGCGGGAATGTCGAGCAGGGCATCCCACAAGGTGGCGGTCCTTATGGGCGGGCCCTCGGCAGAGCGCGAGGTCTCTCTCTCCACGGGCCGCGAATGCGCCGCCGCCTTGCGGGCAACAGGATTTGACGTGACGGAGATCGACGCGGGCGATGATCTTGCCGCGCGTCTCTCTGATCTTGCTCCAGACATCGCCTTCAATGCACTCCACGGCCGTTGGGGCGAGGATGGCTGCGTACAAGGCATGCTCGAATGGTTGCGCATTCCGTATACCCATTCGGGGGTTCTATCTTCAGCGCTCGCGATGGATAAGGAGCGCAGCAAGAACGCTTATCGCGAGGCAGGGCTGCCGATTGTCGAAAGCCGCCTTGTCGCGCGGGATGAGGCCTCCGCCGCCCATGCGATGGAACCGCCTTACGTTGTAAAACCCAACAATGAGGGCTCTTCGGTCGGCATCTATATTGTGCCCGAGGGCGCCAATGCTCCGCCGCTGCTCGCCCACGACATGCCCGAAACCGTAATGGTTGAAGCCTATGCCCCAGGCCGTGAGCTCACCACAACAGTCATGGGCGATCGGGCCCTAGGCGTGACCGACATCATTACAGACGGCTGGTATGACTATGAGGCGAAGTACGCGCCCGGCGGGTCGCACCACGTCATCCCCGCTGCAGTACCCGAAGAGATTACCGCGGCCTGCCTCGATTATGCCCTTCGCGCCCATGCTTGCCTCGGTTGCCGGGGTGTGAGCCGCACCGATTTTCGCTGGGATGAGGGCAGGGGCCGCGATGGCCTGATCCTGTTGGAAACCAACACCCAGCCGGGGATGACCCCCACTTCGCTTGTGCCCGAGCAGGCAGCATATGCGGGCATCAGCTTCCCCGCACTTTGCCGCTGGATTGCAGAGGATGCGTCATGCGATCGTTGAGTGGGTTCCGCGATCCGGCGCCCTCCCGCGGCGCATACAAACTGCAGCGGCTGATGCTAACGCCGCTCTTCCGCCTGTTCCTCCGCGTTGGCCTGCCGTTCGGCACCGTGGCACTGGCCGTTGGCATCTACCTTGCTGATCAAGAGCGCCGGGATGCACTCATCCTAGGCGCTGCCGATATCCGCCGTCAGATCGAGGAACGCCCCGAGTTCATGGTCAACTTGATGTCGATCACCGGCGCCTCCGCAGAGGTGGCCGAAGACATCCGAGAGATCATCCCAATCGATTTCCCCGTCACGAGCTTCGATCTCGATCTCGAACAGATCCGCGCCCGTGCCGAAGAACTAGATGCAGTCGCCAGAGCGCGCGTCCTTGTCCGCGCCGGGGGTGTGCTTGAGATTGAAGTGGCCGAGCGCGAGCCTGCCGTGGTTTGGCGGATGGAGCGGGGGCTTGAGCTTCTGGATGCCGAGGGCCATCGCGTGGCCTCGCTCACCCGCCGCACCGACCGACCCGAATTGCCGCTCCTCGCCGGCGATGGCGCTTACCTTGCTGTGCCCGAAGCGCTCACACTGCTCACGACCGCGGAGATGATCGCCCCCCGCATTCGCGGCCTGCTGCGCGTTGGCGAACGGCGCTGGGATCTCGTGCTCGACCGCGATCAGCGCATCCTTCTGCCCGAGGACGCGCCCATCGATGCGCTGGAACGCGTGCTCGCGCTTGATGAGGCGCAGGGTCTTCTCGACCGCGATTTGACCGTTGTGGATATGCGCAACCCCGCCCGCCCCACGCTGCGCCTCAGCCCCGAGGCCAGCGAAACCTTCCGTGAAACCCGATTTGACTTGACCGGATCCGAAACCGAATGACCGATCTTTATGAACGCCAGCGTGCCATGCGCGCCATGCGCCGCGCCGCGATCCAGCGCGGGGTGGTTGCCATCCTCGATATCGGCACCTCGAAGGTGGCCTGCCTGATCCTGCGCTTCGACGGGCCCGAACACTTTCCTTCCGCCGATGGCATCGGCTCTCTCGCCGGCCAATCTTCCTTCCGCGTGATCGGGGCAGCCACGACACGCTCGCGCGGCGTTCGGTTGGGCGAGATCGACACGATGGCGGAGACTGAGCGCGCGATCCGAACTGCGGTGCAAGCTGCCCAGAAGATGGCCGCGGTGCGCGTCGATCATGCCATCGCCTGTATCTCTGGCGGCGATCCCCGCAGTTACGGTCTGGCCGGTGAGATCGAGATTGGCAATGCGCCGGTCACCGAGGCGGATGTCGCCTGCGTACTCGCCGCCTGCGATGTGCCTGACTTCGGCCCGGGGCGCGAGGTGCTCCATGCGCAACCCGTGAACTTCGCCCTCGATCACCGCACTGGCCTTGCCGATCCGCGCGGCCAGATCGGCAACAAGCTGGCCTGTGATCTTCACGTGCTGACCATCGAAAGCACGCTGGTGCAAAACCTTCTTTATTGCATCAAGCGCTGCGATCTTGAGCTTGCGGGACTAGCCTCTTCGGCCTACGCCGCGGGCATCGCAAGTCTTGTGGAAGATGAGCAAGAGCTTGGCGCGGCCTGTGTAGACCTTGGCGGCGGCACGGCCGGGATCTCGATCTTCATCAAGAAACACATGATCTTTGCCGATACCGTACGGCTCGGCGGCGATCACGTGACCCTCGATATCTCCAAGGGCCTGCAGATTCCGCTGGCGACGGCAGAGCGGATCAAAACCTTCCACGGCGGCGTTGTAGCCACGGGCATGGATGATCGCGACATGATCGCCCTTGGCGGCGAAACCGGCGACTGGGATCATGATCGCCGTACCGCGAGCCGCGCCGAACTGATCGGTATCATCCGCCCCCGCGTGGAGGAGTTGCTAGAGGATGTGCGTACCCGGCTCGATGCGGCGGGTTTCGACCACCTCCCCTGCCAGCAGATCGTTCTGACGGGCGGTGCAAGCCAGATGCCCGGGCTCGATGTGTTGGCCCCCAAGATACTCGGCCAGCAGGTGAGAATCGGGCGGCCGCTTCGCGTTCAAGGCCTGCCGCAGGCGGCGACGGGTGCGGCGTTTTCAGGGGCCGTCGGCCTCTGTCTTTTCGCCGCACACCCGCAAGATGAGTGGTGGGATTTCGAAATTCCGGCGGATCAGGGAACGGGCCGATCGCTCCGCCGCGCAGTAAAATGGTTTAAAGACAACTGGTAAACACAACATCTTCACAGAGCGACAGGATCATGCGAGCAACAGTCAATGCGATGCCATATTTTGTGGATAATTCCGAGTTTCTTCGTGACGTTTTGGCAACCCTTCGGTAAGTTGACCGACAACTCCGGTCGAGCCCGCCCCACTGTCGGGGGTGCAACCAAGCGCCACGCCCGGGCGCATAGAACCAAACAGGCGGATTGAACGATGACATTGAACTTGATGATGCCGCAGCAGACGGACCTGAAACCTCGGATCACGGTATTTGGCGTGGGCGGGGCCGGCGGAAACGCCGTCAACAACATGATCGAGAAGCAGCTCGAGGGCGTGGAGTTCGTCGTCGCAAACACGGATGCGCAGGCGCTCGCGCAATCCTCCGCACAGTCGCGCATTCAAATGGGCGTAAAGGTGACCGAAGGGCTAGGGGCAGGCGCGCGGCCATCGGTCGGTGCGGCTGCGGCAGAGGAAACCATTGAAGAGATCGTGGATCACCTCGCAGGCGCGCACATGGCCTTCATTACCGCAGGTATGGGCGGCGGCACGGGTACAGGCGCGGCCCCCATCATCGCGCAGGCCGCGCGAGAATTGGGCGTGCTTACAGTGGGCGTTGTGACAAAGCCCTTCCAGTTCGAGGGCGCCAAGCGGATGCGGCAGGCCGAGGAGGGCGTCGAGGCGCTTCAGAAGATGGTCGATACGCTGATCATCATCCCCAACCAGAACCTCTTCCGCCTGGCGAATGAGAAGACGACGTTCACCGAAGCGTTTTCGATGGCCGATGACGTGCTGCACCAGGGCGTGAAAGGCGTCACGGACCTGATGGTGCGCCCGGGCCTGATCAACCTCGACTTCGCCGACGTGCGCGCGGTGATGGACGAGATGGGTAAAGCCATGATGGGCACTGGCGAGGGCGACGGCGAAGATCGCGCGATCCAGGCCGCCGAGAAGGCCATCGCCAACCCGCTGCTCGACGAGATCAGCCTCAAGGGCGCGAAGGGCGTCCTGATCAACATCACGGGTGGCACCGATCTGACTCTGTTTGAGCTTGATGAAGCGGCTAACCGGATCCGCGAGGAAGTGGATCCCGATGCCAATATCATCGTGGGCTCCACCCTGGATGAGAAAATGGAAGGCTCCATGCGCGTCAGCGTCGTGGCGACCGGGATTGATGCGCGCGAGAACGCCCATGAAAACCCGGTGCAGCGCCGCTCGATGGCCGAGCCGCTGAAGGGCACCACCTCGATTGAAGAGGGTGCGCCGGCGGTTGCCGTGGCGCCCGCCGTGGCCGCAGTCGCGCCCGCGCCGGTGGAAGACGCCGCCGCGGCGATAGAGGCACCGACGGAGGAAGAGCCTTCTCTTTTCGATCCCGCGCCCGAGGCGCCCGCCGCCTTCCGGTCTGATCGGGTGTCCCATGATGATGAGTTGCCGCCGCCGGCCTATCAGCCGCAGGCCGCTGCATTCGCGCCGCGCCCGCAGGCCGCTTCGCATCAGCCCGGCCCGGGCGCCCCGTCGCCGGAAGCCATGGCGCGGCTCCAGGCAGCTGTGCGTCAAAGCCCGGCTCATGCGGCCCCCACGCATGATCAACCGCGCGAGCCGGCATTTGCCGAAACCCAGGCGCCGGCCCCCACCGCGCCGCAGCCCGAGCGCCCCCGCTTTGGCATCAATAAGCTGATCAACCGGATGACGGGCCACTCAAGCGAAGGGGACGAACGCCCGGTGCCGCAGGTGCGACGACAGCCGCCGGTACAGGCCGAACCCGATGCGCCACAGCCCTCGCCAGAGCAGGAGCGTATCGAAATCCCGGCATTCTTGCGCCGCCAGGCAAATTGAGTTGTAACAATTTTTTGGCGAAAGGCTGGGGATAACTCGCCTTTCGCCTTTTATTTTAAGGCTTTGCAAAGCCTTCTGCCATAATTCAGCAGATAATCGCCCAGAAACTGGGTGTACTGTTTCAGCGCGTTACAAAGAGTGAGTTGAGCGAACGTGCTGTGGTGAATACCTCGGGGGGACCAGGCATAAGACCTGGGTGTGGGACTGAGGCATTCTTGTGCAAACGACACTGAAAAACACCGTCGTGTTCGACGGTATTGGCCTTCACACGGGCCGCCGGGTGCGGATGACTGTTCGCCCGGCCCCTGCGGAGTATGGCATATGGTTCCGGCGCACGGATGTGCGCATCCGGGATGCGATGATCCCTGCACGCTGGCATGCGGTCACACCGTCGGAGCTATGCACCAAGATCTCCAACGCGCACGCCGTCACCGTATCCACGATCGAACACATCATGGCGGCCATCGCGGGCACTGGCCTCAGCAACGCGATCATTGATATCGATGGCCCCGAGGTTCCGATCCTCGATGGCAGTTCGGCGGCCTTCGTGCGCGGCATCCTTGATGCCGGCCTGCGCGAACAAGACGCGCCGGTGCACGCCATCGAGATCCTTGAAACTGTCGAAGTCAAGAACGGCGCCGCTCGCGCACGGCTGGAACCGGCTGCGATGCTTGAGATTGATTTCTCAATCGATTTCGAAGATTCCGCCATCGGCCAGCAGCAAAAGACGCTCTCCATGGCGAACGGCGCCTTTGTGCGCGAGCTTTGTTCTAGCCGCACCTTCTGCCGCAACGAAGATGTGGAAGCGATGCGCGCGCGCGGGCTCGTGCGCGGCGGTTCGCTCGACAATGCCGTTGTCGTAGAAGGCGCGAAGATCCTCACGCCCGGCGGCTTCCGCCACGTCGACGAACCGGTGCGCCACAAGATGCTTGACGCCATGGGCGATCTCGCCCTCGCCGGCGCGCCGCTTCTGGGCCGTTACGCAGGCAATCGCGCTGGCCATGCGCTCACGAATGCGCTTCTGCGTACGCTCTTTGCGCGGCCCGAGGCCTATCGCATGGTTGAATGCGATGGCGCCCGCGCAGCCAAGCTACCCGGCGCCGGCGTCACCCGTCGCGACACGGCGGCACTCGCGGCCTGACCACCGCGCTGCGAAGGGCGCGCCGCCTTGGCCATGGCCCGCGATCTTACGCATCGGTCACAGCCTCGCCCTCATAGCGTCTAAGGCGCAGGAACCCGTTTTTCACCGTTAACTTGTGTGCTACAGCCCACGTTCGAGGGATGGCGCATGCGCCGCTGTTTGGGATGAGTTGAGGGTGTTAGGCTTTACCTCCGCACGGTCACTGGCGGCTGCAGCCGCGCTTGCCGCGGCTCTGTCGGGGTGCAGCGGCGGCTTCGCCACGCGCGACGTGCCGCTTGAGACGTTGAGCGCCGAGGAAATCTATCGCCGTGCTGAAGTGGATCTCCAACGCAACAACCCCGATGACGCCGCGGTTCTTTTCGGCGAGGTCGAGCGCTTGTATCCGTATTCCGAATGGGCCAAGCGCGCGCTGATCATGCAGGCCTTCGCCTATCACCGGGATCGGGATTATGAGAATAGCCGCATCAGCGCTCAGCGGTTTCTCGATTTCTATCCCGCCGACGAAGACGCGGCTTACGCGCAATATCTTCTGGCGCTCAGCTACTACGATCAGATCGATGATGTGGGGCGCGACCAGGGGCTGACCTTCCAGGCCTTGCAATCGTTGCGCACCGTGATCGAGCTTTATCCCGAAAGCGAATATGCGCGCTCTTCGATTCTGAAGTTCGATCTGGCCTTCGACCACCTGGCGCAAAAAGAGATGGAGATCGGGCGCTACTACCTGCGCCGCGGCCACTATATGGCGGCCGTTAACCGCTTCCGAATTGTGGTTGAGGATTTTCAGACAACGACCCAAACCCCCGAAGCCCTCCACCGCCTTGTCGAAAGCTACCTTGCTCTTGGCCTGACCGATGAGGCGCAAACCGCCGGCGCCATTCTTGGCTTTAACTTCCAGTCGTCGGATTGGTACCAGGACAGCTTCGCCCTTCTCACCGGCCAGGGCCTTCGGCCCGAGGCAGGGGATCGCGAAACCTGGCTGGGTGTGATCTGGCGGCAGACGATCCGGGGCGAATGGATCTGATCCGCACCGGCCCGCGATGCTGAGACAGCTCGACATTCGCGATCTCCTGATCATCGATCGCCTCGACCTTGCCTTTCGCCCGGGGCTGAACGTGCTTACCGGTGAAACCGGCGCGGGCAAATCGATCCTGCTGGACGCGCTGGGCTTCGTGCTTGGTTGGCGCGGGCGTGCGGAACTGGTGCGAGCAGGCGCCGAACAAGGCGAGGTGACGGCGGTGTTTGATCTGCCGGAAGATCATCCTGCGCGGAAGGTGCTGGCCGAGGCGGGGCTGGCCGCCGAAGACGAGCTAATCCTACGCCGCGTCAATGCCCGCGATGGCCGCAAAACGGCCTATGTGAATGATCGCCGCGCGTCGGGCGAGGTGCTGCGGGCACTTTCGGATACGCTGGTGGAACTGCACGGCCAGCACGATGACCGCGGCCTTCTGAACCCGCGCGGCCACCGCGCCCTTCTCGATGCCTTCGGTGGGCTTGCGGGCGAAGTGCAAGTCACCCGCGATGCCTGGCGGTCACAATCAACGGCCCGGGCGGCACTTGCAGAGGCGGAAAACCGTGTAGCCGCGCTGAAGGCCGAAGAGGAGTTTCTCCGCCACGCTGTGGGCGAGCTTGATGCCCTCGCGCCCGAGCCCGGCGAAGACGCTGCTCTCGATGCCCGCCGCCGCCTGATGCAAGCCGCGGGCCGGATCCGCGAAGATGTCGCCCGCGCCCACGAGGCCTTGGGGCTCGACGGGGCCGAAGGCCGGATCACCGATGCCGTGCGGTGGCTCGAAGGGGTGGCCGATCGGGCCGAAGGCGCGCTTGACGCACCGCTCACGTCGCTTGCGCGCACACTTTCCGAGCTTGCCGAGGCGCAGGAGGGCGTTGCCCGCGCGGCAGATGCGCTTGATCTCGATCCGCTTGAACTGGAGCGCGTGGAAGAGCGCCTCTTCGCCATTCGTGCTGCCGCGCGTAAGCACAGCGTGCAACCCGATGATTTGGGCGGCTTCGCCGAGGAGTTGCGTGCGCGTCTCGCGGCCCTCGACGAAAGTGCAAGCGATATCAATCGCCTTGCCGCCGATGTGAAGGCGTCCGAGGCGGCGTATGAGGCCGCCTCAAAGGCGTTAGGAACCGCCCGTCAGGCTGCGGCCGAACGCCTTAACGCTGCCATGGCCAAGGAGCTTGCCCCACTGAAGCTTGAGCGTGCCGTGTTCGCTACCGAAATCACTGCGGGCCCGCCGGGCCCCGAAGGTGCCGACGCCGTCGCCTTCACCGTCGCTACCAACCCTGGCGCGCCCGCGGGCCCGATCAACAAGATCGCGTCCGGGGGTGAGCTGTCGCGCTTTCTTCTCGCGCTAAAGGTGTGCGTAACCTCCAGCACCTCAGGCGTCACACTGATATTCGATGAGATCGATCGCGGGGTGGGGGGCGCCACGGCCGATGCGGTGGGCCGTCGGCTGGCGGCCTTGGCCGAAGAGGCGCAGGTGCTCGTCGTCACCCATTCGCCACAGGTTGCCGCCCTTGGCGCTCATCACTGGCGCGTGGAAAAGCAGGTGGCCGCGGAAGAGACGACCAGCCGGGTCACCGCGCTCGATCCGCGCGCGCGAGTGGATGAGATCGCCCGCATGCTTGCGGGCGATACGGTGACGGATGAGGCGCGCGCAGCAGCGCGGGCGCTTTTGGGGCAGTGAGGATGCCCAGCCGGGAGAGGATGGTCCTTTTCCCCGTGCCCGAGCAACACCGCAGGCGCGGGGAATCTGCACGTCCGACTGTCGGAGCAACGCCATGGGTAAACGAACGCATAGCGAGCCCATGTCGGGCTGCGTTGCCAGAATAGGGCATGCCGATCAAAGGGCGCGCACCCGCACGGCCCCGCGCTCGCCTTGCTCATGATCCCTCCCCATCCTTCCGCCGGCTTCGCCCCAGCAGCCGCCCAATCAGGAACGAGGTGCGCGGCGCGTAGACGTAGCGTGTCCGTGCCTCGGTCGGCCGGCTCCGCATCCGCACCAACCCGAACACTACAAGCGCCACATGCGCCACCGAGATGAAGACGAACATCGCCGATGAGCCGCCGATCTCGATCAGCACCGACACAAGATAGGGCGCCCCGATCGCCCCAATGGCGTAGAGGAACAGAAGGGCCGCAGAAAGCTCAACCCGCTCATCATCACTTGCAAAATCGTGGGCGTGGGCGGTCGATACGGAATAGATTGGGAAGGTCGTCACGCCGAACACGACCGCGGCCAGCATTACCGCCCCCGCGCCATTTCCTGCCACCGCAATGCTCGCAGCACTGGCCGCCACACCAGCGACCGACAGCCAGATCAGAACCCAGCGCCTGTCATACCGGTCCGCCAGCCACCCCGTGGGGTATTGGCTGAGCGCACCGCCTAGGATGAAGGCGGCGAGAAAGAGCGCAAGCTGCCCCGCGCTCAGGCCCACTTCCAGCCCATACACCGGACCCACCATGCGGAACGCGGCCGTCGTGACGCCCGAGACCACGACGCCCGCGGCGGCCAGAGGAGAGCGACGCCACGCCAGCGCGGGCTTCAGACGTGGCGCCTCGGGTGTGACGGGCTGCGCCGCCGTCGTAAGCGTTAGTGGAAACAGCGCGGCGCAGCAGATGATCGACAAAAAGGCGTAAGAGACGTAGCTCGCCGGCTCCAAAACGCCGATAAGAAGCTGGGCGCCCAGCGCGCCCACGATATCCACCACCCGGTAGGTGCCCATCGCTCGGCCCCGCGTCGCGTTCGACACTTTCGCCTGCAACCAGCTTTCGATCACCGTGTAGCAACCGGCGATGCAGAAGCCCGACAGCACCCGCATTAGGGCCCAGGCATAAGGGTCGGTCACCAGAACATGGGCAAGAATCCCTATGGTGCCCGCCCCGGTAAAGGCCGCAAAGGCCCGGCTATGGCCGACCTGGCCCATCACCCGCGGCGCCCACCAGCAGCCGATAAAGAAGCCCAGAAAATGTGCCGAGCCCAGCAGCCCAACCTCGGCTCGTGAAAACCCCGCGGCAAGGCCCGAAACCGCGTCAAGCGGGGCCACACCGCCCGAGCCGAGCTGCAGCAGCACGACAGACAGAAACAGCGCGGCGAAAGACATCAGAAGGCGCATCGCCCTGCGGTGATGGCCTCGAACGCGCCGCGCCGCTTCGGCCCCGGCGACACGGGCATGTCGTTTTCCGGCCCGGTTCAGGGGATGGTCCGCGGGGTCTGGCAAAATTGTCTTTAAACATGCTACAAATCTGCGGGGAAACGGCGCCCGCGGTGCATTAGGGCTAACGGCGCCTTAAAGCTGGTCTCAGTGAGCGGGTCGATGCGGGGGCATCGCCCGGGGGGCGGCAACGGCGTATTGAGTTTTCGCGGAGTAGGCGCGATGAGACATGAAAGACCGTCCGCGGGTACCCCTGGCCAGGGTCGCGGAGCTGCCAACCGGGCCGTTTATGGGGAAGAGTGGGAAGCACGGCTGGCACAGGCCCGCGCAGAGCGCGCTCGCATCCAAGCGCTCAAACGCGCCGCGATGATCCCGTCGGAGCCTGCCGACGAGCCCACCTTCGGCTTCCTTCCGGATGCGATGCCTGATCTGATTGACGAGAACGATCTGCTCAACGGTAATGCGCCCGGCGCCCCTGTTTCTTCGCCGGCGCCCGCCGTGGCACTGCATCCCGGCCTGCGCGTTGAGCCCGAAGGTGTGGCCGAGACGCCTGTGGCCGCAGTGGATGACGCAATGCCAGAGCTGGCCTTCGTGCCACCTGCCACGGTGCCGGTGAACGCCGCTGGCATCGCTGCGTCGGGAGCGGCAATGGCAGCCACACCTGAGCCAGAGCCCAAAGCCAAGCCTGCGCGCGCCGCCGCGCCGCTGGAGCAGGCAAGGCCGCACCCGGTGCTTGACCCTGCGCTGGACGCGCCGCGCCCGACGTATGACCCTGCGCCCGAACAGCCCGCCGCGGCGGCCCCTCAGGTTCTCGACGTGCCGATCTATATGCCCCGGCGCTTGCATCTGAGCGAAGTGCGCAAGCGCCGCCGTGGCCTTTGGGCCGCGCGGGGTGTAGCCGCCGCGGCGATTGCTTTGATCGTGGCGGCCTATGCCGCGCCCGCCGATGCGCCGGCGCGCCTGGCCAGTTTCGTGTCGTCCGTGACGGACCGTGTTCTGGCGCCTGCTCCGACGGTGGTCGCCGCGCCAGAGAGCGTGGCGGAGCCTGCGCCGGTGGCCACAGCCGCCGTTGCGGTGCCGCAACCTGCGCCCCAACCGGTTGTTACACTTTCCCCGCCGGTCGCGCCGCGCACCAGCGCGCCGATCGCGCTTGCCATGCCGGTTGCACCCGCCGCGCTTACGCTGCCCGGACCGGAACTGGGCGATACGCTTCTCGTCACCGCCGCGCCAGTGGCGCCTGCGGCCACGCCTGCTGCGCTCGCCTTCACACCGCCCGCAGCCCTGCCCCCTGAACCCGCGCCGCAACCAGAACCGGTCGCTGTCGTCACCCGCACTCCGGCGCCCGTGTCGGCCGCACCGCAGCCTCCCGCGCCGGCCGAAGCCGCAGCGATCCTTCGTAGCATCGCCACTTCGGTTGCTGCCGAACGGCTCACGGTGTTTTTGCAGGTGCCGTTCGGCGCGCCTGAAGCGGCTGCGACAGCGCTCTTCTTGCAGCTCAATGGTGCGGGAATTGCGGTGGAACGGCCATTTCGGATGCAGTTTGCAACCGACCAGCATCAAGTGCGCTACTACCATGCCGAAGATGCCACGCTCGCCACGGGCCTCGCCCAGGCCATCGGCGGCACGGCGCGCGATTTCTCGGATGTGCGGCTCGCCCCGCCGGTGGGCACGGTCGAGGTGTGGATGGCCGGCGGCCCGCAAGGCTAGCGCGGCGATCGGATTCAAGCGCTGCCCCGGGGCCCGGAGCGCGTTTCAAGTCAAGAACGGGCGCGCCGGGCCGGGATCAAGCCGCCAAGCAAACGGCACCTGATCATGCGCCGCGAACCGGGTTGTGACCAGCGGGTCATGGCCCGGGATCACCCGCTCGGGCATGCGGCCAAGATCAAGCAGGCGGTCAAAACCCGTGAGCATGTCTTCAAGGTCGGCCACTATGGGAAATGGTTTCCGATCAAGGAAGTTTTCGTAGTAATGCGCCGCGTCTGACGCCAGGCAAAGCGGGCCCGATGGCGTTTCCACCTCCACCACCTGCAGGCCCCGCGAATGGCCGCCTACGCGATGCACCCGTACCCCGGGGGCCACGGCGCCAGATCCGTCGTGGAAAACCACGCGGCCCGCGTAAAGGCGCATCACCATTTCGGCCACATGGGCGCCCGTGAACGGCAGCCGCAGCACGTCATGGCACATGCAGGGGCCTGTTGCGAAGGCCATCTCGGCCACTTGCAGGTGGAAGGTGGCATTTGGGAAGATGTCGAGCCCGCCGGCATGATCGTAATGCAGATGCGTGACGATCACGGTGTCAACCGTTGCGGGATCCACCCCCATCGCGCCGAGGGCGCTGCCGGGATGGCGCAGGATCGGGCGCTCGCGACGCTCGGCCTCAGCCCCGTCATAGCCGGTATCCACAACAATTGTCCGCCCATCGCGCTGCAAGAGCCAGATGAAATAATCCATGCCATGGGCGGCGGCGGGGTGATCGTCGAAGATGAAACTGTCGCCCCGCACCCGCGCATTGCGCTCGGCGTACTTCAGCGCCCAGACCTGCCAATGATCGACCATCCCGTTCCTCCCTCGTTTTGGGCAACCATCCGGCGTGGGGCCCTTGCGGTCAACGTTAAAGCGGGCGATGCCGAAGCCCAGGATTGGGGGAGTGGCGGCGATGGCGCTTAAGGTGGCCGTGATCGGCCTAGGGTATTTCAGTAGCTTTCATATGGCTGCCTGGGCCGAGGATTCGCGTGTGGTACTGTTAGGCGCGACCGATCTTGACCCTGCGCGCCGAGCTGCGGCGGCGGAGGCCCACGGCGTGCGCGTGTTTAACGATACGGCCACCCTTCTGGCAGAAGCCCCCGACATCGTTGATATCGTTGCGCCGCCACCGGCCCACAGCGCGCTTGTCGTGGCCGCCAGCGCGCCCGGCCGCGTAGTAATCTGCCAAAAGCCCTTCTGCACATCGCCGGGCGAAGCCGCCGCCGTCGCGGCGGCGGCAGAGGCGGCGGGAGCGACACTGATCATCCACGAGAACTTTCGCTTCCAACCCTGGCACCGCACGCTGAAGGCTGAGCTTGAGGCGGGCGCTATCGGCCGGGTTTTCCAGGCCCGCTTCGCGCTCCGGCCAGGTGACGGGCAGGGCCCAGACGCCTATGCTGCCCGCCAACCCGCCTTCCGCACAATGCCGCGGCTTTTGATCCACGAGACGGGCGTCCATTTCATCGATCTCTTCCGCTGGCTTTTCGGCGAGATCGAAAGCGTCTACGCCGATCTGCGTCGTCTTAACCCTGCGATCGCTGGCGAGGATGCCGGCCTGATGCTGCTCGATCACGCAAGCGGGGTGCGCAGTGTTTTTGACGGAAACCGTCTTGCCGATCACGCCACCGACAATCCGCGCCGCACCATGGGCGAGATGTGGATCGAGGGCGAGCGTGGCTCCCTGCGGCTTGACGGGGCGGGCCGTGTCTGGCGGCGCACGTTTGGCGATTTGGCGGAGATGGAGGTGCCGCTCGTGGCAGAGGTCGATGAAACAGTGTTTGGTGGCGGCTGCGTTTCGGCACTGATCGGCCATGTCATCGAGGCGCGGCTTGGGGCCGGGGCATACGAAAACACCGCTGCGGCGTATCTGCCTGTGATCGATGCAGTTGAGGCTGCCTATATCTCGGCGGAAACGGGGCGGAAGATTACGCTGGGATAGTGGGGCGTGCGGTCAGCCGCCCCAAACTCGAACGGGCCCGCAATCCATATGCACGAAGTTCGATCGCGAGTATTTGCCCACGCCGCCCGCGTTACAGGCCGCGGCGGCACGCGCCATTTGGCCGACCGAGCGATTATGCATCCGCAGATCCGCTGCTTGGCCCTTCATGTGAAGCGAGTTTCGCGCCACCGAGCGGGAACGTGAGCGCAGCATCGCGTTCGTTTCGGGCGACCGGTAGCCAGAAAGCATCATATAGGCTTCGTCGGTTTCCATCAGCGATCGCGACGCGGCCCAGATATCAAGTGCCCGTGTATCGATGTTAACCGTTTTGGCATTGCGCCAGTCACGCATGAAGTGGTTTATTTCGGCCAGGGCTTCGGGGATGTACTCACCTTCGATCCAGTAGATCGTGTCGATGCTCTCGCCGGTGCGGCCCGAATACATTGCGATGCGGCGGATATCTCCGGCGCCGCGCAGAAGGCCGAATGCGTTGGTGTAGGTGGGGGCGGCGGCTAGGGCAGTTGCGGCAAAGGCCCGCATAACGCCACGCCGTGTCAGGGTCGTCGGTGCGTGTTCGCTCATATGTCTTCAGCGCGTCCCGTCGCTTCGGTTCGCCGCGTTTGACACGCGGCTTTGGTTGCTGCCTCATCCCCAGGCGCGTGGACGGTATTCCACAGGGGCCTTCATTATCCAAGAACTTTGGTTAACAAATCGCACCAATGCCACGATCTGAGCGGAAATTTGCTCAGTCCATGGTCAATTGGTGGGGATAATTCTTCTGCGGCGATCCGTTGCAATCAGGCGACAGTGACTCCCGGATTGGCTCCGGATGTGCTCTAATCGGTTTGGGGGAAGGGGTGCCGCGCGCTACACCGGCGCCGGGGCTGCTCGCGATTAGAGGAGTTATGATGGTAACGGTTACACAAAGGGCCCCATTGCTGGCCCTTCTGCTGCTTGCGCTATCGCTGCTGATGGCGCCAGTAACCGCCGTAGCGCAGAGTATCGCGTTCAAACAATCCGTGGCCGAAGCGGCTGCGGGCGACAGGGACATCGCGGCCTTCTACAAGGCCAACGGTTATGCGCCGATCTGGACGGGAAAATCCAATCGCGACAAACAACGCCGCACACAGTTTTTGCGCGCAGTGGAGTCGGCGGGCGATCATGGCCTGCCGGCTGAGCGCTATCAGCCGGATGTGATCCGCACAAACCTGCGCCGGGTGCGCGGCGATGCTGAGCTTGGGGCGCTGGAAGTGGAGATGAGCCGTCTCTTCCTTCTCTACGCCCGCGATGTGCAGACGGGGATTATCGAGCCCCGCCGCGCCGACCCGGATATCGTGCGCAAAAAGCCCCTGCGCAGCCGCACTAGTATTCTCGACAGCTTCGCGCGGTCCACGCCTTCGGCTTTCATCAAGGCACTGCCGCCGCGCTCGGCGGAATACAACCGTTTGATGACAGAGAAGCTCCGCTTTGAAAAGGTCGTCGGCCGCGGTGGCTGGGGCCCTAAGGTTCCGGAAGTGAAGATTGAACTCGGTCAGACGAGCGAGGCCGTTGTCGCGCTACGTAACCGTCTGATCCGCATGGGTTATCTCAAACGCACGCCCAGCAAAACCTACGATGCCAAGATGCAGCAGGGGCTTTTGCGCTTCCAACAGGATCACGGACTACGCCCCGACGGGGTGGTGGGCCGCGGCACGCTTGATGCGCTCAACGTCTCGGCGGCCACCCGGCTTAGTCAAATCGTAGTCGCAATGGAGCGCGAGCGCTGGATCAACATGCCCGGCGGTCTTGGTGATCGCCATGTCTGGGTCAACCTCACCGACTTTCGCACCAAGCTGATCGATAACGGCAAGGTGACGTTCGAGACGAAATCGGTGATCGGAGAAAACCGTCTGCGCGAGAAGCGCACGCCGGAGTTTTCCGACCAGATGGAGTATATGGAGATCAATCCTGACTGGACGGTGCCGCGTTCGATTATCGGGCGCGATTACCTGCCCAAGCTGAAGCAGAACCCGCTGGCCGCCCAGTATCTGCAGTTGATCGACCTTCAGGGCCGCGTGGTGCCGCGCGAACAGATCGACTTCTCGCAATATACCGAGGATACGTTCCCTTACACCGTGCGCCAGCCCCCGGGCCGGGCCAACGCGCTGGGCACGGTGAAGTTCATGTTCCCCAACCCGCATGCGATCTATCTGCATGATACGCCCGACCGGCACTTGTTCAGCCGCCAATTTCGGGCGTATTCGTCGGGCTGCGTGCGGCTGCACGATCCCCATGACTTCGCGTATGTGCTGCTTGAACGGCAGGTTGCCGACCCCGAGCCCTATTTCCAGCGGATTCTGAACTCGGGCGAACAAACCATCGTGCCGCTCGACAAGCCGGTGCCGGTGCACATCGTCTACCGCACCGCGTTCACGCAGGCGAAAGGCAACATTCAGTTCCGCGCCGATATCTACGGGCGGGATGCGCGGATCTTCGAGGCGATGCAGAACGCCGGGGTTTCGCTCCGCGCCGTTCAGGGCTAAATCTCGGCCCCTCACCTGAGGGGCCGAGCCATGCCTTACAGCATCAGAGACATCGCCGGGGCGCTGGGCGCCAGCGCCCTCGGAAACACTGATCTCACGGTTACCGCCCCATCAGAGCCGGCGGCGGCGGGCCCGGATCACCTCGCCCTTGCGATGGATCCCAAATATGCCGACGGTCTGAAGGCCGGGGCGGCGCGTGCGGCCATCGTGTGGGATGGCGCCGATTGGGCGGCGCTGGGCCTTGAGGCCGCGATCATCGTGCCCCGCCCGCGCTACGCGCTGTCTGGCCTCACGCAACTCATGGATCCCGGGCCCGAAATTGCACTAGGCCGCCACACCATGGCAGTGATTGACCCCGCCGCCGAGATCGGGGCGGGCGCCGCCATCGGTCCCTTCGTTGTGATCGGTCGCGGCGTGCGGATCGGCGCGCGCGCGCGTATTGCGCCCCATGTCTCGATTGGCGAAGGGGCGCAGATCGGCGATGACGCACTTCTTCTTGACGGCGCACGGATAGGCGCGCGCGTTGTGATCGGGAACCGCATGATCGCCCAGCCCGGCGCCGTCGTGGGCTCAGACGGTTTCAGCTTTGTGACGCCAGAGAAATCGAGTGCCGAGCGCACACGCGAAAGCCTCGGCGCCGCGCAAAGCGCAGGCGCGCCGGCGGGCCCGCAGAGCTGGACGCGCATTCACTCCCTCGGCGCCGTTGAAGTTGGTGACGACGTTGAGATCGGCGCGAATACCACGATTGACCGGGGCACCATCCGCGCCACCCGCATCGGAACCGGCACCAAGATCGATAACCTTGTACATATCGGCCATAACGTGGAGGTGGGTGCCGATTGTCTGCTCTGCGGCCAGGTGGGGATTGCCGGATCGGCCCGGATCGGCGACCGCGTGGTGCTGGGCGGTCAGTGCGGGGTGTCCGACAACATTTTCGTGGGAGACGATGTTGTTGCGGGCGGTGCCACAAAGATGTTTTCCAACGTGCCCGCGGGCCGCATGGTGCTTGGCAGCCCCGCGATGAAGATGGATGCACAGATCGAGGCAACCAAGAACCTGCGACGCCTGCCGCGCCTCTTCCGTGAGGTCAAGGCGCTTCAGAAAGCGGTTTTAAAGCCGGGTGAGAATGACTAAATGAGCGCCACATCGGGGTGAGAGACGGTTATGGCGAATGTCAGGCAACAGGTGATCGAAATCATCGCCGAACAGGCGGTGTTGGAGCCCTCTGATATCTCCATGGAACAATCGCTGGAAGATCTGGGGATCGACAGTATGGGGCTCGTCGAGTCAATCTTCTCGATCGAAGAGGCCTTCGATATTCAGGTGCCCTTCAACGCCAACGAACCCGAGAAGTCCGAATTTGATATCTCCTCCGTCGCGGCGATCATCGCGGCGGTCGAGGGCCTTGTGGCCAAACAGAAGGCGTGAAGCGCGTCGTCATCACTGGGGCCGGAACGATCAACCCTCTTGGGGCGTCGGTGCCCGAAACGCTGGAGGCGATGGCCGAGGGCCGTTGCGGCATTGGCGATCTTGATATCCGCGATGTGGATCGGCTGATGATCAAGATTGGCGGTCAGGTGAAAGGCTATGAGCCCGACACCCATTTCAATCGCCAGCAGCAGGCGCTTTACGATCGCTATACGCAATTCACGCTTCTGGCCGCGCGTGAAGCCATCGGGCAATCGGGCCTTGCGTTTTCGGGTCAGCTTGCCGCCGAGGCCGGCGTGGTTTTCGGCACGTCCGGCGGAGGGCTGAACACCCAGGATGAAAACTACCGCGCCGTTTACGAAGAGGGAAAAAACCGCGTCCACCCCTTCGTAATCCCGAAACTGATGAACAACGCTGCCGCCAGCCATGTTTCGATGGAGTGGAACCTTAAGGGCCCCTCTTTCACGGTTGCCACCGCTTGCGCCTCCTCGAACCACGCCATGGGCCAGGCGTTCTGGCTCGTTCGCTCGGGTGCCGCGCGCGTGATGGTCACCGGCGGATCGGAATCAATGCTTTGCTTCGGCGGGGTAAAGGCGTGGGAAGGCCTGCGCGTCATGTCGAAAGATGCCTGCCGCCCGTTCTCGGCCACCCGCAACGGTATGGTGCAGGGCGAGGGCGCTGGCGTCTTCGTTTTCGAAGAGATGGCACATGCCAAAAAGCGCGGGGCCGAAATTTTGGCGGAAGTCGTGGGATTCTCAATGTCATCGGATGCCGCCGATATTGTGATGCCCTCCAAACAGGGTGCGGCCCGCGCGATCACCGGCGCCTTGAAGGATGCACGCGTGGAGCCTGAGGCAGTCGGCTATATCAATGCCCATGGCACGGGCACGGCTGCAAATGACAAAACTGAATGCGCGGCGGTCGCAGATGTGTTCGGCGCGCATGCGGATCGACTGATGATTTCATCGACCAAGTCCATGCACGGCCACCTCATCGGCGGCACCGGAGCGGTGGAGCTTCTGGCCTGCATCATGGCGCTGCGCGATGGCGTGATTGCGCCTACCATCGGATATCAAGAGCCCGATCCCGAATGCGCGCTCGATGTTGTTCCGAACACGGCGCGCGAGGCGTCAGTCGATGTTGTGCTCTCGAACGCATTTGCATTCGGTGGCCTCAACGCCGTGCTCGCGCTGAAGGCGGCCTGACGGAGAACGGCGCACGCCCGCCCCGAGGCTGGGGCGGGCGCGGCGTTGGCGGCTTTGTGGGAGGGCGCGGGCGCGTCTGGCCCGCGCTCAAACCCGCCTGACGGTGTTACTGCTGAACCTGGCGGCCATGCTCGGCGGCGAAGGCAGCGAGCTGCTCCAGCGAGATCTGGTGATAGGCCTTCGCACGCTTCGGCTTCCAGGCCACTGCGTTCGGCTTGATGCGCACCTGACCAACGATTCCCGAATTGTCGGCAATCGTGAAATCTTGGCTCTGCGGTGCGGTGAACTTGCGCACGTTGCGGGCCGAAGCGGCGCCGTTCGTTTTCGCTTTGGCCTTGGTGGCGGGCGTAGAAGCGGTTTTGGGTGCCGTCTTCGCCTTGCCTGCGGTCTTCGTTTTCGCGGGCGCTTTCGCCTTGGTGGGCGCCTTTGCGGCGGTCTTCGGCTTGGCGGAGGTCGCGGCTTTCGCCGTCACCTTGGCCTTCGCGGGGGCCTTCGCCTTTGCCGGCGTCTTGGCGGCGGTCTTGGGCTTGGCAGTGGCCGTGCGTTTGGCCGTTGCGGCGGGCGCGGGCGCCTTCGTCTTTGCCGGCGCCTTCGGCGTTGTCGCCGCTTTCGTCTTCGTTGCCATTGTGCTTACTCCGAATGCAAATTGCTCGATCAACAGAGAATTGTTTCCCTACCGACGGGCCGTTTGACGGGGAAATGTGGCAAGTTTTGTGCGCAATCGCAGAATTTTCGGGGCGAATGCCGTGCATTCAAACAAATTCGCGCGCGTCAACGCGGTTTTTTAGGTCATTTGTGGGGTCGAGCGCCCATGTCCGCGAGGCGTCCATGCTACTGCACTTTCCGGAAGACCGCGCCAAAGAAGGGGCCCACCGCAGGCATGTGTCGTTCAAGGCGCCACCCCGTATTTTTGGCTATGGTGAGCATGTCTGGCGGCTCGGGGTGGAACCAGGGCACCCATGCGCCAACGGCGCCCTCATATTCGAACCGCATTCTGATCTCGCCGATGGGGCGCCCGCGATCGCGATTCTTCTGATGGTATGCGAGGTGATGGGGGGCCGAAGTCTTCGCAATGTCGAGCCCTGTCACCAGAAGGCGGCCACCCGCCTTCGTTGCGCTCTCCAGCCGGCGCAGCATTAACTCCGCGCCGTCGATCGTGCCACCGATGCCGACATTGTTCCCGAAGAGAATAATCGTTTGAAACGCGGCTGCGGGAACAACGCTGTAATCTGCCGCCAAGACATCGGTTCCCCGCACATCCCGGCACCCCCTCGCGCGCGCCACAGCGGCGGCGCCGGGCGACACGTCGATGCCGGTGGCCTCCACCCCTTGTTTGGAGAGCCACAAAAGCGTGCGGCCCGCACCGCATCCAACATCGAGCACTGGGCCCTCAGCCAGCGCGAGAAGCTCCACCTCATGCGCAAAGGGCTCTTCAGCGAAGTAGATGCCCGGGTCATGTGTATCTACATGCCCATCGTCGCGCCGGATCGTCAGCATCTGCCCCCGCGCGCCTGCGTGATAGTCCTGAAGGGCTGAGCCGAAGAGATCCATTCGGAACCATAACGCCCTACACCCCTCTGCGCACGGCCTTGCCGGTCAGCCCGCGCGTGGCACCGTCCGTGTCAGCTCTTTCAACACCACAAGGCTCAAGAAGCCTTCGACCGGCGGCTCAAAGAGGTAGGCATCCGCAAAATCCGAAAACGCCTCCATCGACTCGCAGTTCAGAAACAGTACGATGTCGTCATTACCGGTGACAGACCAGACCCGCTCCACATCCGGGTGGGTGCCAAACCGGTTCATCAAGATCTGTATGCGCTTGAGGTTGTGGCGCTCGATAGTGAGCAGCACGATGATCTGGGTGCCCTTGCGCCGGTAGGCGGGGTTGATCACCGCCACCTCGCGTTCGATGGCACCGATTTTCCTCAGCCGCTGCAACCGGCGCAGGCAGGCGGCCGGCGAGAGACCGATCGCCTCGGAGAGCTGCTGCCCGGTTTGGCGCGCGTCGATCTCCATCAGCGAGAGGATTTGCCAGTCAAAGGTATCGAGATCGTCCAATGCGCGCACCTTTTTCTCATGCAGTACGAGACTCTCGCATCTTTTCGACATATGCGCGAATTTTTATTTCTGCTTGCGGTAAATTCGCGATCCGATCGCGCAGACGCCAGCTTATAACGAGCCACGGCCCCACTGTTGGGCCGATATCGCCAACCATTCCCTAACGCCGCGGGCCTTCGCCTGCGGCCCCCGCCGCACGGCCCTGTGCGGTGGTGCGGGGTCGCATTGACTGGAGACAACGATGCAGACGCACTTACCCTTCGGCCTGTCCGGCCACACCGCCACAGAGTGTGAGGAACCGCTGCCGTGGCGCCAACGCATTACGCGCGCGGTAAGACGGCGGATTCATCGTGAGGCATTGCGGCAGAAGGTGCTTGGTGAGTTTGATGAGCTGATGACCATGTCAGACCACATGCTGCGCGACATTGGCTTGACGCGCGACCAAGTCCGCGCAAGCCGGCACCAGTTTCGGCGCAATGGCGTTTTGCCGGGGCGTGAGTGCTGAGTGAGCGCCGGTTCGGGGCAGGCGGGGATGTGTGCCCCGCCCGCCTGGCTTGCGCCAGCCTATTCCTCAGCGGCCGCCGCTTCGCGCAGGGCGTTGAACCCGTCGGTGAACCCCGTGAGCGAGAGCGCCACAACTACCTGACGATCGGGCGCGGCAGCGGGCACGATGCGCAGGCGGCCCTCGATGCCCCGGCGCATAGCGGCCAGATCGTCGCCCGTTAGCCCGATCCGCGCGAAGCATCCCACCGGGGTGCAGAAGCTGAAAGGGTAGCGCTTGGCCGGGTCACTATCGATCGCGATGGTGACTTGCTCGGTGAGAAGCGTCTCAAGCGGGGTGATGATCGTAGCTCCGGCTTCAGCAGGGCCGCCATCGTTCACCGGGAAAAGGCTCATCTCCGCCACCGGCGCTCCTTCAGGATCGGTCAGCATCTGGTACAGCTGGCAGGGATCGGTGCCCTGCGGGTTCACGATGCAGCGCACCTCCCAATCGCCATGGGTTTCCGAGATGTAGGTTTCGCCCGGTTGCGGATCGTTGCTGACCACCTCGCCTGTGGAAAGCCCGCCGCCCGGCGGCGGCGTCTCGGTTTCCGCGGCATCGCCCTCTGGCGCTTCGGTTTCGGGCGCCTCTGTCTCGGCGTCGCTGTCGGCGCTTTCATCGGTCTGGGCGAAAGCGGGGAGGGGCGCGGCGAGGGCCGCCATTAGGGCCACTATCGCCAGCATGCGGCTGGTCATACTGCCATGTCCATCTGTTGTTACGCTCGATGGCGCGTTGGCTAGCACGGCGCGCCGGTTCTGTCAGGTTGAAATCCCCGTGACGGCGGAAATCTACATGAGCGCGCGCACCTTCAGGCGGGTGATGCGATTGTCTTTTCGCGCCAGTACCTCAAAGCGGAAGCCGTGGAAGGAAAAGACCTGGCCTTGCGTCGGGATCGTCTGCGCCTCGTGGATCACGAGGCCAGCCAGCGTGTTGGCCTCGTCATCGGGGAGCGACCAGTCATTGGCGCGGTTTAAGTCACGGATGGTCATTGCGCCGTCGACGATGTAATCGCCTGCCTCCGTGCGGCGGACCGGATGTTCGGCGTCAATATCGAACTCATCGGTGATCTCGCCCACGATCTCTTCGAGGATGTCTTCAAGCGTGATCAGGCCCTGAAGCGCCCCGTATTCATCCACCACCAGAGCGAAATGCGTGTGGCGGCGGAGAAACTCGCGCATCTGATCGTCAAGCGTTGTGGTTTCCGGCACGAAGTACGGCTTCATCGCGATGCCCATGATATCGAAGTCCGAAAGTGGATCGACGCCGCCATTGGCCTGCAGCGCGTAGATTGCGCGCAAGAGATCCTTGGCGTGGATAAGCCCCACGATGTTTTCGGGCTCGCCTGAAAAGATCGGCAGGCGGGTATGGGCGGATTGCAGGCAAAGCTCGACCATCTCGCGCGCCGAAAGGCTGGCGTCGATCATCTCGATCTGGCTGCGGTGAAGCATGATTTCCTCTACCGTACGGTCGCCCAGATCAAGCGCGCCAAGGATGCGGTCGCGCTGTTCTTTCTCCACCGCACCCTCGGAATGGCCCAACGCGATGGCGCCTGCGATTTCTTCCTGCACCGCAAGGATATTGCGCTCGGCTTCGACCTGCACGCCCACGGCACCCAGCACGGCGCGCACTAGCGCTCGCACGAACCCCACGATGGGGGAGAAGATGCGAATGAAAAACGCGATGATCGGGGCCACCCGGGTGGCCGCGGTTTCGGCATTGGTGATGGCATAGGTTTTTGGCATCACCTCGGCAAAGATCACTACAAGCGCCGTCATCACGAGCGTTGCGTAGGCCACGCCCCCCTCACCGAAAAGCCGCGTGAAGAACACCGTCGCGAGCGAGGCCGCGAGGATGTTCATCAAGTTGTTGCCTAGAAGAATCGCGCCGATCAGGCTTTCGGTATCGTCGAGAAGTTTGAGCGCAAGCCCCGCGCCCTTTGAGCCCTTGTCGGCTCGGGCATGCAGTTTGCCGCGCGAGGCCGCAGTAAGCGCGGTTTCGCTGCCCGAGAAAAACGCCGAAGCGACGAGCAGGGTGAGGATGGCGATGGCCGTGATCCAGAGGCCGGTTTCCATGGGTGATCCGAAGGTTGGGTGAATGGGATAGCTGGTTGCGCCGTCATATGGGATCGCGGGCGGGGCAGGCAAGCGGCGAAGGGGCCGTTGCCCACGGTCATTGCGTGCGTGGGGCAGGGGCCGGGCCGACCCGGCGCCTTAGTTCGCCTATCCCTACGCGCCAGCAAAAAGCCGGGGGCTGCAGGCGCGCGCTGGCCCGTCCCGCAGGCCAACGCTGTGGCTGATGCCAAGCGCTGCGGGGGAAGGGGAGGCGGGCCCGCGAACACAAGGCGCACCAAACGTCGGTTGTAGCGCCACCCACAGGCATGCACTCTCCCGGCTTCCCATGCATCTGCACGCCCGCTACCCGCGCGCCAGGGGATGATGCTCCAACACCAGCTCTTTCAACCGGTCTTCTAGCACGTGGGTGTAGATCTCTGTCGTCGATACATCCGCATGCCCCAGCATCACTTGGATTGCCCGCAAATCGGCGCCGCCGGCCAGAAGGTGGGTGGCAAAGGCGTGGCGCAGGCGATGGGGGGTAACGCGCCCCGGCGAAATGCCTGCAGCCACCGCAAGTTCCTTTATCAACGAATAAAACCGATGGCGCGTCATATGCCCGGCCTTGCCGCGGGAGGGGAAGAGATGGGGCGAGGGGTGGCGCTGGTCGGCGCTTGCGTCGCGCGCCGCGAGCCAGGCCGCGAGCGCGTCGCGTGCGGGCGGGGAAAGGGGGACGAGCCGCTCCTTACCGCCCTTGCCAGTCACGAGCAGCATTTCGGGGTTGCCACGCGCGGCGGCCACCGGCAAGCCGACAAGCTCGCTCACCCGCATGCCGGTAGCGTAGAGCAGCTCCATCAGGCAGGTGTTGCGTAGGCGATCTTGCTCTCTCCCATGGGTGCGCGCTGCGGCCAAAAGGGCGTCCACCTCGGCTTCAGAGAGCGTCTTTGGCAGACTCCGGCCCTTGCTTGGCCCCGCGATCCGAAGCGCGGGATCCTCCCTGCGCCAACCCTCTTCCACTGCGAAGCGGCAGAACTGGCGGATGGCAGAAAGGCGCCGCGCCCGTGTGCTGGCCGCAAGGCCCGCGGCATCGCAGCCGGCAAGGTAGGCCTCAATATCAGGGCGCGTGGCCTCGAGAAGCGGCGTAGCGCGACGCGCAAGCCATGCTGCAAAATCGATCAAGTCGCGCGCATAGGCGTCTTGCGTATTGGCAGCCGCGCCGCGCTCGGCAGCCCGTGCCTCGAGAAAGGTCGCAATGCGTTGTCTGTCGGCAACCTCGGCGGCGCGGACGTTCATGTCTGACCGGTGCCGATCAGAAGCTCCAGCGCTGCCCGGCGGGCGACATCGTCAAGCCCGGCGTCGCGAAGATAGGAAATCGCGTCCGACACGCCATCGGGATCGCCCTCCACCCCCTCGGCAAACAGTGTGATCGCGCGTAGGAGGGCCACGCCAACACCTTCCGCCTGTTCCACCCGCTGGAGCGCCGCAGGTGCTTCCTCGGCCATGAACCCAGCCCGCACGGCCGACGACATGTCACCGGGCGCAATGCGGGTTTCAACGGTGCCGGTGGCAACCGCGGCAAGAAACTGTGCCGTCCGCCCCTCAGGCGCTGCGCGTCGGGCGACTGAGGCGTAGCTCGGCGATAAAAGCCCGATTTCATAGGCGAGGTCAGATGCTGGGCCTTCCAACCCCAACCGTGCAAGCTCTGCGCCGTAATGCTCTGAAAATGCGTGCGAAAGCCCCGCGCGTTGCATGGCGGCCCAGGTGCCCGGCAGGGTGCGGGCCACTGCGCCTGCGCGGCCCCTTGCCAGCGCCTCTTGCAACGATTGTACCTGGGCGGCCCGCTCCCACACCGTGCCGGACGCGGAAGGCTTCTGGCGCAGATAAAGGCCCACAAGGCGGTTTGCAGGAAGAGCGCCTTGACGCGCCAGCCGTTCGGCGGCGTCAAGCTGCGCCTTCCAGCCACGGGTTGGCCTGAGATCCGCCCAGGCGAAGGCGAGCGGCAGGGTGTTTGTGGGCACCGGCTCGCCCACAGCCTCCAGCATCCGGAACACAAGAGGCGAGGGCGCGCGCCAGTCGCCCGACAGCGGCGTGCCGTCATCAAGTTCGGGCTCCAGGAACCGCGCAAGAAGCGCATCTTCGGCCTCGGACAGAATGCCAAGCGCCTTGGCGGTTTCCAGCGTCACAGCTGCCGCCGCCCAATCGCCCCCTCGGGCCAAGCAGAAGATTCGTGCGGGGTAGGTGGGCGAGATTTCGGGCCGCGCGCGCATGCGACTGCAAGCCTGAGTTTCGAAGCCCTGCAAGAGAGCGATGTCGAAATACCGGCGGAAGCGTTCGGGGGTGGCCTCTGGGCCCGCGCGATCCAAAAGAGCGGCGGCCCGATCTAGCTTGCCCATCTGCAAGAGCCGATCCACCCGCGCCAGAAGCAGCGTGTCTTCAACCCCGGTGCCGACGGGCGGGTTTGCCTCGGCAAGAAGCAGCGTTGCCAGCAAGCTGCGCAATGCAGGCGGCAGATCGTTCGGCACGGCTTCAAGTCTGGCGAGGATCGCCTCAGGCGCCGCGCTGCCCCACAGCGCGCGCGGCAGGCCCGTGGCCGACGGGGGCAAGAGCCCGACGGCATCGCCGCTCGGCTGGCCCAAGGGCGTAACCGCGATCGCGCGTGGCGCGGCATTCTCGGTAACAGGGCCCCCGGGGGCAGGCGCCACGGGTTGCGGCGCGGCAACACTGTTCGACAGCCAATCGATCGCAGAAAGCGGGCTTTCGGCGGCGGCGGGCGCCAGGGCGGCAAGCCACGCGGCGGTAGCCCAGCCTTTAGCCCCCATCCAATTCAACCGGCGTTGTGACATCTTCTTGCGTGGGGCTGAGATCGCCAAGATAGGCATAGCCCACCAGCCCTAACCCTGCTAGAATAATAAGATAAAACAGGTACTTGATAAGACGGCCCATCTGCGCCTCGCCCATCTGCCTCGTTCAATAACCCGCAGCGCGAAGAATGCTGCGCGCCGCTCTCCGGCGGCTCTGTAGCGGATTATATATGGTCTTTTCGGTAAGATCACGCCATTCACGGGCAAATCGATCAAATAACGGGCGGCCCATCGCCGTGGAACACCGGCTTTTGAAGACCGTCGTCATCGTGGGCATGATGGGGGCGGGAAAAACAGCGATCGGGCAGGCGCTGGCGCGGCGGCTCGACGTACCCTTTCGCGACAGTGACGCGGAGATTGAGCGTGCTGCGGCCGCCACAGTTTCGGAGATTTTTGCCCGCGATGGCGAGGCGTTCTTTCGCGATAAGGAAGCTCAGGTAATCGCGCGGCTTCTGGCCGGCGCGCCGGGCATTCTGGCCACGGGCGGTGGCGCCTTTATCCGGCGCGAAACCCGAACGCGGGTGAGCGCCGAGGCCATCTCGGTCTGGCTCAGGGCGGATCTCGAACTGCTCTGGGCCCGGGTACGCCATAAAACCACGCGGCCCTTGCTGCGCACGGACGATCCCAAGGGCACGTTGCAAAGCCTCTACGAGGCGCGCACGCCGGCCTATGGCGACGCGGATCTCGTGGTCGACGCACACAAGCGCTACTCGATCGAGGATATGACGAATCGGGTCATCGAGGCGCTTCTGACGCGGCCCGATGTTCTGGCGACGGGCGCGGCATGACCGGAACGGTGCATGTTGCGCTGGGCGACCGTGCCTATGATGTGCGGATCGGCACAGGGCTGATCGCGCGGGCGGGCACTGAAATCGCGCCACTCCTTGCCCGCCCCCGCGTGGCGATCCTCACTGATGAGATGGTGGCGGCCCGCCATCTCGCCCCCCTTGAGGCGGCGCTTTCCGAGGCGGGCATCGCCGCGTCGGCGCTGACCCTTCCACCGGGGGAGGCCACCAAAAGCTGGGCGATGCTAGAACGGAGCGTCGAATGGCTGCTGGCCGAAAGGGTTGAGCGGCGCGATGTTGTCGTGGCGCTTGGCGGCGGCGTGATCGGCGATCTGTCGGGCTTTGCCGCGGCCGTGCTGCGGCGGGGTGTGCGCTTCGTGCAGATCCCCACAAGCCTTCTGGCCCAGGTTGATAGCTCCGTGGGCGGCAAAACCGGGATCAATTCGCCCGTGGGCAAGAACCTCATCGGCGCCTTCCACCAGCCTGCGCTAGTGCTCGCCGATATCGATGCGCTTGCCACGCTTAGCCCGCGAGATTTCCTCGCTGGATATGGTGAGGTGGTGAAGTATGGGCTTCTGGGCGATGCGGCGTTTTTTGAATGGCTCGAGGCACATGGCCCCGCTGCGGCGGCGGGCGATACCGCGGCGCGCGTCCACGCGGTGCGCCGGTCGGTGGAAATGAAGGCCGAGCTCGTGGTACGCGACGAAACCGAGCAGGGTGATCGCGCGCTTCTGAACCTCGGCCACACCTTCTGCCACGCGCTTGAGGCCGCGACAGGCTATTCTGATCGGCTGCTTCACGGCGAAGGTGTGGCGATTGGCTGCGCGCTGGCCTTCGATCTGTCCGCCCGGCTGGGACTATGCGCGCAGGAAGAACCGTCGCGCGTGCGCGCCCATCTCGCTGCGATGGGGATGAAGGCTGGACTTGCCGATATCCCCGGGCCGCTGCCCGATGCCGATGGCCTTCTGGCGCTGATGGGGCAGGACAAGAAGGTGATCGACGGGCGGCTGCGTTTCATCCTTGCGCAAGGGATCGGCGCGGCCTTTGTGGCGGAGGAGGTGGATCTCGCGGTGGTGCGCGATCTGCTGGGCGAGGCGATGCGCGGGCGCGGCTAGGGCCGGGCGGCGGCCGTCACGCGATATGTATGCGACGCAGCCAGGGTGCGCGCCGAAGCTTTCCTGCAGAGTGCGCGCCATGCTTCTGTCCGAGCCAAGGTGCCTGTCCGACGCGTTGTTACAAGTGGCCCCTCGGAGCCTCGCGATCCGGGGAAACCCGGCACCTTTCGCGGTGGCGGGCCCGTTACTTGCTTTCTGCCCCTACGTTATGGCGCAGCAGGGAACATCAGAGCGATACGGTGCGACGCCTGGGGCCATGGGCAGCCAAGGGCGGCCTTTTGGTGTGCATCGCGCCCGCCCTCACGTATCCTTGCGCAGAAGCAAAACAACGCCTGCGGGGTCAGACGTCCAGTGCCCGGTGACGCCGTCGAGTGGTTCCAACTCATCGCGTTGCGGGCTCTTGAGCGTTTCCAGCGCGCCCGTCGGATCGTCACTAAAGAGTTCCAGCCAGACGTCGACTTGGCTCTGCCTCTCCACCTTGTCGATCCAAAGCGTCATCTCCCCGAAGGAGAAACCGATGCTGTTTGCAAGCACCTTCGAAACCTTAAGACCCACGCGATCTCGGTAAAACGCAATCGTTGCGTCCCAAAGGTGAAGCGGCACCTTGATCGCGATGTTTTTGCCCGGGGTAATCACGCCTGATCTCCCAAACTCTGCGTCACAGCAAACCCTGCGGGGCGTTGCGGACCGTGGCCTAACGGGTCTTCAATGTTTTTACGTCTCAGGCAGATGGCGGGAACTGGTTCCTTAGAACGGGATCTCGTCGTCAAGATCGCCCGCGGGCGCTGGGTTCTGGAACCCGCCGCCGCCACCGCCGCGCGACTGGTCTTCCACGTATCCGCCGCCGCCGTACCCGCCGCCATCGCCGCCAGAGCGGCCATCGAGCATCACCATTGTCGAGGTGTAGGGGCGTAGCACAACTTCGGTCGAATACCTGTCCTGCCCCGACTGATCCTGCCATTTGCGGGTTTCAAGCTGGCCTTCAAGATAGACTTTCGAGCCCTTGCGCAGGTATTGCTCCGCCGTGCGCGCCAGCGGCTCGGAAAAGATCGCCACCGAATGCCATTCGGTGCGTTCGCGCCGCTCCCCGGTGTTTTTGTCTTTCCAGTTCTCAGAGGTCGCTACCCGCAGGTTGCACACTTTGCCACCATTCTGGAACGTGCGCACCTCCGGATCGCGCCCCAGATTGCCGACGATGATCACCTTGTTCACTGAACCTGCCATGACATCACTCCCACCGATTCCGTTCTTGTTGGCCGCCAACCTACACTTCGGTGTTCGTGGTTAACAGGCCGTGAAAGCTGGCGGTGCAGGACGCCGTGCTGCGGCTTGGCGAGGGCTTCGGGATTTGTTAACCACAGCGGCGGGATGGGGTTGGAAGGGCCGTTTGGATGAGAGTGACGATTGCCGCCTGTATGGCCTGCCTTGTGCCCTTGGGCGCCCTCCCGGCAATAGCCGACGGGCTTCAGGTATCTTCAAAAAACCGCGTTGAACTCTTCGAACACCAGACTCGTGTGCTCGATACCCGCGCGCGAGAACAATACGCGGCCTCGGTGCGGCTACAGCCGCCACCGTTCGAAATCCCAGGCGCATATAACGGCCCCGCGTTCACCGGCGGCACCAGCCAGTATATACCCGCCGCCCGCGCCGCCGCGCGCCAGCACCGGATCCCCGAAGACCTGTTTCTGCGCCTTGTCAGCCAGGAATCGGGGTGGAACCCACGTGCAGAATCCCACAAGGGCGCTATGGGTCTTGCGCAGTTGATGCCGCAAACCGCTCGGCTTCTGCGCGTCGATGCCTGGGATCCACGGCAGAACCTGGAAGGCGGGGCGCGCTACCTGCGTGAGCAGTATGAGCGCTTCGGATCCTGGCGTCTCGCCCTTGCCGCCTACAACGCGGGCCCCGGCGCCGTGGAGCGCTACGGCGGTGTGCCCCCGTTCCGCGAAACGCAAGGTTACGTGCGCGCGATCCTCGGGCGTTGACGGCGGCAACACTTCACCTCCTTGATGCCGCAACGGCGCGGCGGCTTGAGGGCACGGATATCTTTGACAATCCCCTGCGCCCAGCGGAACTCGCGCGGTTCATCGCCGACCCCAGCCATTGTCTTGTGTTTGCTGAGGTCGCCAATCAGCCGGTCGGCTTTGCCTCGGGCGTCATTCAGTATCACCCCGACAAGCCGCCGGAGTTGTTCATCAAAGAGGTGGGCGTTACTGAGGCCTTTCGGCGTCGCGGGATCGGTCGGCAGGTTGTACAGCGTCTGCTTGACGAAGCCTGGGCGGCCGGATGTTCGGGCGCCTGGGTGATAACCGAAGATGACAATGATGCCGCGCGCGCGCTTTACCGCTCGGTCCCGAAACTCATCTCGGAAACGAGCGGCAACGTTATCTTTGATTGGGCGGCACCGGGCCCATCTTAGGCGCCGTGCCGCTCCTTTGATGTAAGGCGATGCGGTCAAGCCCTGAGACCTGGTAGCCGCGGGTGGCAGCAGACCGTCGGTTGACACGACGTGACAGCTTGAAGGCCGCAACCAGCGCTTCAGCGTCAGACACAGTGAGAAGCCGGCGCGCGGGCGGAAAGCCGGGCCCTACAGCGGGGCAGGCGGTGCGAAGGGATCGGCGTTCGCCGGGCGTAAGCCGCCGTAGCGTCTCATCTCCGGGATAAAGGGTTTCCACGGGCAACCCGTTGGCGTCGACAATTTCGTGCCGGGCGGTGAAGACGGATACGTAATCCATCTGCCGTTTGCCACCCATCACCCGAAGGCCCGGTAGGCCGGTTAATGCCTTCGCGGGCGCCAGAACCTCGCCCACGCCAAAGAGAAACGTGCAGGCAGGGTCGTGCATCAGGATGCGGTGGTCGGGCGACACGATCGTGTCGCGCCCTGGCATGCCGGGCCCGAACGCGCTGCGTCTGATCAGGATGGGCGGGTGCGCCCGGCCCCGGGGCGAGAATGCAACCGTGCGGCGACCGACCCATGCGATGGGCAGGACGCCGCCCGCGGTTTCGATCAGATCGCCCTCAGTAAGATCGGCCACATCGCGCGCGCCGCCAGGAGTGCGGATCGCGGTGCCCGGGGCGAGGCACGGGAAATCCGCAAAATCGAGGTTGCCGTCGTCATCCCCGTCTGGGCCCGCGCCTTCGTCTGCAAAAGAGTAGGTTGTCGTCGCTGGGCCAACCGGCACGCCGCCAAGATCGATCAGAAACCGGGGGTTTGAGATCAGCAGGTGGTCGTCACCGGCGCCTCGGCCCTGCTCGATATCGGGTTGAATGCTTGTGCGCGGCAGGATGACGTTACCGTCAGCATCGCTGATGGTGACGAACTGGCCGTTCTGGAACTGGGTCGTGCCTGGGTTCACCTGTTCGACGAGAACGGTAAACAACTCGTCCGGCTCGCCGACCGCCTCAACGCCACTGACAGTCACAACCCTGTCGGGCCCGTTTCCAGTTCCCGAAAATCCCGTATGCCGCCCGATCTGGTCGCCGCGCAAAAGCAGCGTTACGGTTGCCATGGCAACCTCCGGTGACTTCAAATGCTTAGGATCGTTGTGGGGCAGGTTATGCGATTAATTCGCTCAAGCAAGGGGTTAGCTTGGCCGCAAGCGGAGCCGTGCCCCGTTTCCGGGGCCCTCGCCAGCGCGTGCCCCTGCGGCATCGCCCCACGGGTGACATCACCAAACGGCTATGGCAGGTAGTTTAAGGCTAAACGACCTGATGAAAGAGGATGTGCCCCATGGCCACCCAAGAGTTCGACCTTGTTGTGATCGGCGCGGGGCCCGGCGGCTACGTGGCCGCGATCCGCGCCAGCCAGCTTGGACTGAAAACCGCGATCGTGGAACGCGAGCACATGGGCGGGATCTGCCTCAACTGGGGATGTATCCCCACCAAGGCGATGCTGCGGTCTTCGGAAGTGTTTCACCTGATGCACCGCGCCAAGGAATTCGGCTTGAAGGCCGAGGGGATCGACTATGATCTCGATGCCGTGGTCAGCCGCTCGCGGGCGGTGGCCAAGCAGCTGAATTCTGGCGTCGGCCACCTGATGAAGAAGAACAAGGTCATGGTTGTTATGGGCGAGGCAACACTGCCCGCCAAAGGGATGGTTTCGGTCAAAACCGACAAGGGCACCGAAACGCTGAAGGCGAAGAACATCATCCTTGCCACTGGCGCCCGGGCGCGGGAACTGCCGGGGCTGGAGGCCGATGGCGATCTGGTTTGGACCTACAAGCACGCCCTCGTGCCGCCCAGGATGCCGAAGAAGCTGCTCGTCATAGGATCGGGTGCGATCGGAATCGAGTTCGCGAGCTTCTACAACACGCTCGGCACCGAGACGACCGTGGTGGAGGTGATGGACCGCATCTTGCCCGTCGAAGATGCTGAGATCAGCGCCTTCGCCAAGAAAAGCTTCGCCAAGCAGGGCATGACGATCATGGAAAAGGCCATGGTCAAGCAACTTGATCGCGGCAAGGGCACGGTGACGGCGCATATCGAAACCGGCGGCAAAGTGGAGAAACACACGTTCGATACGGTGATCTCCGCCGTAGGCATTGTGGGCAATACGGAAGGGCTGGGGTTGGAAGCGCTGGGCGTGAAGATCGACCGTAGCCATGTGGTGACCGATGAATACTGCCGCACGGGGGTCGAGGGGCTCTATGCCATCGGCGATATCGCAGGCGCGCCTTGGCTTGCGCACAAGGCCAGCCATGAGGGCACGATGGTGGCCGAACTGATCGCGGGCAAAAACGACGTGCATCCAGTGAAACCCGAATCCATTGCTGGCTGCACCTATTGCCATCCCCAGGTTGCGAGCGTCGGCTATTCCGAGGCCAAGGCGAAGGAGCTGGGCTTCGACATCAAGGTTGGCCGCTTCCCGTTCATTGGCAACGGCAAAGCCATTGCGCTGGGCGAACCGGAAGGGATGGTGAAGACGGTGTTCGATGCCAAGACCGGCGAGCTTTTGGGAGCCCATATGGTGGGGGCGGAGGTGACGGAGCTGATCCAGGGCTACGTTGTGGGCCGTACGTTGGAGACGACGGAAGAGGATCTGATGCACACAGTCTTCCCGCACCCCACGCTGAGCGAGATGATGCATGAAAGTGTGCTTGATGCTTACGACCGAGTGATCCACATATAGGCACGAGTTTGGAGGAGGCGGGGACGCCTTCGTGCAAGCGGCGCCTGGCCCGAGGAGGGGGCAGGCGCCGCTTCTTTGTTTTGGGAGCTTTTTGTTTCGGAGCCGTTGGGTTCCCGACCCATACCGATGGCAGGCCGAGGATGCGCGGGGCCAGAGCCGAAGCTCACGCCGAAGCTCACGCCCCGCCTGGCGTCTGCGACCTTCTGGAGCCGCTTGCAGTGGTGCGGCGCTTGTACTGATGCCGTGCGCCGCTAACAAAGCTCAGGCGGGCTTGCCGGGATAAAGCACACCACACAGGCGTCGGGCCTCTTCCCCAAGGGCCAGCGCCCGCTCGGCTGACGTTTTACTTGGGAAAGCGTGTGGCGTGTGCCGCCTCATCGCACCACCGCCTGTGCGCGGGCGCGGGATTGCCGCGGCGGGCATCGGGGGATATGGCGCAACCCATGGCCGATGCCCCCCCGATCACCGCGCGCACTGACTGGGCGCTGATCCTTCTCCTGTGGCTCGCGGGCCTTGGGGCGGCGGCGCAATACGGCAAGGTTAGCGTGATTTTCGATCGGCTCGGTGCCGTTTACCCCGATGCCGGAGCGTGGCTTGGCTTCACCGTCTCGCTTGTGGGGTTCGTCGGCATTCTGCTCGGCGTTGCCGCAGGGCTGTTGGTGGCGCGTATCCGCTACCGCCGCGCGCTGCTGTGGGCGATGTGGGTGGGCGCGGCGATTTCGCTCTATCAGGCCACCCTGCCGCCGCTATCGCTGTTTCTGGCGAGCCGGGTGATCGAGGGACTCTCGCACCTCGCCATAGTGGTCGCCGCCCCCACTCTCATCGCCACCCTCGCGGACGAAGGCGCGCGCCCAGTGGCGCTCACGCTCTGGGGCACGTTCTTTGGCGTGGCATTTACCGCACTTGTATGGGCCGGGCTGCCGCTGGCCGATGGCTACGGGTTGCCTGCGCTGTTCATCGCCCATGCGGCCTGGATGGCGGGCTTTGCGCTGATCCTCGCGCGCGCCCTGCCGCGGGTGGAGGCGGAGGCGGGAGATGACGATATCTCTCCCCGAGCGATTCTGCGGCGGCATGGTGAGATCTACCGTTCGCCTTTCATCAGCGCGCCGGGGGCCGCGTGGCTGTTCTACACGCTCACCTATGTGAGTGTTCTGACCCTGATGCCCGCCTATATCGCGCCGGAGGCACGCGCGCTCGTGATCGGCGCGATGCCACTTGTGAGCATCTTTTCTTCAATGATTTTAGGTGTTTGGATGCTGAAGCGAATGCCTGCGGTTCGGGTGATGCAGATTGGCTTCGCGCTTGGTGCGGGCCTGGCGCTCGCGCTTATCGCAGCTCCGGGCAACCCAACCCTCTGCATCGCTTTCGCCGCTGCGCTGGGGCTGGTGCAGGGCGCGGGCTTCGCCGCGGTGCCACAGTTAAACGAGAGTGCCGCCCACAGGGCTCAGGCAAACGGGGCGCTCGCGCAAACGGGCAATATCGGCAATACCGCGGGCACGCCGCTTCTGCTGGCCGTAATCGGCGTGGCCGGGCATACCGGCTTTATGATTGCCTGCGCCGCAATCCTGCTGGCGGGCATCGTGGTGCAGGGCTGGCTCGCGCGCCGACGCGCCGCGTTTGCCTGATCCGCAGGCACTCGGCTGCTTATCCACAAGAAACCTTCCGGATTCCCCGTGACGCCGTAACGATGTTCGCTTAATGTTCCGTTAAGGCCATTGAGTCTCCCGCACTGCCCGCTATCTGTCGGGTCTGCCCAACCCGAGGTGCCTATGCCCGAACTGAAGAAGATCGAAGTCCGCGGTGCGCGCGAGCATAATCTTAAGAACGTCGACGTGGATATTCCGCGCGATGAGCTTGTGGTGATCACCGGGCTTTCTGGATCGGGCAAATCCTCGCTGGCATTTGATACGATCTATGCCGAGGGCCAGCGGCGCTACGTGGAAAGCCTGTCCGCCTACGCCCGGCAGTTCCTCGATATGATGGAAAAGCCGGATGTGGATCATATCACCGGCCTTTCCCCGGCGATTTCCATCGAGCAGAAGACGACCTCGAAGAACCCGCGCTCTACTGTAGGCACGGTGACGGAGATCTACGATTACATGCGCCTTCTTTTCGCGCGCGTTGGCACACCCTATTCTCCCGCCACCGGCCTGCCGATCGAAGCGCAGCAGGTGCAGGATATGGTCGATCGCGTGATGGCGATGGAGCCGGGCACGCGCGCCTACCTGCTGGCCCCAATTGTGCGGGACAGGAAGGGGGAATACCGCAAGGAATTCCTTGAGCTGCGAAAGCAGGGCTTTCAGCGCGTAAAGGTGGATGGGGCGTTTCATGAACTCGACAGCCCCCCGACGCTCGACAAGAAATTCCGCCACGATATCGATGTGGTCGTAGATCGGATCGTGGTGAAGGAGGGCATCGAGACGCGCTTGGCCGACAGCTTCCGCACCGCGCTCGATCTTGCCGATGGCATCGCGGTACTGGAGACCGCGCCGAAGGATGCGGAACCCGAGCGCATCACCTTTTCCGAAAACTTCGCCTGCCCGGAATCGGGCTTCACGATTCCGGAGATCGAGCCACGGCTTTTCTCGTTCAACGCGCCCTTCGGCGCCTGCCCGGAATGCGATGGGCTGGGGGTGGAACTGTTCTTTGATGAGCGTCTTGTTGTGCCCGATCAGAATCTGCGCGTGGCCGATGGGGCGCTCGCGCCCTGGCGCAAAGGCAAGTCGCCCTACTTCCTTCAAACGATCGAAGCAATTGCGAAGCACTATGAATTCGACAAGTCGCAGAAATGGAAAGATCTGCCCGCCCATGTGAAGCAGGTTTTCCTTTACGGTTCGGGCGAGGAAGAGATCAGCTTCCGCTACGATGAGGGCGGGCGCGTCTATCAGGTGAGCCGGCCCTTTGAGGGGGTGATCCCGAACATGGAGCGGCGCTATCGGGAAACCGATTCAAGCTGGATCCGCGAAGAATTTGAACGTTACCAGAACAACCGCCCCTGTGGCGCCTGCGATGGTTACAGGCTGCGCGAAGAAGCGCTTGCGGTAAAAATCGGGCCCGCAGGCGCGGATTCCTCAAACCGGCTGCATATCGGCCAAGTCGTACAGATGTCGATCCGCGAGGCCTATGAGTGGTGCGAAAGCGTGCCCGCGGCGCTAAGCGACCAGAAAAATGAGATCGCGCGCGCAATCTTGAAGGAAATTCGCGAACGGCTGGGCTTTCTCAACAATGTGGGCCTCGAATACCTCACGCTCTCGCGCAACGCAGGAACGCTTTCGGGCGGGGAAAGCCAGCGCATCCGGCTAGCAAGCCAAATCGGTAGCGGGCTCACTGGCGTACTTTACGTGCTTGATGAGCCCTCCATCGGCCTGCATCAGCGCGATAACGGGCGGCTTCTGCAAACGCTCAAAAACCTGCGCGATCAGGGCAATACCGTGATCGTGGTGGAGCATGACGAGGAGGCGATCCGCGAGGCCGATTATGTGTTTGATATCGGGCCAGGCGCGGGGGTGCATGGCGGGCAGATCGTCTCCCACGGTACACCTGCCCAGATCGCTGGCGACAGCGCTTCGATCACCGGCCAGTATCTGACTGGGACGCGCGAGATTGCGGTGCCCGCAGAGCGCCGCAAGGGCAACGGAAAGAAAGTGACCGTTGTGAAAGCCTCGGGCAACAATCTGCGCGACGTCACGACGGAGTTTCCCTTGGGCAAGTTCGTTTGTGTCACCGGCGTATCCGGCGGCGGGAAATCGACGCTCACGATCGAAACGCTCTTTAAGACGGCCTCGATGCGCCTGAACGGCGCACGGCAGACCCCCGCGCCGTGCGAGACGATCAAGGGGCTCGAACACCTCGACAAGGTGATCGATATCGATCAGCGCCCCATCGGGCGCACGCCGCGTTCAAACCCCGCCACCTACACGGGTGCCTTCACCCCGATCCGCGATTGGTTCGCGGGGCTGCCGGAGGCGAAAGCGAGGGGCTACAAGCCCGGGCGCTTCAGCTTCAACGTCAAAGGCGGGCGGTGCGAGGCCTGCCAGGGCGATGGCGTGATCAAGATCGAAATGCATTTCCTGCCGGATGTCTATGTGACCTGCGAAACCTGCGGCGGCGCGCGGTACAACCGCGAGACGCTGGAAATCAAATTCAAGGGCAAGAGCATCGCCGATGTGCTTGATATGACTGTGGAAGACGCGCAGGAGTTCTTCAAGGCGGTGCCCGCGATCCGTGAGAAAATGGATGCGCTGGTGCGCGTGGGGCTGGGCTACATCAAAGTGGGCCAGCAGGCGACAACGCTATCGGGCGGCGAAGCGCAACGGGTGAAGCTATCAAAGGAGCTTGCCAAGCGTTCGACGGGTCGGACGCTTTACATTCTTGATGAGCCAACCACGGGGCTACATTTCGAAGATGTGCGCAAACTACTCGAAGTGCTTCACGAGCTTGTGGATCAGGGCAACACTGTTGTGGTGATCGAGCACAATCTCGACGTGGTGAAAACCGCGGACTGGATCATCGATATCGGCCCCGAAGGTGGGGACGGCGGCGGCGAAATCGTGGCCGAGGGTACGCCAGAGGATGTCGCCGGCGTAGCGCGCAGCCACACTGGGCGGTACCTCAAGGAGATGCTGGGCACGAAGGCGGTGGCAGCGGAGTAGGGGGTGGTCCTACATTTGGTAATGTAAGCCGGATGCGCCGTGCGGGTACTGGGCTGTTCCGGCCGGGCAACGCTTTGGCTAACGGCCCGCGCCGCGGGTCAACGCCAAGCGGCCTTGCGGGGATGGAGCGCGCCGAACACCGTCGCAGCGCAGCCCCACGGGCCAGCGCTCGCCCAGTTTGGCTTAGCCCTTCGCTGCAACCCCTGCCAACGCCCCTTTCAGATCGCCATAGCCGGTAAACCGCCGCTCAAACGAAAGCCCCAGCGCGTCGGCACAGGCGCGGGCCTTTTCCGTAAGCGCCGGATCATCGGTTTGCGCCTGATAGACGAGCGTTTCGTAGTGCCCGAAATACATGTCGCGCAGCTCGGGGTGTCGGTCGAGCCCAAGGGGCTTTGTCACGAATGCGTCGAACTGGCGGACGAGGAAATCGGTAAGGTAGAAGGCGCGAAACTCCTCCTCGGCCCGCACGGCAAACGCCGCATTGCCTTCAAAAAACGAATAGCAATGGGGGCCTTCGATCATCTCAACCCCCAATTCCTTGCACAAATCCAACAATCGTCCGCCTGTTCCGCAATCGGCGTACACAACGAAAATCGTTTCATAAGCGCTGCGATGTTTTTCCACCGCCTCACGCACAGCAGCGGGAATGTCGTCGGGCGTATTGTGAAGGATCGCCGGCAGGCAGGCGAGATCGAGGTGATCCCAGCCATTTGCCGCCTTCAGATCAACGATCTCGCGCGCAAGCGCCCCGCAGGCCAGAAGCAGAACGCGGCCCGTGCGTGTTGGGGCAAG
>JBCCRC010000021.1:0-49243 GCA_039208375.1 Pseudomonadota bacterium | reverse complement strand
GGCCACCGCGATGCATTAGACCGCGCAACGTGCCTGCGGGTGTGGTCCTCTGCAGCCAGGAACAGGGCTCGGCGAGTCTGGAACCTTGGCAGTGAATCCTGCCGATCCGGAACCTCTCGCCCATGAGACCGTTGAGGTCGATGCCGTGTGTGAGGACGTTACGGCGTGCATCAATCGGGGCGATGCAAACGCCATGTTTGACCTTCAGTTCCTCGATGGCTTATGCCTCGATCAGAGTCAAAGCCTGGCCCCATCGTTTCGGGCTCTGGAAATGGCCCTTGCCGAGTGCATGGCGATCTCCCTCTAGCCCGACGCCAGCAATCAATCGCGCGATTTGCAGCGCGTCACCGGCGTCACCGGTATCCGGGTAGCGATAGATGCCCTCAACTGTTCCCGTGGTCCGCAGACGAGGGGCAAGCGAGAGAGCTGGCGCTGCCGCGACCCATCCTTCGACGACGCCACCGCCGCCGCAGACTCCTTCGGGAATCCAGGCAACACCCGAAGGGGTGCCAGCCATGACGACGTAGCTGTTGGCATTGGCCAATCGACCAATCCACCAGCCCGCCCACTGGAAGTTCGACGGATTGTGCACGGGCACGAGGGCAAGGTTCCGCGCTGCAAGCCAGTAGCCGATCTCGGGATGCTCGGGACCGCACGTCGATGCGGGTATGTCGTCGACATTGACCTTCAGTATCTCTGCGAGACAGACCGTGAACATATCGCTTCGGAAGGCGCGTCTGCCTTTGTCTGAGACTGCCATGTGATTGCCGCCTTGTTATCGAGCTTAAGTTTTGATGCGGCATTGGTTTTGTTCGCATCGTTCTTCATCCCGCGTGCGCAGCGTCAGCAGGAAGAAAGGCCGTTTAATCCAGTTGCTTCTTCAGCAGTAGGACGGCGCCCGTGTAGTAGGGAGGACAAGGGTGCTCCCGCACGGGATCGCGCCCGTCGGCTACGAAGCTCGAGACAAAGCGCTTCACATCAACGAGAAGGAGTCCGCGGCTGTTCGCACCACTTTCTCCGAGTATCTGCGCCTTGGATCTGTCAGAGCCCCTTGGGCGCGCCTCGCAGACCTTCAGATCGTTAGCAAGCACCGGGTCGATCGGTTCGGGCGCGAGACAGGCGGAAAGCCCTTCTCGCTCGGGGCGCTCTATCACTTGCTGCGCAACCCACTTTACATCGGCAAGGCCCGTCATGGCACGAAGGTCTATGACGGGCTTCACGCCGCAATCATCGATCAGGCAACCTGGTGTGCGGTGCAGGAAAAGCTCGATGGCCAGAGCGGCGGACCCATTCCGGGCGAGCGTGCATCTGCGGCCCGATGGCTCGATGGCCGTCTCTTCGACGGAGAGGGTCGTGTCATGCGCTCAACCTTTGCCGCGAAGTCTGTGATCCGGAACGGTGTCCGCACCTCGAAGCGCTACTGGTATTATACAAGCAAGACGGGCGATGATGGAAAGAATCGTCCTATACGGCGCCTTCCGGCCGACGCCACGGAGGCCTTGGTGGCAGGCGCGATCGCGACGCAGCTGGCAGACCGGGATTGGCTGGTAGCCCAGGTGATGTCGCATTCGGACAATCGTGACCTGCTGTCGGACGTTCTGCAGAATGCTGCGGCACGCGTCGGGAGGCAAAACGGCGTTGAGCCTGATGCGCGCTCGACATTCCTCGACATAGTGCACCGGATTGACCATCTCGGTGGCAGGTTCTCGGTAACCGTTGATCTCGCGAGCCCTGGCGGTGCTTCAGTAGAACAGGGCATGCCGGTCACGTTTGAGATCGCGGTCGATGCACATCAGAAAGGTCGGGCGCATCCGATTGTGCTCACCGCGAAAGGTGCCCCCCGCAGGGACCCGGATCTGATCGCACTCATCGCGGATGCACGGCGGTGGCGCAGCGCGTTGCTCTCAGGCTCAGCGCAAATTATTGCCGAGATCACCAAGCGCGAAGGCTTGCGTAAAGGTGCGGTCAGCCGCGTGTTGCAGCTGGCCTGGCTTGCGCCAGACATCTCAACCGCTATTCTCGAGGGTCGGCAGCCGAAAGACCTGACCGGAACGCGCCTGCGGTCTATGACGTCTCTCCTTCTTTCTTGGGAAGAGCAGCGCAGAGCTCTCGGATTCGAGCGCAGCTAGGGGCGCCGATCCAATTTCAAGACCTCACCGACAAACGGTCGACAGAGCACTCTTCCGAAAAAGTGCGCGCGCGATATCCGGTAAGCCACGCAAAGCAGGCCACAAGTCCGGCCGCCAAGACCTCCCATTCTTTTAACGAGACTTAGTGGTGGGCGACCTAGGAATCGAACCTAGCGTGCGTCTCCGCGAGGGAGTTACAGTCCCCTGCCACACCTTGCGGCCTGTCGCCCACGAGCGCGCTGGATAGCGTGGGGCCCTAAATGCGTCAACCTCAAATGGCGTCCCCCTCAACCCATGATTTTCAGGAGATTTCCGCTGGGATCGCGGCATTCGAAGGAGCGCGAGCCATCGGCACTTTCAAAGGTCCCGGCCCCAGCATCTGGAAAGTCCGAAAGCCGCCCTGCCAAGGCATCGGCCCCCGAAGTGGCAAGGTGAAAATCCACGCTTCCGCCCGGCGCCCGATCGCCGCCACCCATCCCGGGTACGTATAGCGCGAGTGGCAGGCCACCAAGATCGAACTGCGCCCACCCATACGCCTCCGCAGCAAAGACCGGCTCTGTGGCAAACAGAGCGGCGTAAAACTTGATGGCTGCCTCGAGATCGTGAACGGGGATTTTCAAGAGCGCCAGTTTCATCGTTCCCTCCCGTTTCCTTTCACCTTGCGCTGCCGGCGGCCCGTCGCGCAAGAAGGGGCGGCCCCGTGCGGGGGTGGCGGGCAAGGGTTGGCAATGAAAAAGCCGAAATGGGTGATTGAGAAAGAGCAGGCGCGGCGGGCCGCGGCGGCGGAAACCGTCTGGCTTTTCGGTCTTCATGCCGTTCACGATGCACTTTTGAACCCGGCGCGCCAGAAACTCCGGCTGGTGGTAACGAAAAACGCGGCAGACAGGCTCGGGGCCGACGCCATAACTGCCGCTGGCCTCGTACCCGAATACGCCGATCCGCGGCGCTTCCCCGTACCTTTCGATCCCGGCACCGTTCACCAAGGGGCAGCGCTGGAGACGAAGCCGTTGGCGTGGGGTGCCCTTGAAGACGTGCTCTCAGGCGGCACCGGCACACCGTTGGTTGTTCTGCTCGATCGGGTGACGGATCCACATAATGTGGGCGCTATCCTGCGCTCGGCCGAGGTGTTCGGTGCCGCTGCGTTGATCGCGCCGCGCCGCCATTCGGCACCGGAAACCGGAGCGCTGGCCAAGGCGGCCTCGGGCGCCTTGGAGCGCCAACCCTACCTCCGCGTTGGCAACCTTACGCAGGCCATGCAACAACTGCGCGAAATGGGCTTTGCGCTTCTGGGCCTCGATGGCACGGCGAACGCAACGCTTGGCGCGACGCTCGGCGCGCTCGGCGATCGCCCGGTGGCGCTTGTGCTGGGTGCGGAGGGGCCGGGTTTGCGGGACAAGACGAAGGAAACCTGCGACCAGCTTGTCACGATCCCGTCGGCAGGCGGTTTTGGATCGCTCAATGTTTCAAATGCGGCCGCGGTGGCCCTATATGCCACCCGAACGCGCTGAACGGAGCGACCATGCCTAACGAACGGATCGCCACCTGCTGCTACTGTGGCACCCGCGCCGCCCTTGTCTTGCGGGGGCGGGACAGGCATGAACTGTCATGTTCCAACTGCGGCGCGCCACTTCACAACCTCAAGATGCTCAAAGCCAAGCATCCCGGCCGGCGCGAACTGGTCAAACCCTCCCCGGTGCGCCACCAGCCAGCGTTTGATCCCGACGAAGCCCGTCGTGCCTCGCCCCCACGGCGGCGGCGCAAGAAGCGAAAGAGCTTGAAGCGGAAGATCTTTGAAGAGGCATGGGACGTGCTGGAAGACATCTTCGATTGAAACAAATCTCGCACGCGATCACGCTTCCGTATCGGGGGTTCTCTCATAGCGTCCGCTGGCGCATGTGTTGGGGCAACCGCAACTCTGACAAGGCCCCAACAATGCTGACCCGCCGCTCTGCCCTCGCGCTTTTCGCAACTGCCCCCGCCGCTGCGGCTCTGGCCACCCGTGCCCGCGCTGCAACGCCCGACATCTATGCCGAAGGTGGGATTGCCATCGATGGTACGGATCCCGTGGCCTACTTTACCGAAAGCAAGCCCGTGGCCGGCGACCCATCGATCACCCATGAATGGATGGGCACAACGTGGCAGTTTTCGACTGAAGACAACCGCGCTGCCTTTGCCGCTGATCCCGAGGCCTACGCGCCGCAATTTGGCGGCTATTGCGCCTGGGCCGTCGCGGAAGGCTACACTGCATCGACTGTTCCCGAAGCGTGGACAATCCATGAAGGCAAGCTCTATCTGAACTTTTCCCGCGGCGTTCGGCGTCGGTGGGAGCGGGACATTCCCGGCAATATTGCGCGTGGGGAAGGCAATTGGCCGGCTGTTCTGGCGAATTGACCGAGTTCTCTTCACGTTTTCGCAAGAAAACCTAGAAGCGCGGGGCCTTCTCCCTACCTTATTTTTATGGGCGCGCAACCGGAACTTGCGCGTTCTCTTCACTGTCCCTCGTTCCGTGACTGCGCCCGGCTTGTCCGGGCGCCTTTTTATTCTCAGGGTTTGGTCTTCAGGTCTCGCGCGCGGATTTCTCGGCAATGCCGGACTGCCCTTCGCGGCGCTCCAACTCCGACAGAACATCGGCCAACGCCACATCCCGCGCTTCGAGCATCACCATTAGATGATAGAGCACGTCGGCCGCCTCGCGTGTCAGTGCCGCGCGATCCCCCTTCACGGCTTCAATGATCGCCTCGACCGCCTCTTCCCCAAACTTCTCCGCGGCCTTTTCCGGCCCGGCTGAGAGCAACTTCGCGGTCCAGGACTCCGACGGATCCGCGCCCTTGCGTGCGGCGATGGTGGCGGCCAGCCGCTCCAGCGCAGTCATGACAGCCGTACCGGGATGCCAGCAGCGGCCATGTGTTCTTTGGCCTCCCGGATCGTGAAATCGCCGAAATGGAAGATGGAGGCGGCAAGCACCGCGCTTGCGCCCCCTTCGACGACGCCTTCGACGAGGTGATCGAGCGTTCCCACCCCGCCCGAGGCGATCACCGGGATCGGCACCGCATGGGAAATCGCGCGGGTCAGCGCAAGATTGAAGCCCGCGCGCGTGCCGTCGCGATCCATCGAAGTGAGAAGAATTTCGCCCGCGCCCTTGGCGGCGACGGCTTTGGCGAAGGCCACGGCATCGATGCCAGTGGGTTTGCGCCCACCGTGGGTAAAGATCTCCCACCGCCCAGGCGCTACCGTCTTGGCATCGATGGCAACAACGATGCATTGGCTTCCGAACCGGTCCGCCGCCGCGGCCACCACATCGGGGTTGGCCACTGCTGCCGAGTTGAAGCTCACCTTGTCTGCACCCGCCAAGAGAAGGTTGCGCACATCGTCCACCGTGCGCACCCCGCCGCCGATTGTGAGCGGCATGAAGCACTGCTCGGCGGTGCGGGTGGCCAGATCATACATTGTGCCGCGATTTTCGTGGGTGGCGTGAATATCCAGGAAGCAAAGCTCATCCGCCCCCGCCGCATCATAGGCGCGGGCGCTTTCCACCGGATCGCCTGCATCAATGAGATCAACAAAGTTTACGCCCTTGACCACACGACCGTCGGCCACGTCGAGGCAGGGAATGATGCGTGTCTTCAGCATGGGCGCTTCCTTTATGTGATCGGCTGGCCCATGGCCAGCGGTGTCGCGAGGTGCCGATTGGCGGTCACCCGCCGCTCGCGCAGCCGTGACTGGGCGGTGATCGTGGGGTGCGTATGGTGCCGCCAGGATTTATGACCAAGGAGACACAATCCATGCTGCGCACTTTTGCCCTCAGCTTCGCCCTTGCCGGTACCGTCCTTCCGGCCGCTGCAGAATTCGTGCGCGTGGAAGCCGCCGGCACGGTTGCGGAAACCGCAGACCGGCTGGAAGCCGCGGTTACAGAGGCGGGCGCCAATGTGTTTGCGCGCGTCAATCACGGCGGCGGTGCGGCCTCAGTGGATATGGAACTTGCCGATGCCGAACTTCTCGTCTTCGGAAGCCCCATGCTGGGCACGCCTGCGCTGCAAGCTGATCTGCGCGCAGGCCTCGTTCTGCCGCTGCGCGTGCTGGTTTATGATGACGGCGGGCAAACAGTGCTGCTCTATGAAAACCCCGCCGACATGTTTGCAGAGTTTGACGTGCCCGCCGATGCAGAGGTGGTGCACCGGATGACGGGCGCCTTAGGTAACCTGACAGGCGCGGCCGCGGGGCAGTAGCGTTAGCTGTGCCATAGCCAGACCCCAAATAGGTCGGGTCATGGCGCTGCGTCGTTCGAGGCGGGTGTCGCCTAAGTCATTGCTACCCTTCACCCGCCCGTAACACCTCCAGCCCCTCGCGGAGATCGATCGCCCCATCATAGAGCGCCCGGCCCGAGATCGCCCCTGCGATCACGCCAGTCGCACGCAGGCGCTTCAGATCAGCAAGCGACGAAACGCCCCCGGATGCGATCACTGGCACATCGACGGCGCGGGCCAGCGCCTCGGTCGCCGCGACGTTCGGGCCCGCCATTGCGCCGTCGCGCTCAATGTCGGTGTATATGATCGCCGCGATCCCGGCATCTTGGAAGTGGCGCGCCAGATCCGTCACTTCCAGATCCGTTTCTTCCGCCCAGCCGCGTGTGGCCACCCGGCCCCCCCTGGCATCAAGCCCAACGGCCACCTGGCCGGGGAAGGCAGCCGCCGCTTCCCGCACCAAATCGGGGTCTTCCACCGCAGCCGTGCCCAGTATGACGCGCGCGAGGCCCTTGTCGAGCCAACGCGCGATCGTGGCCATATCGCGGATCCCGCCACCCAGCTGCGCAGGCACGCCGATTGCGGCAAGGATCGCTTCGACGGCCGTGCCATTCACTGGCTCACCCGCAAAGGCACCGTTCAGGTCAACGAGGTGTATCCATTCGCACCCTGCCGCTTCGAACGCTCGCGCCTGTGCCGCTGGGTCGTCGTTAAACACCGTGGCATCAGCCATCTCGCCCCGCAGAAGCCGGACGCATTGGCCGTCTTTCAGATCAATGGCGGGGTAGAGGATCACCAGCGTACTCCCGTTTGTAAGCGCGCGCTTCTTGCCCCGCCGCTTGCCGATTGCCAAGGGGGTGGGCGACCCGACGTCAGCCTTGTCGGCTGAGCTGCCGCGGCCATGATACCGCCGCACGAGAGGGAGGATACCGATGAAATCACTCGCGCTTGCCGGGGCCTTGATCGCCGCGGCCTCACTCACCCACGCAGATCCCGTACACGGGCTCTGGAAGACTCAAGCGGACGACAACGGCAACTACGGCCACGTCCAGATCGGCGCCTGTGGCGAGACGATCTGCGGCGCGCTTCGTGCGGCGTTCGATAGCGCTGGCAACACGCGCGCCTCCGACGCCATCGGCCGAGCGATTATCTGGGATATGGTTGCGACGGGCGAGGGCGCCTACCGCGATGGCAAGATCTACGCGCCAGATCGTGACCGCACCTATTCCAGCAAGATGGCGCTGTCGGGCGACCGGCTAGAGGTGTCGGGCTGCGTGTTGGGCATCTGTCGTTCGCAGCAATGGGAACGCATCGAGTAACCGCTGAGGGCGGCGCTCAAGGCCGCCAGGCCAGAAAGTTCGCAATCAGCCTTAGGCCCGCTGACTGGCTCTTTTCAGGGTGGAACTGGGTTCCGATAGTGTTTCCCGCCGCCACTATCGCGGTAACCGGCCCGCCATAGTCGCAATGGGCAACGCGCGCTCCCGGGGCCGCTACTTCCATTTGGTAGGAATGCACGAAATAGGCGTGATCGCCGGTTGCCACGCCATCTAGCACTGGATGCGCCGTGTCGATCACCAAATCGTTCCACCCCATATGCGGCACCTTCAGCGCCGGATCCCGCGGCACAATGCGGCGCACCGCGCCGTCGATCCAGCCAAGCCCCGGCGTTTCTTCGTACTCAAAGCCAACCCGGGCCATGAGCTGCATGCCGACGCAGATACCAAGGAAGGGGCGCCCCCTTTGTTCCACGGCCTCGACGAGCGCCTCGAAAAGCCCGGTGCGGCCGACAAGCGCCCCCCGACAGGCGGGAAAAGCGCCGTCGCCCGGTAACACGATACGGTCGGCCCGTGCTACGTCTTCGGGGCGCGAGGTGACGATCACCTCGCCCCCGCTGATCTCCGCCGCCATGCGCTGAAACGCCTTCTCAGCGGAATGCAGATTGCCGCTTTCGTAATCGATTAGAGCCGTCAGCATCGCGGTCAGAGTGTGCCTTTGGTCGAGGGCACGTCATCGCCTTTTCGGGGATCAGCCTCGACGGCCGCGCGAAGCGCGCGCGCCACCGCTTTGAACGTGGCTTCGGCGATATGGTGGCTGTTGATCCCGTGGATTTGATCAACGTGCAATGTGATGCCCCCGTGGGTGCTGAACGCCTGAAAAAACTCGCGTACAAGCTCGCAATCGAACGTGCCGATCTTGGGCGTTGGCAGGGCCAGGTTCCACACAAGGTAGGGCCGCCCGGAGAGATCAAGCGCGGTGCGCACCTGCGCATCGTCCATCGGAAGATGGCATTCGCCATAGCGGCGGATCCCGCGCTTTTGCCCAAGAGCCTGGGCCAGGGCTTGGCCGAGGGCGATGCCGGTATCTTCGACAGTGTGGTGATCGTCGATATGCGTGTCGCCAGAGACGCGCACTGTCATGTCTATCAGCGCGTGGCGGGCAAGCTGGTCGAGCATGTGATCGAAAAAGCCGACGCCGGTGGCGTTGTCATAGGCCCCTGTGCCATCGAGATTGATTGTAACGGTGATGTCGGTTTCCGCCGTCTTCCGCGTGATGGTGGCTTGGCGCATTAGGGCCCTCCGCTCGCTGCCCGCGCCTTATAGGCGGCGGTTTAAAGCGATCCAAGCCGGCCTGGGCCCTTGCCCAATGGCCGTGCCCGTGCCGCCATAGTTCTGTAAACGGCGAGGAAACGTTTCTCGCAGTCGCAGAATGTGCTATTGGACACCAGAGTTTTAGGTGAACCGATTTCCGGGGAAGAGTGACGGGGTGTTACTATGAGTTTGGCTCGAGTGCGGCCGCATCGTATAGGTATTTCTGGTACTGGTTATATTGCAAGGGGGCTTTCGGAGCAGCTTGCTCCGATGGGGGACCGCTACAATGTACCCATCGCGCTAACGCGCCGGGCGCCCGATTCGGTTGCGCCCATGCCGGGCGTACATGCGATCACGGCTGATTTAGAACAGTTTGTGGAGTCCTGCGATATTGTTGTCGAGTGTTCGGGCTCGGTCGATGGCGCGCGTCAAGTTGCTGAGGCCGCTATCGCGGCGGGCCGCCCGATCGTGACGCTGAACGCCGAGTTTCAGGCCACGATCGGAGCCGCGTTCCGCGACTACCCGATGATTACGGAGGCGCAGGGTGATCAGCCCGGCAGCATCGCTGCGCTTGACGAAGAAGTGCGGCTGATGGGGTTTGAGCCCGTGGCCTACGCCTCGCAAAAGGGATTCTTGGCGCTTGATCCGTCACGTGAGGATATGGAGTTCTGGTCGGGCAAGCAGGGTATATCGCTGGGCGCAGTGACGTCGTTCACAGACGGCACCAAGGTTCAGATCGAACAATCGCTGGTGGCCGAATGCCTTGGCGCTACCATCGCAGCACCCGCGCTTTTGGGCCCGAAGGCGGAAACGCTGAAAGAGGGCGGGTTCGCGCTGGCCGAGGCGGCCGATGCGCTGGGCGCCCCGATCTCTGACTACGTGCTTTGCCCCGGCGGACGCGGCGAGATTTTCATCGTCGCCAAACATCCCTCTCCGCCCGACCAGCTGCGCTACTACAAGCTCGGTGACGGGCCGTACTACGTGATCGAACGGCCTTATCACCTGGGCCATCTCGAAATCCCGGTGACGATCGCGCGGATGATCGAAGGGCGCGGGCCGCTCATGCGCCACCGCAGGCCGCCCGAGACGATGGTTGTGGCCGTAGCCAAGCGCGCAGTTGCAGCGGGGCAGCACATGGCTCAGGCAATTGGCACGTTCGATTTCCGCGGCGAAGCGCGTTTGATTGCAGACTGCGCCGATGCCGTTCCGATCGGGCTGATGGAAGACTGCGTGCTGAAAAACAGCGTGGAGCCGGGCCAGGTTGTGACTTGGAGCGATGTTGAGCTTTCCAAGGAAGCCTCGGTGGCTCTGTGGCGCGACATGATTACCGAAGAGGCGGCGCGCCGACACATCCTACCCCTCACACGCGGCTGAGAGACAATGGTTTTTTGCGCCGGTCCGCATCGCGGGCCAGCCATTTCGTGCCTACCGCCGATTTCGGTTGCTCGAATCGACGATTGAGCCTACCTCGCGGTTCAGACCACAGCCGTACCGGGAGAAGGCGGGCCCGCCCGCCGCCGAAGGAGCAACCGCCCCGGAAACTCTCAGGTCCCCGGACCGGTATGGCTGCAACACTCCGGAAAGCGGCGCAAGGTCTGCGCCCACCGTAGGAGAAAGCCCGAACACTCAGGGCGAAACTCTCAGGTTCCACGCACGGAGGGGGCAAGGGCGGTAGAGGCCGCCGGATGCGTGGAGTGCAGAATATGATCCATGTTGCCGTTATCGGGGCCGGTGTCACCGGCCTGACCACCGCCTATGAGCTGCTCGGCCGCGGTTTTGACGTGACCGTGTTCGAACGCCATCGCTATGCGGCGATGGAGACGAGCTTTGCCAATGGCGGCCAGCTCTCAGCCTCGAACGCCGAGGTTTGGACGCAATGGGGCACCATTTTGAAGGGCCTGAAATGGATGCTTCAAGCCGACGCGCCGCTCTTGGTGAACCCTGCGCCGACGCTGCACAAAATGCGTTGGATGGCAGAGTTTTTGAGCAATATCCCCAACTACCGCCGCAATACCGTTGAAACCGTCCGGCTTGCGCTTGCCGCCCGCGCAGTGCTCTTCGACATGGCTGATCGCGAGGGTATCGACTTCGATCTCGAACGCCGCGGCATCCTTCATTTTTATGAAACCCGGAAGGATTTGGCCCATGGCCGCAAGGTGAACGCGCTTCTGAAAGAAGGCGGGTTGGCCCGGCGCGAGGTGGGGGCAGACGAGATCCGCGAGATCGAGCCGGCGCTGAAGGGCGATTTCGTCGGCGGTTTCGTCACGCCAACGGATAGTTCCGGCGATATCCACAAATTCACCATGGGCCTCGCCCAAGCCTGCGCGCGCCGGGGTGCCGATCTTCGCTTTGGCGCCGAAATCGACGCGCTCGCGCCATTGGGCGGCGGCGTCTGGATCGAAAGCGGGGAGAGGCGTGAGATCTTCGACAGCGTTGTCGTCTGCGCCGGTGTTTCAAGCCGTGGTATTGCGCGGCAGTTGGGTGATCGGGTGAACATCTACCCCGTTAAAGGCTATTCGATCACCGTTTCACTTGACGACCCTCAAAGTCAGGCCGCGGCGCCCTGGATCAGCCTTCTCGATGACCGCGCCAAGATCGTGGCGAGTAGGTTGGGTGCAAAGCGGTTCCGGATTGCAGGAACGGCAGAATTCAACGGGATGAATCGGGATATTCGTGCTGACCGGATCCGCCCGCTTGTTGATTGGTGCGAGCGGCATTTTCCCGGCGTCGCTACCGAAACCGTCACGCCTTGGGCGGGCTTGCGGCCAATGACGCCTTCGATGCTGCCCCGTGTGGGGCGCGGGCGCGCGCCCGGTGTTTACTACAATACGGGCCACGGGCATCTGGGGTGGACGCTTTCGGCCGCCACCGCACGGCTTGTTGCGGCAACTGTTGCTGGGCAAGACGGCGGGTCCGCTTCGGCCCTGCGCGGCGCGGCGCCGTTACCCGCCGCCGGCCCCGTGGCGGCCGCCTGACGGCACGCGCGAGATGGGGCTGGGCGAGGGATACAGGCGCCCGGCCCGCCTTCGGACTGACCTGAGAGTGACGCAAAAAAGCCGAGCCATGCGCCGCCATCTTGCGCTTTTGGGCGACGCAGGTGATCACGCGTGTGATTGCCCGTCGTTCGGCTCAACCCATCGGTTGGATTGACCAAAGAACAGGCGGCGTGCGCCTTGCGCTTGGTGGCATCCGCACGCCAGAAAATTGTTGTTTGACATGGGGCTGCGCTGTGGCACTTTTTTGATCGAGCTAGACGGGACATTTCGATGACACGCTATGACGCGCCGCAGATCGCCCCGGGGCGGCTGCCCGGCGATGATATTGAACGTAACTTTGCCGATCTGCACCCGGCCTATGACGGGCATGAAGCGGCTGTTGCCGCAGATCGGTGCTATTTCTGTTATGACGCCCCGTGTGTGACAGCCTGCCCAACGGAAATCGACATCCCCCTCTTCATTCGGCAGATCGCCACTGGCCAGCCCGATGCAGCGGCCAAGACGATTTTTGAGCAGAATATTCTTGGCGGCATGTGCGCGCGGGTGTGCCCCACCGAAACGCTTTGCGAGGAGGCCTGCGTGCGCGAGGCGGCGGAGGGCAAGCCCGTCGAAATCGGCCGCCTCCAGCGCTTTGCCACCGATAGCCTAATGGCGCAGCAGAGCCACCCCTTCACCCGCGCGCCGGAAACGGGCAAGCGCATTGCCATTGTTGGCGCCGGGCCCGCGGGGCTAGCCTGTGCGCACCGGCTGGCGATGCATGGCCATGGCGTGACCCTTTATGAGGCGCGCGAAAAGGCCGGCGGCCTGAACGAGTTCGGCATCGCAGCCTACAAGACCGCCGATGACTTCGCAGCGCGGGAGCTTGATTGGCTTCTCGGCATTGGAGGCATCACTCTGGAATGCGGGAAAGCGCTGGGCCGCGATCTTGATCTGGGTGATCTGCGCGAAGGGTTTGACGCCGTTTTCGTTGGCGTCGGTCTTGGCGGGGTGAATGCGCTTGGTGTTGAGGGGGGCGAGAAATCGGGCGTTGACGATGCCGTTCGCTTTATTGCGGAGCTTCGCCAGTCCGATAACCTCGCCGCTCTGCCCGTGGGTCGCCATGTGGTGGTGATCGGAGGCGGGATGACGGCGATTGATGCCGCCGTTCAATCAAAACTTCTGGGGGCTGAGTTCGTTACGGTCGCCTACCGCCGAGAGAAGGCGAAGATGGCGGCCAGCCTCCATGAGCAGGATCTGGCAACCTCGAAAGGCGTTCAGATTCTGACGAACGTGATGCCCGTTGCCATCCACGGCAACGGTGCGGTGCACGAGATCGAACTTGAATATACCGCAGAGGTGGAGGGGCGGCTCCAGGGCACGGGCGAAACCCTGCGCCTGCCCGCTGATCAGGTATTCCGTGCAATTGGCCAGACGCTCGACAACGATCTCGGCTTTGAGCTTTCCGGTGGCAAGATCGCCGTTAACGGTGCGGGGCGCACGTCCCTCGATGGTGTTTGGGCGGGGGGCGACTGCACGCCGGGGGAAGACCTGACGGTCGTGGCCGTGGCCGAGGGCCGCGATGCCGCTGAAGATATTCACGCCACACTGATGGCCTGAGCCGCGTCGGGTGGCAGGGCCGCCTGTGCGCGCGCATGTGGGAAAGGAGCCGACATGGCTGATTTGACAACGGATTTTATTGGCATCACCTCGCCAAACCCGTTCTGGCTGGCTTCGGCGCCGCCGACGGATAAAGAATACAATGTGCGCCGTGCGTTCGATGCGGGCTGGGGCGGTGTGGTCTGGAAAACCCTTGGCGCGGAAGGCCCGCCGATCGTGAATGTGAACGGCCCACGCTATGGCGTGGTCTACGGGGCCGACCGTCAGGTGCTTGGGCTCAACAATATCGAGCTGATCACCGACCGGCCTTTGGAGACGAACCTTGAAGAAATGGCGCGTGTAAAAGCCGATTACCCCGACCACGCCTTGATCGCCTCGATCATGGTGCCCTGCGAGGAAGCAGCGTGGAAGGCGATCCTGCCCCGCGTGGCCGAAACCGGCGCCGACGGGATCGAGCTGAACTTCGGCTGCCCGCATGGGATGAGCGAGCGCGGCATGGGTTCGGCCGTGGGCCAGGTGCCGGAATACATCGAGATGGTCACGCGCTGGTGCAAGGAATACTACGACGCACCCGTGATTGTGAAACTCACGCCGAACATCACGGATATCCGCTACCCCGCCCGCGCCGCGAAGAACGGCGGCGCCGATGCGGTTTCGCTCATCAACACAATCAGTTCCATCACAAGCGTAAACCTCGATACCTTCAGCCCCGAACCGTCGATCGACGGGAAAGGGAGCCATGGTGGGTACTGCGGGCCTGCGGTGAAGCCCATTGCGCTGAACATGGTGGCCGAGATCGCGCGCGATCCAGAAACTGCCGGGCTGCCGATCTCCGGCATTGGCGGGGTAACAACCTGGCGGGACGCGGCTGAGTTCATCGCGCTCGGCGCGGGCAACGTGCAGGTCTGTACGGCGGCGATGACTTACGGGTTCCGTATCGTAGAAGAGATGAAGCGCGGGCTTTCAGAATGGATGGACGAACAGAGCTATACTAACGTCTCCGAAGTCGTCGGTCGTGCCGTGCCGAATGTGACGGACTGGCAGTACCTTAACCTCAACTACGTGACCAAGGCGCGTATCGATCAGGACGCGTGCATCAAATGCGGCCGTTGCTACGCCGCGTGCGAAGATACTTCGCATCAGGCCATTGAGATCAAGCCAGGTCGTGTATTCGAGGTGATCGATGAGGAATGCGTGGCTTGCAATCTTTGTGTAGATGTTTGCCCGGTGGACGAGTGCATCACGATGGAGCGCTTGCCGGAGGGCGTCGTGGATCCGCGAACGGGCCGGGTGGTCTCCGACGAGTACGCGAACTGGACGATGCACCCCAACAACCCGATGGCCAAAGCCGCGGAGTAACGCGGCGCGCGCTGCACATTTCCCGGGCACTTGCCGGGCCATAGAGAAGAGGGAGGGCGCGCATGTCGCAGCCAGGCGCAAATCTCAAGATTGATGGGGACAGGCTTTGGGATAGCCTAATGGAGATGGCGAAGATCGGCCCCGGCATCGCCGGTGGCAATAACCGCCAGACGCTGACCGATGAAGACAGCGAGGGCCGCCATCTGTTTCAGCGCTGGTGCGAAGAGGCGGGGATGACGATGGGGGTGGACGAGATCGGCAACATGTTCGCCCGGCGCGACGGCACCGATCCCGATGCGCTGCCGGTTTACGTTGGCAGCCATCTCGACACCCAGCCCACGGGTGGCAAATACGATGGCGTTCTGGGCGTGCTCGGCGGGCTTGAGATCATCCGCACGCTCAACGATCTGGATCTCAAGACCAAACACCCCATTGTGGTGACGAACTGGACGAATGAGGAAGGCACACGCTTTGCCCCCGCGATGCTGGCCTCGGGCGTTTTCGCCGGCAAACACACGCTCGACTGGGCGTGTGACCGGGTGGATGCGGAGGGCAAGCGCTTCGGCGATGAGCTCGAGCGGATCGGCTGGAAGGGCGAAGAAAAGGTGGGCGACCGCAAGATGCACGCCTTTTTCGAGCTGCATATCGAACAGGGCCCGATCCTGGAGGCCGAGGGCAAGGATATCGGCGTTGTCACCCACGGCCAGGGCCTGCGCTGGATCGAGTGCACCGTGACAGGTAAGGAAAGCCACACCGGCTCTACCCCGATGCATATGCGAAAGAATGCCGGGCGCGGGCTTGCGCGCATCACCGAGCTTGTCCACGAAATCGCGATGAAAAACCAGCCGAACGCGGTGGGTGCGATCGGGCATATCGACGTCTACCCCAACAGCCGCAACATCATCCCCGGCAAGGTGGTGTTCACCGTGGATATGCGCACCCATTTGCTCGACAAGCTGAACGGCATGGTGGAGGAATTCATGGCCCGCGCGCCGGAGTTGTGCGCGGAGATCGGAACGGAGTTTGCCTGCGAGATCGTGGGCCAGTTCGACCCGCCCGCCTTTGACGAAGGCTGCGTCGGCGCGGTGCGCGAGGCGGCAGAGCGTCTGGGCCTGGGCCACATGGATATTGTCTCCGGCGCCGGGCACGATGCCTGCTGGATCAACGATCTCTACCCCACCGCCATGGTGATGTGCCCCTGCGTGGACGGGCTGTCGCACAATGAGGCCGAGGAGATCACGAAGGATTGGGCCGCGGCGGGCGCGAATGTGCTGATGCACGCGGTGGTGGAGACGGCCGGGGTGGTGCGCTGAGCCGCGGGCTGGGGGCGCTGCCCCCAGACCCCCGGAGTATTTGAACCAAGATGAAGGGCGGGTGTGCGGCTGGCATATCGGCGAGACAAGGGAGACGTGGATATGAGCACAGTCATCAAGAACGGCACCATCGTGACCGCCGATCTGACCTATGCGGGCGATGTGCTGATCGAGAACGGCATCATCACCGAGATCGGGCCGAACCTTTCGGGCGATGAGGTGCTGGATGCGACGGGGTGTTACGTAATGCCCGGGGGCATCGATCCCCATACCCACCTCGAAATGCCGTTCATGGGCACCTATTCCTCCGACGATTTCGAAAGCGGCACGCGCGCGGCGCTATCGGGCGGCACCACGATGGTTGTGGATTTCGCGCTGCCCGCGCCCGGCCAGGGCCTGCTCGATGCGATCCAGATGTGGGACAACAAATCCACCCGCGCGAACTGCGACTACTCCTTCCACATGGCGGTGACCTGGTGGGGCGAGCAGGTTTTCAACGAGATGGAAACCGTGGTGCGCGAGCGCGGCATCAACACCTTCAAGCATTTCATGGCCTACAAGGGCGCGCTGATGGTGAATGATGACGAGATGTTCGCGGCCTTCCAGCGCTGTGCGGAGCTTGGCGCCATCCCCCTTGTGCACGCCGAAAACGGCGATGTGGTGGCCGATCTGCAGGCCAAGCTTCTGGCCGAAGGCAATACCGGGCCCGAGGCCCATGCCTATTCCCGCCCGCCGCAGGTGGAAGGGGAGGCCACGAACCGGGCGATCATGATCGCCGATATGGCGGGCGTGCCGCTATACGTGGTGCATGTCTCCTCCGAAGATGCCCATGAGGCGATCCGGCGGGCGCGCAGCCTGGGCAAGCGGGTCTGGGGGGAGCCGCTGATCCAGCACCTCACGCTTGATGACAGCGAATATGCCCACCCCGATTGGGATCATGCCGCGCGGCGCGTGATGTCGCCCCCGTTCCGGGACAAGAAGCATCAGGACAATCTCTGGGCCGGCCTGCAATCGGGCTCGCTGAGCGTCGTGGCCACCGATCACTGCGCGTTCACCACCGAGCAGAAGCGCTTCGGCGTGGGCGATTTCACTCAGATCCCGAACGGCACCGGGGGCCTGGAAGACCGGATGCCGATGCTTTGGACACATGGGGTGGAAACCGGGCGGTTGACGCCGAACGAATTTGTTGCCGTCACCTCGACCAACATCGCCAAGATCCTCAACATCTACCCCCAGAAGGGTGCGGTGCTGGTGGGCGCGGATGCCGATCTGGTGGTTTGGGATCCCGCGAAGGAGAAGACGATCAGCGCCGAGACCCAGCAATCGGCCATCGATTACAACGTGTTCGAGGGCAAACATGTGAAGGGGTTGCCGCGATACACGCTGACGCGCGGCAAGATCGCGGTGATGGACGGCGCCGTGCAGACCGAGGAGGGCCATGGCAAATTCGTGAAGCGCGATCCGAACCAATCGGTGACCAAGGCGCTGTCGACCTGGAAGGAACTGACCGCGCCGCGGAAAGTGGAGCGGACGGGTATTCCCGCAAGCGGTGTCTGACGGCGCGCGCGGGGAATCGGGCGGGCCGGCCAGGCCCGACTGATTGGCCTAAGAAACGGGCAGGCGGCCTGCATCCTGCCTGTTCAACATGCGATTTGCACACGTGTTCTCAAGCACTTGGCGGGTTTTGGGCCCTTGCCCAAGAAAGCGGCTTTTCGCATTGCGCCTCCGGCGCCGAAAGGGTCTCATATCCCCATGCACACCGGGACACTCGTGCAACATCAAAACGCGGGCAGCGCCACGGGCGGTGCGGGCGATCGCCCCGCCATCGCCGCCAACGGTGTGAGCCTGACGTTCGAAGCAGCCGACGGCCCGGTTCATGCGCTCAAGGATGTGAACCTCACCGTCGCGCCCGGGGATTTCGTTTCCTTCATCGGCCCCTCGGGCTGCGGGAAAACCACGCTTCTTCGTGCGATTGCCGCGCTGGAGCATCCCACGGGCGGTACGCTCTCCGTCAACGGCGTATCGCCTGATGAGGCGCGGCGAGCCCGCGCCTATGGCTACGTCTTTCAGGCGGCCGGGCTTTACCCCTGGCGCACGATTGCGGGCAACATCCGCCTGCCGCTGGAGATCATGGGATACCCGCGATCTGAAATGACGGCGCGGATCGAGAAGGTATTGGCCCTCGTTGAGCTTTCCGAATTCGCCAAGAAATACCCCTGGCAGCTTTCGGGCGGGATGCAGCAGCGCGCCTCGATTGCCCGCGCGCTGGCGTTTGACGCTGATATTCTTCTTATGGACGAGCCTTTCGGCGCGCTTGATGAGATCGTGCGAGACCGATTGAACGAAGAGCTTCTGAGCCTTTGGGCGCGTACCGAGAAGACGATCTGCTTCGTAACCCATTCGATCCCGGAGGCAGTGTATCTCTCAACCAAGATCGTGGTGATGAGCCCGCGGCCGGGCCGGATCACGGACGTGATTGAAAGCCCGCTGCCGAAGGACCGCCCCCTCGACATTCGCGATACGCCTGAGTTCATCGCTGTGGCGCATCGGGTGCGCGAGGGGTTGAAGGCGGGGCATTTCGATGGCTGATGCGGCGATCAGCGATGCGCCCGCGGCGGGGCGCGCCGGGCCTAGCGCCCTGAGCCGCGCGCTTGCGGGCAGCACCCTGCCGGTTCTCACGGTGATCGCGGCGATCCTTGCCGTGTGGTACGCCGCCTGCATCCCGATGAACATCCACGGCACGGTGAACATGGCCCGCGCTCATGGGTTTGAGGCGGTGCCGGCCAGCCGGGGCGAGCGGCGGGACATTGGCGCGTTCGAGCTCGCTGCGCTGAACCCAGCTGCCATCCCATATGTGTGGAGCGCGGAGAAACCGCGCCTGCCCGCGCCGCACCAGGTGGGAGCCGAGGTCTGGCGCACCGTGGGACTGACCGCACCAAATGATCCCCGCGGGCTTGTCTATCACGCCTGGGTCACGCTTTCGGCCACCGCGCTGGGCTTCGTGATCGGGATGGGCCTTGGAATCCTTCTGGCCATCGGCATCGTGCACAACCGCGCGATGGATCTTTCGGTCATGCCTTGGGCGATTGCGAGCCAGACGATTCCCATCCTCGCCATCGCGCCCATGGTGATCGTTGTGCTGGCAAGCGTGGGGCTCACGGGCCTTCTGCCCAAGGCGCTGATCGCGGCGTACTTGAGCTTTTTCCCGGTGGTCGTCGGCATGGTCAAAGGGCTGCGCAGCCCCGATGCGATGCAACTCGATCTTCTGCGCACCTATAGTGCGAGCCCGACGCAGGTGCTCTTCCGCCTGCGCCTGCCAGCCTCGATGCCCTATCTCTTCACCTCGCTGAAGATCGGCGCAGCGGCTAGCCTCGTGGGCACCATCGTGGGCGAGTTGCCCACGGGCGGTGCGGGTCTTGGGGCGCGGTTACTTGCGGGCAGCTATTTTGGGCAGACGATCCAGATCTGGTCCGCCCTCTTCGTGGCGGCTTTCCTTGCGGCGCTGCTTGTGGGCGCCATCGGAGCAGTGCAGCGCGCTACGCTGCGGCGCATGGGGATGGCGGCGCGGTGACGGCGGTGCGGTCTACATATGCCGTGGCTGCGCTCGCCGTGGCGCTTGGCGCGCTCATTGATATGCGACTGGCGCTCGTGCTTGCAGGCTGGTTTGCGGCCTGGGGCGCCAATGCGAGGATCGCTGCCCAAGGCGGGGCTGTCGCACGCTGGCTGGTGCCGGCGATCTTTGGGATTACTCTGATCGGGATCTGGGAAGCGGTGGTGCAGCTTTTCAACGTGCCCTTCGTGATCTTGCCGCCGCCAAGCGCGGTGGCCGAAAGGATCGCGGCTTCCACCGATCTGCTTTACGCCGATTTTTTGCAAACCTTCGTGAAGGGTGCGTTGTCGGGCTACGCGATGGGCGCAATCGCCGGTTTCGCCGTGGCGTTGGTGGCGGATCGCTTCGATTTTCTCCGCCGCGGCCTTTTGCCGGTGGGCAACATGATGGCGGCGCTGCCCATCGTGGGTACAGCACCCATCTTTGTGATGTGGTTCGGCTCGAACTGGGAATCGAAGGCGGCAGTCGTTTTCACGATGGTGTTCTTCCCGGTACTGGTGAACACGGTGCAGGGGCTGAAAGAGGCTACGCCCATGCAGCGCGATCTTATGGCGACCTATGCCGCTAGCTATGGCCAAACGCTCTGGCGCCTGCGCCTGCCCGCTGCGATGCCCTTCATCTTCAACGGGCTCAAAATTGGCTCCACCCTCGCGCTAATCGGTGCGATTGTGGCGGAGTTTTTCGGCTCGCCCATCGTGGGCATGGGGTTCCGGATCTCCACGAGCGTGGGAACCCTCGCGCTCGACATGGTCTGGGCCGAAATCGCGATCGCGGCGCTGGCCGGATCGCTTTTCTACGGCGCCGTCGCGCTTGCGGAGCGGGCGGCTACGTTCTGGCATCCGTCGCAGAGACGGTAGACGACGACACTAACACAAAAACTCAACACGGGAGCATGAGTATGAAGACGGTATTAGCAAGCCTTGCGGCGCTCGGGATCACGGCCAGCGGCGCGTTGGCGGATGGGGAACTCGACAGCCTGACAATGCAGCTGAAATGGGTTACTCAAGGCCAGTTTGCGGGCTACTACGTAGCCAAGGACAAGGGCTTCTATGAAGCCGAGGGGCTAGATGTGACGATCAATCCGGGCGGGCCCGATATCGCGCCCGAACAGGTGATCGCCGGCGGTGGCGCGGATGTGATCACCACCTGGCTGCCCGCCGCACTCGCCGCCCGCGAACGCGGCGTCCCGCTCACGAATATCGCCCAGCCGTTCAAAGCCGGCGGGCTCCAGGTGAACTGCCTCAAGGAGAACGGAGTCGAAACACCCGCCGATTTCCCTGGCAAAACAATGGGAGTTTGGTTCTTCGGCAACGAATATCCGTTCTACGCGTGGATGGCCTCGCTCGGCATCGAAACCGACGGGGCGGACGACAATGGCGTTACGGTGATCAAACAGGCGTTTTCCGCAGAGCCGCTCATTCAGGGCGAAGCCGATTGCATCTCGACAATGACTTATAACGAGTACCGCCAGATCTTGCAGGCGGGCATCGCCGAGGAAGAGCTTGTGACCTTCAACTTTCTCGAAGAGGGCTTCGGCGTTCTCGAAGACGGTATCTACGTGATGGAAGACCGGCTTGCCGATCCCGAGTTCAAGGATCAGATGGTGCGCTTCGTGCGAGCGACGATGCAGGGCTGGCAATATGCCGTGGCCAACCCCGAAGAGGCCGCGCAGATCGTGCTCGACAACGATGAAAGCGGTGCGCAGACGCTTGATCACCAGCTTTATATGGTGGGCGAAGTGGCCAAACTGATCGGCGATTCAGACGGGACTCTGGACCCGGCCGATTTCGATCAGACCGTAGCCACACTGCTTGGTGCCGTTTCGGCCGAAAACCCCGCGATCACGAAAGCGCCGGAAGGCATGGCGTGGACGCATGATGTAACTGATGCGGCGCTAAACTAAGCCTGGTCGCCACATTCGCCCCGGGCCCATTCGGGCCCGGGATCCTATTTCTATGGTGTATTGGCCTACTCGCCGAGCGCGATGCCTTCGCGCCGGGGATCGGCGCCGCCGCTCAAGCCTTCCGAGATTGCTATGGCGTGTAGGCCAGAGGTGAGGCCGCGCACGTTCGTCTCAAACCCGAGGTCGGATAGTGGGCCGGCAAGCTCAGTAGCGCCCGTTCCCTCTTCCAGATCGTAGGTGCCAAACCGGTTCACCAGGTGCGGCATGGCCACGGCCTGCTGCGCATCCATTTCCCAATCGATATGGGCGACGATAGTCTTTGCGACGTAGCCAATGATACGGCTGCCGCCCGGCGAGCCGATCACAAGGGTTGGCGCACCGTCTTGCAGTACAATCGTGGGTGACATGGAGGAACGTGGGCGCTTCCCCGGCTCGACCCTGTTTGCGATCGGAACACCATCGCTGTGGCTGCGGAAGGAGAAATCAGTCAACTCGTTATTCAGAAGGAAGCCGCGCACCATAAGACGCGAGCCGAAGCCGTTTTCGATGGTCGTCGTCATCGACAAGGCATTACCGTATTGATCGACGATGGAGATGTGTGAGGTGCCGGCGCGCTCGGGCGACGTGTCATCGGCCCAGAGAATGGTATGATCCCACTCGGGTGTTCCCGGTTCAACATCGGTCAGTGCCGTATCGCTGTCTAGCAGGGCCGCGCGGGCCGCAAGATACTCGTTGGCCACCAGCCCGGCGGTGGGCATCGGCACAAAATCACTATCGGCCATGTAGCGGCCCCGGTCGGCGAAGGCGAGGCGGGAAGCATCGCCGATCAGCCGCCACGCCTCGGCACTCTCGGGCCCCAAGGCCGCAAGATCGTGTTGATCGAGCATACCGAGGATCTGCCCCACCGTCAGCGCGCCTGAGGAGGGTGGTCCCATACCGCACACGTCGCGCCCTCGATAGGCCACGCAAACGGGCGCCCGCTCGATCACCTCGTAGATCGCAAGATCGGTGGCGCTAAGTGTGCCTGGGTTGCCCGCCGCCGTGCGCACCGTTGCCACGATATCGTCGGCAATCGCGCCGGTGTAGAAGATATCCGTGCCATGGGCTGCGATCAGGCGCAGGCTGTTGGCATAGTCTTCGTTGACGAGGCGATCGCCCGGCCGCAGCGGCTCGCCGCCTGGGAGGAAGTAGTCTGATGCTTCCTTGAAGGTCTGTAGCCGTTCAACACCCCCGGCGATCGAGCCTGCGAGCCGTTCAGACACGGTGAAACCTTCTTCGGCGAGCGAGATCGCGCGTTCAAAAAGGCCACCCCAGTCGGCCCGACCCCATCGCGCATGGGCCTCTTCCATCAGTTTCGGTGTGCCGGGTGTGCCGACCGAACGGCCGCCCACCACCGCGTCCCAAAACCCCATTGGTTCGCCATCTTCCGTTTGAAAGAGGGTAGGTGAGACCGACAGTGGCGCGGTTTCCCTGCCATCGAGCGTTGTCACCTGACCCGTGCCCGCATCGTACCAAACCAGAAATGCCCCACCGCCAAGACCAGATGATTGCGGTTCGACAAGGCCGAGCACGGCCTGAACGGCCACCATAGCATCAGCCGCGGTTCCGCCGTCACGCAAGACCGCGGCACCTGCTTCTACGGCAAGTGGGTTCGCTGCAGCCACCATCCAGTTTTCGGCCGTCACTGGCGTGCCGGCGTTCTTGGAGGCTAGCGATGCGGAGGCCGCGTCGGACAAACCATCAAAGGCCGAAAGGGCCGTGTCGGGTTCGGGCGCAACGGCGTCGGCCGTCTGCTGAGCAAAAACCGGCGCCGTGAGAAGGCCGAGGGCCGCCACGGATGAGTAAAGCACGCGTGTCATGGAATACCCCTTTTTATGAATGCTCCAATGCTGACGTGACGTGGAAAAAAAGCAATGCCCGACATGCGGCTTGTCACAAGCGCCTGGGAGGGTCGGGATGGCAAGAGCTGTCGCCAATCACTGCCCAGGGCGGCGAAAGTCCCGCGACGGCGCTGGACAGGCTCGCGCGCCTTGCGTACTCAGCGCTGATAGCAGTCGTAACGCGAAGGCGCATTCGCCATGGTGATGCAAGAGTTGGGCTAAGCCCGGGCCCCCGAGCCACTCAAACACGCCTTGTTTTCGCAACCGAGGGCCGGATTTCCGGCTGCCGTTATGACAATGATTGTTCTGAATACGTCTTCCCCTACTACACGTGCGGAGGTACGGCCGATCCTGAAGCTCGGCGTTCCGCTGATGATCGGGCTCGCCTCTGCGACATTGATCGGTGTCGTGGACACGATCATGATAGCGCCCCTTGGCACTGTCCCACTTGCTGCGGCCGGCATCACAACCGCCGTTCTGATCATTCTGATCTCTGCGCTGTGGGGTGTAGTGACTGTGGTCAACGTGCGTATCGCAACAGATGAGGGCGCCGGTGATCGCCTCGCAGTATCCGATCACATTCGCAACGGGCTGGCGCTTGCGGTTTTGGCGGGCGGCCTGGCGGCCCTTTTGATGCTCGCGGTGTTCCCGCTTTTGGGGCCTATCGGCCAGCCCGATGAGGTGATCGACATTCTCTTGCCCTACTGGGCGTCGATGGCGCTTTGGATCGTACCACTCACTGTGTTCTTCGTCCTGAAAACGCTCTTTGACTCGGTCGGTCGGGAATGGACGGGGGTGGGCTTTGGCTATCTCGGCGTTGTGGTGAACATTCCAGCGAATTACCTGCTCATCCACGTTTGGGGATTTGGGTTACTTGGGGCGGGGCTTGCGAGCCTTCTGTCACAAACGGTTTCGTTGGCGGCTGCCTGGGCGTTTTGGCAGCTCGCGCCGGGCATGGCGGAGTTCCGACAACCTGCCGAGATCCGCTGGCGCAAGGTCGTACGGCTTTTCAGGGAAAGCCTTCCAATCGGTGTTGGATATGCGGGCGAGGGCGGCGCCTATGCATTTCTCGGCATCATGTTGGGTTGGCTCGGGGCGACGGCGCTCGCCGCTCACCAGGTTGTCAACGCTGTTGCAGGGATCGCCTATGTGATCCCAATGGGCCTTGCGAGCGCCGTGGCCATTCGCATTGGCATGGCCATGGGGGGCGACGCGCATATGCGGCTGCGCCCGATCCTAAAGGCCACGATTCTGATTTCCGTGCTTTGGCAAAGTGCTACCGCGGCGATTTTCGTGTTTGGCGGAGGTATGTTTGCAGCTGCGCTGTCCGATGATCCAGCTGTTGTGGCGCTGGCGACGGCGCTGTTCATCGTCGTCGCGCTGTTGCAGGTGGCCGACGGCATTCAGGGCACAGCGCTCGGCGCACTTCGTGGCATGATGGATAATACTATACCCACCGTGATTACACTTCTTGCCTACTGGCCACTCGCGTTGCCTGCGGCTTATGTTCTTGGCTTCGTGCTGGGCTACGGGGCAGTTGGCGTCTGGCTCGGCTATGTGGTCGGCCTTGCGGTGGCGGCCTTGGCGCTGCCGTGGCGGTTCTGGATTCTGACGCGGCCCTCTTAAGTGCTGGTCGCTATGCCATCGTAGCCACGGCCACGTTGTGGCCGGCATCATCGAAGAACGACAGGCGAGCCTCTTCGAAGCTAAGCCCGACGTTTTCGCCGGCCTTTACCGCCGCATCGCCCACGGTGCGCACGGTTACCTGTCCGAGCGATCCGCAATCGATCACGAGAAAACTGTCCGCGCCAAGGTATTCGACCATATCGACGGTGCCGTCACACTGCCCTTGGCCCGCGGCTCCAAGGTGGATGTGCTCGGGCCGGATGCCAAGGTGGGTCGCGGCGTGGTCACCCGTAAACGAGCCGCCCCGCGCGCCGGGAAGGGCGTAGGTACTGCCATTGGTTTCACACGGCAGGATATTCATCTTCGGGCTGCCGATGAACTGGGCCACGAACAGGTTGGCGGGGTGCTCGTAAAGCTCACGTGGGCTTCCCACTTGCGCGATCTTGCCGAATTCCAGCACCACAATCCGGTCGGCCAGTGTCATCGCTTCGACCTGATCGTGGGTGACGTAGATCATCGTTGCGCCAAGGCGCTGGTGCAGCTTCGCGATCTCATACCGCATCTCCACCCGCAAGGCTGCGTCGAGGTTTGACAGCGGTTCATCGAAGAGAAACGCAGTGGGCGCACGCACGATGCAGCGCCCGATGGCTACGCGCTGCCGCTGGCCACCCGACAGATCTTTCGGTCGCCGATCGAGATAGTCATTGAGTTTCAGCACATCGGCGGCCTCGGCCACCTTGCGCGCAATCTCGTCGCGCGGCGCACCGGCGGTTTTGAGCGGGAAGCCCATATTGTCCCGCACGCTCATATGCGGGTAGAGCGCGTAGGATTGGAACACCATCGCAAGCCCGCGCTTTGAAGGCGGCTCCGCCGTGGCGTCGCGCCCATCCACGGTCAGGGTGCCGCGGCTGATATCCTCGAGGCCGCCGATCATGCGCAGAAGCGTGGACTTTCCGCAGCCCGAGGGACCAACAAAAACGACGAACTCGCCATCGGCAATCGTAAGATCCACGCCCTTGATCACCTGAACGGTGTCGAACCACTTTTCGACTTGGTTGAGGGTAATTGCGCCCATGGCTTAGCCTCGCTTTGCTGACGGGCTGGCCCAAGCCAGCCATATCGCCGCCGTCCACGTGAAATGATCGCCGCCGCAGGGCGTGCCGTCGATGGGATCGAAATACTCAAAGAAGCCGCCCGCCTGGATCAGGGCAACCGTTTCGTGCCTGAGCCGTTCGGCATCTGCCGCCCGCCCGGCTTGCGCAAACCCCATCGCGATCAGGGCGTTGACGACGGGCCAGGTGGGCCCGCGCCAGTACCGCCGGGGGTTGAAGTTCGCCGCGGCAGGATCGTTCGAGGGGATGCCGTAGCGCACCCCATCCCACACCGCCTTGAGCCGCGCTTCCATCTTTGGCGCCTCGATGCCAGCCAGCCAGGCGAGAAAGGCGCCGGATCCCAGACAGCCCGCGAAGGTGCCGGTGCGCAGGTCTCGTGCGTCATAGGCTTCGATCTCGTCGTTCCAAATCTGGGGCAGGGCGGCCACGAGATCGTCGGCCCAGCCTTCGAGCTCAGACGTGTCTTCGCCGAGAACTTTGCCGATTTCCGCCAGATCGCGATGCGCACGGATCAAGATGAAGGTCATCGCCGGGTCGGCCATTAGGAACGGGCCGTTTGCGATGATTTCGGCCTGATCCCACCCGCAGGCCCTGCCGAATTGCACGAGCGCGATGTAGCGATCGTAATCCTCTTTTCCGGGGCGCATGGAGGCGTCCACATGGCCTGTGTCGCGTCGGGTGTATGCGCCTACATCAGAGCCATCAACATTGGCCATGCCGGGATCCCAATCCGCGCAATTGTCGCGCCCGGATTCCCACGGATGGGTGATCGCAGCAACGCCCGAGGCGCAGCGATGCTCCCGCCACCAGCGGTGTGACGCAAGCAGCTGCGGCCAAAGTGGTTTCAGCCGCGCCAGACCCGCCTCCGGATCAGCCTCGTAGATCCGGCGCGCAAGGGTGGCCGCAACCGGCGGCTGGCTGATGCCCGAGGAGGCGGGCTTACGCCCCGTGCCCCATACCTCGGGCCCCGGGAAATATCCGGGATCGGGCCGCCAGAACACGATGTGCGGCACCATCCCCGTATCCCATTGCGCAGAAAAGAGGGTTTCGATCTCTGTCCAGGCGCGGTTCACATCAAAAGTTGAAAAGCCCCAGGCAGCAAAGGCGGAATCCCAGTTCCACTGATAGGGGTAAAGGCCGTTTGTGGGGATCGTATAGCCACCCCGGTCATTGCCGGTGAGGATATCGCGCGCCGTTTGGTCGAGATGCATCGCCATTACCCCTTCACTGAGCCCGCCGTCATGCCCTTCGTTAAAAACCGCTCCAGCCCGAGGAAGATCGCCATGATCGGTACTGTTGCGATCACCGAACCTGCCATAAGGTGCTGGCGCGGGATCTCGGAGGAATTGAGGCTGGCAATGCCGCGGGTCAGCGTAAACTTCGAGGGATCGTCGAGCAGCATAAAGGCCAGGAGGAACTCGTTCCATGCGATCATGAAGACGTAGAGCCCGGTTGAGGCGAGGGCAGGAAGAGAGAGGGGCAGGGTGATCTTCCAGATCACCTGCAATCGGTTCAACCCATCCATCAGCCCCGCCTCTTCGATCTCATGAGGGAGGCCCCGGAAGTAACCCTGCAGCATGTAAAGCGCGACCGGAATGGTAGTGACGGGGTAGATCAGCACGATCCCGAAAATCGTGTTGCGCAGGCCCGTCATGGAAAACGCGATATAGATCGGTAGCGCGAGCACGATCATCGGCACCATGTAAATCAGCAGGATCGAGCGCGACATTACCGCCTGGCCTTTGAAGCGCAGACGCGCCACCGCGTAGGCGCCCGGGATCGAGAAGGCGAGCGTGATGATCACCGTCAGAACTGAGACGTAAAACGACGTCCAGAGATACGCGCCGAAATCGAACTCTGTGAGAAGCTCGCGGTAGCTGCGCAGTAGTTCCCATCCAAGGCTAAGATCAACTGAGAAATCGAGGGGGTTCTGAATGAGCTCTGACTGGTTCTTCAGGCTCGTCATTACCATCACGTAGAATGGGATGAGCACGATCGCTACGAAGAAGATGTAGCCAAAGCCGATCAGAAAGCGGATCGCGGCGGCTTCAAATTCATGGCGTGTTAGCGTGTTGTGCGGCAGATCGCCGATGATCGTGAGCGTCGTGCGGGCGAAGGCGATGCCGAGGACCGCGCCGGCGATCGCCTTAGGAAGCAGCGGCGCGTCTGCCGCCATCGGGCCCAGCCCCCCAAGCGTTGCCGCCACCACAAGCGCCGCCCCGAGCCATGACCCCATGCCCCGCATTGGCCCATAGAGCACCGCTGCTCCGAGCCCCGCACCCCAGAGAAGTGATAGCCAGATCACGGGCCGGAACGCTGCCCCGGTGGTGAATGACATCGTGACGGCCACCGTCGTGGCCAGAACCACCATCCAGAGAGCGCCCAAAAGCGGCGCGGTGATGTATCCGCGATAAAGTGCGCTCACAGCCCTTCCTCCCGGCTGAGGAAGCGGAAGAAGAGAAAGCTGAACAGGATCAAGCAGCCGAAGATCACAACCGCCACCGCCGCGCCGGCACCGATATTCGAGACCGCGAAGGCCTGTTCGTAGACGTTCACTGTTAGCGTTCGCGTGCCCGCGTTTCCGCCGGTGAGCAGGAAGATGTCGTCAAACTTATTGAACGTCCAAATAAAGCGCAGAAGGAACAGGACAGAGAGAATGCCCATCAGCTGTGGGATCGAGAGAAACCAGAATTGCTGGAACGGGCTCGCCCCATCCATCTCGGCCGCCTCATACATATCCTCGGGGATCGATTGCATCCGCGCGAGGATGAACAGGAAGCACAATGGGAAATAGCCCCACATCGCGAAGACTGTTACCATGATCAGCGCAAAGGGGCGTTGGCCGAAGAAGTTGATGCTGCTTTCAGTGACGCCCATCTGCACCAAGAGCGCATTCACGCTGCCAGAGAATGGATCGAAGAGGATAATCCAGGTGAAGGCCACCGCGATGATCGGGGCGACATAGGGGAAGAGGAAGAGCCCGCGCAGGATGCCCTGACCCTTGAATTGCCGATCCAGCAGCAGGGCGGCGAAGAGGCCAAGTAGGATCGCACCGATCGTTCCAAAGAAGGTGTAGAAGAGCGTCACCCCCAAAACGCCCCAGAATTCGTTGCCATCGAAGATTCCGACGAAGTTCTCTAGCGTGAAGGTGGTGTTGAAGAGAATATTGTCGGCGCTGCCGGACAGCGCTGGCGTGCTGGCCTCTGCGGCATCTTCCGCGGCATCGGCATCAGGGGCCGAGAGCGGCACGATAAGCCGCTCATTATACCCGCCCTCCATCGTTTCGATCCGGCACGTGATCTCGCGGCCCTCGGCGGTGCATTCCGGGGGCAGGTCGCCCGCGATATTCACCCCATCAGGCAGCGTATCGGACAACACAACGTTGGTGATTTCTGCGTCCTGGCTGGAGTTTCTGAGACGATACTCCACGCGCAGATCGGCCCCATCGCCGCGCACCTGTTCCCGCACAACCGGGGCGGTTGGCCGAAGATCCGCCAACCCTATCGGTTTGAAACTGATCCAGAAGATCGCGAGGAGCGGGAGAACGACAACAAGCGACACGCTAATCAGCGTGGGTGCGAGTAGGCCAAACGCCAGATTGGCCTCACGCCGCGCAAGGCGTGTTCTTCCCTTCGGGGGGGTGGAGTTTGGCGTTGCCGTCATAGATCTTCAGCCGCTTGCCGCGCTAGGCACGGCATGCCCGGGCACGCTTGGGCGCCCGGGCTGGCGGTGATCACTCGATCGCGCCCAACTCGTCGTTCATCGCGGCCACGGCGGCGGCGGCATCAACCTCGCCGTCGATAAACTGGCGCACGATCCGGTTGATTGCTTGGCTGTTGATCATCCGGCTGGCAAGCGCCAGTTGGCCATCGGCCACGCCCCAACGCTGCGCGACGTCAAGCCCTCCGACGATTTCCTCAATCATCGCAGCATCGTAAAGCTCACCCAGCGGGGCCCGGCGATCGATACCAACGTCAAGCATCGCCCAGGCATCGGCAAACTCGCTGGGGTTTTCGGCAGTGCCGTTACGCACAGGGAATTTGCCCTCAGGCGCGATCGCCAGCGTTTCTGTATAGCCGTCCGACATCGAGAACTCGATGAAATCCATCGCGATATCGGTGTTGGCATCTGCCGTCACACCGAAGTAACGAATATCGGCCCAGGCCGCGCCATCGGGGTTCGACGGGCCCGAGAAGTTCGTCACGATGCCCGTCTTGCTGGCCAATTCTGGAGACGTTGGATCGTCGTTGATCGTTGGAGGTGCGCTGTCGCGCAGCCCGGCAAGCTCATCCAGAATGAACGGTGACCAAATGATCATTGCTGCGTTGCCGGAGAAATAGAGCGAGCGGGACTGATCCCAGTAAAGCTCCCCCGGGGGCGAGGCTTCCGCGATTGCTTTGTAAAACTCGAGAACTTCAGTAGTGGCTGCCTCGTCAAGGGCAGCAAACCCATCGGCGCCTACCGGCGACACGCCATTGGCGAGGAACACGTGTTCGAGCACCTGGCTCATAAAGTTTTCGTCAACCTTGGTCGCGGCAACGAAACCGTACATCCCTGGCGGGTTGTGGAGGGCCTCAACGGCCGCCAACACGTTGGCGTAGCTCGTTGGCGGTTCAAGCCCGGCTTCCTCAAACAGATCGGCGCGGTAGACAAGCATTTGTGTCCACCCATCCACCGGAACCGACGCATAGCCGCCTTCGTAGGCGGCCATCGCAAGGGCGCCGGGGGCGAACGTATCGGGCCCAAGCATTTCGATTACGTCCGACGCAGCATCGGTGTCGAGGATGCCCGCCTCTGCCCACGGCAGGGCGTATTGCAGCGTGTGATAGATTACATCCGGCAGGTCGCCCGCCGCAAACGCGGCTGTCGCGCGCGTGCCAAGATCGCTTTCCGTTACGGGGATGACTTCCACCGCATTGCCGGTGGCTTCCTCAAACTGTGCGGCCAGCGCCTCTTGCCGCGCGAGGCGTTCGGGTTGTTCTTCCGTCGTCCAGAACCGGATGGTATCGGCTTGCACCGCAAAGGCGGGCAGAACAAGCGCAAGGGCAACGCCGGCTTGCAAACTCCGCAAGGTCATTTGTTTCCTCCCTAATTTTTATCCCGCTATGAAAGCGTTGGAACCGAGCGATGGCAAGGGCTTCGATCAATTCGCGTGATCAGCGGCTGCCATGGAGGGCTTTCGCGAAGGTCGTCGCGGGGCGAGAAAGGGCCCAACATCGCTGTCCGGGGGCCTGGATTGGAGAGGCTGGCAGCAGTAAGGCCGCTGTTTCGTGGCGTCGGTGATACGGTCTGAGGTCACGACCCGCAGCGCTGCAAGCGGCTCTGGCGGCTATTGCCCTTGAAAGCTGCCCTGCGCAGAAACCAGAAGATTCGTGATCTGTTCATAGGTTGGGTTGTGCCTGGTGCTGCAACAACTGTGCCGAAACGCGCCGAAAGCCCTCAAACTTCTCTCACCTGTCGCCTTGGCCCTGCTGCCGCTATGCGTGGAAGCAGGCTTTGGCGAGCAAACCTACCCATGAAAGCTGCTCAGGTTGAGTCCACCTGCCCCGCGTTTCAGGTGAAACGGTCTGCGACCGTCCAAAGCTCACGAAACGAGCCGACAATCCGCTCGGGTACAATGCAGCATGCGATGTCCTCGCCCGTGAAACTAAAGTGCGCGCCGGTGGAGTTCGCGTGAAGGTGAGCGGCACCAAAGGCGGTCTCATCCAATTATCGGGGGCACGATATTTCTTGCGGCAATTCCTGAAATTGCCTTCGATCCCCGATGCCATATTCCCGTCTAAGCCTGGTGCGCCGCGCGTTCCAAAGAAATTTCCTCGATTTCTGCAAAAGACACCTGCTTAATTGACAGCGCTCAAGATTTTTTAGGCTCTGTATACGTGATTTTTCATCAAAATCTTACGTATGCAGGCGGAGTGCTACCAACTACGGCGCCGCCAAATTCTTAAGGTATTACCGTGGATGCCTTATTGTTTGAATGGTAGTATGCTTTTAAACGTATAGGTCAGAAAAAGAAAATTTCTATAGCATAAATCTTCAGAAATAGAAATAGCGTGTTCTTCTAATGCGCTGTCCAGATTAGCACTTTATAGCCTTCCATTCAACTGCCTGCGCATCGCCTCAAGCGGAACAAGAAGCGATGCGCATTAGGTATTACTCATTATTACTAGCAATCTGTCGGTCGACCGCGGGCCGTTCGATCCAAACCTCAACGCGCCGGTTCTTCGAACGGTTTGCCTCGCCCGTCGTGCAGGTAATGTGAAGTTGCTCACCAAACCCGATCGTTCGGAAGGGTACATCTCCCAATCGCTCTCCCGCAGTAAGCCGGACGGTCCCGGCAATTGAATTAGCTCGCTGCTTGGAGAGGTTCAGGTTGTTGCGCCAGGTTCCCACATTATCGGTGTAACCGACAAATAAGACACGTGTTCCTTCCGGTTGAGCATCCAGGTAGTCAATAAGTCTATTCAATTCGGCGAGCCCGTGTTCGTCCAAACTCGATGACCCGGTTGGGAAACGAAATGTCGTTGAGAGACGCTCATAATCCCCAAAGCGCTTGAACGTTTGCCGGAATTGTTCCACGCGCCGCCGATCCTGAGTATTTGATTGTGCACTCTGCAGGCGATCAAAGTACGCGTCTCGCGACTGGCTTACGATTTGAAAACGCAGCAAGCCCGCCGTATCGAGCATGGTGTCTGCTTCTGCTGATGCGAGAAAGCTCCTGAACCGAACCTGGGTTGGGTCATCACTCCCCTCAATCCCATAGTAATAGATCCGCTGCTGAAGCGGATACTCACCCGCCTTAGCCGCAAAGATGTCTGGCTCTACCGTCATTCCGCACTGGTTTACGAGATTGACGGGCTTAATGTCGGCGGCGGACATAAGGGAAACGAGGCCGATTGCAGCCGGATCATTTTCGATGCGCCCAGCCACGTCATCCCGAGCGGTCAGATCGCTCTTCAGTCGTTGTGCCATGCTGCTAGGTAGATCCAGCAAAGCGTGATCGCCTGGCTGCGCCACGATGCGGATTGCCTGGTCTTCACCCCCGAAGACACTCCAATTGGTAATTGTGCCCTGATAGATATCGCGCAGGGCTTCGAGCGAAAGATTGGAAACAGGGTTTTGGGGATGAACGGCGATCATACGGCTATCGAGTGCCACGACATCTTGGTTCAAGCCATCAATCGCTGGTAGGGCATCATCGGAACGGGCTGAGATGAGTACATCAGCGCTGTTTGAAGCGGTATCGAACGGAGCACCAACATCCAGAGTGGTTGCCGACAGCACCGTGGCTTCATCGCCTGGACCTGAGGATTTGAATTCGAGGAACTGATCTTTTTGGGGAGAGGAATAAGTGCGATACTCAGACAAACCGAGGAACGCCGCGTAGTTCGTTAGCGCGTTGGACGGCAGTGACTGTCCCAATGAATTATCAAGCACCACCGAAAGATCGGCGTCTTGTGGATCAAATGCCGGGCATTCTTCACCCTCGCAAATGACGCGACTGGCGTCAATATTGATAGGCCCGATAGATGTTCTTAATTTAAAGCTATTCTCGGAGAAATCAAGAAGATCGCCCGTCAGAAAGAATGAACTGTCGGTTGAAGTCAATTTGACATCTGCTGTTGCTATGCTTGGTATTAGGCACCCAAGACTACCAATTACGGCACAGAAATTTTGAAATCTGCTCGGGTGTAGGGCTAGATTCTTCACCGGAATTCTCCAATCGAAGGGTACCGCTTTTTGCTCTTAAGCATTTATACAGGTGGCCTATTAAATAGAAAAAGTTTGGATAAATATTGGAGAAGTGAAGACAAAACTATGCTTGCAGCCGAAAAATGTATTATATCCATAAAAAGTATTCACTTATTCGATATCACCTAGTTATTGCGCAAAAAAACGATAGCAGGAAAATCTAAGTTTCTCTACTCATTTTGCGACTCTTAGCAAGCACGATTTGCTTTTAAGGCGCACTTTTTTTGTCTAATGCCTGCTGACAAGCTTGTAGGATAGACGCAATTGGAACGCCGTTTGCAAAGGCAAGCGCACCTGTGACCGGCTTAGAGTCAGACAACTCTGTCTGCCCTGACATTATACATACGGCAAGTGCTTTGCCTGCATTCCTTATCGCCGCACTATTCGATCGATTGAATGGGGTTCCCATCTCTGCGTCGAAACCTTGCGGGATTTGGATCCCAGATACATGATCCACAGAGATGATTTGTCCATCCCATACATGCAATGCCATCGTCACATCACTACCTGTGAAGCAAAAGGTCAGACGGCGGCGAAGTACACACTCCTCCAGAATTGAAATTAGTTTATCAAGCGAGGCTTTGGTGCTCACATCGTCGACCCGTGTACCGCGCTGCATTTCTAACACTTCACTGAATTCCATCGTAAATACGTCCAGTCTTTCCTGGTGTATGCGTCCTACGCGGCGCGCTGCAGTTTTATCTCGCGCCAGACCTGAAGTGCCAAACGAGCGGCGTCGTCACATGCACTTTGAGTTTGATCTTTGCGCAGGGCATCCACGAACTCCAACGCTTCGTCGAGCGTAACGTTCAAAGCTTTTGCTTGAGGGGAGCCGAAAACGTCGGGTGCCTGAAGGCGCTGGCGGGCAAGGCCGAACTGCCGTTCGATCCAAGTCAGCATGTCGTCCTTATTCTGGTGCGGCAGCTCGGCAAGCTCTTGTTCGCCCGAAGCCATCAAATTCAGAACGTCGTCGAGAACCGCGTTTATATCGCCACGTGGGGAGCATGCATTCAACGAAGGTTGACCATCGCTGTTTTCGGTGTCGTCCTTGGCGGCGTGCTGGATGGCCTTGACACCGATGCTTGGCTCTTTCCCAACCGTTGGCTCCTTTGGCTTGGGCCTATTGTCGGCGAAAGATGGCTGCTCTGCCGGAACAGTTCCGGCGTTGCGCATCAGCAGGAACTGAGCGGTGTCGGAGATCGCCTGGTTCGCCATCGTGATTTCCGACCGTAGACTCTTTACAAGTTGTGTGCCTCCAGCCTGTGAGAAGGCGCCGCGGTCAAAACGCGCGGCGCTGCGGATCTCCTCCGCGCGCTGTACGTCTGCGACGATCACCTTGCGAAACAGCTCACGATCTGCTGTCGCGATCGAACTGCCGTCTTGCACCACGAGAAAGCCGTGATCCTGGGTATGGCGTTGAAATGACGCCCAGATCCCACGCTCACGGCCATCGAAGCTCTTCGTGCACCAGAAGACGACATCGCTTTCTGCAATGGCCTGCGTGGCGCGCTCCAGGGCATCCCCATCCTCCTTGACCGAGATTCGAAGTAGCGTGACCTTCGTCAGCGCCGCCAGGGGCATGCCAATTGAAACGATATCGGGGTGCAGCGCCAGCACATCGAAGCGCTCCGCGATGGGATAGGCCTTTTTCTTGCTCTCCCCAATCGCGGCAGTAAGGCGCTCGGCTTCGGCATGGAAAAGCCGCGCCATCACCGTAAGGCCAACATCGACGGGGAGCGCCCTGTGACCGGCAAAAAAGTTGGTAACTCGGGTCGCCGCATCCAGATCGCCGCCCACGATAGCCACGCGAAGGGTGCGGCCGGCGCGCTCAATACAGGCGGCGGCAAGCCTGGCCGTATCCCCTTGGAAAACACCGCCCGCCTCTGCCTCGCGCAGCCGTTCGATGATGCCTTTCAGATCGATTTCGTCAGCCATGGCACTACCCCACAGCCCGTTTGGGAAGCGCGATGGGGCTTTCGTCAAGTTCAACGGCATCGAAGATCTCGGTTGCCTCGCCCTCCGCGGGCTTTGCCCTAACGCTGACCCATTCTTCTGGGATGGCCACGGGCTCAGGCACTGCCGCGGCACCGGACAGCATCTTGATAACCGTGACGGAGGTATTGTCCTGCCCGGGCATCTTGAGAGCTTCGACGGCATCTAGAAGCTCTTCAGCAATCTCCGCGCTCGAGCGTTTTCGATTGCGGCGCAGAATGCGATTGATCTCTCCGTCACGCAGCGATTGAAGGCCGTCGCTAGATACGATCAGGATATCGCTTTCCTGAAGCGCAAATGGTTTCTCCGGGCAATCGATCCGCGCGATCTTTTCGCCTGAGATTGCAGAGGTCAGCGTGTTACGTTCTGGATGGTTTTCGGCAAGCTCCACGCTCAGTTGGCCGGACGCCACCATCGCATCGATATGCGGCGCCATCGAGTGATCTTCGTTGAGGCGCTCAATCTCTCCCTTTCGGTAAAGATAAAGCGGTGAATCCCCAACCGATAGCCAGTAAAGGTGCGGCCCAGCGAGCACCGTGGCAATAAGTGTGGTGCCCATACCGCGCGCCTTCGGGTTTGCCTCTACATGAAGTTGCAGGGCCGAGTTGGCCTCATCGGCGGCTTGCCGAAGGTGGTTCGAGATTTCGCTTTCGCGTCCCGTAAAGGCGCGCCGGCGGACGCGCAATTCTGCAAACACTTCAGTGGCCACGATCGAACTTGCGATGTCGCCATTGCCGTGCCCACCCATACCATCGGCCAACACGGCAAGGCCGCAGGTTTCCCCAATTGGAAAATCGGCCACGACTGCATCTTCTTGATTGTCTCGATCCCCGCAATCAACGGCCGTTGCCACGTCAAACAGAGCCCTAGATGAACGCCACATCCGCTTCGTCCTTCTTGCTCAGCTTGTTCCAGTTGAACTCCGCGTCGCAGAACGCGACAAAGCGAAGCGTGGTTTCGCCGATCTGTATCTCGGCGCCGTTCTCAATCTGCTCGGTTGAAACAAGCGGCTTGCCGTTCAGGCGAACGAGATTGGCCTTGCCCCCGTGACCTAGAAGGAACTCGCCGGTTTCGGCCTCATAGGCAACTGCGGCATGATTATCGCGAGAGATGGCCGTGTCGCCAAACGCCAGTGCGACTGTCTGGTCTTCCCCGCGGCCGATGGTGGAAAGGCCGCCGCTCAGCGCGAAGGAATTGCCGCAACCCGGCCCGTCAACGACAACGATCCAGCCGATTGGTTTGAAATGGCGCGACTTGCTCGATTTCTTCTTTTCTTCCGAAAAGATGTCGAGACGCCCATCGGAGGTATCAAACCCGATAAGTCGGGTTTTCCCTGCATTTACCCGGCGCCGCGGCTTTGCGTCTACTGGATCAGCAACGCCGATCGACACCGGCCGAGAGATAGCAGTTTGCATCGGTTGCGCGTTGGGGTTTTGCGGTTGGGGAGCCAGCGGCTGCTGATGCAACTCAAGAGGCATCTCCGTTGGCCGCCCCGCACCGCCCAGCTTCTCGAACGGATCGGGCATGGCATCAAGCTGTTCGTTGGGCTGCGACCGCTTGGCCTGTCGTTGAAAGAAACGCATTTTCTTCTCCTACTTGCTAACCAGGCCTCAGCCGGCTGGATTGGTAACGGGCATCGTCTCGATCCACATCGATCCGTTGCGACGGATTGCGACTTGAAGCTCGCTGCGGCCGGCGTCGATTTCACGGGTCAGCAGTTCATTGAACGAGGTGCCATCGGCAATCGGTTCTTTGGTCGGCAAAAGCGCAACCAGCACGTCGCCGCTCCGCAAACCGGTCGAGTGCTCTGGAACATCAGCCACGACCGTTGTCCATGTGCCATCAACTCGGCGGGACGTGAAGATCAGGCCATTGGCCAGTTTGGTTTCATGAACAATGGGAAGCGGGAGGGTAAGCTCGGTGAGCTGACCACCCTCTGGATCTGCAAGAACAAGGCCCACTTCTACACTATGCGCCCCCGGCGCGGGTTGGCCGGCGCGTGCCCGTACCAGGGCATCCCGATATGACGTGACGGCTTCGCCATTTATCGCAACAAGGCGCCATCCCGGTGTAAGGCTAGCGGGCGCCCCGTCTTCCGTTTCTGAAATGATGAGCGACTCTGGAGACACAGTTTTGAACGGCAACGAGACGCTCCAGCCGCTGGCGATCGTCTGAGTTGTCCCACCGGCGGTGTCCAGTTCCCGCACCATCTCAATTGGCGCTCTAGGCGCCGCGATATGTGGGAGTGCGATGGGGCGGTGGGACCCTTCTTCAGTGCCGCGGGTTTCGATGAACGAATGCGATTGCTCATCTGCTGGCGCGGGATTGGCAGAAACCTCCGGCGATGAGCGCGCAAAAAACTCCCCGGGGCCGACCTGTGTATTGGTCAACACTGTGACGGCGGCGCCTCCGGCCGCCACGAGGCCCACAACAGAGCAGGCTAACACCAGCACCGCGTTGCGCGCGCGCGACGTGCGCTTCGGCATTCCCCCTGTGGTGCTCGGCGCCGGGGGCGCAAGCGGTTGGGGCTCACCGGTAGTGGGCGCTGGTGCGGTTGTCGGATACGTGTTGCCGGAAATGGGCCGGCCCTCTTCAGCGATCAACTGCAGCCATTCCTCGGCGCTTTGCACACGCTCGACAGGAAGAACTGCCATCGCGCGATCAAGCGCGTTGCAGAAGTGAGCGTCGTATGCATCGGTTTTCTGCGCGAGGGGGATGTAAGGATCTGGCTTGCCGGCGACGTGGGCCGCGAGCCGGATCTGGCTGTCAGGCGGAATGTCTCCCGTAATGACCTGGTAGAAACTCGCCGCAAGTGAATAGAGGTCGCTCGACGGGCCCTGATCACTTCCTGCCACGTAGAATTCCTGCGGCGAATACCCTTCCTTCACAACGCGCAGGGCCGACAGCGCCCGCGTTTCCTTGGTGGCCTGTTCGCGCGCAGCGCCAAAGTCGATCAGTACCGGATCGTTGCTTTCGTTTAGGATGATATTGTCCGGCGAGATATCGCGATGAAGCATACCGGCGTCATGGACAAACCCGATTGCCTTCAGCGTCTTCTTCAGCAGCGTCCGCACTTCATCTGTGGTCAGCGGGTTTGCCTTGCCTTCGATCAGTGTGAGAAGGTCGTTGCCGCGCACGAAGTCGAGCGCCATGTAGGCGGTGTTATTGTCTTCAAATACCTGATGCACGCCAACGATGTAGGGGTGCTTTAGTTTTGCAAGCGCGCGCGCTTCTCTAGTGAAAAGGCGGATGATCCAGCGCAACTCTTCTTGAAAGGATTTTGACCGCGCCTGCACCATCATCCGGCTGCGGCGGCACAAGGTGCTCGGGAAGCATTCCTTGATGACGACGGTACGATCGAGGCTGTCTGTTGCCAGATAGGTGATGCCGAAGCCACCTGAGTTCAGGTAATCCTTGATCGTGAACTGGCCGTGCATAAGGGTCGTACCGGGCTCAAGCTCGTCAAAGACGCTGTCCTCGGTTTGGGCCGACGGGTCTATACTGGTCATAGCGCACTCTCTTTTTATGAGATTTCTCTCTCGATCAGAGCGGTTTTTTGCGAGCGATTTAGGCGGATTGATGGCTGATTGGGGCCGAATTCTCGGTTTTTGCTTCACGAATTGATGACGCTCTCCGCCTACTGTGAGCGCCGGTGTTCCAAAACCCGAGACTATTCTTATAGTGCAGGGTGTGTGCGGGCCATAATCCGGCACACAAGTATTTTTGATAGAGTTTTGTAGCAACAATTCTACCCATAATTGATGATCTCGTGAGATTTCACTGTCATCAATCACAGAAGACCGTCAGATTTTTTTTGGCGGATATCTTCCGAGAGGTGTGACTTATTAACACTTCTCGGTTTCTGAGTATTAGGGGCTGCAAGTTGGCGCGTGTAACGTCTCAGAAGATAGGAGTAAGACAATGAATATGAGGAAGTCATTGCGAAGCGGCCCGGCGAAGCTCGCTGCCGTAGAGGATGGCGAGTACAGACCTAAGGGATCACATTCCGAAGCCTACAAGTATGTCGGACACCGCATGCGGGAGCTGCGAAAGCAGCATGGGCTAACCCAGGCGGATGTCGCTGAAATCGTAAGCGTCAGCCCCCAACAATATCAGAAGTATGAGGATGCGCAGAGCAAATGCAGTCTAACCACGCTGATCAAGCTGGCAGAGACATATGGGGTGCCACTTGCGGCACTGCTGCCGGATGATCCGCAAAGCCCGCCCGAGCCGCAGATGCCCGCCAATGATACGCAGGAGGTATCTGAAGCGGACCTACTGGCGCGCTTGGTTGGAGCATTCGTGAAGCTTAACGACACGAACGAAAAGAAGCGGCTGGTTCAGCTTGTCGAAGCCATCGAGACCGCCCACGCAAAGAGTGAATGACGCAAGTATCCGCAAAAAACCCCTTTGATTTGTTCGTTGAACATAGCGTGGCTCCATCCGAGCAGGCGCAGTTCGTCGAGCAGTCCGCCGTCGTTTGCGATGCGAGTAACGGCAATCGAGTTCTTTACGTTTCAAGCGCCTTCGAAAGCCATACGGGCTACCGCCCGGACGAAGCCATCGGGCGCAATCTCTCGTTCCTCCAGGGCCCTGAGACAGAGCCAGACGCCATCGCGCTCTTTCGGCACCTTCTAAAGACGGGCGCGCCCGGAAAAGTTCGGATTACAAACTATCGAAAAGACAACACGTGTTTTCTGCATGAGTGTGATCTGCGTCCTGTGCGAGCTCCTTCGGGCGAGATCACTCACTATATTGCGATACAGCGCCCTGTCTGAGCTGAAGCTACGCGCGATGCAGCCGGGATCCTCTGGCATCTCTCGGCCTGTGCGTCAAAAAAAATCGTAAAATGTGGGTTTTCTCTGCACCCTAACATAAGAATTCCCTCATAAAGTTAGAATTAGCCGTAGATTAACCTTAATCTCGACACGCTCGATTTTTATCCCACGCCCAACGTAACGCAGTAACTTGGGCAAAAACCAACATGATCGTTTACTCGCATCGCTTCCACGGCGTCCTGCAGCAGTTGGTCATCGAGCTTGGTCTCGATGTCATTATGTCGGACGAACAGTCGCCCGTTTCTCTCGCAGATAATGAGAGAATGCTCCAAGAGGTTGCCGAGGGCCTGAACATCGACGTCAAGAAAATGGCGTCAAGCAATGGTAACATTCTCTACAAGTTCCAGCGGCGCGCGTGATGTCGGGTAAGCACGTGACAAAGACTGCCGCCGCCCAGCGTGCAGGCGTTCCGCTCGCGCGGGCCCAGCGGCTCGCCAAGGCTACCAAGAGCGCCTCATTCGGCACCCCTTGGGTCTACACCGCAATCGGCCTCCTGTCCGCTGCAGGCCTCGCTGGCTACGGAGTGATCGCTGGAAGCGGCGCCACCTCCCGCCCCGCTGGTACGGTCACAACGGCAGAGCTTGCAAACGAGCAGGTGCCCAACTCGTCCGGTGCATTGGCCAGTCTTTCCGATGGCGCTGCAAGAGGGTTTTCAGACCTGGCAAGCGAAACGGGAGCTGCCGTTCCATCGCCCGGTTTGAACACCATTGCCAATGTGGATGCTCGCGAGGTCGATACCGGTTCATCAACTGCGCCGTCATCCCAGCTGGCACCTCCTGCGGAAGTTGTGCGGGTTTCTACTGTGTTTGAGCCCGTTACTGGCCCGAGCTGTATCGCAGAGGTGGAACGCAACATCCTCGGACTGTCCAATCTGATGGATGTTGACGAGCCGCTTGAAGAACAAAAGGGCGCCCTTGCGGCCCTCGTGCAAAGCACACTGGATTGCCAGGACGCGCGGCTTCAGATCGCTGGCAGCCTTGAGCTTTTCGGCAGCGGCCTGGCGGATCTTCGTGTGCATTGGGACCGCTCCGGTTGGAACCTCGATCTTGCAATGGTCGACAGCACGTTCGGGCCTAGCGGCGCGCAAAGCATGAAGGCGGACGACGCCCTCGTGGAATTCGTCGTTCGGTAAAAGAAAGGTAAAGGTATGGATTTTCTAGATCAAATCGATCTCAACGCGTTTGTCGAAATGGTGGGGCGCATCGATCTCTCGGCTTTGACCACACGCTTTCTTGCCTTCGACGTGCCTGTGCCCGATGGCCTTGTTTTGGCTTTCTTCGTGCTGGTTCTGCTCGCCTTTCACAAGGCGCACCGCACCGCGGTCCGCGGCGAACGCGCCCGGCTGGAGGCCGCTTATGCGTCGGAACTGACGACGGCCAACCGCCGGATCTATCAGGCGCGGAGCGACCTTTCAAAAGCGCAAACCGAGATCAATCACCAGCGCCAGAAGAAGCGGCGCGCAGAGGGTAAGGCAGTCGTTCGAACCCCGCGCTCTGCCGGGGAAAGGATCTCACAGATCCACGAACTACGCGGCGCCAACTCATCATGGGGCTGATGATCGCCCGATACCATTCACGCCGACGCATTCCGCTAAGCGAAACACCTGATCTGCTAGATAAACTGGAGTACTGACCATGATCCTCACACGCCTTGTCTATTACAGTCAGCGCAACCCGTCGATGAGCATGAATATGCAAGAGCTCATGGCAACCTGTCAGCGCAACAACGCCCCGATGAATGTCACCGGCATTCTTCACTTCAACGGAAACTACTTTCTGCAGGTTCTCGAAGGGGGCCGCGCCGAGGTGAGTTCAATCTACCACCGGATTGCCGCTGACCCGCGGCATATCAACATTATCCTGATCTCGTGCCAGGATGTGCGAGAGCGTATCTTCCCGACGTGGTCCATGGGCTTGCACGAAGGCATGGATGGCGAAACGCGTGACATCTTCCTGCGTTACTTCGCCAACAACAACGTGAACCCCGAAGCGGTAAGCGTTGATAGCCTTCTGGACTTTCTTCAGGACGTTTCGGCCGAACTGGCCTAGCGTTCTCTATCTGGCGGATCGGTTAAGGGCCGGCTTTGTGCCGGCCCGACCATCGGGAAACGATGGTCCAAAATCCGGTGCGCTCCTTGCAGGCAACCAATTGGCGATGCCATGTGCACGGCGCAAGCAAATGCCTAGTGCGCGACCCACCAGCCTTTCAGCGACGTAGAGCTGAAAAGTGAGGCGCGCATGTGACTTGAACAGTATCTGAGTGAGTGTGAAACATGGACGGAAGCTACACAGCGCTTGAGCATCTTGGTGTCGAAACCACTGGCAGAGTGCGCTGGTTCGACGAAAAGCGTGGCTTTGGGTTCGTCGTATGCGACGAAACCGCGACAGACATCTTACTGCATGAAAGTGTGGTCCAAGCTTACGGGCAAAGCTCTATCGCCACGGGAATGCACGTTCGCGTACGCGCAGCCGAAACGCTCAAGGGTCGCCGCGCGACGGCACTCCTTGAGGTTGGCATGGGCGCGCATGATTACGACGAAGCGATTTCTTGCCCAGACCCAAGTTCTGTAACGCTCGGTGCGCACCAGCCTGCCCGCGTGAAATGGTTCTCCGAAGAAAGTGGCTACGGCTTCGTGAATGTCTTCGGTGATCCGCAGGACTACTTCATTCATCATGAGCAGGTGGAAGAGGGCGGTTTCAAGTCGCTGCAAACAGGCGAGGCAGTCTCGGTAATCGTTGCAGGCGATCGCAGTGCGGTGCTCGAGATTACACGCTGGCTACGCCTTTAGATCAGACGCGTTTGAAAATTGCGCGCGCAGGTCGGATTTGGTGCCTCCCTCAAACTCCATACCGTCGATCACCGCGAGGCGCGCGGTACGTCCCACTTCGGGATTTTCATCGCGGGCTGAGCGAGCTGGGTTCATGGGTTGCTCCTGATGCCTCGTGTGCGTGGACACTGCGGATCATGCGGCCCTTCGGCGTGCACTTTTGCGTTTTGTTAGCTCAGCCAGGGTACGTACGAAGATGCCGCCAACTTCTCCCTCGCGCCTCGCCGCAATTGTGATTGCTCTGGCCTTAGTGGTCATTGCTGCCATCGCCGTTACCTACCTCGGCACCCCGCATATGGAATAACGATGGCCAGCGTTGCATCCAGCGGCGTCAACGGCTTGTGGCGCCGTTTTCAGGCTTTCGGGGGCTACAACCCGCTATTGTTGAAGTTCACTCAGCTTCAGTTATCCACTAACCCGCCGCCATGGCCGCGCGAACACGCTGCCAGTGCCGGCCTCTCCCCGAGTGAGTCTTAAACCCGTTCGATGGATGCCGCGATCCGGTCCGCCTCTTCCCGCGATAACCGTGGCGGATGCCAGTCGCGCCCGGGCGCGGCATCGAGAAGGCGCTTGGTGTAGTCGTGTTTCGGTGCGTTGAACACGTCTTTGGCGGGTCCGAACTCAACCATAATCCCCTTTTCCATCACGGTAATGTAGTCGGAGATTTGCGCGGCAACGCGAAGGTCGTGCGTGATAAAGATGATCGCCATGCGGTATTGCGCCTGCAGGTCGTTCATCAAGCGAAGCACCTGCTTTTGGATAGATAGATCAAGGGCCGATACGGATTCGTCGGCGATCACGACGTCGGGTTCCATGGACAGGGCGCGCGCTATGCCGATGCGCTGGCGTTGACCGCCTGAGAAGTTGCGGGGTTTTCGGTAGAAGGCTTCTTCCTTGAGGCCGACCCGTTCAAGCAGTTCCAAAGCCCGCTGCTTTGCATCGGCCGCGCCGACCCCCTGCAAATGAAGACCGCGCGTAACCATGTAACCGACGGACTGGGACGGATTGAGAGATCCGTAAGGATCCTGAAAAATCATCTGGATGTGTTTGCGGGCTGCCACAAGGTCTTGATCCCTCAAGCCCAGGAAGTCTTCGTCGTTGATCATCACGGCACCGGAACTCGGTTCCACAAGCCGGATCAGCGCCTTGGCCAAAGTCGATTTGCCTGATCCACTTTCGCCCACGACGCCCAATGTCTCCCCGCTGCGCAGCACGAAGCTCGCATCGTTGAGTGCGTGAACCTGTTTGTCTTTGGCGCCGTAGATCTTGTGTAGGCTCTTAACCTCAACCATGGGGGCATCGTTGCGCGCAAGGTCGGGCGAGCGCGTGGTCTCGAGTAGCGGCATCGCGTCAACAAGAAGCTTGGTGTAATCCTGCTGGGGGCGCATCAAAATGTCTTCCTTGCGCCCCTCCTCGACGACCCTGCCCCAGCACATCACTGCAACGCGGTCGGCGACATCGGCCACGACTCCGAAGTCGTGGGTGATAAAGATCGTCGCATTGTCATAGACGTCTTTCAACTCGTTAATCAGATTGAGAATCTCTTTCTGCGTTGTCACATCAAGCGCAGTGGTCGGTTCGTCAGCAATCAGAACATCGGGCTTGCAGGCCAGTGCCATCGCGATAACGATCCGTTGGCATTGGCCGCCGGAGACCTGGTGAGGATAGCTGTCATAGATACGCTCCGGTGTCGGCAGCTTCATCTGCTCAAGAAGCTTCAGAGTTTCACCGCGTCTGGCATCGGTCGCAATTTCCGGGCGGTGCAGAGCAAATACTTCGTCGACTTGCATCCCGATTTTCATAGCTGGGTTTAGCGCGGCCATCGGTTCTTGATATATCATCGAGATCCGCGCCCCGCGGAGCTTATTGAGTTCGTCTTGCGGCAACTTCAAAACATCATTGCCATTGAACAGAACTTCGCCCGAGGTCACCTGCAGCCGACCGGGAACGTCGGCCATGATCGCACTGGTCATGACCGATTTGCCGGACCCGCTTTCCCCTACAACACACAGAATTTCTCCGCGCTTGAGGTTCAGCGACACGTCCTCAACAGCATATTTGCGATCCGCACCGCGCGGGAGGGCAATGCTAAGGTTCTTGATCTGAAGGATGTAATCCGAGGCTTGGTCTGGGTCCGACATGCCGGTGCTCCGCTGACGGTGAAACATGCATCGGCTGGGAACCCCTGGCTAACGGGGCGATCGAAACAGAGAATGTGCTGCGGCACAAGGTTGCATAGCCTGACTTGACATTTTCCGAGTAATTTTGTCGGAGTAAGTCGTCCAGCCATGTGTGAGCGCAAGCTAGGCTCTCTTCTTGCACGCACATCTCGAAGGTATTGGCATGACCGAACCAGAGCTGGATGGCCCCGGCGGTAAAGCCCAAACTAGTCTCGGGCAACCTTTCGACGAACTGGCCCTGGGGCCCTTTGAGAAGCATTTTTTAGATACGGCTCGACGATTTATCATTGCTTTGACAGTTCCGGAGAGCCTTGCATGGGTCGAGGCATTTCGCCGCGCCGAACTAGCCTTCCCAGCGCCGTTTGGAGCAACAATCGCGAACGCCATTCTGATTGCGGTGAGCGAAATGCAACGGGCACGTCTGGATCCTGCTGCCATTCGAATTGCCCTGCACTGTTCTGAAGGCGCAGTTGTCACAGAGGACGAGCACCGCCTTATCAGTGCCTTCCAAGCCGTTCGTCTGCGCCGGCAGAGCGACGCGTACGCGAACGCTCTTCTCTTATGTGATGGCGGCTCTTGCCGGGCCTTTCTTGCCGCGCTTGAACGAATTGCGATCATAACCGGGGATGTCGATGTGCCGACATTCACTGACGCGGGTTGAGAATTGAATTCATACGCCGCTCCAATCAAGACGATTGCACCGGGCAGTTTGGGTCGAAATCCAGTGGTGCAACGTTTGTCGGTTGTGAGATATGCCCGCTGTATCCCGATCTAGACTGGCGTGACACTCGTTGATCCGACAGGGCTTTTACGGGTTTTGTAATGATCAAGCGCCGGACCTCATTGCTTTTCTCTGCCTCAGGTTAAGAGAGTTCGGGTTTTGCGTCACTTCTGACTGTTGCTGCAACTTACGGGAATGTAGCCGGTGGGGGCTGTAGGGCAGGGTGCCTTGCTCTGCGCCATTTCAACTCGGGCAGAACGCGAGCAACGACTGTGCTCTGATCGCCTGGGAACTCGCAGTTGAATCGACCCACGAGGGAGCCGAAGAAGACTGTGCCGAGTGTTAATCGCCCTGACGGGTGGGACTTAGTTCACCAAAATCGCGCGCAGACCCAGTCCGTGCAGTCTGCTATCCCTGAATGTGCATATTTCTAGCACGTCGCGTTTTGATCACATCAATCACAGCCGAGGCGCTCGTTGCGCCAATCCGAGCTGCGGGATAGCTCGTGGTTCACGCGAGTTGAATTAAAGCTTCGGTCGGCTCTTCAAGCAGACTGTCTCGAATTGTGCATGTGCGTATCGGCCGGGCACTGGCAGCACCCGGCCTTCGCGACAGTATAGTCAGCCCGTCGTGCGCCGAACTCCGGTATCACGGACGACCGGGATCCAGATATCGCGTTGATTGGCGTAGTACGCATCAACTTCCGCCGGTGTCATCGCTGCGGGCACGAGTGCGCCTAAATCCGTGAGTTGCGTCTTGACGGCATCGGATTGAACGATGGCATTTACCGCTTCGTTCAAGCGGTTGACAATTTCATCCGGCGTGCCCGCTGGTGCAGCGAAACTGTTCCATGTCTGCGAAACAAAACCGTCCAGTCCCGCCTCCGAGATCGTGGGCAGGTCTGGCATCGCTGCAAGCCTCTCGGGCGCAGCAACGCCAAGGCTTTTCACAGCTCCGTCGCGGATCTGCGGAACACCGCTTAGCGCCGGAATGAATTGGAAGGTCAAGCGGCCTGCGATGGTATCGCGCAGAGCCTCGCCGCTTTTCGGGTACGGCACATGTGTGACGTCGATGCCAAGCTGGGACAGGAACAACGCGCCGGTGATGTGCGTCGTCGTACCTGCCGGGCCCGACCCGTATTGATAGGCGGCGGGATCGGCGCGCAGTTTTTCGATGAACTCTTCGAGGTTTGCGGACTCTTCGTCATTGTTGACGAGCATTACCATCGGCACCTCATTCATCAGCGCCACCCCGCGCAGAGTATTGGTGATGTCGACGGGCAGTGGCTCAAAGAGCGCAATGTTGTGAACAAGTTGCGAGGAGGTGCCGACCAAAAGAGTATACCCATCGGGATCTGCATTGCTCACGGCTTCCGTTCCCTGCATGCCCGAAGCGGAGGACAGGTTTTCCACAACGATTGACTGGCTGAGTGACTCCTCAAGTTGCTCGGCAACCAAGCGGGCCACGACATCGGCATTACCGCCGGCGCCTGAAGCGACGATGAGCCTGATGGGCCCGTCGCTCGGCCATCCCATCGCGCGCGCGGATTGGGGCAATAGGCTAACGAACGGCGCCGCCATGGCCGTGCCTAGAAGTGAGCGTCTGGTAATCATAGAATTTCTCCGTGTTGAAAAGACTTAAGCGAACGCGTCCACCGGGCGCTGCGTATCACTATACCTATTGTCCGACTAATTTAATCAAGAATTTTCGGTAGCTGTTTCACTGTTTTTTGCTATCGTTGCAGAGCAAAACTCGTTCAGGCAGAGATAGGCATGATCCGGCGACTTCATCTTCAATCGTACTGGTCTGCTGAGCTAGCCGCGCCGGTCTTCATCGGGTTCCTTGGCGCACTCATGTTTGCTCTAGCTCTAACGCAACCTGCGTGGCTTGATGGTCGGATCGGGCCCGGGCTGTTTGCTCGTTGGCTATCAGCCGCCGCCATTTTCATGTCAGTGATTTGGTTTGTGGTTGCGCTGCTTCAGCATGCGCCAGCTCACGATGCAGCGCGCGTGACAGGCGAGGCGCCATCGCTCTTGCCCGGGCTTGGGCTTCTCTCTGGAGTGGTGGCCTTTGCGATAGCGATGCCGGTAGTGGGCATGGTGGCTGCCTGCGCGCTTACTGCCTGCGTCGTGAGTTTGGGCGCAGGGGAACGTGGTTGGACGCCCAATACTCTATCGGCCCTATCGGGTGCGGGGGCCGCGTTGGCTGTCGGGCTGACGTTGCTGCCGCCGGGCGCGCGGCTCTGGCCGCCAGGATTTTAGATGCCCGACGGAACTGCTTGGATTGGCGAACTTGGCGCGATTCTGACAATTCAAAACCTGATGCTCTGCTTTACCGGTGCACTCGTCGGTACGGCAACCGGCGTGCTGCCGGGCATCGGCCCAGCGGCAACACTCGCCTTGCTTCTGCCGCTCACCTACACGCTTGATCCGGCAGGCGCGCTCATAATGCTCGCGGCAATTTACTACGGCGCGCAATATGGCAGCTCCACAACCGCGATTTTTCTGAACCTGCCAGGAGAAACCTCGGGCATCGTAACGGCCCTCGATGGTCACCAATTGGCACTTCAAGGGCGCGCAG
>JBCCRC010000020.1:0-49319 GCA_039208375.1 Pseudomonadota bacterium | reverse complement strand
GGACAGGAGCCACTATGCTGGCGTCGTTGGCCCTATTGAGATGCTGGTGTGCCTGGTTTTGTGCCTAGCTCTATGGAGACGTTTCCGAAGGCCCGTGGCTCGCGGGCTTATTGTATTGGGCGCGGCGTTGCAGTTTGCCCCAGTGTTCATCTGGGTGTTTGTCTTCGGCAGCTAACTGCATGTCCTCAAACGCAAAACGCGCCCGGTTGGGGCGCGTTTGTCGTAGAGGCGTCTTTGGCGACCTAGGCCGCCTGCGCCTGTTCGGCGGCTTGGCGACGTTCGCTTTCTTCGCGCGAAAGGGCAACCGACGTACGCACGCCTTTGCCCACAAATTCCATGAGCCCGCTCACCACACGTTCATTCGGGTCGATCCCAGCACAGGTGAGCACTTCGCGCCCGTCACGCGAGCGCGCCCAGCGGGCGATCTGTTCGGGCCCGTTGCCATACTTCTTGTCGTCGGCAATTGCATCGTCCAGCGCCGCCAACACCACGGCAGCAAAAAGCTTCCGAGCACGGTTGCCCTGTTCGTTGTTGAATGCTGTGCCGTCCACAAAATCGACCATACGGGAGAGTCCTTTTTTATTGCTCTTGCAGTTTTGGCGTGACGCTTCTTATCGCGGGTTTAACGACGATTCTGGTGCCCTGTTTGAGAATATCAGGTATGCACCTGATGCATATCTGAGCCGCATGTCAAACAGGATGTAGTCGTCTTGCCAGCCAAACACTCGCTAGATATAGCAAACCGCACCTCTGGTTCAACCTTTTGCCATGGATTCGCCATATGCCGAAGATCAACGGAAATGAGATTCGCGCCGGAAACGTTCTTGAACATAACGGCGGATTGTGGGCCGCGGTTAAGGTTGATCACGTCAAGCCCGGCAAGGGCGGTGCCTTTGCTCAGGTAGAGCTTCGTAACCTGCGCAGTGGCTCCAAGCTCAACGAGCGCTTCCGGTCTGCCGACAAGGTGGAACGCGTGCGTCTGGAACAGAAAGATCAGCAGTTTCTCTATGAGAGTGACGGCAACCTTGTCTTCATGGATAGCGAAACCTTCGAGCAAATCGAACTTCCCGCCGAACTTCTGGGGGAACGGCGCCCGTTCCTACAGGACGGTATGACGATCGTCGTCGAATTTTACGATAGCGAGGCGCTGAATGCGACGGTGCCGCAGAAAGTGACCTGCACCGTTGTGGAGACGGAACCGGTGGTGAAGGGTCAGACGGCGGCAAACAGTTTCAAACCCGCCGTGCTCGACAATGGCGTCCGCGTGATGATTCCGCCGTTTGTTGGCGAGGGCGAAGCCATCGTCGTGAACACCGAAACGATGGAATACTCCGAACGCGCCTGACCCTTAGGGGTAAGTGACAGCCGCCGTACCTGCCTGCATCGGCCCCTCTGCGCGGTCAAATCGCAAATACGCGATGCCGCGCCCGCCGCTTTGCGTGTAAAGAGTGCCCGCGGGCTTGCCCTCTGACGTGATCTCAGTGCCCACGGGCGCCTCGCCCGCAACGTTTACCGTTGCAAAGCCCTTCCGAAGAGACGTCTTGTGCTTCATCCGCGCGGTCACTTCCTGGCCTACGTAGCAACCTTTACGGAAATCTACGCCGTTGAGCCGCTCAAACCCAGCCTCTAGGACGAACGTGTCGTTTGAGATCAGTTCGACGCCGGCTGCCGGAATACAGTGCGCCACACGGATCGCGTCATAATCGGTGCCGTCGCTCGTGGCGGCCTCCCCATACAACCGCCAACCCAGGTCGGGGTGCCGCGGATCTCGATCAGCTCCCGCTGGGGCAGGGCCAGTTCCGATGCTCACCTTGAGGGGTGAGACCGTGATCGCGACATCGGCCCTCAGCTTGTACATCGAAAGGCGCTGGGCGAGCGCTTGCGCCTGGCTTTCCGCCACGTCGAGAAGAATCTCTTCATCTTGCGCGCGCAGAAAGAAATCAGAGAGGTATTTGCCTTGTGGCGTGAGGAGGGCCGCGTAGACAATGCCCGACGTTGCCAAGGACACATCATTCGTGACAAGGCCCTGGAGGAATGCTTCGCGATCTGCCCCGCCGATTGCCAGTATTATGCGCTCGTCCATATCCCGCCCTTCCGCGTGTTGCCCCAGAGATATAGGAAGAGGCGAAAAGGGACACCACGACCATGCCCGCGCCGCTGTCGGTTGTCATTCCCACGCTCAACGCGGCTGAAGCCTTGCCGGGAACCCTTCGTTCACTGATAGAAGGGCTTGATGCCGGCTTGATCCGTGATCTCACTCTCACTGACGGCGGTTCCACTGACGACACTCGTGCGATCGGGCTGGACGCAGGGGCCGAAGTGATCGAGTGCAAACGCGGGCGCGGTCTGCAAGTGGCGCGCGGCATTGCCGCATCGCGGGGCGAGTGGCTTTTAATTCTTCATGCCGACACAGAGCTTGCTCCCGGCTGGGCCGCCGAGGTGCTGGCCCATATTGCCGCGCATCCGGGCCGCGCCGGGTATTTCCGGCTTCGGTTTCGGGCGACGGGGCTTTTGCCCCAAATCGTCGCGGGCTGGGCCAACCTGCGCGCGCGCCTCTTTGCATTGCCCTATGGCGATCAGGGGCTCGTCATCTCCAAGGCCCAGCTTGAGGCCGTGGGTGGCTACCCTGAGTTGCCGCTGATGGAAGATGTCGCGCTGGCGCGCCGGCTGCGCCGTAGGTTGCTGCCGCTTGCGACGGTCGCCTCAACCTCGGCCTCGCGCTACGAGGCGGAGGGGTGGGTCATCCGCGGTGCACGAAATGGTGTGACGTTGCTACGATATTTCAGCGGGGCCGACCCGGCGCGCTTGGCGAAGAGCTACGAGGCTTCGCGCGAGTCTTCCTCGGCGAACTGAAGCCGATAAAGATCAGCGTATCGCCCGCCCCGGGCAAGCAGTTCCTCATGTGTGCCGGAATCCACTACGCGGCCCTGATCGAGTACTACGATCTTGCTTGCGTTCCGGATCGTCGAAAGCCGGTGGGCAATCACGAGCGTCGTGCGATTCCGCGAAAGAGCCTCAAGTGCGGCTTGCACCGCCGCCTCGCTTTGCGCATCCAGAGAAGACGTTGCCTCATCAAGCAAAAGGATCGGCGCATTGCGCATCACCGCGCGGGCGATTGCAACGCGTTGACGCTGGCCACCAGACAGGCTCATGCCCCGCGGGCCGACGCGCGTTTCCAATCCGCCCGGTTGCGAGGCGACGAACTCGCCGAGGTTGGCCGTATCGGTGGCCTGCGAAATCTCGGTATCGGTGACATCTGGCCGGCCCAGAACGATATTTTCGCGCACAGTTTCATCGAACAGCAGCGCATCCTGTGTCACCACCGAAAAGAGACCACGCAGTTCACCCAGTTCTATTTCTTCGATTGGCGTTCCGCCTATGGTGATGCGCCCGTGATCGCGCTCAACGAGCCGCGATAGCAGTTTGAAGACGGTGCTTTTGCCCGCACCCGACGCGCCGACAAGCGCAGTGGTTTGCCCAGCCTCGGCTGTGAAACTTGCCTTTTGCAGTACGGGATGCCGCTCATATGCAAATCCCACCGCCTCAAATTCAATGCGCGTGTCGCTCGGCGTCACGGCCGGAGACGGCGGCGAGACGATTGACGCGCTTGTATCGAACAAGGTGTAGATCCGCTCTAGACTGGCAGCGGTGCTTTGCAGATGCGCGCCAACGCCCGCAAGCCGCCGCATCGGCTGGAACGCCAGCGCCATCGCGGTGAAAAATGACATGAACTGACCGACGGTTTTCTCGCCCGAAAGAACGTCTTGCCCCCCGAGGACCATGACCGCGAAAAACCCAACCCCCGTCATCACGTCGAGTAAGCCCGGCAGCATCGAGGCGCTGGCCGAAGTTTTGATTTGTTCGCGAACGATCCGGTTCACCGTTTGGCGAAAGCGGCTTTCCTGGTAATTCTCAAGCCGGTTTAGCTTGATGGGATCGATCCCGTTGAAGATCTCACTCAGTCGAGTTGAGCGTTCCGCTGCAAGCTGCCGCATCAGAAGGCTTTTTTTCCGGATATAGCGTTGGAGGATCAGGCCCGGTAACACCAGAACCGGCACTCCAATCAGGGCCGTCAACGTCCAAACCGGATCGATTGAAATGGCGACAACGGCCAGAGAGATGAGCGCCACTGTATCGCGCGCCACGCCTTGGATTAGGGTGCGCCACACGTTCTGAATGACGCCAGTATCGCCCTGAACCCGCTCCATCAATTGGCCCGGTGGGTTGTCGTGGAAGAACAGGCTATCAAGCCGCATCAGATGCGTCACCAGATCGGCCTGCATGCGGGTGGAGGCCAACTGGCCGACGCGGGCGAGAATGATCTGCTGGCCCACAGATGCAACGGCGCGTACACAAAAGAGGGCAAGAACCGCTCCTGCAATCCACCAGATTGCGTCACCATCGCCGCCGACAAGAACATCATCGAAGATAGGCTGAAGGGTGTAGCTGAGTATGCCGAGCGTCGAGCCATCGATGATGGTGAGCAAGGCAGCAGCCCCAAGCCAGCGCCAGTGTTCACGCAGGTAGCCGCGCCAGAGCCGGTGGACCAGAGGGATCGCTCTGTAGCGTGGATCTTCAGAGGGACGGTTCACCGAAGGCTCGCAGGATGTGACATGACGTTTCGGGTTAGACGCTGCAGCTTGCGCTGGCAAGGCGGCAGCAATTGACCGGTTGCGCGACGCCCGCTAGATGCGGTGTTTCGGCACCGACTTCAAGGCATTCCAATGACACTCGCAACAGGGCGCGACTACCTCGCCATTCCCGGCCCGTCTGTCATGCCGGATCGCGTTTTGCGCGCAATGCACCGGGCCGCGCCCAACATCTATGAAGGCGAGTTGGTGGACATGGTTCCGGAGCTTGTTGAGGGCCTGAAGGGCGTCGCGCGCACTGAAGGCGCTTGTGCGATCTATATCGGCAATGGTCATGCCGGGTGGGAAGCCGCGATTTCCAACGTATTCTCCCGTGGAGATCAGGCGCTCGTCTGCGCCACTGGCGCTTTCGCGCATGGTTGGGGCGAGATGGCTGCGCGCATGGGGGTGGGCGTAGAAGTGCTCGATTTCGGGCGACAGAGTGCCGTCGATCCCGCACGCCTCAAGGAGCGCCTCGCAGCCGATAGGGAGGCCCGGATCAAGGCCGTAATGGCGGTGCAGGTGGATACCGCAACAAGTGTGCGCACGGACATCGCGGCGTTGCGCGATGCGATCGATGCTGCCGGGCACCCCGCGCTTTTGATGGTTGATTGCATTGCCTGCCTTGCTTGCGATGTTTTTGAGATGGACGCTTGGGGTTGTGACGTGATGGTGACAGGGTGCCAGAAAGGCTTGATGGTGCCGCCCGGGCTGGCCTTCGTTTATTTCAACGCGCACGCCAACGCCGCCCGCGAGGCGGCCGACTGCGTGACCTCGTACTGGGATTGGCGGCCCCGCGTCGCGCCCGAAACGTTCTATCAATACTTTTGCGGCACGGCGCCGACGCATCACCTCTACGGGCTGCGCGAGGCGCTTTCGATGATCGAAGAAGAGGGTTTGGCGGCGGTCTGGGCACGGCACGAGCGGATTGCGCGCGCGGTTTGGGCGGCGGTTGAGGCCTGGGCCGCGGCCGGCGCCCTTAGGCTCAACGTGGCTGAGCCGGAAATCCGAAGCCATGCAGTAACCACCGTTCGAACGTCACCGGAGCATTCCCGTAAGTTACGCACCTGGGTGCGGCAGTCAGCCGACCTTACGCTCGGCAAGCCCATCGGGATGGCGGACGCCGAGGATCCTGAGGGTGATAGCGCGTTTCGGATTGGGCATATGGGCCATCTGAACGCCCATATGATTATGGGGGCGCTCGGCGCCATCGAGGCCGGGCTCAAGGCATGTGACATTCCGCATGGCTCAGGGGCGTTGGGCGCGGCGGCAGAAGTGCTCTCACGGCCTTAGATAGCTACTCGCGGCGCGTGCGGCGTGCTTCGATGCGAAGCGCACGCTCCGCAATAAAGCCCACAAAAAGAACTGCAAGAAAGCCCCAGACGGCCCATATGGCTAAAAGAACTACGATCAGCAAAAAAAACGCGCTGACGAGGAAGGCGCTCGTGTAGTTTTCGGCAACGCCGAGATTGGGGCGGGATCCACGCATGCCTGAAACGGTAGCAGGTTGCTCCCGAAAGAAAAGTAAAGAGGGCTTTACCGGCCGTGGCGCATCTCGGCTGGCACAGTGGACATGCTCCGGGCCACTTCATAGCGGCGAACAATGCGATCGAAGATGAATGCGCCAACCAATACGCCTGGAAGGCCGGTCGTGAGAAACAACGTGCAGATCGCTGCTAGGATCAGCGCAAACACACCCATATGGATCAAGATATCCTGTTCCGACATCGCAAGGCTCCTTCCGGCCGACATCTTTCGACGCCCAGAAGGTAGTGCGATATTATGTCGCGGAAAGGGCGATGGGGAGGGCTTTTTCGAACGCGTCGAGATCAGCCACGGTGCCGCAGCTGACGCGAATGCAACGATCCTGTGGTGCGACAAAGGGCATTCGAACGAAGATGCCGAGTGCAACAAGCTGTTCCAGAAGCGCTCGTGCCCGTGCGCCATCGGCCCCGCAATCGATTGCGACGAAGTTGGTGGCGGAGGGGAGGGGCGCCAGCCCGTTCGCGCGCGCGATTTTCGCGATCCGGTCACGGGCCTCGGCTACGCGCAGCTGAACCTCTGCCAGCCACGCCGTATCAGCGAGAGCGGCCAAGGCCCCGGCTTGCGAAACGCGGGACATGCCGAAGTGATTGCGGATCTTCTCAAAAGCGCGGATCACATCGCGATGCCCGATCGCATAGCCGACGCGAGCCCCTGCGAGACCGTAGGCCTTTGAGAAGGTGCGCAGCCGCAGTACCCTTGGGTTAGACGTATCAAAGTGCGGTGCGGTGCCCTCCGGCGCAAGCTCGATATAAGCTTCGTCGAGGGCTAGAAGCGTGCCTTCTGGGAGTGCGGCGATCATGGACTGCACGGCTTCGGCTGTATGCCAGCCGCCCATCGGATTGTCCGGGTTTGCAAGGTAGATAAGCTTGGCGCCGGTGGCCCGAGCCCTTGCGATGAGACCGTCCGGGTCTTCGCAATCCGCCCGGTAGGGCACCTTTTCTAGCCGCCCGCCATAGCCCGCTACATGGTAGTTGAAGGTCGGATAGGCGCCATCGGAGGTGACAGCTACGTCGCCGGGATCCAGCGTGAGGCGGGCAAGGTAACCCAACAACCCGTCGATCCCTTCGCCCACAACGATCTCATCCGCAGCCACGCCGTGATGTACGGCAAGCGCATGGCGCAGATCGTGGCTTTCGGGATCGCCATACATCCAAGCGCGGCCCGCAGCCTCTGTCATCGCTGCGATGGCCTTGGGCGAGGGCCCGAAAACGCTTTCGTTGGCGCCCAGCCGCGCGGCAAAGGGCGCGCCCCGCGCGCGTTCCTGTGCCTCCGGGCCCACGAAGGGCACGGTAGCCGGCAGGCTTTCAACAAGCGGGGTGAAGCGGGGGCCGGGCATCGCGGCTCACGCCACCTCCGCAAGCCGGGCGAGGGCGGTTTTGAGGCGGGTTTCCTCTGCCTCCTTCTCCGCCGCCATCTCACGCGTTTCTTCCACCACCTCTTCGGGCGCACTTTCGATGAACTTGGGGTTCCCAAGGCGTCCACGCAGGCCGCGCAAATCCTTTTCGAGCTTTTCGAGGGATTTGGAGAGGCGCGCCTGTTCCGCGCCCACATCGATGATGTCTGCAAGCGGCAGGCAGTAGGTGCCGCCGGGCACGGTGATCGTGGCCGCGCCTTTCGGGGCCTCGGCGCTGGGCGTGACCGAGTTGATCCGTGCAAGGCGCTGGATGAGACCCGCGTTCTTCTCCCACGCCGCCTGGCCCGCCTCATCGAGCTCCAACTGCAGGAGATCAACCTGGAGGGCGGCGGGCACGTTCATCTCGCCCCGCACGGAACGCACGGACTCGATGATCGCGATCACCCAGCGCATTTCGGCCTCGGCGGCGGCGTCCACCAGATCGGCGGGGGTGTAGGTGGGCCAGTCCGCGTGAACGAGCATCTTGGCGCGCTTTGCCGACAGCCCCCAAAGCTCTTCAGTGATGAACGGCATGATCGGGTGCAAAAGAACCAGGCACTGATCGAGCACCCAGGCCATGGTGGCACGGGTTTCCTCGGTAATCTCGATGCTTTCGCTTGCGAAAAGCGGCTTGGAGAACTCAAGATACCAGTCGCACACCCGGCCCCAGACGAAGGCGTAGAGCGTGTTGGCGGCATCGTTGAAGCGGAAGGCGGCAAGCGCGGTATCGACCTCTTCGCGCACGCGGGCGGTTTCGCCGATGATCCAGCGATTGACCGTGTGCTGCGCGGCGGGCGGTGCGGCGGCTTGGGCCCGGCCCTCGAAGACACCGTTCATCTCGGCAAACCGGAAGGCGTTCCAGAGCTTCGTGCCGAAGTTGCGGTAGCCCTGGATGCGGCTTGTCGAAAGCTTCAGATCGCGCCCCATGGCGGCCATGGAGGTGAGCGTGAAGCGCACGGCATCGGCCCCGAACTCATCCACCAGATCGAGCGGATCGAGCACGTTGCCGAGCGATTTCGACATCTTCTTGCCCTTCTCATCGCGGACCAGGGCGTGAACATAGACGGTATCGAACGGGTGCTTATCGACGACGGCGTATTGCATCATCATCATGCGGGCGACCCAGAAGAAGATGATATCGAATCCGGTGACGAGGACGGAGGTGGGGAAGTATTTCTGGAGCGCCTCGGTATCCTCCGGCCAGCCCAGCGTGCCGATAGGCCAAAGGCCGGAGGAGAACCAGGTGTCGAGGACGTCGGGGTCGCGGTAAAGATGGATAATCTTATCGTCATTAAGGGTCTTGATACCCTCAAGCATTGCCGTGTCGCGGTCCGGATGAAACCGGTACTCGGCTTCAGTGTATCGCTCGAAGTTGCCGTAGAATTCGGACGCTTTTTTTGCAGCATCGTCCTCGTTCGCGGCACAAAATGTCACCCAGCCATCAGCACGCGAACCATCTTCTGTTGACCAGAGTTCATCGTCTTCACGCATTTGCGGCCCATACCAAACCGGAATCTGGTGCCCCCACCAGAGCTGGCGCGAGATGCACCAGGGCTCGATATTGTCGAGCCAGTTGAAATACACCTTCTTGTCCTGCTCCGGCAGGATCGCGACTGTGCCGTCCTTTACCGCGTCGATGGCGGGGCCGACGATCTTTTCGGCATCGACAAACCACTGGTCGGTCAGCATCGGTTCGATGACGACCTTTGAGCGATCGCCGAAGGGCTGCATGATCTTCTTCGGCTCAATAAAGGGAACGCGAGCAACCCCGTCCCGGGCTTGACCCGGGACCTCTTCGTCGTCCAGAGGCCCCGGCTCGGGGGCCGGGGCGGTTTTTGCTCCCAAACGCGGGTCGGTCTCGGGGACCATGACCGCGAGGCCTTCAGACGTGATCTGTTCGACGACGCGTTTGCGCGCATCGAACCGGTCGAGCCCCCGCAGATCGTCGGGCACAAGGTTCAGCGCGTCGGTCTCGGCCTCGCCCAGCGTCTGTTCGCCACGTGCGACGGCCAGGGCGATTTCGGCCGCCTCCGCATATGGCGCGCCGTCGTCGCGCATCGCGCCCTTGGTGTCCATCAGCCGGTACATCGGGATGCCGCCGCGCTTGGCAACCTCATAGTCATTAAAGTCATGCGCGCCCGTGATCTTCACCGCGCCCGAGCCGAACTCGGGATCGGGGTATTCATCGGTGATGATCGGGATCAGGCGACGATGCTCTTTCGGACCAACCGGGATTTCGCAGAGTTTCCCGACGATTGGGGCATAGCGTTCATCCGAGGGATGCACCGCGACCGCGCCATCGCCCAGCATCGTCTCGGGCCGCGACGTGGCAATCGAGATGTAATCGCGCGTCTCGCGCAGGGTGACGTTCCCGTCCTCATCCTTCTCGACATATTCATAGGTTTCCCCGCCCGCCAGCGGGTACTTGAAGTGCCACATGTGGCCATCAACCTCGGTGTTCTCCACCTCGAGGTCGGAGATCGCGGTTTCAAAATGCGGGTCCCAGTTCACCAGCCGCTTGCCGCGGTAGATCAGGCCCTTCTCATACATGTCGACGAAGACGCGGATCACGGCATCGTGGAAGTTCTGGCCGCCCGGCGTGCCTTCGGGATCGCCCGGCGCGCCCGCCATGGTGAAGGCCTCGCGATCCCAGTCACAAGAGGCACCAAGCTGTTCAAGCTGTGCCCGGATGTTGCCGCGCGACTTCTGTTTTTGCTGCCAAACGAGTTCGAGGAATTCGTCGCGGGAGAAATCGGTGCGGCGGCGGTTGGTTTTCGCCAGCTCGCGCTCGACGACCATCTGCGTCGCGATCCCCGCATGGTCCGTCCCCGGCTGCCAAAGCGTATCAAACCCCCGCATCCGGTGCCATCGCGTCAGGATGTCCTGCAGCGTGTTGTTGAAGGCGTGGCCCATGTGCAGCGCGCCCGTCACGTTGGGCGGCGGGATCATGATCGAAAACGTCTCATCGCGCGAGGCGTTGGCGCCCGCTCGGAAGGCGCCCGCCTCCGTCCACCCCGCATAGAGACGCGGTTCTGCCTCGGCGGCATTAAAGGTTTTGTCCATCGCCATAACGGCCCTGCCCATGCCAGAATTCAGGGCGACTATGTAACGCCAGTGCAAGAGGGCGGAAAGGGCTGATCTGCGGGTGATCCAGGGTGTAGGAAGACGCGAGTAGGCGCGTATGGGGCCTGGCTGTTGGCCGCGCTGTAGGCCCGGCTTGCGTCAGGCGCCCCGATCGATCTTGGTGGAGAGATGGATCAGGCTTTCTGAGCCGCGCACACCTGGCAGCGCGCCGATGGTGTCGAGTGTTGCATCAAGCTCTTCGGTTGAGGTGGCCGTGAGGCGTAGGATCAAGTCGAAGCGGCCGCTCGTGGTGTGAGCTTCGGTGATCTGCCGCAAGGGCTTGAGGCGCTGAAGAACGCCGGCTGTCGCCCTTGGTTCCACCTGGATCAGGGCGGTGGCCGTGATTGCGCCGCGCCGGGCAGGGGCGCCGAGGCGCGTGGTGTACCCCGCGATTGCACCTGACGTTTCAAGTCGTTCCAGGCGCAACTGAACCGTCGATCGCGCCACGCCAAGGCGCTTGGCCAGCGTCGCCACCGGAAGGCGCGCATTGGCTGTGAGTTCGGCCACAAGCCTCTCATCCAGTTCATCCATACTGCCTAGTATATCATTCATACTGCCGGCTGTATCGTCAGAATGCATCGGATTGATCGGCGTAATCGTCGCATCACTTGCCCAGACTTGACGGGTCATTGGCGACTGCCCCGAAGGAGTATTCAATGAGCCGTCAGCCTGCCATCTGGCCCGCACCGGAGCATTTTCTGCGTATGGAGCGCCCCGATCATCCGGTTCTCTTCTTTTCACCGAAGGTACTGCGGGCCACAGCGGCGCGGTTTCGCGCGGGGTTTCCGGGGCTGGTGACCTACGCTGTAAAGGCCAATGATGCGATCGAAGTAATCGAGAACCTCGTCGGCGCCGGGCTCACGGCATTTGACGTGGCCTCACCCCAAGAAATGGAGCGGGTGCGCACAGCGTTGCGCGGCGCCGTTCTTCACTACAACAACCCCGTTCGCTCGCCCGCAGAGCTTGAGATTGCGCGGCGGATGGGTGTCGCGTCCTACGCGCTCGACGATCGCGGCGAACTGGAAAAGCTGATGGCAGCGGGACTGCCGGACGGCATTGAAGTGGCGGTGCGCCTGCGCCTGCCCATCAAGGGCGCGGCTTATGACTTTGGCGCAAAGTTCGGGGCGGACCCGGCGCACTGCGCGGAGCTTTTAAGGGCTGCCGTCGCGGCGGGGTTCATACCGTCGATGACCTTTCATCCCGGCACCCAATGCGCCGATCCGGCTGCGTGGCGTGCCTATATCTTTGAGGCCGCAAACGTGGCGCGGGTCGCTGGTGTGCGGCTGAATCGCCTGAACGTTGGTGGCGGTTTTGCGGCCCATCGCGGTGGCCCCATGCCAGATCTTGAGGCGATCTTCTCCGAGATCGCCGGGGCGGTAAGCGCGGCGTTCGGGCATGGCGCGCCAAAGCTGGTATGCGAGCCGGGGCGGGCGATGGTGGCCGATGCCTTTACCCTTGCCACCCGGATCAAGGCGCTCCGCGAAGACGGATCGGTTTTTCTGAACGATGGCATCTATGGCGGCTTCGCCGAAGCCCCGATTTTGGGCAATGTCGCGCGGATGCGGGTGATTTCGCCCGAGGGTTCCGTGCGGCAGGGCCCCGTTCAGCCGCGCATCGTTTTCGGGCCAACATGTGACAGTTTGGATAGATTACCTGATACCCTTCCGATGCCTGCAGACACGACGGCAGGCGACTATGTGCTCTTCGAGGGTATGGGTGCCTATTCCACCGCAACGGTGACACGGTTTAACGGATACGGCGGTATTGTTCGGGTTACGGTACATGGGTTGGCCTGAAACACCCCGTCACCTCCTTGTGGCTCGACAGTGAGCGGTGCGCAGCGGGATAGTGCCGCCATGCATGAGATGGGCGCATAACATCGATGGCGCTCCGCAGCACCTTCCGCGCGGTGATGGCCAAGCTTGGCCGGGCCGAGCAAACCGTTGCAGTGCCGGCCCGTGGGCCGCGGGATCATGTGATCATCATCGACGGCACCATGTCGTCCCTGCGCGACGGCCACGAAACCCATGCGGGCATCGCCTACAAGCTGATTCGGGAGGCATCGACCCCCGGCACCGTCTCTCTGCGCTATGAGGCCGGCATCCAATGGCAGCATTGGCGCACGACGCTCGACGTTATCGAGGGGCGGGGGATCAATCGGCAGATTCGGCGCGTTTATGGCCTACTGGCCTCACGCTACCGCCCCGGTGACCGAATTTTCCTGCTGGGGTATTCGCGTGGAGCCTATGCCGTGCGATCTCTCGCAGGGGTGATTGATCGCGTGGGGCTCTTGCAATCCCGCTACGCGACCGAGCGTAATATCCGTCTTGCCTATCGCTATTACGAGCGAGGTGCGCAGAGCAACGCCGCGCGTATCTTCCGCGCCGCACGCTGCCATCGCGAGACGCCGATCGAAATGGTTGGGGTATGGGATACGGTCAAGGCGCTTGGCTTCCGTGCGCCGGTGATCTGGCGCTGGGCGGAGCGGGCGCACCAATTTCACAATCACGCATTGGGCCCTTCGATCAGGCATGGCTACCACGCCTTGGCGCTGAGCGAGACGCGCGATGCCTTCGCGCCGGTGTTGTGGGAAACCAGCGGCGATTTTGCGGGTCATGTCGAACAGGTTTGGTTTCGCGGCACTCACGGGGATGTGGGCGGGCAGCTTTCGGGGTTTCTCGACGCGCGCCCGCTTTCCAACATTCCGTTGGTTTGGATGCTGGAGAAGGCAGAGGCGTGCGGTTTGGCGCTGCCGGCGGGTTGGCGCGCTCGCTTTCCCGTGGACGCCGAGGCGCCCTCGTCTGGATCCTGGCGGGCGTGGGGGCGGCTGTTCGTGCTGCGCAGCCGCCGCGCTGTGGGTCGCGATCCTTCCGAAGCGATCCACCCGACCGTGGTGTGGCCGCCAAAGAGGCGATGGTTTGGCAGTTGGGGCGGCAGCTTGGAAGAAGACGCGCAGCAGGTACGCCCCGCCCCGGGCATTCGCACGTGAGGCCCACATCGTGGCCCTCGTCGATTGCAAGGCGCAGATCGGACCTTAGCAGCAAGGCCACATTTTCGAGCACCAGCCGCGATGACCTGTGATGCTGCGGGTGTTGGAGCGGCCCACGCGCAACGGGCTGCAGGCGTTTCGGTAGAAGATTCAGGGCCCGTTTACGATTGCGCCGGGGCGTCGTGCTCGATCGGTTCGGCGCGCATGGCATTTCCCCTGAATCGTGAGGCAGGTTTTGCGCAATCGGTTCACGCAGGCCTAGGGCGCATCGAAGATAAGGCAGGTGGTAGAGGCGGTTGCGTACAGCTTGCCATCTTCGCGCCCGCGCAATTCGGCCCGAGCGACGGCCGTTGTGCGGCCTGCATGTTGAACGGTTCCAATCGCTTCCCCCTTGGTTCCGGGCGGGATCGCGCGCGTAAGGTTCACCTTGTATTCGAGTGTTGTGTAGAGGCGCCCAGGCGGGAGCGTGGACTGCACTGCGCAGCCCATCGCAGAATCGAGCAACGCGCCATACCAGCCGCCATGCACAACGCCCATCGGGTTGAACGCGCGGGGCGTCGGGGTGGCGTGGAAGGCAACTTCGCCCTGATCGGCGCGGACTAACCGAAAATCAAGCGTGTCGGCCATAGGCGGCGGCGGCAATGCGCCCTCGATCATGGCGTTGAGCAGCGCAAGTCCTGAATGCGTTCGGGGATCAAGCATGTTCCCGGGTTTAGAATCCGCGCATGCTGCGGTCTATCCCCGATCAGGCTACTTTCTCCAACGTCACCTCGGGCGTGATGCCAAGCGCATGGGCAACGTCGCGGGTCAGCCCCGGCTTGTTGAGCGTATAGAAGTGCAGGTCTTCCACTCCGCCTTCGATCAGATCTGAGCACAACTCGGTGCAGATTGCCGTAGCGAGAAGCTCTGAACGGCCGTCTCGTTCGGCAGCTTCGAAGGCGTTTGCGATCCATGCGGGAACCTGTGCGCCACAGCGCTTGGCGAATTTCTGAACGCCCCGCCAGTTTTCGATGGGGAGGATGCCGGGAATGATCGGGATATCGATCGCAGCTTTCTCGCACGCATCACGGAAGCGGAAATACGTGTCAGCCTCGAAGAAAAACTGCGTTATCGCCGTATCCGCACCGGCCTGTACTTTACGCTTTAGCCAAGCCACATCGGCAGCGTCATGCTCGGCCTCGGGGTGCTGGTCAGGATAGGCCCCGACAATAACTCGAAATTGCCCCGAGCTTTTAAGCGCCTCGATCAATTCGCAGCTGTTGGCAAACCCGTTTGGATGCGGCGTGAAGCGCCCTTGGCCTTTTGGCGGATCGCCCCGCAGCGCCACGATTTCGCGCACCCCAGCCGCGGCATAGCGCTCTGCGATGCCGAGCGTTTCGTCACGGGTCGCGTCGACGCACGTGAGATGCGCTGCAACATTCAAGCCGTAGTTGGCCCCGATCGTTGCGACCGCTTCGTGGGTGAGATCGCGCGTCGTGCCGCCTGCACCGTAGGTGACTGAGACGAAAGATGGCGCCAGCGGTGCTAGCGTTTGAACCGTTTCCCAAAGCCGGAACGAGGCATCAAGCGATTGCGGCGGGAAGAACTCAAACGACAAGCGGGGGGCGGGCATGTGGCAGATCCTGTTGGGCGGGGTCGTGCGCTTGTCCCACGGCGGGGCATGTGAGACAAACTCATAATCCTCAACTTCTTTATGAGGCCATTTGCGCCATGCACATTGAGTTCCGCCACTTGCGTACGATCCGAGCGATCCATGAGACGGGTGGCTTGGCCCGCGCTGCCGATCAGCTCAATATCACGCAAAGCGCGCTGAGCCATCAAATCAAGGGGATCGAGGGACAGGCCGGGGTTGAGCTTTTTGTCAGGCGGTCCAAACCGCTACGGCTTTCGGCGGCGGGGAAGAAGCTGCTTGCGCTGGCCGAGAAGATCCTGCCCGAGATCGAGGCTCTTGAGCATGAGTTTGCGGGCCTTCAAGCCGGAAAATCGGGGCGGCTGCATATAGCTATCGAGTGTCATGCGTGTTTCGAGTGGCTATTTCCCGTTCTTGAGACCTTTCGCCGAGGATGGTCAGATGTTGACGTAGACATTCGGCCAGGTCTTGCATTTGAGGCGCTCCCTGCGCTGACGCGAGAAGAGGTGGATCTGGTGGTGACGTCAGACCCCGAAGATATCGAAGGCGTTGATTTCACGGCGTTGTTTGATTACGAGCCCGTGTTCGTGGCCGCAGCCCAGCATCCGTTGGCGAATAGGGCCTTTGTTGAGGCCAACGATTTTCGCGGGGAAACGCTTATTACTTATCCCGTGGAGCGCGCGCGGCTCGATGTGTTCAGCCAGCTTTTGACGCCGGCGAAAGTTGAGCCAGCTGCGATCCGTCAGGTTGAGCTGACGGCAGTAATCCTACTTTTGGTGGCATCAAACCGCGGCGTCGCTGTTCTGCCCGACTGGGTGGTGCGCGAAGTTCGCCTGAACTCTGACTATGTCACCCGACCGATCAAAAAGGGCGGCATCACCCGCCGTCTTTACGCGGCCACCCGCAGTGATGACACGACCAAGCCGTTTATGGCGCATCTTCTCAGGCTCGCCCGAACCGAACCCTTGAAGTTGCAAGTCCGGGAAGCACAATCAAAGGTTGTCTCAGCCGGGTGATTCGTGCTTTGGTTCATGCCCGGGGCCGTAGTGCTCGAAGCGCATCTGGGGGAAGATGTGCCTATCACGTACGAAATCGAGCCTCGCGCCGGGGTACTTGTGCTGCGTGTTACCGTGCGGTTCGACTTCGATGAAGTCGATGCGCTCTATGCAACATTGCAGGAGCGCGGGATTCTTCCCGGTGATCTTCCGTTTCTTTGGGACTTTACCGAGATTGAGCCTTTGGAGTGGAACCCTGAGTTTATCGCTCGGTGCGTTGCCCTTGACCGCCGCTTTCGAAATATCCAACGGGCCCCACAGGCTGTGGTTACCTCTGAGCCGGTGATTGCGCGTGGGGTCGACCGCTATATCGAACGGGTTACTAACCAAAGCTTCGCCCCGGTTATTCGGCATTTCCGAGGATCGCGTACCGATTTGGCGATTGAATGGCTTACATCGTTTGATCCGCCGCCCGGGCCACTGTCGTGACTGCCTTGGCAATTGTGAAGCGCTGCCGTATAGCGCCGCGTCGCAGTCAGCCGGAGTGCAGAGATGCAGGGATCTGCCAATCTCAATGTAATGATCAAGGCCGCGCGGAAGGCCGCACGCAGCCTCGTGAAGGATTTTCGCGAGGTTGAGAACCTGCAGGTGGCGTCCAAAAGTGCCGGTGATTTCGTCAGCCGGGCTGACATAGCGGCCGAGCAGATCATTCGCGAGATGTTGATGGAGGCGCGCCCAAACTACGGTTGGCTGGGCGAAGAGAGCGACGGTGTGGACGGGAAAGATCCCACGCGCCGCTGGATCGTGGATCCGCTCGACGGCACCACGAACTTTCTGCACGGGATGCCACACTGGGCCATTTCGATCGCGCTTGAGCACAAAGGTGAGATCGTTTCAGGCGTCGTGTACGATCCCGCTAAGGATGAGATGTTCATCGCCGAAAAGGGGCAGGGCGCGTGGATGAATGACACGCGTATCCGGGTTTCCGACCGTGGCCGCATGGCAGAATGCGTGTTTGCCACGGGCATTCCATTTGGTGCCCGCGGCGGCCTGCCTGACATGTTGCAGGATCTTGCGCGGCTGATGCCGGGTTCGGCGGGTGTGCGCCGTTGGGGTGCCGCGGCGCTGGATCTCACCTACGTTGCGGCCGGACGGTTCGATGGCTTTTGGGAGCGGGGCTTGAGCGCCTGGGATATCGCAGCAGGGGTATTGATCGTGCGCGAGGCCGGCGGGTTTGTGGAGCCCATCGTGCCCGGCGCGCCGCTCGTGGACGGGGATGCCCTCATCGCTGCCAATCCCGATATTTTCCCAGCCTTTGCACGTGTAATTCGCGGCGAAGGCTAGCGGTCCGACGGGTGGTTCCGCCCGTCAGCCCATTCTACGTCACCAAGATCGCGAGGATTCACGCCTTCGAGGTTTGCGACGTTCACTCCGTATTCATTGGGGTTTGAGCGCCTTTGGTGATGCGTGTAGATCCCGCAGACTGAACAGAAGTAGTGTTGCGCCGTACGTGTTCCCCACGTGTAGAGGGCCAACTTATCGGCCCCGCGAACAACCTTCAGCCCATCAAGCGGAGCCGAAACGGCAATGGCCCCGCGCCGGGCGCAGAATGAACAATCGCACCTCCGTGCAGTGGCAAGCCCATCGGTGAGCGAGACTTCAAGCTCAACGGCGCCGCAGTGGCATACGGCCTTGATCGCGCTCATCTTCTGCCTGCGCGAGGAACGGACGTGCGCGCATATCGGTAGCGCGCCTCAGGGTGGGGAGGGTGGCCCTCGGTGCGCCGCCAGAAGGCGGTGCCGCCACGTTTGACGAAAAACGGGATTGTCAGTGCAAACCCGACGATGAAGCCCCCCGCATGGGCCCAATAGGCGACACCGCCAGACCCGGGGGTTGCGCTGATCCCACTAAAGAGCTGGAGGGCAAACCAGAGACCAAGCATGATCCACGCCGGCACGGGGATGATGCGGATGATTATGATGAAGAACAGCAAGATATCGACGCGCGCTTTTGGGAACAGCAGAAGATATCCCCCCATCACACCTGCGATAGCGCCAGAAGCACCGACCATGGGAATAGGTGAGGCCGGTTCTGAGAACACCTGAAACAAGGCGGCTCCCACGCCGCTGGCGAGGTAGAAGCCGAGAAACCCAAGGTGACCCATCTCATCTTCGAGGTTGTCGCCGAAGATAAACAAAAACAGCATGTTGCCGCCGATATGCATCAAGCCGCCGTGGAGGAACATCGAGGTAACAAAGGTCAACTCCTCGCCCCAGGCATCGCGCGGCACAAGCCCGTAAGTATCGAAATACGCTGCGAGTGCGCGCGGATTCTCAAAGAGTGGCCAGTAGCTTAGGAACACCGCGACATTGATCGCGATGAGCGCGTAGGTCACCCAAGGCGTGCGCTCTGACGGATTGTGATCGCGGATCGGAAACATCGCTCAAGGGTGTGGCCTGCGCACAGGGAGGTCAAGTTACCAGTTCGGCGATCCGGGCAAGAAACCGTTCGCGCCAGGCGTTTGTTACGGGTTCGGAGATTTCGCGCGCCTCTCGCCGAAGGGCCGCGGCATGTGTGCGGCCGAAGCCACGGGCTTCGCCGCTCGTCGTTAGACGCTCGCGATCGGCTGCATCGGCGTGCCATGGGCGCGGATCGAACCAATAGAACCGATAGCGCGGGTCATCTGTTGGAAGCAGATCTATCTTTGGGCACTGGCGCGGATTGAGAAGGCCCGATAGGGGCAAATGGATGGTTTCTGCTGCACCCAGCCATGCTGCCATCCACGAAAACGTGCTCACGGCTGGCACAATATGCCGGGCGCGGCGCAGGGCCTCAAAATCTTCAATCACATCTCCACAGTGGAATTCGGCTTCCGGGAAGGCAGCACGGAGCGCGTTGCTGTACCAATCCTCGCCGATCTGTCCGATGAAAACGGGGTTCAGACCGGTTTTTTCCAAGAGCGCGCGATAGAAGCCGATCGGAAGTGGCCCATAATCCCGGTGCCGTCCCGGCACAAGAATGTCACCGAGGCGGATATGGATCGCCAGATCCCCGGAGCCGAGAGTTACGGTGGAGTTGGGCTGGGTGGGAAAGCAGTCCTGTGCTTCGGCGCGCGATGGCAAGGCTCTGAGGCTGCACGGTACAGCACGGATCATCACCCGAGGCAGCTTACCGTCCGCCAAAAGCCGCTCCACCAAACCGATGTCGAAACAGGCCTCATCGATTTTCGGAACCGCTCGGTGTCCAGGCGCGGCCCGCGGCCCAACCATGTTCCATTCTGCGATTGAGCAATTCGTAATCACGTGTTCCGGGCTCGTTGCTTGAAGCCGTCGCGCGACGAGGTATTGCAGCATCCGATTGGCCATCTGCGAGCCGTGCCGTAGCACGATCTCCTGACCTGCTGCGGCGGTGTTGGATGATGGATCGGTGGGCGGCATGGGCGGACCATTGGGCCTGCGCGCAGCGCCCGTCAAGCGCGCCCACGCGTTGACTTTCGCCGCGCGAGCCCTTCGTCTTCACCCATGCAGAGAACACTCCTCCTCTTGGCTGTGGCGCTTCCCGCCTCTTCAGCAATCGCGTGCCCCGGCTTGCCGGACCGCTCTGCGGAACTTGAGGCGCTTTTTGAGGCTGCCCGAGCGGCACCCAACGAAATGGCCGGGCGCGAGGTCTCAAACCAGATGTGGGCCATTTGGACGACTGCTCCGGATGAAGTGGCCCAATCCATGCTCACCCGGGGGATGACAGCCCGTCGTTACGGGGATTTTCTCGGGGCGATCGCAGCCTTTGATGATCTGGTAGCTTACTGCCCCGACTATCCTGAAGGGTACAATCAACGCGCTTTCATTCATTACCTCAGCGGCGGGTTTGAGGCGGCAAACGCCGATCTCCAAGCCACTCTGGCGCTCAATCCCGATCATGTGGGTGCGCTTTCCGGGCTTGCGCTCACACTAATCGCACTGGGTCGCGCGGAGGAAGCGCAAGAATGGCTACGGCAAGCGCTCGCACTGAACCCATGGATCCCTGAGCGCGGCTTGCTCGATGGACCACTCGAAGAAGAACTTTAATGCGCTGGCAGCCGTGGCACGATCTCGGCCCAAATTTGGTGGTAGAGCGGATGCCACGCAGGGCTGAGTGATGCGTGCTTCGAATGCCAAAAAAAGTGAAAGCGCCTGCCGCCGTCATCCTTGGTGTCAAAGGCCCATATATCTGGCAGCGGCCCGTCGACATTGCAGAGAAAGAAATGCCAGGCATCCGCGCCGGGCAGGTCGTTTGAAGCATGAAGTGGCGTTGCGATAGACGCGGATAGGCCGCTTTCCTCCCGCAATTCCCGAAGCGCGGCGTCTTTCGGCATCTCACCTTCCTCGATGGTACCCTTAACAAACTGGCACCCAGCTAGCGGATGTTTGAACGCGAGCACCTGCCAGCCGAGCGGGCCGGCGCGGAGCACTATCGGGCACGCCTTTTCCATCCGATTATCTATCGTTTTCTTCGGAACCACTGTGGCTGTAGCGGCAGCACCGCTTCAGAGTGTGCGACGCGGTCGACCCCTATAGTGACGCAGACGCGCAAAAAGATCATGCCCCATCTGGTGCGCGACAAACGGCACGTCCATCGGCAACCAGTTCTCTGCGATCCGATCGCCGTCGAGGCGGTAGAAGTCCATCACCGGCACGGCAATGCGTTTCCCAGTGGCGGGCATCCCGAGGTACTCACCGGCATGGGTTGCCGAGACCACGCCGCCCGTCACGGCATAGGGGCCGTCCGAGATCCGGATGAAATGGCCCTCCGCCGTGCGGTCCGGAAAAGCGCGGAGGAAGGGGATCTGGTGGTGCGCCCGAAATCCTTCTAGCCCGCGGCACATGCCGATCCCCGCCGCAGCGTAGTACATGAAATGCTCAGCCCAAAACTCCGCGTGCGGCATCGACTCGAGTGTCACGCCATCGAAGCTCAAAAGCGCATCATGCATCTTGAAGACAGTTTCTAGCGCATCACCCCCTTGCCACGTTGCGCTGTCCAGTCGAATCCCGTCCTGCGTAGCCGGCCCGGGCCAAAGCCCCTCCACCCCCAAGCTTGGTGGGAGGGGCCAGAGACCAGCCTGCCGCTTTAGGTCCAGCAGATCGAGCATTACGTGGCTTTCGCGCAAGCGATCGCCATCTAGGAAATGGGCCTCCGCATAACGCAGATGCGCAACGCCATAAGTCGCAGGGATATCAAGAAGATCGGAGAGAAAGTTTCCCTGAAGATGCCCGAGGGCCGCCACCAGATGCGGCGCGCGGGGCGCATTGAGGCGAGGGTCATCCCGATTCGTACCGCCCACGAAGATCAGATCCCGCCGTTCGAGGTCGGGGAGTGCGTGGCGCACGGCCCTCCAAAATCCTTCGATCGCCGCATGGCCGGTCAGATCGCCCCACGGGTGGCCTGCGTGGAGCACCGCGTCTTCGTGGTAAATGTCAGATATCTTTGCCCCCGCTGAGAGGGCTGTGAGCAGGGCGCGCGTGCGGGCTTTAAGGTCTGGCGGCGGCATGTGCGCTTCCTTGCATTCGTGTGCAAAACACCCTTGCGCCAAAGCTGCGCGCCTGTCTAGGTGCGCAAGAGGCGCTGGGGCGCTGATCCACCTAAGGAGAGTGCAATGAAGGGTTCACGCCCAGAACAGGCGGTGCTGAGCCGCGATACCGACCTTTCGAAAACTGAAGAAACCCGCGCGGTTATCGAAGGAATGGTGGACGGGCTGAACGACCATCGAATTTCGGATATCGGCGAGTTTTTTGCAGAGAGTTTCCGGTGGTTTGGCAACACTGGTTGCGGCACCAAGACGGGTCTTCGAGAATTCCAGGAGAATTGGCAGAAGCCCTTTCAGGCGGCGTTCTCCGAAAAAGTCTGCGTAGATGAGGCGCGGCTTTACATGGGCGAATGGGCGGCGGCATTCGGGCGGCAGGAAGCCACGCATTCGGGCATGTTTATGGGGATTGCGCCCAGCGGCAAGCGTATTGAGATCCGTTACATGGATTTCTGGAAGGTTGTTGATGGAAAGATCGTCGACAATTGGGTGATGGTCGATTTCCCCCACGTGCTCTCTCAGCTTGGCCGTGACGTCTTTGCAGGCGAAGGGTGGGAGGCGTTTGACCGCGGTGAGAAAACGCCGCCTTCACCCTAGTCGGTGACGCGCCACACATTGACGGAGATCATTTGCGGGTATATGCCCGCATCATGACGTCCTCTATTTGTTACTGTATGCAAGCGCGCCGCACCGCTCAGGCGCTGACCGACCTATATGACGATGCGCTGGAGGAATCCGGCCTGAAGGTGACGCAGTTTGCTCTGCTTCGGCAGATTCAGCGTATTGAAGGGCAATCGCTGACGGCGCTTGCAAAGTCGACGGGGCTCGACCGCTCCACCCTAGGGCGGAACCTGCGCGTTATGGAACGCGAGGGACTGGTGCGTTTCGCTGAAGCCCGGGACGCACGCGCGCGTTCGGTCGTTTTGACCGGCGATGGGCGCGCAGCGCTTGTCAGGGCTGATCCGGAATGGGCGGCAATCCAGGTGCGCATCAAAGCGGCGCTGTCACCTGAAACCCTTGAGATGCTCAGGGTGCTCTCGCTGGAACTGGACGCCTTGCGCCGGGATGGGAGGGGCTTATGAGCAATGCAAAGAACGCCACCCTCGTTTTAGCAGCAGGCGCCATCGTACTGGCGCTTACTCTTGGCACACGGCACGCCTTCGGGCTGTTCCTGCAGCCGGTGAGCGATGCCAACGGCTGGGGGCGGGAGGTTTTCGCGTTCACGATTGCGCTTCAAAACCTGATGTGGGGCGTCGCGCAGCCGTTCGCGGGGCTTTTGGCCGATCGGCGCGGTGCGGGCCCGGTGCTGATCGCCGGCTCAGTGCTGTACACTGCGGGGATCGCTGGCATGGCGCTTGCCGGGTCCGCTACGGTTTTCATTTTGGTGGCGGGTGTGTTGGCCGGGCTCGGGCTTGCTGGGGTCACGATGCCCGTGGTCTTTGGCGCGATCAGCCGGGCGCTGCCGGCGGAAAAACGATCCATGGCCTTCGGCGTTGCAATGTCGGTGGGATCCTTCGGGCAATTCTTGTTCCTGCCCGCTGCCCTAAGCCTGATCGACGGCTTTGGGTGGGCGGCGACTCTGCTGATTTTCTCTGCCCTCTCTGCGCTGATCATCCCATTGTCGTTCGCTCTTTGGGAGCGCCCGGCCAAGCCCGATGCGACGGCGCCCACCGCCGGCGCCGCAGCGCAGGCGGCATTGCGGGACAGGGGCTTTCTGTTGCTGGGGTTGGGCTTTTTCGTCTGCGGTTTTCAGGTTGTCTTTATCGGCGTTCACTTGCCGGCGTTTCTTCTGGATGAAGGGCTTTCCATTGGTTTGGGCACGACAGTTCTCGCCTTGATTGGGCTGTTCAACATTTTTGGATCGCTTGGGGCGGGCTGGCTTGGCAGCCGCTTTGGCAAACCGCAGCTTCTTGCCGGGATCTACCTGGCTCGCGGCGTGGCAATTGCGGCCTTCGTGTTGCTGCCGATCACCGAAGCCTCGGCCTATCTGTTTGCGGTGCTTATGGGCTTTCTTTGGCTTTCCACCGTGCCACTTACGAATGGAGCGGTTGCGACGATGTTTGGTACCCGCGACATGGCGTTCCTCGGCGGTATAGTGTTTCTGGCCCATCAAGTTGGCAGCTTCCTCGGTGGCTGGCTTGGCGGGCTCGTGTATGATCGCGCCGGAAGTTACGATATCGCCTGGGGTATAGCGATTGCGCTCAGCTTGATGGCAGCGCTGGTGAACTGGCCGGTGCGCGAGGCGCCGGTAACAAAGGAGGTGGTGGCATGACCAGGATCCAGAAGGCAGCGTTTGGAGCCATCGGCCTTTCGGCCCTCGCCCCTGTCACCGCATGGGCTTTCTCAGCGTATGCGGGGCTTGGGACAGATCTGCTCCTTGCATTAATGGCACTGTGTGCCTAGGCGCTACCTGAGGAACAGCCCGACTATCAGGATCATGAGCCCAAGTGCGGCTATTGCCAGGCTGCCGAGATTGTACGCCACGAGCAGCTGCAACCGTTTGCGCAACGCCGCTTCGTCTGCGGCGTCCCGGCGCGCCTGCATCGCCATGAAGGCACACCAGAAGAGCCCCAGTACCCCGAGGAATGCGAGTGCGGCACCTGCCCAGACCAACCATGCCATGCCACCGCCCTATGCCCGCGTAGCCAAGTGCGCAAGCCCTTGTGCCGCCTGTGGGCGGACGGTAGGCAGCGCGTTCCTATAGTAGCGCCGCAGAGGACCCCCGACATGAGCGACAGCCCCGACACCGCCGATGCCACTTACCGCGTTACCGCAGATGAGTTGCGTCAGTTCATCGAACGGTTTGAGCGGCTTGAGGCGGAAAAACAGGATATTGCCGATCAGCAGAAAGAGGTGATGGCAGAGGCAAAGGGACGGGGATACGACGTGAAAGTGATGCGGAAGGTCATCGCACTGCGGAAGCGCGACGCGAGCGATATCGCTGAAGAAGAGGCGGTTCTGGCGATGTACCGCGAAGCGCTGGGCATGTGACGCCTCAGGGAGTGATAAGCGTTACACCCGGAATTGCGGCAATCCGCTCAATATCCTGATCGTAGCGCGCATCAAGCGCATCGATCAGACCCTGATCCCAACCGGGCAAGGCAACATCCTGCTCGACCTCGGCTTCAAGCGCATATTTAGTCAGGAAAGCTGCGACGACCTTGCGTCGGATATTCTCGTTGGCCGGCGGGCGTGTGCGCAGGTAGCCGCGCAACCGTTTGTGGCCTTCGGGCGCCATGATCTGCCGAGTGAGGTCGAGCGCGCCTTTCAGGGGCACCGTGGCATCGACTGCGGCCAACTCCCGCATAATCTCGGGCCAGATCAGTGGGCTGTCTTCATCGCACCACACCAGGATCGGCGCACCCGGGTTCGCGTTGGCGATCCGCGAGATGTAATCTGACCAGCGCAGATCCAGCGGGTCGATACCGGCGAGAAAGCTCTTGGGCGAGGTTTGTTCTGGCCCGAGTAGATCGAACAGGGCCGGCAGAAACGACGAAAAGCTGCGGATGCCCAGAGCAAACTCAACCTCGGCGCTTGGGAACGCGTTGCGGAGCCATGTGCTTTTGGCGGCCTTGGGGTAGAATGCCCCATCGTCGATCACCTTCGTGGGCATCGATATGAAGCTTTCATTCGACAGGATCAGGCGGTGTGCGCGCTCATCGTCGATCACGGTTTCTAGCAGGACGTCCTGCGCCTCGGCGCTCGCCCGCGCGCCGCGCAGTTTGATGAGCGCTTCGCTTAGTGTTTTGCGGTACCGGCCGGGGCCGGGCACAGCCACGCCATGGCCCGCAAGCACCTCCCGATTGCGCAAGAGCGATCGCACCAGCCGATCGGCATCGGTGCAATGGGCGCCAATGTGGAAGACGATTTGCATAGCTGCTCAACTGCCGTTGCGGCACTATAGGCGCAAATCATTGTGAGGGAACCAGTTTGGGTGGCGGGGCCGTTATTGCGCGGCGCCCGCGAAAACAGCCATGTTGAGCGCGATCTGAGTGCGGTTTCGCACGCCAAGCTTTCGCCGGATCGAACCGACATGAACATTCACTGTGTTAACGGTGATCCCAAGGGCGCGGGCGATTTCCTTGTTGGACTGGCCGCGTGCGATATGCCGCCCGACATCGCGTTCGCGTGGGGTGAGGCTGGCGTGATTGGCATTGGCGGGCACCAGCGTCTCGCTTGGTGCCGGCTCTGGCATGTGGGGGTTAATCTCATAGCCCGCGGCGACCAGGGAAATCGCGCTTGTGATCTGCCGTTCCTCTAAATCGCTTCGGAACACAGCGCGGATATTACCGGGCAGGAGGCTTGCGGCCGGAAGCTCGCAATTCTCCTTGGGAAACAGTATGATGAAAGCTTCGGGAAAGGCGTTTGAAAGCTCAACAATTGCCTCCAAGCCAGCCTCCCGCGTTCCGAGTGCAGCCAGGATCAATGGCGCGGACTGCCAAGCGCCGCGGGCATGGTGAAGGGCGGTGGCATCAAAGGCCGCGCGATGAACGCGCTTTGCGCCCGCATCCACGGCGATTTGGGCAAGGGCAACACGCTCCAGCCTGCTATTTGAGAAGATTAGCCAATCGCGCGAATGCGCTTCAAAATCAGACACTTGTAACCTCGAACACTCTTTAAACAGGGGTCGGCAGATTTAGCGAGCCGCGACGCGCACACCCTCTCGCACAGTTGGCAGGCTGTTTTGCGGGCGTTGGCCCTCAAAATCGAGAATGAAGTCGCGCCTGGTACGGGTTGCTTCGGCGCGTGCTTGCGCTTCGGCTCGGGCCTGTGCCTGCGCAGCGGCCTGGGCCTGGGCCTGGGCTTGTGCCTGTGCGGAGGCGGCTACATTTGACTGGCCGCGGTTGATCGGGCGAATTTGCCTCGTATTTTCAGGAACTTGATCGACAAATGCAGAGTTGATACTGGTTGCCTGAGGCACTTCGACAAGGCCCTGAGCGCCAGCCGGAAAGGCAAACAGTACGGCGCTACAGGCAGCAAGCAGGTGCGGTTTGATCGCGATCATCGACAGAGGCCTTTTGTAAAGCTCGGGCGGAGTTATCCACAGGCTGCACGGCCTCGGTCAAGCTTTCTGCGCATCCCCGGCGAATTGGGCGCAGCGCGTAGCACAAAGGCCCTAATGGTTACTGATTAGTGAATGAGGTGCCCTAATGGTTAATGGGAATATCGCCCCTGTGGATTTCTCACCAAAGTCTTGCCCGCGAGGGGGGAGATTTCCCTCTGAAGATTGTGAACAGAAGGAAGTGAGTAATGCGTAAAGTTCTTCTTGCCGGTACGGCGCTTGTGGCGATGGCCACCGTGGCGTCGGCCCAAACCGCCACCGGCCCCGCGCCGGTTGGCCCTGGCGACCAGGCCGTTGCAGATGGTGGCAATGGCGCAATCGCCGACCGCGTTATCGGCGGTGTGATTGCCACGGCCACCGACGGCTCACCAGGTACCCCGGACGAGCGTGCGGTTGCGGTCGTTGGCCTTCAAGGCGGGGCGGCGGCCGGTGATATCGGCCTCGGCGTGGAAGCTGCAGCCGGTGCAATCGGTGGTGGCATTCAAGCTGTCGATGCACAATCGGCGAACGCCCAGATCCAGTTTCAGGTCGGCAACGACAACCAAGCTGTGACAATCCAGGTCGGAACCCAGCAAGAAGCTGCCACGCTGCAGGTTGGGGATGAAAACGCCGCGATCATCAGTTCGCTCGGCGGACTCAACGAGGCTGCGGTCACACAAGTCGGCAATCAGAACATGGCTGCGATCTTCCAGAACGGCGATGACAATGCTGCCGCTTCGGTTTCCGTCGGGAACATGAACGAGTCGGTAATCATTCAAGGCCCGAATGAAATGGGTTCGGTGAGTGATAACGTGGCGGCGCACGCGCAATTCGGCGACAACAACTTGGCGGTTACCTTCCAAGACGATGATGACAATACCGCTGCCACCGTTCAGGAAGGCAATGGCAACGCTTCCTTCATCTCGCAGGGTGGCGGCATGCTCTCGGGCGTTGGTCAGGCCATCGACGGTACGACTGAGACCGTTGGGCTTCCGAACGGCATCGCCGTGCTTGCCCTTGCAGGCGGCGCCTCCGGCACTGAGAACTCCGCTGCAGCGGTTCAGGTTGGTGATGGCAACACGAGCGCTATCATCCAGCAAGGCAATCGCAACGAAGCGGTGGCCTATCAGGACAGCCGCTAAGAAAACCGGCCTAAGCGGGCCAGTTCACGCCGAAGGCGCTCTGCGCCTTCGGCACCTTGATGCGGGGGTTCGTGTGCGTCGGTATCGTGAAATAAAGGCCTGGTGGATCGCGCTTTTCTGCGTTTCCGCCGCCCCAGCCGCCCACGCGCTTGAATGCGAGATCGTGGTTGCGCGGGATGGCGGGCAGATGACTGTTACGGCCCAAGCCGCATCGCCCGATGCTGGGCCTGTGCGGTACCGCGTGATGACCGAAATCACGCACGGCACCAACGTGTCGGTTTCGCAACAAAGCGGGGCGGGGCATTTGGCGGGCGATGGCGCTGTTACGAGAATGGCCCTTAGCGTGTTATCCATATCAAGCGAAACCTCTGGTCGGATTGTTCTGGACGTGGAGCGCGGCGGAACCGCGTGCCATGCCGAACACCGGCTGATGGGCGACCGGGAGATTTGAGGTGCTGCTTGTGAAGCGAGCCGGATGCGATCCATGGGGGCCTCACCGCGGCGCGGGCTGGCTGCGCGGGCTCTTGGCCTGCGCGCTTTTTGCGTTCGCGACGCCTGCCTCCGCCCAGGAGCTCACATTCTCAGTTGGCAATCTTTCTCTTGAGCAGGTTGTGACGGCCGGGGAACAGAACCCCTTCGTCGCGCAAGGACCGTTCGGATCAAGTGGCAGCGCGCCGCAAATGGGCGCCACTTCGTTCATTGCCCAGCAGGGCAACGGCAACAATGCCTTTACCATGACATCGCAAAGCCCAGGTTCTGCCATCGCGTCCTTGCAGAACGGCAACGGTAACGATGCGATCGGGGTGATTGTCGACAGCCCCGGCAGCGCGATTGCACAGGCCCAACTGGGCAATAACAATGATTCACTCGTTGGCATCATCGGTGGTGCCAACAATGCCGTTTCCACCGTGCAGGTTGGGAACGGGCTGGGCGCCTCGGTGGCGCTCGTAAATTCTGAGAGCACCACCGTGGTCTATGGCCAGGCGGGGCAGAACTACACGGGTGGGATTGTCATCAAGAACGCACCGCCGGGGACGGTCGTGCGTTTGAACTGAAGGTGAACGAGCCATGGCAAAAACCACGCAAACCATAATCGTCGCTGCCCTTCTGGGCGTTGCCGCCGTGCCGGCGGCCGCGGGCGATCTGATTTATTTTCCGAAGAACCCAAGCTTCGGCGGCAACCCCGACAACTTTAACAGTCTGATCGGGCTCGCGCAGATTCAAAATCAGCACGTCGAAGGCGGCGGTGGCGGTGGCGGCGGTGTGCCCAACATCTCGTTCCCGCCGATCACGATCGATCTGGGCGGCACGGGCTCTGGCGGCACTGGGACGGGGTCAGGCACTGGCTCCGGCTCGGGCGGCACTGGGTCTGGTGGCGGCGGATCCACACCGTAAGGACTGCCTTAAAATTGCCTTAAGAGTGAGCGAATGACGGACGAAACAGTCTGTATCTATTTCGCAGGCAATTGAAAAAGACGAGCAGTACATCCAATGACGTCGCTTTTTTCCCGCGCATGGCGCGTGCTCTTCATCTGTGGGCTCGTCGCTGGCCTGTCGGCCTGCGGTACGGCCAATGAGTTTCCCGCGCTAAAGGCAACCAAGCCGGACTTCGCCACGCGAACCCAGACGGGCACACAGCTGGCAAATCTGCCCCCGGCCGCGCGCCCCGTGGATGTCGCGATCTACGCATATTCGGACCAGACGGGCCAGCAAAAGCCGGCCGACAACTTTTCGCGCTTCTCCAAGGCGGTCACGCAAGGTGGCCCCGCCGTGCTTGTTGACGTTTTGAAGGATGTGGGCGGCGCACAATTCTTCAACGTCATTGAACGGGCTGGCCTGCAGAACCTATTGAACGAGCGAAACCTGATCGATCAGACGAACTTGGCCTATCAAGGCGCCGAGAAATCGCACCTTCCACCGCTGCGCTTTGCCGGCATCATTCTGGAAGGGGGGATCATCGACTATGACACGAACACGCAAACTGGCGGCTACGGCGCCCGAATTCTTGGGATCGGTGCGTCAAAGCAGTACCGCCGCGACCGGCTGACTGTTGCATTGCGCGCCGTCAGCGTAAACACCGGCGAGGTTCTCACATCCGTTATGACGGAGAAAACGGTGTACTCTGTGCTTGTATCAGGTGATGTGTTCCGCTTCGTATCGTCAGACGAAATACTCGAGATCGATGCTGGTATCTCTCGAAACGAACCGGTGGGGCTGGCCGTGCGTCAGGCGATCGAACTTGCGGTCTACAGCCTGATCATGGAAGGCGCGGCCAAGGGGCTTTGGGCCTTCAGCGATCCCGTTGAGCAAAGCCGGCTTCTGGCAGATTACCGGCGGCGGAAGGCCGATACCCCTGTGCAGATTCCCTTCGGCCAGCAGCTCAACATTAGCCCTGAGGTCACGTCAGCTGCCCGTCCACCTGTGCTGGCCGGGGCCGCGGGCGATGCATGACGCAGCCCGGGCGCTCGTGCTCGCGGCGGCGCTCGCGCCTTTTCCAAGCGATGCGCAAACGCCTGAATATGCGGTTCCTGACACCGCCGAAGAAATCGGGGATTGGCTCCTTGAATGCTTCGAGGCCCCAATCGATCAATGCCAGATCTACCAGCGCATCTTGTTGAACCAAGGCGCCGCGATTGCACTGGTCGCTGCGTTTGCGTGGGACGACCGTGAACGTGTTCTTCGCGCCCAGATTGCCTTGCCGCTTGGGATTGACTTGCAACGTGGTGCCACGATTTCGACAAGCAGCGGCTACTCTGTGAACGCCCCCCTTTCCCGATGCACGCAGCAAGGGTGTCTGATCGAGGGCATTGTGCCAGATGACATGGTGGCTGCCTTCGAGACGTCGCAGAGCGCCCAAATCGCCGTGATCAACCCCGACCAAGGCAACTTCGCCGTGCCGCTTTCTCTTTCGGGGTTTGCGGAAGCGCTGTCGCGTATTCGCCCAGAGCCGGTGGCCCCCCCAACGGAGCCGGCGCCATCCCCGGCCGATGCGGCGAGCCCAGATCAGGCTGGCGCTGGCCCGGATGCACGTTTCACCCCGGTCACTGGCGACAACTCTGGCAACAACTGATGTACCGCGATGCTTGCGGGGGGGCATTTCGGCTGCTACATCCCGCCCGGCGCCGGTATAGCTCAGCTGGCAGAGCACCTGATTTGTAATCAGGGGGTCCCGGGTTCGATCCCTGGTGCCGGCACCATCTACCCCCCTTCGACGCGTCCGCGCCTTCTGGCGGCACGGTCACCGCTGGCAAAACGCCCAAAGATGGGTCAGGCGTTACGACAAGTCTGAGATACATGCGAGGCATGCCATGCCGGCCCCTCAAAACGATCCGATTGAGTTTCTGACGGGGAGGCTTTCGGGCTCGGCCTACCCTAAAGGTGTGGCCCCGCTCGGCGGTAGCGGGAAGTTCACGCCGGAGGGAACGGTGCAACCGTTTCGAGGCAACACGTTCGTGTGCCCGGTCGTGCAACCGAGCGCAGGATACGATCAGCTGCTCTGGACGCAGGAACAAATCAAGCGAAGCACGTTTGCGCCGTTTTTTTCGTTCCTGCCGGGGCCCTCGTTTCACATGACGGTGTTTGAAGGGGTGTCGCCGGGGCAGGCCGGAACGGCGGAATGGCCCGCGGGCGTGCCGGCCAACGCCGCAGTTGGAGATCTCGATACTGTGCTCGCTGAACGGGTTGGCCATCTGGCGTTTCCACCGTTTGCTATTCGGGCAACCGGGCTTTTCTGCGGGTTCAGCATTACGGTTGCGGGGCGCACCGCGGCCGATGCAGGCAACCTACGAGCTGCGCGTCAGTCGCTTCGTCAGGCGACAGGTATTTCACCTCCGGAGTTTGAGACCTACCGCTTTCACGTGACGCTGGCGTATCTTTTGGCCTGGATGACAGATGACACGGCGCGAGAGCTCGTTGCGCTCAGTGACCATGTCTTCGAAGCTGCGTTCGGGGCGGACAATGCAATTTCGCTTGGCCCCTGCAGTTTTTGCCGGTTTGACACGATGCATCACTTTGAGCCGCTCCTCGAAGTTAGTGAGTAACGAATCTGACAGGGAAGCGCGCCGCAGGGATCACGATTTGAGTAGGTAGATATTGCGAAACAGTCGCTTATCCACAGAAGGATCGCAGGGAAAATCGTCAACGTTTTCATTGCCTGAGCCGACTTCGCAAATCCGACGCTTGATCGACCGGACCGGGCCGGTTTACCTCATGGAAAAAGGGCGCTGGCTGGGCGCGTCTGTATTGTGTTGGGGGAGGTTCGGTTTGGCTAGTGCATCGCATGGGGCGCAAAAGCGCATGGCGCTTCGCAAGCCGCTTGATTTCGTTCTTCCGGGCCCCTGGCAGATTTAATGCGTTACGTGGCACTTCCCGCGCGCAGCCTTGGTTCTGCGCACATCGCGGCGTGGCAGGCTTTGCATATTGAAGAGCCCCGTTTTGCCAGCCCATTCTTTTCGCCGCATTTCACGCTGGCCGTCGCCGAGGGCAGCGATGATGTCTACGTCATCGTTATAGAACGCGATGGTGTGCCTGTTGGTTTTTTGCCTTACGAACGGCAGCGGCGCGGGCGGCGGCATGCTGGCCCCGTTGGTAGTATTCTCAACGATTGCCAAGGCGCCATTACGGCGCCGGGGCTTGCCTGGTCGCCGTCTCAAGCGCTGCGAGCCTCAGGGCTGTCGTTGTGGGACTTTGATCATCTGATCGCCGATGACGGGCCGCTGGCCCCTTATGGGCGCGCAGATGGCGCCTCGCCGCTGATTACGCTGGATGCGGGCATCGATGGTTACGCTGCAGAGCGGCGCGCCGCTGGCTCGCGCCAACTTGAGCAAGTGCGGCGCAAATGGCGAAAGCTGATCCGTGAGGAGGGAAGCGACCGTGTGCGCTTTGAGGCCGTCTCACGGGACCGTACGGCGTTTGAGGCTGTGATCCGCCACAAGATCGAACAATGTGAACGCACGGGTTCCCCCGTTTTCTTCCGCGAACGCTGGGCACGGGTGATGGTGGAACGGTTGCGGGATCTTTCCGCGCCGGGCTGCACTGGCGCCCTGTCTGTGCTTTGGGTGGGGGACCGCGTCGCGGCTGCACATTTTGGGCTGCGGTCTGGCCGCTACTGGCACTGGTGGTTCCCTGTCTACGATCCGGCTTTCGCGCGATATTCGCCCGGCAAGCTGTTGCTTCTGAAGCTTTGCGAACACGTGGCGTCGGTAGAAACATCTGAAACGGCGATCGATCTCGGCAAGGGTGATGAGACCTACAAGGCTAGTTTCTCAAATGCAGAGTATCCATTGCGGGAAGGCTACGTTGCAGTTGCCTCACCCTACGCCGCCGTGCGCGAGGCGAAGCGCGCAGGCGTAGCTTGGGCGCGCGAGACGCCCTTGCTTGCACATGTGCGGGATCTGCGCCGATCCTTTAAGGCGCGGCGTGCGGGCGATGGGGTAGGCCCGCGTACCGAAGCTTTGCCGGGCGAGTAACCCTTCGGGCTCACATGCTGAGATTTGGTGCTAGCTGCGGCTGCGCCGGATTAGGCGCACCCAGCGCATCGTGTTGTCGTAGTCGATCGCAAGCATCAAAATCGGATAGAGTACCACGCCTGCAATGAGCGACCCGACAAGCTGCAAGCCAAGCGGCTGGCTTCCCGAGAATTTCTGCAGCCCGACCACGCCAAGCCCCATGATCGCCGCTGCGAGAACGGGTTTGGCCGAGGCGAGCATCGTTTCCAGCGGCCCGATTTTTTCATACCGCTGCATGGCCCATAGGCGCATCGCTGCGCTGGCCGCTTCGGTAGCGACCATTGCAATTGCAATCCAAAGCAAGTCGCGGGTCAAAAACGCTGTTGCGAACACGACCGGCAAGGTGAAGGCCATCTGCATTGTGGTGAGTAGGGTCAAAAGCTCTGGCCGGCCCGTGGCCTTGAAAACATCCCCCGACGTCCACCCAATCGTTTGAGGGATACCGATCAGCGACAGGATCAGCAGAACCGGGATCGCAGCCATCCATTCGTCGCCAAAAAGAAGAGGAACCACCAGTGGTGAGATCGCCATCATCCCGATCGAGACCGGTGCCATAACAAGCATCGAGCCGTAGATCGTATTGAAGTACATCTTGCGTAGCGCTTCGGGGTTCTCGCTGGCATCGGCAAATGTAGGGAAGACAATTTTGCTAACGGTCACACTGACGCCGAACATGATGATGTCTGGGATCCGAGCGGCGACGAAATAGATACCGAGTGCCGCATCGCCCATTGCGCCTACGATCGCGAGTTGATCGGCCCGCTTGCGGAAAAAGCCGATGAACGTGTTGAAAACGATGTGCGCGCCGTAGCTGATGAGCCTGATTGCGGCCTTCACATTGGTATCGGGCCGGGCCGGGCGCCAGCCCGCCAGCAGCCAAAGTGCGAAGGTGCGCGTGATATGGCCGGCGAACATGCCCACGACAAAGCCCCAAACACCGTAGCCCATATAGACGAGCGAGATCGCGAAGGCTGCCTTGAAGATAACTGAGATGGCCTCTGCCTGTGCTGTCTTCTTGAACTGAAAGTCTTTCAGAAGCATCGCCTCTGGCACCACGCCTAGTGTGGTAATCGGGAACAGCAGGGCCAGTACCAGCAAGAGGGGGACAATTTCGGGATCATCCACGAAATTGGTTGCGAACGGTGCGCCGAGCATCATCAGACCCATCTGAATGAAAGCAATGACCATGACGATCAAAAAGGCGGTGGTTTGCAAAGCGCGGCTGCGGGAGCGCTCGTAGATCAGCGACTCGCGCAATCCAAAGCCATTGATGATACTTACGATCTCAACGGCCAACAGTGCCGCTGCGATAAGGCCCATCCCCTCGGGCGCGAGCACGCGGGCAAGCGCAATGGTGATAATCAGATTGAGGCCTCGGGTAAGGAGGTATGAGCCGAGGTTCAGTACAACGCCCAAGATCGCATTGCGCGCTCCGCCGCCGGCGGGCGCGGCCTGAGAGCTGCTCATGGGTTGGGATGGCCCCTTTGGCCCTGCCCCTTGATGCGCGTCACTCGCCATCATCCGCTGATCCGATACTCACTGAACTTCGTTACTACACTAGGCTGCCATTTGCGCCGAAACGGGAAATGCCGCAACTGCAAAACCGTGCGCACTGTCGCCGAAAAGTGCACGGGAAACAAAGCGTTTCCGCGCTCACGCTTGATCAAAAAACGTTAATGGCGGGAAACTCCGGTGATTTTGGAGTTTAAAAAATGCCAGCACTATCAAAGCACTTCGGGGAGAAGCCGAAGCTGGATCCTGTTCATACAGCGGTATCGCACGGCACTTGGCCCACGCGGAGCGATTGGCATTTCATGTTTCTTCTGCCGCTTCTCGCGGCGCTTGCTTGGATCGTGCCGCCGCGGTTTTGGGCGCGGCTTGGTGGGAAGCCAAATCTGAGAACCACTGAAGAGTTCGCACGCGATTTTCTGGAATACACTGAAAACACAAGTAAAAACCGTGGACGTGTCTACTTTGACAAGCCTGAGATCATGACGTATCTGCGGGAATACTCGCCTCTCGGTTGGCAGCCCTCCATCACCTTGGAGAATGTCGAAACGCTTGAGGCGGCACGAACGGCAGGGTCCGGTGCGGTTCTTTGGGTCGCGGATTTTTCTCGCTCCCAACTCGTGGCAAAAAAGGCTCTGTGTGCAGCAGGTTACGAGATGTTCCACCTCAGCCGCCCAATCCATGGGCCAGTAGAAAGCCCGTTTGGCGTGCGGTGGCTGAATTGGACTTTCCAGCGTGCGGAAACAAAGTACCTCAAACAGCGCGTTGTGATCGAAGATGGAAACGAAGTCGCGGGGCTGCGGACGTTGCGCAAGGCCCTGAAAGCCGGCGAATTCGTTTCTGTAACGGCCGGACGTGAGTCGCGCAATGTGGTATGGCTTCCGTTCCGGGAGGGCCGCTATCCGTTTGCGCCTGGCGCCCCGCTTCTTGCCGCTGGCACGGGCGCGCCCCTCTTGGCCGTGTTCGTCTTGCGTGATCCGGATGACTTCGAGCGGTTCAGGGTTGTCATTGATGGGCCAATCGAAGCCCCAGAAGGGCTTTCGCGCGAGGAAACCGTGCGCTCGATGATGGAGCAGTATCTTGCCCTGCACGAGGCTTACCTGCCGCTTTATGAACCAGTGTGGGACGGCCGGAGAAGCTTTCGTTTCGGCCCGCCAGGCGCCTAGCCTGAAATTAGTGAAACGGGACCTGCCGCGCTTCAAATGTGACGCAGCGGCCTTTCGATTGACGGCGGCAGAGCCGTGAACCACACTCGCGACGACTCGTTCCGGGCTGGGCGGAAGGGTAGGATGAAGTGGGTAGCGATGCTCGCCGTATTGGCGACGCTGGTTGTGTTCGGCCTCGCAGGGTTGCGCTGGTCTGACAGCCGCGCCGAAACGGTGTTGTGGACAAGATTTCTGGAGATGAGCGCGGGCGAGGCACCCGCGGGTTTCGGCGTGTTCGATCCAGTGATGGTTGCCGATTTGCCAGAACCCGCGCGCCGCATGCTGACCGCGATGATTGCGCCCGGCACCCGGCTTTATCCCGTGACGATCATCGAGATGGACGGCGAGTTTAGCCTAGGTACGTGGGAGGAACCCGAGTATGTGCCGATGCGGGCCCGCCAGATCATCGCGCCCCCCTATGGTTTCGTTTGGCGTTATGAGGGTGGCGGGAGCCTTCCGATTGTCGGTTCGGACGCTGCGACAGAGACTAGTAGCTGGAGCCGCTTCTGGCTGGCAGGCCTTGTTCCGGTAGAGCGTGAACAGGGCACGACCGATCACGCGCGGTCTGCCTTTGGCAGACTGGTTGCCGAGGCGGCCATTTGGGCCCCGGCGTCACTTCTGCCTGGTCCCGATGTGATGTGGGAAGAGGTGGATAATGATACGGCGCGTTTCACGATCGCGCGCGGCGATCTGATCCAAAGCGTTGAGATCACGGTGGGCGAAGATGGGCTGCCGAAAAGCCTTGTGATGCCACTTTGGTCTAACATTAATTCCGAAGGTGCGTTTCGGCTGCAGCCCTTTGGCGCTGATGTGTCAGAGTTTGAAGCATTCAACGGATATCTGCTGCCGACGCGTGTGGACGCGGGCAACCTTTATGGAACACCAGAGTATTTCCCGCATTACCGGGCGCGCGTCACCGATATTCGGTTCCCCGGTTCGCAGTAGGCCGCCGATCCTATTCAAATAGATCACGCCACAGATCCGAAAACGTGAGGTCGTGATCGAAAGCACCAGCCTCGAGGAATGTCTGGACCTGGGCGATCACAAGGGGATCGTTCATCAGAAACGTGTGGGTCACGGGGAGCACGATGTGATCGGTGAGCCCGGGCAAGAAGGTGCTTTCAACCGAGACCTTGCCATCGTCTGGGCCTTCGATGATTTGGGAATAAATGGGGTTGAGAGATTGGTTTCCTGCGATCACCCCGATCTCAACGGCAGGCAGACCAAGTTGGTTTGGGGCGCTTCCGGGCCCGGTGCCCAGTTGCAGGCCTGCCGGCCCGTTGAGCCAAGCAAACGGAGCAAGATCTCCGAACACATCCACCAATTCTGACCCCTTGTTTGGGGGCGCCAGCATGACCACCCGGCCCATGTTCGGCGGCCTGTTTTCTTCAAGCCAGGCGCGGGCGAGGATCCCACCCATGGAGTGCGTGACGAAGTGCGTTCGCGCAGTGCCGCAGGCTGCCACAGCCCTCGGCACCGCGCCTTCGACAAGCGCGCCGATTGGCAACTCGGTGGAAGGATAGGTGCGGTTAACGACCGTATAGCCTTCGGCCTCCAACGCGAGTTCAAGAAATGCGAGCGAAGATGATGTGCGCGCAAGGCCATGGAGCAGAACCACACAGTCTGCCGCCAATCCAGGCAGAGGAAAAAACAGGAACGTTGCAAGGGCAAAGCGGGCTGTCATCCCCGTCATTCTAGCGCTGTGATCCGCGCGCGGCGAGGGTGACGCGGCGCCTTTGGCGCGCTAAGGGGCAGGGGCGAGCGGGAGTGGAACGATGGCAGACATTGCAATCATTGGCACAGGAATGGCCGGCGCTACGGCGGCCCGTGCGCTTTCAGATGCAGGCCGCCGTGTGATGCTGTTCGACAAGTCTCGCGGGTTTGGCGGACGTCTTGCCACCCGGCGTGGCGATGGGTTTGAACTGGATCACGGGGCGCCAGGCATCATTGCGCGTGATACGGGGTTTCGCGACGCGCTCGTTTCGGCCGGTGGCGTGCTTTGTGAGGGCCTGGGCTTCGTTGGTAATCCCGGTATGTCGTCGCTGGTAAAGGCGATGGCGAACGGTTTGCCTGCGCATTTGGGCGTTGAGATTGCAGGGATCGTGCCGGCGCGCGATGGACTGTCCCTCACGAGTACCGATGGGGCAGTGTTTGGCCCGTTCGCGCGTGTGATCTGTGCGATTCCCGTGCCTCAGGCGATGCGGTTGGGGGCCGAGATCTCGGGTGTACGCGGGGCCCTTGCTCCCGTGCGGATGGCGCCCACCTGGAGCCTTCTTTTGGCCTTCGACACGGAGGTTGTGTTGCCCGACGCTGTCGCCCCTATGGCAAAGATCATTAATGACGGGGCAAAGCCTGGTCGTGCGCACACATGGGTGGCGCATGCCAGCATCGCATGGAGCAATGCGCATCTTGAAGACGATCGCGAGGCCGTTGCCGAAGTGCTTTTGGCATCGCTAGGCCCGCTTCCCGCGCCGCGGTACTCGGCTGCTCATCGCTGGCGCTACGCCTTCACTGAAACGCCACTGGGGGCGCCGTTTCATTCTGCGCTCGATGGCCATCTGCTCTTCGGGGGCGATTGGGGCCTCGGGCCGGACGCGGAACATGCGTGGCGCTCGGGCCAGGCGATGGCGGCCGCCTTACTGACCTAGCTTTTCCCTGCTGTCCGCCCGCGGTAGAGCGTCACGATGCCCGTTGAACTTCGAAACCTTGCCGACCTGCCCGCGACACCCCACGATACGTTGATTGATGTGCGGGCGCCCTCGGAATTTGAGGAAGACCATCTGCCAGGCGCGATCAACATGCCCGTTCTGAGCGATGCCGAACGCGCCCGTGTTGGCACGATCTATACTCAGGAAAGCGCCTTCACCGCGCGTAAGGTCGGTGCTGCGTTGGTGGCGCGAAATGCGGCGCGCCATCTTGAGGGGCCTTTGCAAGGCAAGTCCGGCGCCTGGCGCCCCCTCGTGTATTGCTGGCGTGGGGGCCAGCGATCCGGGAGCTTTGCGACGATCCTCGGGCAGGTTGGCTGGCGCGTTCAGGTGATCGAGGGCGGTTATCGCAGCTATCGCCGGCTTGTGGTGCGGGCGCTGTACGATGATCCCTGGCCAACGCGCATCGTTCTACTGGACGGATATACGGGCACTGCGAAAACCGAAATCCTGCAGCGGGTTGCGGCGCTGGGATATCAAGTGATTGATCTCGAGGGCCTGGCGCGCCACCGCGGTTCGGTCTTCGGTGCAATGGATGCCCAACAACCAAGTCAGAAAACGTTTGAAAGCCAAATTGCGAGCGCGCTTGCCGGGTTTAACCCGGCGCGGCCGGTTTTGATCGAGGCGGAATCAAGCAAAGTTGGCAACCTCGTTCTGCCGCAGGGGTTGTGGAAGGCGATGCGAACCGCGCCACGGCTGCGGATCGACGCACCGCTGAATGCGCGTGCGGCATTTTTAGCGCGCGCCTACACCGATCTTACTACTGATCCGACGCGCCTCTTTTCAGAATTGCAGGCCCTAAGGCCGTACCATGGCACCGAGCAAGTCGCGGTATGGCAAGGGATGGCAGGCCAGCGAGCTTGGGAGGCGCTCGCGCGCGCTTTGATGGAGGCCCACTACGACCCGCGCTACCGAAAATCGCGGCTCCGCGCCGAGGGCCAAACAGTTGAGCAGGTCACATCCGATACTTTGGACGATGCAGCGCTCGACCGCCTCGCACGTGAGGTTGCCGCGCGGATCGCCGCCTAAAACTCTGATGTTCCGGCTTGCTGCCAGGGTTTGACGAGATTGCCGAACCGAGTGAAGCGCCCTTCGAACGACAGTTCGACAGTGCCGATTGGCCCGTGGCGCTGCTTGCCGATAATCACCTCGGCACGGCCATGCAGGCGCTCCATCTCTTCTTGCCACGCGGCGATTTTATCCAGCTCGTGGTCACCGGGCTTCTGGCGTTCTTTGTAGTATTCTTCCCGATAGACGAACATCACCACATCTGCATCCTGCTCGATCGAGCCCGATTCACGCAGATCGGAAAGCTGTGGGCGATTGTCTTCGCGGTTTTCTACCTGGCGTGACAGCTGGGAGAGTGCGACGACTGGGATATCAAGTTCCTTTGCGATCGCCTTTAGACCTTGCGTGATCTGGGAGATTTCGTTCACCCGATTGTCTTTTGCCGATGCGGCCGTGCAGAGCTGCAGATAATCGACAAACAGCGCGTCTAGCCCGTGTTCGCGCTTCAGCCGGCGCGCCCGTGCGGCAAGCTGGCTGATCGGCAGCGCTGGTGTATCGTCGATGAAAAGTGGGCACGCCTCCAGCGTCTTTGCGGCCTCCACGAAGCGGCGGAACTCCGCCTCCGTCATATCGCCGCGCCGGATCTGTTCAGACGGCACTTCGGCCGCTTCCGACAGAACCCGCGCGGCGAGCTGCTCGGCACTCATTTCCAGCGAGAAGAAACCGACGCAGCCGCCATCGACTGCGCCGGTGCTGCCGTCAGGCAACTGCCCTCGCCTGTAATTCTTGGCAATGTTGAATGCGATGTTCGTTGCGAGCGAGGTTTTTCCCATTGAGGGGCGGCCCGCTATGATCAAAAGGTCGGATTTGTGCAAGCCGCCCAGTTTCTTGTCGAGGTCGACGAGGCCGGTGGACACGCCCGCAAGCCCGCCCTCTCGCTGATAGGCGGCGTTGGCCACGTTCACAGCATCGGTGACCGCCTTCAAGAAGGATTGAAAGCCCTGGTTCGATTGTCCGGTTTCGCCGAGCTTATAGAGCGCCTGTTCCGCCTCGACGATCTGTTCGCGCGGGCCACTTTGAACATCCACACGCGCCGCCTTGTCGGCCACATCCTGCCCCAACGCGATGAGCTCACGACGTATCGCAAGCTCGGAGATCATCTCGGCGTAATCGCGTGCCGCAAAGGATGAAATTGCTGCGCCGGCGAGCCGCGCCAAATAGGCGGGGCCGCCAAGCTCCCTCAACCCGTCGTCGTCTTCAAGAAACGCCTTCAGAGTGACAGGTGAGGCGAGAGCGTTTTTGGTGATTCGTGCAGAGGCAACTTCGAAAATGCGTGCATGCACCGGCTCGTAGAAATGGCTCTCGTTTATGAGCGCCGCGATCCGATCGTAGATATCATTGTTGGTGAGGATTGCGCCCAGCAGTTGCTGCTCGGCTTCGATGTTGTGGGGGAGGGCCTGACCGGCTTCTTGCCCCCTGCGTTCTAGCGGTGCGATCTGGTTCACCGCGTCCCCCTTTTTTTCTGGTTGCCCGTTTTCGCCTCTGGGGCGGTGCTATGGCCCAACGGGCGCATGCGATCAATCTGTAAAAGCCTGTGGAAAGAATGTGCACAACCACTTAACCGCAACATGTTGTGGCATACTGCATTGCCGTGTCGATATGTTGCTTAATCAGGGACGCATTCGGCAACATTTTCTTAAACACTTTAAAGGTGCATTAAACGAAATAATTCAATTTAAAGTGGTTATTCGGTCTTCCGTGCCGCCTGCCATGCGCGAGGTTGGCGCAGGAATTCCTCGACGTCGCGCAACGTCTCGACGTCGAAAATCTCTTTGTCGCGGGCGACTTCCAAGACGTCCCACCAGGTGCAAAGATGATGGAGCGCAACGCCGTGATCTCCTAAAACGCGAACAGTTTCGGGAAAAATCCCGTAATAGAAGATCACCGCTGTGTGACCGCATGTCGCACCTGTTTCGCGAATCGCATCGACGAAGGAGAGCTTCGAACCGCCATCCGTTGTGAGATCTTCTACGAGCAGGACGCGCTCACCTTCGCTCATCATTCCCTCGATCCGGGCGTTCCGGCCGTAGCCTTTCGGCTTCTTCCGCACGTAGGTCATCGGCAGGCCAAGACGTTCGGCTAGAAGTGCTGAGAACGGGATGCCAGCAGTCTCTCCGCCCGCGACATTGTCGAATGCTTCGAAACCTGCCTCGCGCATGACGGTGCAGGCCAAGAAATCCATCAACGTCGATCGGATCCGCGGAAAGCTGATAAGCTTTCGGCAATCAATGTAGGTGGGTGACGGCAGGCCAGAGGCGAGTGTGAACGGTTCTCGCGAATTGAAGTGCACGGCTTCGATTTCCAGTAACATCGCCGCGGTTAGCCGGGCCATTTCGTCTTTTGGTGGAAACGCAGCAGGGATCATCGAGCACACTTTCCGCGGAGGCATCGAAACAATTGGGCAGGCTTGCTATAGGTCACGGCAGAACAGTCCAATGAAGTGGAAAGCCGGGGTCAAACACAGTGACGGGGCCTTCTCCTGTTTCAATCATTTCGGGGTAGCTTACGGGCTCAGCTTTCCTTTGAAGCGTGATCGTCTCATCATTCTCGGGAAGACAATAGAATCGTGGGCCGTTGAGCGACGTAAAAGCTTCGAGTTGGGCGAGGGCGCCCTCGTCTTCGAACACATGCGCGAGGATCGACATGGTGTTGGGTGCGGTAAAAATGCCGGCGCAGCCGCATGGTTGCAGCTTTGCGGCATCGGTATGCGGTGCACTGTCGGTGCCCAGAAAAAAACTGGGGTTGCCGGAGGTTGCTGCGGCGCGCAGAGCAAGGCGATGGTGCTCGCGCTTGGCCACCGGCAGGCAGTAGAAATGCGGCCGTATGCCACCGGCGAGGATATGGTTTCGATTGAGCACTAGGTGATGTGTGGTGATTGTTCCCGCAATCGTCTCGCCACCCGCGGCCACGTAATCGACACCATCCTTTGTTGTGATGTGTTCCATGATCACGCGAAGCTCGGGGATCTCGCGGCGCACCGGATCAAGCACGGTTTCGATGAAGGCCGCTTCGCGGTCGAATATATCGATCTCCGGTGACGTTACCTCGCCATGAACGCAAAGTGGCAGGCCGATCTGCGCCATGTTTTCCAATACGCGCAAAACCTTAGTTATGTCGCGCACGCCGGATTGGGAGTTTGTGGTGGCCCCCGCTGGATAGAGCTTGACCGCTGTGATCAGCCCGATTTCGGCGGCGGCGCGGAGATCTTTCACCTCGGTGTCTTCCGTGAGGTACAGCGTCATCAGCGGCTGAAACTTTGAGTTCTTGGGTTTGGCCCACATGATGCGATCGCGATAGTCGGCCGCATCCGCGCCGGTTACCACTGGCGGTACGAGATTTGGCATGATGATCGCGCGGGCAAAGTGACGGGCGGTTTCGGGCAGCACGGCCTTAAGCATCTCACCATCGCGCAGATGCAGGTGCCAGTCATCCGGCTGTTTGATGGTCAGCCTTTCGCCCATAGCCTGCGGGTAACTTATCCCCGGGCACGAGGCCAGAGCGAAATGCCCGCCCGAATTTTGGGCATGTGCCGATAGGAGGGGCGAATTCATGCCGTCTTCGCATGTGCAGCATTGCACCCTTGGAGCAGGGGTATAGGCTACTGGTAGGAAAGACGCCGATGTTCGATTTGCCCTTTACGACGATGCAGCGCACGCATGGCGATGCGCGCGTTGCGCTAAGTCTCCGGGGCGGAGGCACGCGCCTCGATACGCTAGAGCAGGCCGGGTCTGCTAAGGCCTTTCTGCCCCGAAGCCATACGCCCGACCCCGAGATTGTATTCCTCAATACCGCCGGTGGCCTGACGGGAGGCGACGCCCTGCACTATGGGGTTTCGCTTGGCGGTGGGGCGCGGGCTACGGCGGCCACGCAAACTGCAGAGCGCGCCTACCGCTCGGCCGGTGGTGTGGCAGCGATGCGGGTAGCGCTTGAGGTTGGCCGCGGCGCGGAGTTGCATTGGCTGCCACAGGAAACGATCTTGTTCGACGGCGCTGCGCTGTCACGCGAGACTGATGTTTCGTTGGCTGCGGATGCAAAAGTTCTAATGATCGAGACCGTCGTTTTGGGGCGCGCGGCGATGGGGGAGCATGTCAGGGCGCTCACATTCTCCGATCGGCGCACTGTGCGGCGAGACGGGCGGTTAGCGTGGCGCGAGCCACTCGTCATCAATACAGAAACGCTGGGGCATCAAGGCGCGGCTGCGCTTGCGGGGATGCGGGCATTCACGACGCTGGCTTGGATTGCACCGGGGGCTGAGGATGCGCTCGCCCGGGTGCGTGCCGCGATCGCCGATATGCCACATGCGGCGGCGTCCGCCTGGGAGGGCAAGTTGATTATGCGCGCCATGGCGGAGGACGCAAAACCGTTGCGCCACCTTGCCAAGAGGTGCATCGAAGCGTTGCGTGGGGCGCCCGTGCCGCGCGTTTGGCAAGTTTGAAGGAAGACCGATGAACCTTACGCCTCGGGAGAAAGACAAGCTTCTCGTCAGCCTTGCCGCCATGGTGGCGCGCGGACGGTTGGAGCGCGGGGTTAAGCTCAACCATCCCGAGGCGATCGCGCTCATCACGGATTTTGTCGTCGAGGGCGCGCGAGACGGCCGCAGCGTGTCTGACCTCATGGAAGCGGGCGCGCATGTTGTGTCGGCAGAGCAATGTATGGCGGGGATTGCTGAGATGATCCACGACGTTCAGGTAGAAGCGACGTTTCCCGATGGAACGAAGCTTGTCACGGTGCATCACCCGATCCGGTAGTCATGGCCTATGTAGGAACATATCAACCCCCTAAACCTGCGCATCCTGCTGCCGCTATAGATCGCCAACGTTACGCACATCATTTCCCTTTGAGCGTTGATTGCCTGGATCAATGGATCCGCACTCAGCGTTTGGCGGGGCCAGCGGAGGAGGAGAGACAATGCTAGCCACTGTGATCTTGGGTATCGCGGCGGGGGCAGGGGCGCCCTATGCAGAGCCGCATGTGAAGAAGGCCTTGGAAGGCGTTCTCCTGGCCGATGCACCGATGAGCCCCATGGAGTTGCGCATGTTCAGTTTTGCGATGTGCCTTGTGGCGGCCGCGGTTCTTGCGTGGATCTTCGGCAACGGCTCGGCACTGGCGCTTGCGATCGGCGCGGCGCTCGGCATTTTCGGGCCGCGGATCATCGATCGCGTACAAAAGCGCAAGGATCCCGATTACGAGGATGATGCGGCATGATACCAGGCGAGCTGATAACGGCGGCGGGGGAGATTACGCTGAACGCCGGGGCCGCGGCAATTGTGCTGACAGTGGCAAATACGGGCGACAGGCCCGTGCAAGTTGGCAGCCACTACCATTTTGCGGAGACCAATAGCGGGCTCGAATTTGACAGGGAGGCCGCGCGTGGCATGCGGCTCGATATCGCTGCGGGCACCGCGGTTCGTTTCGAACCGGGCCAGACGCGGGACGTTGCGCTTGTGCCCATTGGCGGCGATCGGCGCATTTTCGGTTTCAACCAGGCCGTTATGGGCGGCCTCTGACCGTCTGAAAGGACAGAGTTCTGATGTATCCCAACCCAATGGAAGCCTTTTCCAACCCTATGAAATACTGGGGTGATGTGATGACGGCTCAGATCGAGATGGGCCGGCGCGCCTATGATATGGCAGCAGCAGTGAACCCGTTCTTGCCGCAAGTCTCTCTGGACGCCGTTTTGGAAACTTCGTCCGGATCACGGCCTATTGCGCCGCCCGTTGCGGTGGCAAAAGCTATGCCCCAGGCGAAAGAAAAGCCGCGTCGAACGCCAAGACGATCTGCCAGTGCGGCGCCCACGACGGGCGCAAAGCCGGCGACGAAGCGGGCCTCAAAACCGGCGCCAAAGCCTGTGGCCACAGAGACGCCTGCGGTGACTGTGACGGCGAAGGCTGCGAAGAAGCCCGCAACAGCCAAGAAGCCGACCGCCAAGGCTGCGGCGTCCGCAAAATCCGCCGCGAAGCCAGCCACACCGAAGACGGCCGCCGCGAAGGCACAGGAGGTGGCCAAGCCTGCCACCGCAAACCCGAAGGCAACGGCATCCAAGGCCACGACGGGGAAGGGCAAGCCCGTTTCTCTCGCAGCGGATATGCCAAAAAAGGGCACGGGTAGCAGCACGTGATGCTTCCTGGCCTTTCCCCCGCTACCGCACTGAGCCTGTGGCGGCTTGGGGTGGAAACGAGCGCATTGGTTCTTGAAGCGCAATCTGTCGTGGCGATGCGGATGCTTGGCTTTGCGGGACTATGGCGGATGCATTCGAACGAGCCGTTGCGGATGGTTGTTGAAAAGCCGGCCGCCTTCTTCAATTCCGCGGGCGAGGTGGCCAATGCAACGCTCGCGGGTAAGCCGCCGGAACAGGTCGCAGCTGCCGCGCTAAAGCCTTATCGCCGCAAGACTCGCTCAAATTCTCGCCGCCTCTCGCGGCGCTAACCCTCCCGCACCGAGGAACTTCATGCCCGCAACGATCTCCCGCGCCGCCTATGCCGATATGTATGGCCCTACCACTGGGGACAGAGTGCGCCTGGCTGATACAGACCTTATCATTGAGGTTGAGAAAGATCTTACAACCTACGGAGAAGAGGTGAAATTCGGAGGTGGAAAGGTGATCCGTGACGGGATGGGGCAGAGCCAGGCCACCCGTGCGGAGGGATCGGTGGATACCGTTATCACCAACGCGCTGATCGTCGATCATTCCGGGATCTACAAGGCGGATGTGGGGCTGAGAGACGGGGTGATCGAGCGGATAGGTAAGGCCGGAAATCCCGATACGCAGCCGGGCGTGGACATTGTGATCGGCCCGGGCACTGAGGCGATTGCAGGAGAAGGGCGGATTTTAACGGCGGGCGGGTTCGACGCGCATATTCACTTCATCTGCCCCCAGCAGATTGAAGACGCCTTGCATTCCGGCCTCACTACGATGCTCGGCGGCGGAACCGGGCCGGCGCACGGCACGCTGGCGACAACTTGCACGCCGGGGCCCTGGCATATCGGGCGGATGCTGCAGGCGCTGGATGCCTTCCCGCTGAATTTCGGCCTGTCGTGCAAAGGCAACGCTTCGAAACCAGGCGCACTTTACGAGATGGTGGAAGCTGGTGCCTGCGCCATGAAACTGCACGAAGACTGGGGCACCACACCTGGTGCCATCGATTGCTGCTTGTCGGTGGCCGATGAGATGGACGTGCAGGTGATGATCCACACCGACACGCTGAACGAGTCCGGTTTCGTTGAGAACACCATCGCCGCAATGAAGGGGCGCACAATTCATGCGTTTCACACCGAGGGCGCGGGCGGCGGCCATGCGCCAGATATCATCAAGGTGTGTGGTCTGGATCATGTTCTGCCATCTTCAACGAACCCAACGCGGCCCTACACGGTGAACACCCTCGAAGAGCATCTCGATATGTTGATGGTGTGCCACCACCTGGATAAGGCGATCCCCGAGGATGTGGCCTTTGCCGAAAGCCGCATCCGCAAAGAAACCATCGCGGCAGAGGATATTCTGCACGACATGGGCGCGTTCTCCATCATCGCATCCGACAGTCAGGCGATGGGTCGGGTGGGAGAAGTGATCATCCGCACCTGGCAGACCGCCGACAAGATGAAGAAGCAGCGCGGGCGGCTGGCAGAGGAAACCGGCGAGAACGACAATCTGCGCGTGCGGCGCTACATCGCGAAATACACGATCAACCCGGCCATCGCGCATGGGCTTTCGGCCCATATCGGATCGGTGGAAGTGGGCAAGCGCGCCGATCTTTGCCTTTGGAGCCCTGCGTTTTTCGGCGTGAAGCCCGAAATGGTGTTGGTCGGCGGCACGATCGCGATGGCGCAGATGGGCGACCCTAATGCCTCGATTCCAACGCCGCAGCCGGTGTATTCGCGGCCCATGTTCGGCGCTTTCGGACGATCGCTCGAAAACTCTTCGGTGACCTTTGTTTCGGCGGCCGCGGAGGCGGCGGGGCTCGGTACGGCGCTAGGGCTCGCCAAAGCAACGGCCCCGGTGGCAAACACGCGCAGGATCGGTAAGAAAGACATGGTTCTGAATGACCTGACGCCGGAGGTTGAGGTGGATCCCGAGACCTACGAGGTGCGCGCCGATGGCGATCTGCTGACGTGTGAGCCCGCGACCGAACTCCCAATGGCGCAGCGGTATTTCCTGTTTTGAGTAAACGCGCCCATGCGCTGCGCGCAAGGCGGGCATGCCGAAGGGGCCATTGCAGCGGGCGGGTGCACGCACGATGTGATGGGCATCCCGCGAACAACGATTTACGGAGCCCACCATGACCGCCCTTTCTCGACTCGGCGCCTTTGCCCGGAGCGTTTCGAACGCAAATTCATTTGCCACGCTTTTCTCAATGTCGGATGCCGAGCTGGCCCGGCGCGGCCTGTCGCGCCAAGAGCTTCAGCGCAGCTACATTGCAAGCCTCGGCGCCCAGTAACACCTTGTAACGTTGCGTGAGCCGCAGCAGCACGGGCTGGCAGACGCTTGCCGAAGTCGTCGGTTGCGCTTGCGCCTTACGCACCCCGCCGCCATGATTTCGCGAGATAGATAACGGGGGCAGACATGCGACGCGCGGGATTAGTCTTTATAACACTTGGGCTTGCGGCATGTGAGCCGTCGCCCGGCCTTGTTGGTGCGCCTGGGATGCGCATCGTGAGTACCGAGGCAGAGGTAGCTGCTTGCACACCAACAAAGGTTTATACCACCACGCCCGGGGCCTTTGGTGGTGTCGTCGGCCAACAAGCGCTTGAGTTTGCTCGCAATCAAACGCTCGCCAATGCTCAGGAAGACGGTTCTAACACCATGTTCTTCCTCGAAGGCGGCCCCGATGACGCAGATGCGCTGATTGTGCGCGCGCGCGGGTATATCTGCTAGGCGGCGGCTTGCCGACCCGCGCGAGTTGCTTGCAATTCTCGTGATCTGTCTTTTCTGCAGCGCAGCATCTCTGTTAGCTAGGTAGTCAGGGAGGAAACCTGACCGAAAGGACGTAAGGTTTCCAATGGCAGAGCAGCAAAACATCAATCTTTCTTTCGCGCCGCCGCTAGAAGCGCGACTGGATCATTTTTTTGTCTCTATGGGGCTTGGCGTGAACGGCTACAGCCTAAAGCAGGAACGGCGCGAAATCCTTTGCTGGCTGAACGCCAAAAGCGATGCAGAACTCGCATTGATGGGCCTGGCGCGGCCGGATATCCCCGCATTTGTCTTTCGCGACCTCTTTGGCAGCTAGGGGGGCCTTGCAATACCGCAGCGAGGCGCGTTTGTTCGGGACATGAGCCAATCTGAAGCGC
>JBCCRC010000019.1:0-50966 GCA_039208375.1 Pseudomonadota bacterium | reverse complement strand
GTGGCCGCCACCATGATCGCGGCCCATGCGGCCGGGATCGCGGTGTTTGCCACGGGCGGTATCGGCGGCGTGCATCGGGGGGCGGAGGCAAGCTTTGACATCTCCGCCGATCTGCACGAACTGGCGCAAACGCCCGTCACCATCGTCGCTGCCGGCGCCAAGGCCATTCTCGATCTGCCGAAAACGCTTGAAGTGCTTGAAACGCTCGGCGTTCCGGTGATTGCCGTAGGGCAGGATACCCTACCGGCCTTCTGGTCGCGCAGCTCGGATCTGCGCGCGCCCCTGCGGGCCGATACGGCGGGCGAGATCGCCGCGGCGCATCGGGCGCGCGCCGCTTTGGGGTTGCCGGGCGGGCAACTCGTGGCCAACCCGATTCCCGAAGAGAACGAGATCACACCGGCCGTGCTTGCGCCCCTGATCGCGTCGGCTGAAGCGGAGGCACGCGCCAGCGGTGTGGCAGGCAAGGCCGTAACGCCCTTCTTGCTGAACCGGCTTTTTGAGATGACGGAGGGCGCCACACTCACCGCGAACATCGCACTTGTGCTGAACAATGCAGCGCTTGCCGCAGAAATCGCCTGCTGCTTGGCCGAGGACAAAACCGGCTGAACGCGGGCCAGCCCGCCATTGTGGTCGCGCCGGGAAGCGCCTAAGTATTGGGCACGCCACCTCCGGAAAACCGGCCTATGACAACGCCTTTCGATGAAGCTGCTGCGCCCAAGAAGCGCCGCCATCCCGTGTTAGGGGGCCTGCGCAACAGTTTTCTGGCCGGCCTGATTGTCATCGCCCCGATCGGGCTCACGGTTTGGCTGATTTGGACGGTTGTGGGCTGGGTCGACGGCGTGGTGCTTCCGCTCGTTCCGGCACGATTCCTGCCCGAGCAATATATCGGGATCAACCTGCGCGGCGTGGGGGTGATCTTCTTCCTGGTGTTTACCGTGCTGGTCGGCTGGGTCGCGAAAGGCTTTATCGGTCGGTCGCTGTTGCGCTGGGCCGAAGGCGTTGTGGAAACCCTGCCGGTGGTGCGCTCGGTCTACTCCGGCCTCAAGCAGATTGCAGAGACGGTGTTCAATCAGGCCGACCGGAACTTCGATAAGGCCTGCCTGGTGGAATATCCGCGCAAGGGGATCTGGGCGATCGCCTTCATCTCATCCACCGCCAAAGGCGAGATCGACGAAGGCATCCCGGTGAATGAGCAGAAGGTGTCGGTGTTTCTGCCCACGACGCCAAACCCGACATCGGGTTTCTTGCTGTTTTTGCCGCGCTCTGACGTGATCGAACTCGATATGACCGTGGAAGAGGCCGCCAAGCTGATTATTTCCGCAGGGCTTGTCTATCCGTCGGGTGTGGGCGAGGCGGGGCCACGTGAAGTGACCGCGCCTGCCGCAGCAAATGATGCGCGGCCGGAGCGGATAGAACGCGTCAGTTGAACATCGCGCGCAGATCAACACTTGGCTCACGCCCGATCTTGGCGCGGTGTTCCGCAAGAAACCTGTCTGCCGCTGCACGACCCGCTGCCTTGAGGTCAGCCAGTACGGAAGGCGACGGCACAAGCTTCGTCGCCACGCTCAGATCCCGCATGAGTTCATCATCGGCAATCATGTGGATCAGGACGTCCTTCATCGCGTCGCGCTCGATTTTTCCATCGGCGATCAGTGTTCGAGCAAATTGAATCGCCCGCAATTCGCGCAAAAGCGAGGAGTTGAAGCTAATCTCGTTGATCCGGTTGAGAATTTCTTGCGGCGTTACCGGAAGATCGGGCCGCTCAAGCGGATTGATGTTCACCACAACGATGTCATCCGGCAGCGTCTTGGCAAAGAGCGGGAAGAGGGCCGGATTGCCGGTATAGCCGCCATCCCAATAGGCATCACAGGTGCCCGTCTTCGGATCACATATCTCAACCGCCTGAAAGAGCGTGGGCAGGCAGGCCGATGCCAGGATCACTTCGGTATTGATTTCTTCATGCTGAAAGACGCGGATCTTGCCGGTGCGCACGTTGGTGGCGCCGATGAACAGCGCCGGATCTGAATGGGCGCAGACTTGTTCGTACGAAAAGCGCTCAACGATCCGTTGCAGCGGATTGCGGTAGAAGGGCCCGTAGGCGTAGGGCGAGATCATCCGCGTGGCCGTTTCGGCCAGAGAGTAGGGCAGCGAGTATTCGAGCGCCCGGCTCACCGCCGCGGGGGCCGGCGCAAGGCTGGCCATCCAGGTGGGCAGGCGCATGTCGTTGATGGCGCCCACCTGCCCCCAGAGCCAGTCGAGATTGGCGCGGGCCCCTTCGCGCCCATCTGCGATCATGCCCGCCTTGAGGGCCGCACCGTTCAGCGCCCCGGCGGACGTGCCCGAAATTGCGGCAATTTCGATCTCTTCGTCATCGAGCAGCCGATCAAGCACCCCCCAGGTGAATGCGCCATGGGCGCCGCCGCCCTGCAGGGCCAGGTTGATGCGCATGGGGGCTCCTTTCCGGGGATCGTATTCGATGGGGTCATTGATTGAGGATCTTCACCGCCACGGGCGCGCCTAAAGCGCCGTCCAGCCGCCGTCGACGCTGATCGTCGTGCCGGTGATCTGTGCAGCCGCATCCGAGCAGAGAAACACACAAGTGCCGCCCATCTGCTCCACCGTCGCAAATTCCTTAGACGGCTGGCGCGCCAGCATCACCTCGCGGATCACCGTGTCGCGATCCATATCATATTCCTTCATCGTGTCGGGGATCTGCTCTTCCACCAGCGGGGTCAGCACGTATCCGGGGCAGACGGCATTGGCGGTAATCGGCTCTTCCGCTGTCTCAAGTGCCACCACCTTCGTCATCCCCACGATGCCGTGTTTCGCGGCCACGTAGGCCGATTTGTAGGGCGAGGCGGTCAAGCCATGGGCCGATGCAATGTTGATCACACGGCCCCAGCCCGCCTTGCGCATCACCGGGAGCGCCGCAGCGGTGGTGTGGTAGGCCGATGAGAGGTTGATCGCGAGGATCGCTTCCCACTTCTCAGCCGGAAAATCTTGGATCGGCGCCACGAACTGGATGCCGGCGTTGTTGATCAGGATATCGCAGGCGCCTGCCGCTTCGATCAACATGCGGCAATCATCGCCCTTTGACATATCCGCTTTGATGTATCGCGCCTTGGTGCCGGTTTCTTTGGAGATGCTTTCGGCCAGCGCGTGATCTTCGTCGCGGTCGGTGAAGGAGTTCAGCACAACGTCGGCACCTGCGCGCGCCAGTTCAGTAGCCACGCCCAGCCCGATGCCGGAGTTGGATCCAGTGACAACGGCGGTTTTTCCGGAGAGCGGCAAAGCAGTGAGCGACATCGGCGCTGGCCTTTCGATGGGTGGCGTTGCCGCGACAATACATGCTGCAGGTGCGAAGGAAAGCGCGGGGCGCGGACGGGCGGCGCTCGGCCCCCACCCGCATTTGAGTGAGTCGCAAGACACCAGCGGCCATCCATGGATGTGCTGTCACGCAGAAGGCACCGGGGCGCTTCACAATCTGCCAAAAAAAACGCCCGCACGAGGCGGGCGTTAAGTTATTGAGGCAGGTTTCATACAGGCAAGAAACCTATCGAGCAGTGACGTCTTTATACGCAAGCCTTCGCCGGTGTCCAAGCTAAAAGTTTGAAAAGGCACGAAACCCCAACTACGCTTGGGCCCAATCAATACAGGCACCCCCAGGGATCGTTTCGGATATGATCACAGAGTTTTCTGCGCATCTGCGGGCTGGAGCAGCCGCGCTTATGCTCGCGGCGGCCTGTGGCATGGCATCAGCCGAGCCGCAGCATGGCATAGCTATGTATGGGGAGCCTGCGCTTCCACCGGATTTTGTGTCTCTGCCCCATGTAAACCCCGACGCGCCGAAGGGCGGACGAATCGTTCAGGGCGAGGTGGGAAGCTTCGATTCGCTCAACCCACACATTCTGAAAGGCCGGGTGCCGTGGCAGTTGCGCTTTCTGGCCTATGAATCGCTAATGGCGCGAAGTTACGGTGAACCGTTCACGCTATACGGCCTTCTCGCCGAATCGATTGAGACGGATGAGGCCCGCAGCTTCGTCGAATTCACGTTGCGCGAAGAAGCCCGATTCTCGGACGGCAGCCCGGTGACGGTGGAGGATGTGCTGTGGTCTTACGAGACGCTGGGAACAGAGGGCCATCCCCGCTATCGCGGCAGTTGGGACAAGATCGCCTCGGCCGAAGCGACTGGCCCGCGCACGGTGCGTTTTACGTTTACCGAACCAGACCGCGAGCTTCCGCTTATCATGGGGATGCGGCCAATCCTGAAAAAGGCCCAGTGGGATGGCGTCGATTTCGCCGATTCCGGCATCGATACGATCCCGATTTCAACCGCACCCTATGTGATCGACGATTTCGAGCCCGGCCGCTTCGTATCGCTCAAACGCAACCCCGACTATTGGGGCAATGACGTTCCCGTGCGGCGCGGCACTAACAACCTTGACGAAATCCGAATGGAATTCTTCGGCGATGCCAGCGTGATGTTCGAGGCATTCAAAGCCGGTGAGCTGACAACGATGCGCGAGACAAACCTCGCCAAGTGGAACGAGCAATACGATTTTCCCGCCGTCCGTTCCGGCGACGTCGTAAAATCAATCATCCCTCACCAGCGGCCCTCGGGCATTTCGGGCCTCGTGATGAACACCCGCAACCCCATCTTTTCCGATTGGCGGGTGCGGGAAGCGATGATCCAGGCGTTCAACTTCGAGTTCGTCAACCAGATCATCACCGGGGGCGAGGCTCCGCGCATCACGTCATACTTCTCAAACTCGGTGCTGGGGCTTCAGCCGGGGCCGGCCCAGGGCCTTGTGGCCGACTTACTGGCGCCATTCGCCGACGAGCTGACGCCGGGCACGCTTGAGGGTTATGACCTTCCGGTCTCCGACGGCAGCGAGCGCAACCGCGCCGGGATCCGGGCCGCATTGGCGCTTTTTGAGGAAGCTGGGTGGACGGTGCACGACGGCAGGCTGGCAAACGCAGCGGGCGAGCCGTTTACCTTTGAGATTGTGCTGAACCAGGGGTCGAGCGAAAACCAACGGATCGTCGATATCTACGCAAGTGCCCTCTCCCGCCTCGGGATCGAGCCTGAGATCACCACCGTAGACAGCGCGCAGTATAAGGAGCGCACGACGGCCTTCGATTTCGACATGGCCTACTATATCCGCGGCCTGTCTCTCTCGCCCGGCAACGAGCAGTTGCTCTATTGGGGCACCGAGGCGGCCGACACCGAGGGATCGCGCAACTGGATGGGTATGAAGAGCCCCGCCGCGGAGGCGATGATCAACGCGATGATCAACGCCCCAGATCAGGAACAATTCATTGCCGCGACCCGGGCACTTGATCGGATCCTCACCGCTGGGCGCTACGTAATCCCGTTCTGGCACATGCCCGAGGCGCGCCTTGCCCATGCCAAGGAACTGAAATATCCCTCACAACTGCCGATCTATGGCGATTGGATTGGATTCCAGCCAGATCTTTGGTGGTATGAGGGCTAAAAGATGAAGGCAAAACTCATTGTATTGATTGCGCTTCTGTCACTTGGCGCCTGCAATACCATCGAAGGGTTCGGGCGCGATGTTTCGGCCGGCGCGCGGACCGTTTCAAACGCATTCTAAGGGCTTTTGGCGGCAATCCGCCGGTTTCGCGAAATTGTGAAAATTTAATCTTTGCCTGCGCATCCTATGCCATTCTGGCACGGGAGGCTGCCATGCACTGGTCTGAAATCGAAGCACGCTGGGCGGATCTGATCGATCACATCCGTGAACGTTGGCCTGAAACCGGGGCCGACACCCTTCGCACCATTGCGGGGGATCGGGATCGATTTACCGACTATCTTGCGGAAGTGCATGAGCTGACGTGGGCGGAAGTCGCGGAAGCGATTGAGATTTGGCTGATCCAGCGGCGCGTGGCCGGGCCGGTGCTTTGCTGAACACCGCGCGCCGGTGGAGGCGTGCCAGCCCAGCCGGGCGCGCCGCCCCAACGTGAAGCCGACCGCCGCAAAAGGCGGCCCAGCGAACATGTAGCGTCGCGGAAATCTTGGATGTTTGGCGCATCGTGCGCCTCGTCACCCGTGCCTGGTTTGGCAAACCGGTCTGAAAAAAGCGCACCTCTGAACGCCCGCCCAGACGCGTCGCCACGGCTTGCATTGCCGGATCCGCGGGCCTAGCCAGATCAGGCCATGCAGTCTATCGATGATCGCGGGCCTCCGCCGCCCTGCCCTGCACCGTTTAACCTGGTCTCCCATGTGCTCGCGTCCGCCGCGACGACTCCCGACAAGATTGCGTTGGCGGTTCTAACGCCGGCGCGGGCCGAACGGTGGAGCTATGGGCGCCTCGCCGCTGCCGTAGCCGGGGTGGCCGGTGCGCTAGCCGCCCGGCATGCGCCCGGCGACCGGGTGCTTTTACGGCTCGGCAACAGTGTAGCATTCCCGGTGGCGTTTCTCGGCGCGATTGCGGCAGACGTGATCCCGGTGCCAGTTTCCGCCCAACTCACGGCGGCAGAGATCTCGGCGCTTCTGCCCGCGCTCGCCCCAGCACGCATCCTGGCCGATGCGGCACTGCCCCTTCCCGACACCGATATGCCAATAACCGGCCTGCCCGAAATCAAGGCATGGCATGACCACGCGCCCGCCACCGCGCTTTTGGGCGATCCCGAACGCCCAGCCTTTATCGTCTACACCTCGGGCACTTCCGGCGCGCCGCGCGGCGTGGTCCACGCGCATCGCGCAATCTGGGCACGCGGCCTGATGCGCGACGGCTGGTATGGCCTTACGCGCGACGACCGGGTTCTGCATGCAGGCGCGCTGAACTGGACGTTTACGCTTGGCACCGGGCTTCTCGATCCCTGGGTCGCCGGGGCCACAGCGCTCATTCCGGGCCCGGGTGTTACACCCCGGCAACTGCCGCTCTTGTTGCGACGCCACGAAGCGACGCTCTTTGCCGCCGCCCCGGGTCTTTACAGGCAAATGCTGGCTACCGGGCAGCGGCTTGACCTGCCGAAGCTGCGCCACGGCCTGTCCGCCGGAGAGAAGCTGCCCGACACCACGCGCGCGGCTTGGGAGACGGCAACAGGCCGCCCCGTTTTTGAAGCGTTTGGGATGAGTGAGTGCTCAACCTTCCTGTCCGCAAGCCCCACGCGGCACGCGCCTGAGGGGACGCTCGGCTTCGCGCAACCCGGCCGCCGTCTGGCGATCCTTGGCCCGCAGGGCACCCCCGTGCCGCGCGGGACGTCGGGCACGATCGCAATACATCGCAGCGATCCCGGGCTGATGTTGGGCTATCTGGGCCACGCCGAAGAAGCCGCTGCGCGCTTCTCAGGCGACTGGTTTCTGACCGGCGATCTTGGCCAGATGGCCGAAAATGGTGCGATCACCTATCTCGGCCGGGGCGATGACATGATGAACGCTGGCGGCCTTCGCGTATCTCCACTTGAAGTCGAAGCCGTACTCCAGCGCTTCCCAGGCATTGTCGAAGCGGCAGCGACAGAGATCACCGTGAAGGCCGGCACCACCGTCATTGCCGCGTTCTACCACGCCGACGCGGCTCTGGACGAGGCCGCACTTTCGGCGCATATCTCAACCCATCTTGCGCGGTATAAGCAACCGCGCCTCCTGATCCCCGTCGATGCCCTGCCCCGAAGCGCCAATGGCAAGCTTCGCCGCAAGGCGCTTCGCAGCGCGTATGAGGCCGAGCATGGTGCGTCTTGATATCCTGAGCGATCCGATCTGCCCCTGGTGCCTGATCGGGAAAACGCATCTGGACCGGGCGCTGGAGGCGCATCCCGGCCACCCGTTCGCCATCGAATGGCATCCGTTCCAACTCAACCCTGATATGCCCAAGGAAGGGATGGACCGGCGCGCGTATCTTGAGGGCAAGTTCGGCGGCAAGGCGGCGGCGGTGCGCGTGTACGCCCAGATCGCAGAGGCGGCAGAAGCCGCAGGCATCGAGATTGATTTCGAAGGCATTACCCGAACGCCCAGTACGCTTGATGCCCACCGTCTGATCCACTGGGCGGGGCTTGAGGGGCGGCAGACGGCGATCGTGTCATCGCTATTCCGCGCCTACTTCCGCGAGGGCCGCGATATCGGGGACCATGATGTGCTGCTGGATCTGGCCGAAGCTGCCGGGCTTGACCGCGCCATGATCGCGCGGCTTCTGGGTTCAGACGCAGATTATGAAGACATCCGGGCGCGCGACGCCCATGCCCGGGCCCGCGGGGTGACGGGCGTACCCACTTTTGTAGTGGCCGAACAGCATGTGGTCGTTGGTGCACAGCCGCCCGAACTCTGGGGCCAGGTGATCGAGGATCTCGCCAAGGCCGCCAGCGATGCCTGAGCGGCTGTCGCGCGCCGAATTCGTCGCCCTCATGGCGATGATGTTCGCGACCATTGCCTTTTCGATCGATGCAATGCTGCCCGCCCTGCCGGAAATTGCGGGCGAACTCACGCCCGACGCGCCGAACCGCGCGCAGCTGATCATCACAAGCTTTGTTTTGGGCATGGGCGTGGGCACGCTGTTTTCCGGCCCGCTTTCCGATGCCTATGGGCGCCGCACCGTGATCTTTGCCGGAGCCGTTTTGTATGTTGCGGGGGCCGCGCTGGCTTGGGCCGCGCAATCGCTTGAACTGGTGCTTGCGGCGCGGGTGATCCAGGGCCTTGGGGCGGCGGGGCCGCGCGTGGTGGCGCTGGCGATCATTCGCGATCTCTACGAAGGCCGGCGGATGGCGCAGCTGATGTCGTTCGTGATGCTGATTTTTACGCTTATCCCGGCCGTCGCCCCCGCCATCGGCGCAGGCATCATCGCGCTCACGGGCTGGCGGGGGATCTTTCTGGCCTTCATCGTGTTTTCGGTCGTGTCGGTCACGTGGCTGGCCGCCCGCCAACGCGAAACCCATCCACCCAACCGCCGCCGCCCGTTTCGGGCCCAGGTGCTCGCAGCGGGCATTGCAGAGGCGTTTGGGCACCGCCAGGTGGTGCTGACCATTCTGGTGCTGTCGCTCACCTTCGGGATGCTTTTTACCGTACTCGCCAGCACCCAGCCGGTGTTTGACGTCACCTTCGGGCGTGCCGACACATTCCACTGGTGGTTCGCCCTGATTGCGCTGATTTCCGGCACAGGGAGCATCCTGAACGCACAAATCGTGATGCGGCTGGGGATGCGGCGCGTGGTGAAGATTACGCTAGCGGTACAGATCGCGTTATCGGGGGCGATGCTTGCTGCACTTCTGGCCGGGTTACTGAGCGGCTTGGGCCTGTTCACGGCTTACGTGGTGTGGACGACGAGCGTGTTCTTCATGGCCGGGCTGACGATCGGCAATCTCAACGCATTGGCCATGGCGCCCCTGGGCCACATCGCAGGCATGGCGGCTTCAATCGCGGGATCGGTGGCCACGGTGGCTGCCGTGATGATCGCCGTGCCCATCGGGCTTGCCTTCGATGGCACCCCGCGGCCGCTTGTTCTCGGAGTGTTGATTTGCGCCGTGATCGGCTTTCTCGTCACACGGCGGTTGGAAGACCCAACCCCCGAGCCGGTGCCCGGCCCAATACCCGACCCAGTGAAGGAGACCACACCGTGAAAGACACACTTGTACCCGCCACCCTTATGCCCCGCCGCGAGACCCCGGGCCTGTCGGTGCCGCTTTTGGGCGGCGACACCTTCGATCTGGCCGGCGAGACGGCGGAGCGCGGCACGGTGATCTGCTTCTACCGCGGGCTGCACTGCCCGATCTGCGCGACCTACCTGAAGGAACTCGTCCGCCTGACGCCGGAATTTGCCACGCGCGGGGTGGCCACGGTGGCGATATCTTCAGATGGCGAAGACCGTGCGCAGGCGATGGCCGAAAAGGTTGGTCCCGGCGATCTGCGCATCGGCTATGATCTGGGGCTTGGCGTGGCGCGGGAGTGGGGGCTCTACATCTCCACCTCGCGGGGCGTGACCTCCATCGGGATTGAGGAGCCCGCGCTTTTCTCCGAGCCCGGGTTGTTCCTCGTGAACCCCGACCGCACCCTTTACTACATGAGCGTGCAGACGATGCCCTTCGTACGGCCGCATTTTTCCGAGCTTCTGGGCGCCGTCGATTTCGCCATCGAGAAGAGCTACCCCGCGCGCGGGGAGTATGGCGGGGCGGTGTGAGGGCGCGTTGAGGCTGGCGCTATAGGAAGCCGGGCGAAGGCGGGATGGGCGAACGTTGATGCAAGGCAGGCTGTTAGCGCCATAAAACCGTGAGGGTCAGGTGCAACCGGAGCCGGGAGAGGGCTGGCCCGTGGTAGAGCGCTCTGCCGTGGAGACGGTATGCTTTATTCCCGCAAACCCGCGTGACCTTCGCCTGTGGCGCGTGCCGCCCGCAACGGCGCTGCCCCGCCGGAACGGGCCAGCGCTCGCCCGGCGCCTGCGGCGCTATTCGGGCGTAGAGGGGATGGACGAAGGGACGGATCAGGCGCAGGCTACGCCGCCACCTTCCCCTTCGCCTGTGCCGCCAGATCCCGCGCGATGGCGAAGGCGCCCTTGATCTTGTCGCTGTCCTTCTTCCAATCCCGGCGCACAACGATCTTGTTGTCTTTCACCTTCGCCAGCCCGCGCTGGTCCTGAATGAAGGCCACAAGGCCTTCGGGGTTGGCGAACTTGTCGTTGTGGAACTGGATCGTGGCGCCCTTGGGGCCCGCATCGAGCCGCGCGATGCCCGCCTTTTTGCATTCCGCCTTGATGCGCACCACCAGAAGCAGAGTGTTCACCTCTTTCGGCAACTTGCCGAACCGGTCGATCAGTTCCGCGGCAAACCCCTCAAGCTCCACCTTCGTCGACAGGCCCGAAAGCCGACGGTAAAGGCCGAGCCGCACGTCAAGGTCGGGCACATACGCCTCGGGGATCAGCACGGGCACGCCAAGATTGATCGTGGGCGCCCATTGATCATCCGCCTCGCTCAGCCCCTCAAGCTCTCCCGAGCGGATCTTGGCGATCGCCTCTTCGAGCATCGATTGGTAAAGCTCATAGCCCACCTCGCGCACATGGCCCGATTGCTCTTCGCCCAAGAGGTTGCCTGCGCCCCGGATATCGAGATCCTGGCTGGCGAGCGTAAAGCCCGCGCCCAGGCTATCGAGCGAGCCCAAAACGCGCAGGCGCTTCTCGGCGGTGGCGGTGAGCGGCGCGCGGGGCTTCGTGGTGAGATACGCGTAGGCGCGGGTCTTGGCCCGCCCCACCCGGCCGCGGATTTGATAAAGCTGCGCAAGGCCGAACATATCGGCGCGATGCACGATCATCGTGTTGGCTGTGGGAATATCGAGGCCGGATTCCACGATCGTGGTGGCCAAAAGCACGTCGTATTTGCCGTCGTAGAACGCGTTCATGCGGTCATCAAGCTCGCCGGCCGCCATTTGCCCATGTGCCACCACGTAGCGCACTTCGGGCACTTCTTCGCGCAGGAACGCCTCCATCTCCGGCAAATCGGCGATGCGGGGCACAACGAAGAAGGATTGCCCGCCGCGGTAGTGTTCGCGCAGCAGCGCCTCGCGGATGGTCACGGTATCGAACTCGCTCACATAGGTGCGGATTGCAAGGCGGTCGACCGGCGGGGTGCCGATGATCGATAGATCGCGCACGCCGGTGAGCGACAGTTGCAGCGTGCGGGGGATCGGCGTGGCGGTCAGCGTGAGTACATGCACATCGGATTTCAGCTGCTTCAGCCGCTCCTTATGGGCCACGCCGAAATGCTGTTCCTCATCAATCACCAGGAGCCCCAGATCCTGGAACCGAACGGATTTGGCCAGAACCGCATGGGTGCCGATCACGATATCCACGGTGCCCTTGGCGAGCCCCTCGCGCGTCGCCTGCGCCTCCTTGGCGGAGACGAAGCGGGAAAGCTGGCGCACCTCCACCGGGAAGCCGCGGAAGCGCTCGGCGAAGCTTTTGAAATGCTGGCGGGCGAGCAGGGTTGTGGGCGCAATCACCGCCACCTGCGCGCCGGACATGGCCGCGATGAAGGCCGCGCGCATGGCCACTTCGGTTTTGCCGAAGCCCACGTCGCCGCAAACCAGCCTGTCCATCGGTGTGCCGGAAGCGAGATCGGAAAGGACATCTTCGATGGCGTTCAGCTGATCGTCCGTTTCCTGATAGGGGAAGCGGGCGGAAAAGCTTTCCCACAGCCCGTGGGAGGGCTCGAGGATCCGCCCCTTGCGCAGGTGCCGCTCGGCGGCCACGCGGATCAACCGGTCGGCGATATCGCGGATGCGTTGCTTGAGCTTGGCCTTCTTGGCCTGCCAGGCGCCGCCGCCCAGCCTATCCAGCAGCCCCTCTTCATGGCCGAAGCGGCTCAGAAGCTCGATATTCTCCACCGGCAGGAACAGCCGGTCGCCGCCGGCGTATTCGAGCGAGAGGCATTCATGGGCGGCACCGAGGGCGGTAACGACCTCAAGCCCCATGTACCGCCCCACCCCGTGATCGACATGGACGATCAGATCGCCAGGGCTGAGCGTTTGGTGTTCGGTCAGGAAGTTTTCGGCGCGGCGCTTCTTGCGGGGCGCGCGGATGAGCCGGTCACCCAGCACATCTTGTTCGGAGATCACGGTGAGGCCCGGCCCGGTGAACCCATGCTCGAGCGCCCAGACCATGAGGGACAGCGTGCCTGCCCCCTCGCTCACATCGCGCAGATCGGCCACGGGGGTGGCATCCGTGATATCCTGATCTTCAAGCAGACCCTGCAGCCGCTCGCGCGCGCCTTCTGAGTAGCTGGCGATCACCACGCTTCGTGTCTCACGTTCCACTTGAATATGCGCAGCCAATGCCCCGAAAAGGCTAATGCTTTCCTGCTGGCGCTCCGGCGCAAAATCGCGACCAATTCGGCCGCTCGCATCCGTGACACCGGGGCCAGTGGCTTGAGGCAATTGCGCGAGACTGAGAACACGGTGGCCGGCTACAGCCGCGCCCCAGGCGGCATCGTCGAGATAGAGCGCCCCCGGCGGCGCGGGTTTGTAGACAGTATCGTGCTTGGAGCGCGCCTTCAGCGCTTCGGCGCGGGCATCGTATTGATCGGCAATCGTGTCCCATCGCGCGAGCCGTTGGGGCGTGACCTGATCGTCAAGCACCACGGCGGCACCAGGCAGGTAATCAAAGAGCGTCTCCAGCCCGTCATGGAAAAAGGGCAGCCAGTGTTCCACGCCCGCATGCTTGCGCCCGGCGCTCACCGCCTCGTAAAGCGGGTCATCCGTGCCTGCCGATCCAAATTCGGCCCGGTAGCTCTGGCGGAACCGTGTGATCGCGGCCTCATCAAGGATCACCTCACTCACAGGCGCGAGTTCCACGCGTTCCAGCGTTTCGGTCGTGCGCTGGGTCACCGGATCGAAGCGCCGGGCACCGTCAAGCACATCGCCGAAAAGGTCCAGACGCACCGGCCCTGCCTCCCCCGGCGGGTAGATATCGATGATCCCGCCCCGGATCGCGTAATCGCCGGGTTCGGATACCGTGGGCGCCTGAACGAACCCCATCCGCACGAGGAAGGCGCGCAAGGCATCTTCGTCAATCCGGTCGCCCACCCGTGCTGAAAAGGCCGCCTCGCGCAGCACCGCGCGGGCCGGAACGCGCTGGGTGGCGGCGTTGAGCGTGCTCAGCACAACCCCGCGCGGCGCACCGGCGGCAAGCGCGGCCAGCGTAGCCATGCGCGCGGCAGACACGTCGGCATTGGGGGAAACCCGATCATAGGGCAGGCAATCCCAGCCCGGAAAGGCCATCACCGGCACCGAAGGGTCGGTCACGCGCAGCGCCTCGGCCATGGCCGCCAGCCGCTTGTCATCGCGCGCCACGTGCAGCACCGGACGCTCCGCCGCCTCGCGCAGCACGAGGCGGGCGTCAAACCCTTCGGGCGCGCCCGAAACGGTGAAATGGCCGGGTTCTGACAGCATGGGCCCCACCTAACGGGCGGGCCCCCCGAGTCAACCGCCGAGCGGCCCCACGACGAGCAGATTTTTGTACATCCCCCAAAGCGCGGTGAGGAAGATCGAAACCACGCCGATGCCTTGGGTGATAAAGCGGTGACGGCCCATGAGCTTGCGCAGCTCTTCGCCTTCTGCGGCGCGGTCCCGGATCTGCGAACAGGTCCACACATTCAGCCCCGCCACGAGCGACATCGGAAAGAGCAGTAGGAACACCGCCTGCGCAAATTCCACATCATAGCCCCAGCCCAGGATCGCGAGCCCTGTGTTGAGCGCCATCGTGATCCCCACAAGCCAAACGCCGGTGTATTTCACCACGTAGAAAATGCGGTTGACGTTGATGCGCACCATGTCGGCCAGATCAGTTTCTGCCTGCCCGCCATAGCGGCCCGCGCGCTGTACCATATCGAACGGAACGCACAGAATCCAATGGCTTGCGGTGGACCACATGACGGCCAACGCAATCCAATACCACAGGTTCGAGAAAGACCGCATATCGATCAACTCGAAAACTGTCTGAGACCAGTTCACCGCCCGTTACCCCGTTTACCACTGCCAGCAAGGCCCGGCGCGAGCCCTTTCTCGCACCGACCGCAAAATCCTAATCTTCGCCTTGGGGCTTGGCCACCCTTGAGGTGGCGCGGTGAACATGCGAGGCACGAAGCGAGACAATCCTGCCATAGGGCGGCTGAATGACCACTGGGGCCTTTCCAAACACCCGATTTCGCCGTGTCCGCCGCTCGGACGCTCTGCGCCGGCTGACCGCCGAGGTCACACTTTCGGTGGATGATCTGATCTGGCCGGTCTTCGTAATGGCGGGGGAAAACGCGACGCATCCGATCCCCTCGATGCCGGGGGTGGATCGGCTGACCGTGGATCGCGTGGTGCGCGCGGCGGAAGAGGCGGCCGGGCTGGGCATCCCCGCAATCTGCATCTTTCCCTATACCGATCCAAGCCTGAAGACCGAGGATTGCGCCGAGGCCTGGAACCCCGAGAACCTCACTAACCGCGCCGTGCGGGCAATCAAGGCCGCCGTTCCCGAGATCGCGGTAATGACCGATATCGCGCTCGACCCGTATAACATCAACGGCCATGACGGGTTTGTGGTGGATGGCGAGATTATCAATGATGAAACGGTCGAAGCGCTCGCCAAGATGGCGCTGGCGCAAGCCGAGGCGGGCGCCGATATCCTGGGCCCATCGGATATGATGGATGGCCGGATCGGCGCGATCCGTGCAGCGCTCGAAGGCGCGGGCCACCGCAACGTCGCGATCCTCTCCTATGCTGCCAAATACGCCTCGGCCTTCTACGGCCCATTTCGCGATGCGGTAGGCGCATCCGGTGCCCTCAAGGGCGACAAGAAAACCTATCAGATGCAGGCGCGCAATTCCGATGAGGCGCTAAGACTGGTGGAGCGCGATCTGATGGAAGGCGCCGACATGGTGATGGTCAAGCCCGGCATGGCCTATCTCGATATCTGCCGCCGCGTGAAGGATGCCTTCGGGGCACCGACCTATGCCTACCAAGTCTCGGGCGAATACGCGATGCTCACCGGTGCGGCGGAGCGCGGCTGGCTCGACGGCCCACTGGTGATGGAAGAGAGCCTTCTGGCCTTCAAGCGCGCCGGCTGCGACGGCATCCTCACCTATTTCGCGCCCCAGATGGCGCGCGAGTTCGCTGCGCGCCGGGTGTGAAAGAGGCGCTTGCGGGCCACAAGGGGTGATGACTCTCCACTTCAAATCCCCTATAAATTGGGATGAGCGGCCAGATAAGGCCGCCGCACGAGGCATTCAGGCAAGATAAAGGGTAGAACCATGTCCATCCTCCCCCGTCGCGCAGCCCTCTTCGGCGCGCTTTCCTTTGCGGCACTCGCCGCTGCGTGTGGCAACGGCGTCGGCTCCCAAGGCGGCGCGGTGATCGATCAGCGCGTGGATGCGACGCTGACCTTTATGGAATCGAACTTCCCCGGCACCCGCGATCTGCGCCAGAACGCCGCCGGCATGCTGGTGATGCCCCTTATCACCGAAGCGGGCTTCGGCGTGGGCGCAGCCTACGGGAGGGGCGCGCTGCGGATCAACGATGTGACCGTCGATTACTACTCGGCCACCCAGGCAAGTGTCGGCTTCCAGATCGGTGCACAGCAATACGCACATGTTCTGTTCTTCATGACGGAAGAGGCGTTGACTGAATTCCGCACGTCGCCGGGTTGGGCGGCGGGCGCGGATATCGAATACACTGTCTCGAACCGGGGCGAAAACATCTCGGCAGAGACGACGACGGTTCTTGATCCGGTGGTGGCGGCAGTGTTCGGGCAAACGGGGCTTCTCGCGGGCGCCTCGGTTGAGGGCACGAAATACAACCGGATTATCCCCTAAGCGGGGGCGCGGGGGCCTCCAGAGACTGGGGCGCAATCCCCCATGAATTGCGAAACGTCGGATGGCTGCCAAGCAGTGGGCTAGCCGGCGTTTTTTTGCCCGCTACGTCTTGGGTGCGCTGCAGCGATCGAACCTCAATCGTTCCCGATCATGCCTTTGGGGGCACAGATAGGGCACAGCAAGCACCAGGGTTGCCCAAGCGAGAACTCGGGCGCGAAAGAGTGGAAGCACCGCAGGCTCGCCTGATCTCCTGTCTACAAATACTGCAAGCGTGCCAAACATCCGTAATGTCGCACGGGGCACCGCGTAGGCGCGATCTCCTGCGTCATGCCCGCCAGGTACGTTCCCGCGCAACCTTTTATTCGCAGAAGGTCTTGGCGCGGTGGCGTGTATCGTCGCGCCTGCGTAATCTCGGCCTACAGTGGTTCGCGACGCACTTGTTGAAACTGACATGGGCGCAAGGCCTTGAGGCGCCTGCGCAATCGGCCAGCACGACTGGCGCAGACCAGCAGGCGGGCATCGCCCGGCCTCATCCTTGTCCAAAGCATTTCAGGGTTCGCCCGGCGGCATCCGGGGGTACGGGGCAACGCGCCCTCCCCGCTCGCCACCCGTAAGCGCCCACGATCGCCGCCCCCCCAAAAAAAACCGCCGCACTCCGGAAGGGAGGCGGCGGTCAGTGGCGTATCTGTCGGGTCTCCGGCGGCGGCCTCGGGCAGGAAGCCGCTGGGGGGTGGGACAACCCCCGCGCACGAGCGCTTTCGATGGGGACGGAGCGCTGGGATCGCCAGGTCGAACAGACCGCAGGCAGAGGGATTAAAGAAAACGCTAGAACAGCGCAGGCAGGTTCAGGCCGACGATGAACATCAGCGCTAGCGCGGCGGCACCGGCGAAATCCTGGGCCAATCGGCCTGGGGCGCGAGCAAGGGCAGAATGAAGCGTGTGAGCCATCGGATTTCCTCGATCAAACGAATGGGCGGTGGTTCGGATACTGTCTCGGACGAAACTCATTACCGGCGTGTTTGCCATGTTGGGGCGTGTGCCCATCTGTTGCCTCTTTGTTCTCATACGTGCCAGGTGATGTAAAGAACTTTATGAGAACATCTGCGAACTTTTTGTGATCAAGTGTTAACCTACCTGGATCAGGCGGATCGCCTTGTCCTGTTCCATCAGCCACAGAAGCGCCCACGCCGCCGCCCCTCGGGGGGTGTCCAACCCTGGGTCATCAGCCAGAAGTCTGCGCGCATCATCGCGTGCCAGCGCCTGCAACGCTGCCTGCCGGTCAAGATCTGCGATGCGAAAGCGGGGCAGCCCGGCCTGCGCGGTGCCGATCATGTCGCCGGAGCCGCGCATGGCGAGGTCTTCCTCGGCAATCCGGAACCCGTCTTCTGTTTCGCGCAGGATCTCCAGCCGGCGCCTCCCGCCCTCAGACAGCGGCGGCTGATAGATCATCAGGCACGTCGAGGCTGCCGCGCCCCGCCCTACGCGACCGCGAAGCTGGTGCAACTGCGCCAGCCCGAAGTTTTCCGCCCGCTCGATCACCATGATCGATGCATTCGGCACATCCACCCCCACCTCGATCACCGTGGTGGCGACAAGCACCTGGGTTTCACCACCGGAAAACGCGGCCATCGCCGCGTCTTTCTCCGCCGGCGGCATCTGGCCATGCACAAGGCCCACCGTCCCCTCGCCAAGGCGCGCGCGCAGGCGCTTGAAGCGCTCTTCGGCCGCCGTCATGTCGCTCACCTCGCTTTCCTCCACAAGAGGGCAGACCCAGTAGGCCTGGCGGCCCTCAGCAATCGCCTCTTGAAGATGCGCCACAACCTCATCCATCCGGCCCATGGAGATAAGCGCGGTTTTGACAGGCGTGCGGCCCGGCGGCTTTTCGTCCAGCACCGAGATATCCATGTGACCGTATTGGGTGAGGCTGAGGGATCGCGGGATCGGCGTTGCCGTCATCACCAGCACATCGGGCGCAGCGCCCTTGGCCCCCAGTTCCATCCGCTGGGCGACGCCGAAGCGATGCTGTTCGTCGATGACCGCAAGGCGCAGATCGGCAAAGACAACGTCGCGTTGGAACACCGCGTGGGTGCCCACAAGGATCGCGATATCGCCCGCGGCGAGGGCCTTGTATTTCGCCGCACGCTCCGCGCCTCGATCCCGCCCCGTCAGGATCTCGATCACCACGCCCGCTGCCTCGGCCAGCGGCTTGAGGTTTGCCAGGTGCTGGCGGGCGAGGATCTCGGTGGGCGCCATCAGAACACCCTGCCCCCCCGCCTCTACCGCAGTGAGCAGCGCCATGAGCGCCACAAGTGTCTTCCCCGCCCCCACATCGCCTTGCAGCAGCCGGTTCATGCGCACGGGCGCGGCCATATCCGCCGCAATCTCTGCCATCGCCCGCTCCTGCGCGCCGGTCGGGGCGAAGGGCAAGGCAGCGAGCACCTTGCACTGAAGCCGCCCGGTGGCGGGCGATGCGCGGCCGGGGCGGCGGCGTTCGGCGGCACGGGCGAGTGCGAGGGTCAGTTGATGGGCGAAGAGCTCATCATAGGCCAATCGCTGGCGGGCGCGGGCATCGGGCGAGAGATCGCCCTTGGCTTCGGGCCGATGCGCCGCAGCCAGCGCGGCACGCATATCCGGCCAGCCCTCGCGCGCCATAAGTGCGGGATCGATCCATTCGCCCAAATCCGGCACGCGCGTGAGTACCTCCGCCGTGGCCTTAAACATCGCCTTCTGGGTGACGCCCGCGGTGAGCGGATAGACGGGCTCAAAAGCCGGAATGTCTTCGGCCTCGTCGGGCGGCAGAATGTGATCGGGATGGGCGATCTGGGCGATGGTATCGAAGTGTTCAAGCTTGCCGGAGATCACCCGCCGCGCGCCCACGGGCAGGACGCGCGTGAGGTAATCGGTGCGCGCGTGGAAGAAGACAAGGTAGAAGCGCGTCTCGGCATCCTCGACCTCCACCCGATAGGGCCGGCCCTTGCCGGTAGCAGGCAGGTGGCGCAGCACGCCCACCTCAACCGTTGCGATATCGCCCGGCACAAGGCCATGGATTGAAGGCGTGCGCGCGCGGTCGAGCCCGGCATGGGGCAGCGTAAAGAGCAGATCACGCGGGCTTGCAATGCCCGCGCCCGCCAGCGCCTCGGCAGATTTGGGGCCGATGCCGGGCAGGCCCGTCAGCGCCGCAAACAGCGGAAAGAGCGGCTCGGGCCGCCCCGTCATGCCCGCCCCGTCATGCCGCGCCGACTAGGGCCAGCCAGCCCTCTTCATCGATGGTTTCAACGCCAAGCTCCGCCGCTTTCTTGGCCTTGGATCCCGCGCCGGGCCCCGCGACGAGGAGATCGGTTTTCGCCGAAACGGAGCCGGACACCTTTGCGCCAAGTGCCTCGGCCCGCGCCTTGGCCTCGGCCCGCGTCATCCTTTCAAGCGTGCCGGTGAAAACGACCGTTTTGCCCGCTACGGGGCTATCGGCAGCGCCGCGCTGGGCTGCATCCTCAATCGACAAAAGCCCTGCAAGCCGGTCGATCGAAGCGCGCTCGGCCGCCTGGTGCATCGTCGTGACAAGCGAGGCCGCCATCACCTGGCCGACGCCATCGACGCCGATCAGATCATCCCACACCGCGCCGGCGCCCACCTCCGCGCCATCCATCGCAGCGATGAACGCGGTCCAGCTGCCGTAGTGGCCGGCAATCAGGCTGGCGGCGCTTTCCCCCACATGGCGGATGCCGAGCGCGAAGATCACGCGATTTAGCGCGATTCTGCGCCGCTCATCGATTGCGGCAAAGAGGTTTTCGGCCGATTTCGCGCCCCAGCCCTCGCGATTTTTCAGCTGAGTCAGCGCGCCGGGGCCGTAGCGCTGCCCGAGTGTGAAGATATCCGCGGGCTCGGCAATCCAGCCATCGCGGTAGAACTGTTCCACCTGTTTGGCGCCCAGCCCCTCGATATCGAAGGCAGCGCGGGAGACGAAGTGTTTCAGCCTTTCAACGGCTTGCGCGGGGCAGATCAATCCACCAGTGCAGCGGCGCACGGCATCGCCCGGTTCGCGTACCGCCTCGGAACCGCATTCCGGGCAGCGGGTGGGGAAGGTGTAGGGCCCCGCTCCCTCGGGCCGCTTGGCCAGATCAATGTCTGCAATTTTCGGGATCACATCGCCTGCGCGGTAAACCTGCACGAAATCGCCCACGCGAATATCACGGCCCTCGCGGATCGGCGCGCCATTGGCATCGCGCCCGGCGATGTAGTCTTCGTTATGGAGCGTGGCGTTAGAGACGACAACGCCGCCAACAGTTACGGGCGCAAGCCGCGCCACGGGGCTAAGCGCGCCGGTGCGGCCCACCTGGATGTCGATCGCCTCAAGCCGCGTCCAGGCCAATTCGGCTGGGAATTTGTGGGCGATTGCCCAGCGGGGCGTCGTGCTTCGAAGGCCGAGGCGGCCCTGAAGCGCGAGATCATCGACTTTGTAGACCACGCCGTCGATATCGTAGCCGAGCGTGGCGCGCTGCTCTTCGATCCCACGATAATGGGCAATCATTGCGTCGGGGCTGTCGCAACGTCGGGTGAGCGGGTTGGTGGCGAAGCCCAGCGTGGCCAAACGCGCGATGGCGCCCATCTGCGTGTCTGACAGCGGCTCTGAGACCTCACCCCAGGCATAGGCGAAGAAGCGCAGGGGCCGGGTGCGGGTGATGGCGGCATCAAGCTGGCGCAGCGATCCGGCAGCGGCGTTGCGGGGGTTAGCGAAGGTCTTTCCCCCTGCTTCGGCCTGGCGCGCGTTCAGCGCCTCGAAATCGGCGTGGCTCATGTAGACTTCGCCGCGCACTTCAAGCGTTTCGGGCGCGCCCGTGAGCATTTCGGGAATGTCGGCAATGGTGCGCGCGTTGGCGGTGACGTTTTCGCCCGTCGTGCCATCGCCGCGGGTGGCGGCCTGTACGAGGCGGCCGTCCTCGTAACGCAGGCTCAGCGACAGCCCGTCGATCTTCGGCTCGGCCGTGTAGGCAATTGGGTCTTCAAGGCCCAGATAGCGGCGCACCGCACGGTCGAAATCCGTCACATCCTCATCGGAGAATGCGTTGCCGAGCGATAGCATGCGTTGGGCGTGAGCGATTTTCTGGAAGCCCTCGGCGGGGGCGGCGCCCACCTGGTCGCTTGGGCTGTCGGCGCGTTTGATTTCAGGAAAGTGCGCCTCGATGGCGGCATTCCGCCGTTTCAGCGCATCATAGTCGGCATCGCTGATCTCGGGCGCATCTTCGGTGTGGTAAGCGCGGTTGGCGGCGCCAAGCGCATCGGCCAAGCGTGCAAGTTCCGCACGCGCATCTTCGGCGGAAAGGTCTTCCGGCGGTGGCAACTGTTCTGGCGCCAGCGCCCCTTTCGTCAGCTTTTGCCGTGACCGATCCTGCGGCATCCCTGAACTCCCAAGCGGCTTGCGCCTGTCTTAGGAGCGGGGCCCGCCAAGGTCCAGCAGCGTGGCCCGCGGGATAATGGCTGAACATGTGCTGGAGGCAGCGGATCAGGCCGGATCGACAAAGCATTCGGGCCTACACGACATGCGCGGCGAGCCCTACTCTTTCGCAACCGGCCGCGTGCCGCCCACAGCCCGATCACATCAGTGGCTGCGCAAGCTGACCGGTGCGGCGTCGTCAGGCGCCAAGTGCGATTGGCGACTCTTCCACGGCAGGTTCAGGATCGCGCAGAACATAGCCGCGCCCCCACACCGTTTCGATGTAGTTTTCGCCGTCTGTTGCCTGGCTGAGTTTCTTGCGCAGCTTGCAGATAAAGACGTCGATAATCTTCAACTCCGGCTCATCCATTCCACCGTAAAGATGGTTAAGGAACATCTCCTTGGTGAGCGTCGTGCCTTTGCGCAGGCTCAGAAGCTCCAGCATCTGGTATTCCTTACCTGTCAGATGAACAGTGCGCCCGCCTGATTCGACGGTCTTCGCGTCAAGGTTGACTGCGATCTTACCGGTGCGGATGATCGATTGCGCATGGCCCTTGGAGCGGCGGATGATCGCGTGGATCCGCGCCACAAGCTCTTCCCGGTGGAAAGGCTTGGTCAGGTAGTCGTCGGCCCCGAAGCCAAATCCGCGGATCTTATTTTCGGTATCGTCAGCGCCGGAAAGGATCAGAATTGGCGTCTCAATCCGCGCCAAACGCAGTTGGCGCAGCACTTCATGGCCATTCATATCAGGCAGATTGAGGTCAAGCAGGATCAGATCGTAATCGTACAGCTTCGCCAGATCGATCCCCTCTTCGCCAAGATCCGTGGCGTAGACATTCAGATTGGCATGGGTGAGCATCAGTTCGATACTGCGGGAGGTCGTTGGATCGTCTTCGACGAGCAACACTCGCATCAGTGGCCCCCTTTCTGGCACGGTTTCCATTACTTTCAGACCAAATGGTTAATTCGCCGTTACTTCCAAACAGACTTTAGCAATACAACTTAAAGTTGTCTATAGCGCTGTACCATCGTGGCCTTCAACGCCGCTTCGCCATGTTCAGCGACGGCGCTGCGCCACGCCTCGAACTCCTCTGCGGAAAGCCCGTAAAGCTCCAGCGCTTCATCTTCTTCAATCAACCCGGCCGTGACCGCGCGCACCACGGCGGCCTTACGGCTGGCCACCCATCGGCGCGTCTTCGGGTCCGGCAAATCCGCGCGGGTCATAACAGTGCCGTCGGGCAACGTCACGGCGCGAGGGCCCTTGACTTTCTTCAGGTACATCTTTCACCCCAGGCGTGCTTGGTTGGGCGGAACACTGCGCTGGCGACTTTAACGCCCGGTGAAACGCGCCCTTGTGAGTGTGTTGCATTTTCCTATATTTCCGCCCAACCCCTGAAGGATAAGGCCGTTTCCCATGGCGCTCGACGATCGCCTCCCCCTGAACTCGCTCGGTTTGCCGAAGGCGCCGGCCGATACCCGCGTGGTGGTGGCCATGTCGGGCGGGGTGGATAGCTCCGTTGTGGCCGCGCAGCTTGCCGATGAGGGCTACGATGTCGTGGGCGTCACTTTGCAGCTTTACGATCACGGCGCGGCCCTTGCCAAAAAGGGCGCGTGCTGCGCAGGACGCGACATTCACGACGCGCGCCGGGTGGCCGAGGAGATGGGCTTCCCCCACTACGTGCTCGATTACGAGAACATGTTTCGCGAGGCGGTGATCGACGAGTTCGCCGAAAGCTACCTTGCGGGCGCCACGCCCGTCCCCTGCATTCGGTGCAACGAGCGCGTTAAGTTTCGCGATCTTTTGGAAACCGCGCGTGACCTTGAAGCCGATTGCATGGCCACCGGCCATTACATTCAGCGCAGGCTGGGCGCATCGGGCCCAGAGTTACACTGCGCCGCCGATGGCGCGCGCGATCAATCCTATTTCCTTTTCTCCACGACGCGCGAACAGCTCGAATACCTGCGCTTTCCCCTTGGGCATCTGGGATCAAAGGCCGAAACCCGCGCGCTGGCCGCCCGCTATGCCCTGCCGGTGGCCGACAAGCCGGACAGCCAGGATATCTGCTTCGTGCCGAACGGGAACTACGCCAGCGTGATCGAGAAACTGCGCCCCGGGGCATCGGAGCCGGGCGAGATCGTCCATGCCGATGGCCGCCTGCTGGGCGAACATCGCGGGGTTATCCATTACACGATCGGCCAGCGCCGAGGGCTTGGCATCGGCGGGCTCGACGAACCGCTTTACGTGGTAAAGCTTGATGTGGAAGCACGCCGGGTAATCGTGGGGCCGAAAGCGATGCTCTCCACCCGCGTCGTTCCGGTGCGGGAGATCAACTGGCTGGGCGACGGCGCACTCGACAGCGCCGCTGCACATGAGATCGCGGTGAAAGTACGCTCGACCCGCCCACCGGCGGACGCCACCCTGCGCCCGCTTTCAGAGACAGAGGCGGAAGTAGAGCTTCTCACGCCCGAGGAAGGCGTCTCCCCGGGCCAGGCCTGCGTATTCTATGAGCCCGGCGGCACTCGCGTGCTGGGCGGTGGCTGGATCTGGCGCGGCGCCTGAGCTTCTTCTCTTCCCAGATACTTCCGCCGGCGGCGCAAAAATGAGCAGCCGCGGAAATCGCTCAATCGGCATCGACAACACCGAGCACCGCGCGCGCGGCCCGCAGGCCCGGTGGATCGCCGCCCCGGCCCAGCCGTTCCATCGTTCGCTCCAGCGCAGCCTCTTGGCCCGTCGGATCTTTCAGAAGCGCCGTTAATGCCGCGCCTATGGGCGCAGGCTTGCAGGCGGCGCCAAGGAATTCGGGGACCGCGCGAGTTTCGGAGACGAGGTTGACGAGCGTCACCGTATCAATCTTCAGCATCGCGGCGATGATCTGGCGCGAGATCCACGCCATATCATAGGCGATCACCATAGGCGTCCCCGCCGCGGCAAGCTCGAGCGACACGGTGCCGGAGGCCGCCAGCGCGATGTCAGCGGCAGCGAAGGCTGTGCGTTTTTCGGCCTCGGCGGCGACGTTTGCCCGACCACGGGGATCGATGACGATGGGCGCGCCTGGCCAGCCCCGAACAGCCTCACCCACCCGCGCGGCAACGGGAGCGGCGGCCACGGTGATCACCCTCAGATCGGGCGTTTCCGCGAGCACCGGGCGCAGCGCCTCGCAAAAGATCGGGGCGAGCCGGCCCACCTCGCCGGCCCGGGATCCCGGCAGCACCAGAAGCACCGGGGCTGCACCGAGGCCATGGCGGGCGCGGAATGTTGCGACATCTGAAGCGGTCGGCTGAGGTTCGGATACGACTGGGTGACCCACGAAGGTGGCCGCAAGCCCCGCATCTTCCATATAAGGCGGCTCGAAGGGCAGAAGGGTCAGCACATGATCGACGAGTCCCACCATCCGCTGCGCCCGGTGTGGCCGCCAGGCCCAGACGGACGGCGCCACATAATGCACGGTATTGAGCGCGGGTGCTTCGGCCCGCACCTGGCGCAGCACGCGCAGGCAGAAATCGGGGCTATCGATGGTAATCACAACGTCAGGGCGGTCGGCGATGATCGCCTGGGCGGTTTCACGGATGCGGCGGGTCAACTGGCGATAGCGGGGCAGCACCTCAGCGATGCCCATGACCGAAAGTTCGGCCATATCGAAGCGGCTGATCAGACCCTCAGCCTCCATAGCCGCGCCTCCGATGCCGTCAAAGGCAATGCCCGGGCGCAGCTCTGCGAGGCCCGCCATCAGCGCCGCGCCCAACCGGTCGCCAGACGGCTCACCGGCGATGAGGAAGGCTTTCATGGACGGCGCACCCAAAGGAAAAGCCTGGCGGCATCAGCCGCAGCGATGGTGGCGTCGCGGCCTAGCACGATCACGCCGCCCTCGGCGATCACGATACCCGACAGGCCTGCAGCCTTTGCCGCGATGACGGTGTCAGGGCCGATCGCAGGCACGTCGATGCGCATGTCCTGCCCGGGTTTCGCAGCCTTGTAGAGCACACCGCCCGGCGGCCCCGATGGGCGATTGCCGCCTGACAGTGTCGCAAGCATCCAATCCGTGCCGCCCAACGTTTCAACCGCCAGCGCCTGCCCGGCGGCCACCGCGCAGGCCTGCCCGATGTCTGCGGTGCCAAGGACGACATGGATCTCATGGGCGCGGGCGGCGTCTGTCACATCGCGTTCCCCTGGCTGCACCCTGCTCAGCACACCGGCGGGCGGCATCAGATCAGGCGCGATCTCCTGCGCCGCCCGCACTGCAATTCCCGCTTCTTCAAAAAAGCTCAGTACGGTGCGCAGCGCCGCATCGTCGCCCTGCCCCAGCGCTTCGAGCATGCGCGGCACGAGCGGCATGGTTGCGGCATCTACCAATGCAGGATCAAGCGGGGGGCGGCGGAGGTGCCCAGCGAAGCACACTTCGGTGATGGCGTGATCGCGCAGTGTTGCGAGAAAGGAACCTAACTGCTCGATGCGAAAGCGAAGTATCTTGCCCGGAAGGCCCGAAGGCGCGCCCTCTAATTCGCACAGAAGCGTCTCATCGCCCCACGCCGCAAACACCCGCTTCGGCAGCGCCCCGGCCCCGGCGATGAGCGCGCGCGCCATCGCCTTTACCGGGGGGTGAGGAAGTGACGGTCGGACGCTGCGAGCACGAATTCCACAATCTCGCGCACGAAATCGCTGTCGGTCTCATCCCCTAGCCGCCGGGCGCGATCCTGAAACGCCCCATCGCCCTGGGCGAGCATCTGGTAGGCGGCGCGGAGCGCGGTGATGTCTTTTCGGCTCACGCCCCGGCGCTTGAGGCCCACGAGGTTCAGCCCGTCCAGCTCCCCACGCGGGGCCTGAACAAGGCCGTGCGGGATCACGTCCTGCGCCACCATTGTGACTGCGCCGATAATCGCACCGTGGCCCACACGCACCCATTGGTGGATGCCCGACAGGCCACCGATGATCACATCGTCTTCGATCACGCAATGGCCCGCTACGGCGGCCTGATTGGCCAGAATTACCCGGCTGCCCACCTGCGCGTCATGGGCCACATGGGCGCCGGTCATGAAAAGCCCGTCATCGCCCACACGGGTGACACCGCCGCCCCCGGCGGTGCCGGTATTCATGGTCACGCCCTCGCGGATGCGGTTGCGTGCGCCGATGACAAGGCGGCTTTTTTCGCCCTTGAACTTCAGATCCTGCGGGATCTCCCCGATCACGGCAAAGGGGAAGATCATCGTCTCTTCCCCGATTTCGGTGTGGCCGGTTACAACGACATGGGATTTCAGCTCGACCGCCGGCCCAAGCTGCACCTGCGCGCCGATAGTGCAAAATGGGCCGATCGTGGCGCCGGCTCCGATTTCGGCCCCATCCTCGATCACCGCCGAGGGGTGAATGCTTGCGGAAGGATCGATACCCATCGTCACGCCTTCGGCGCCTCCATCATCGCGGTGAAGGCGCATTCGCAGGCCAGTTCACCCTCCACCTCGGCGCGGCCCTCGAATTTCCACACCTTGCCACCGCCGCGCTTGGTTTCGACATGAAGTTTCAGCACGTCGCCAGGCACCACCTTGCGACGGAACTTGGCACTGTCGATCCCCATGAAATAGACAAGGAACTCCTTGTCGGCGAGGTCTTGGGCCACGCCCACCATCACGGCCGCGGTTTGCGCCAGCGCCTCGACGATCGTCACGCCCGGCATAATCGGGGCTGCGGGGAAGTGGCCCTGAAAATGCGGTTCGTTGAAAGTCACGTTCTTGATTCCCGTGGCGCGTTCCGCCCCTTCGATGTCTTCAACGCGGTCCACCAACAGGAACGGGTAGCGGTGGGGAATGATCCGCTGGATGAGATCGATGTCTGCGGTCTGGGCGTCGGTCATGCGCGGATTGGTCCTTCTCGCGGGTTGAGGGGCTGCCTAGCAATCCGGGGATGGGGTGGCAAGCGCGGGGCGCGCGGGCACGGGGCGGCGCTGTCCTGCGACGGGCCTAGAGTTAGTCACCGCTCTCCGGCTCGGGCGTGGTTTGGCCCAGCTGTGCGTCAACTGCCGCAATCGCTTCTTCGGTGATGTCGGCAGCCGAAGCGGCAAGGAAAACCGATCGGCGGTCAAGCACCACGGTTGCGCCGCGGGAACGCACCAAATCAGAGAGGATTGGCGCAATGAGCGCGAAGAAGCGCTCTTGCTCTTCCTCGCGAAGTGACTGAACCTCACGCGTTTTGGCGTCCTGTTCGGCGCGCAGGCGTTGAACTTTTTCGTCAAACGTATCGGCGAGCGCTCGGAACTCTTCCACCGAAAGGGTCAGCCGCTGCTCGGTCAGGGCACGTTCTTCCGCGATAAGCTCGGCTTCGATACGGCGGTTTTCGGCGACGAGCGCCGCGCTTTCCGCTTCGATCCGCGCAAGGGCCTGTTGCCCCCACACAGATTGCTCGAAGAGCCGTTCGGGATCGAGCACCAGAACGGGGCTTTCGGCATCCTGTGCGCCCGCCGCACCCCACAGAAGCGCCGCGGAGAGACCGGCGAGGGCCGCACGCCGGTGCATGGGTCAGAACCGCGCCGTCAGCGCGATATCGAAGTTGCGCGAGCGGTCAAAATCTTCTTCTTGCACGGGCTGTGAGAAGTTGAACGTCAGCGGCCCGATCGGCGTTTCCCAGAAGAGCGAAAACCCGATGGCCGAGCGCAGTTTGAAGCTGTCATCCACATCGCCCGCAGCGCCTGCCACATTATCGAGGCTCCACACCGTGCCCATATCGAAGAACACGCCGCCGCTCACGCCCAAGTCGGACGCGAAGCCAATCGGGAAATCCACCTCGAACCGGGCGGCCACGTAATTGTTGCCGCCAAGCGCATCGTCGTTGGCTGCGCCTGTATCGCGCGGGCCTACGCCGCGGAACTCAAAGCCGCGCAATTGTCGCGAGGTGAGGAAGAAACGGTCAGTAACCCGCGTGTCATCATCGCCGAGCGACGTGATGTTCCCGCCCTCGATCGTGGCCCGCAAGGTAACCTCTTCGTTGAGGATGCGCCGCTGCGCGATGGCGCGGGCCGTGGTGCGCAGATACTCGTTATCGCCGCCAAGCCCCGCTAGATCTTGCCCGAACGAAAGCAGGAAACCCGCATTGGGATTGAGCCCTTCGGTGCGGGTGTCGAACGTATAGGTATAGCCAATTTCGCTTGTCGTCCGCGTGCCCTGTTCGGCCGCTATGATGGGTGAGCTGCCCCCGTCTACATCGAAGATTTCCGCCTGGCTGAGCTCATAACGCAGTTGTAGGCGGCTGCGCTCGCCGGCGGGGAAAGTGAGGGCTCCGTTGATGCCGATCTCTTCGGTACTGAAGTTCGAATTGTCGTTATCCGATGTCGTTCGAAAGATTCCGAGCCCAAGCCGAAGGTCGCGGCCAAGAAAGGCGGGTTCGGTAAAGCGCAGGCGGCTCGTGCCGGTGTCGCTCGTCGTATTCAGGCTGAAGGACAGCGCCTGCCCCCGGCCAAGGAAATTCGATTCCTCGTACGTGAGGATCAACCCCGCGCCACTGTCTGACGAGAACGAGGCGCCAAACCCGAGCGAGCCGGTAAGCTGTTCCTCCACATCCACGTCGATAATCACCTGATCGGGCCGGCTGCCCTCGCGCGAGTTCACCTGCACGTCGGCAAAGAACCCAAGGGCGCGAATGCGTTCAGCGGCAGCGCGAATTTCGCGAGGATTGAACGGATCGCCCTCAACCACACGGAACTGTCGCCGGATCACACGGTCAAGCGTGGTCTGATTGCCCTCGATGTCGATCCGTTCCACGAAAACGCGAGGGCCCCGGGTGATCTGAAAATCGATGTCGAGGGTCAGATCGCGGTCATTGCGCGTGACCCGAGGCTCGACACGAATGAAGTCGCGCCCCTCGCGCAAGGCCAGGCGTTCAAGGCGCGTGATGGTGGTTTCCACCGCGAGCGGTGTGTAGGTCGCGCCGCTTCGGATGCGGATCTCTTCGGCATAGCGATCGGCATCGATATCGGGCAGGTCGCTCGATGCCGTGATCTCGCCGAAGCTGAAGCGCTGGCCCTCGCGCAGTGTGAAGGTGATGAACGTGGCGTTGCGTTCGCGGGCCAGTTCGGTGGACACATCCACCACCTGGAAGTCAACGAAGCCACGCGAGAGGTAGAAATCGCGCAAGACCTGGCGATCGAAATCGATCCGATCGGCCACGAAACTGTCCCGCCGAATGAAGGCACGCAGGAACCCGGCCTGCTTGGTTTCGAGAACCCTTCGCAGGCGACGGTCGGTAAAGTTGCGATTGCCGACGAAAGCTACGCGTTCGTTCTCAACCACGCGCCCCTCGCGCACGGCAAAGATAAGGTCCACCCGGTTTTCCGACCGGCGGATGATCTGCGGCTGAACGGTTGCGGCGAAGAACCCAAGCGCTTCGTAAGCCGAGATAATCGCGTCGGCATCCGCTTCCGCCTGCGTGGGCGTATACACACGGCGCGGGGTCGAGCGGATCACCGGCAGAAGATCTTCGTCATCGATGCGGCGGTTGCCCTCGATCGCGATACGGTTGATCGTGGGCCATTCCTGCACCGTCACGAAGAGCGTCGCACCACGGGGCTGGAGATCGACGGTTTCGAACAAGCCGGAGTTTTGGATACCCTGAAACGCTTCATTGAGCTCCGCCGCGCTGATCGCCTGGCCGGGCGCGATGTCGGCGTAACTCAGAACCGTTGCATCGTCGACGCGCAGGTTTCCTTCGACGACAAAGTTCGTGAACCGAAACTCCTGGGCTTCTGCGCGGGTTGTCAGCGCGGGCAGTACGGTGCTGCCGATCAGGGCGAAAATGGCTACCGCTGCGATAAGACGATACCCAAAAAAACCACGCACCGCCTTGGCGCCTGTTTGCTGCGATCTGCTCATGTTCGCTTGCCCCACGCCAGCTTGTTTTAACGTTTGCTACTGGCATCCCCGGTCGATGTCAAAACCACATCTAAAAGCGTACGCGGCGTCCGAGGGGATCGGACGCCGCGTTGTGCCGGGGAGTGCGGGGGTCTTGATGTCAGGCGTAGATATAGGTGCCGGCGAAGAGGGCAGCCACAATAAGCGTGGCATACACGAGGCGGTCCAGGTACAGATCGGCCATGATGGCGAGACCTGGATATGAGGTCATTGCTTTCCGCATCGCGCCCTCCTGGGGCAGTCATCTACCCCACTATCGCTAAAAATCGATTGTGGCTCGAATACGGCTTGGGTGTGCTGGTTTCACGGCGCATTTTTTGGTGCGCGGAGGTTCGCCGATTGCGCCGGGATTGGCGGCGTTACGGGCAGAACAGATCGTTGCCGATCGCGAACAGCATGAAGGACAGCACCACGGTGAGCCCTGCCACCATCAGCACCTTCATCGCCTTGTCGCTCGGCGCTTTGCCCGTCACAGCCTCCCACGCATGGAACACAAGGTGGCCGCCATCAAGCACGGGAATGGGGAAGAGGTTGATCAATCCGACTGCGGTGGAGAGTACCGCAATGAACCAGATGAAATCTGTCAGGCCCTGCGAAGCGACGTCGCCCGACGTCTCCGCAATACCGATGGGGCCGGAGAGGTTGCAGCTTGAAATCGCACCGACCGAGATGTGGTAAAGCGCGGAAAGCGAGCTCTGGATGATGAAGAGCGTCTGGTTCACCCCATAGCCCAGCGTTTCGAATACACCGGGCAGCTCTGTCTCCGCCGTGAAATACGCGCCGCCCGAGATGCCGATCAGCCAGCGGGTTTCAAACCCGCCCTCGGGCAGCGGCAGATCCACGCGCCGCGGCTGAAGCGCGAAATCTAGGGTTTGGCCGGCCCGCCAAACGTCAAGCTGCAGCACCCGGCCTTCGGAGGCGCCAACCGCTTCGCGCAATTCCTCAAACCGCACGACAGGCTCACCGTCGATTGCAGTGATTACGTCACCCACCTGCAGATCGATATCCATGGCGGCAGAGCGTGGCTGCAGCCCAATGATAAGCGTCGTCATCGGATGAGGTGCGTCCACGGTCAGCGTGCGGTCGTCGCGCCGCACCTCATAACTGAGCACCGCCTCTTCCGGCAGTTCCGCCATGTAGTCGCCAAGTTCATCGACCGACGGCGTGGGCATCCCGGCGATCGACAAGATCTCGTCGCCCACTTCAAGGCCAACATTTTCGTAAGGCAGCGGCTGAAGTTCTTCCACCGTAAGTGGATCGCTGGCCACGCCGCGCACCATGATAACGGCCGCGAAAACGAGGATCGACAGGATGAAGTTGAAGATCGGGCCAGCCGCGACGGTTGCCGCCCGCGCCCAAAGCGGCGCGCCCTGCATCGTCATCCGCTTCTCATCGGGGGTGAGGCCGGACACGAGATCGGCATCAGGCGCAGAGGCCGCGTTCGCATCGCCTTTGAATTTCACGTATCCGCCCAGCGGAAGGGCCGCGATCTGCCATTGCGTGCCGCGCTTGTCCGTGCCCTTGAAGAGGATCGGACCAAAGCCGATCGAGAAGACTTCGGCGTGGATGCCAGACCAGCGGCCGACGATGTAGTGCCCGTACTCGTGGATCGCCACGATGACCGACAGCGCAATGATGAACGCCGCGAGAGTGAAGAGAAGCCCGCCGAAGGACGGGATCAACCCGATCAGATCCATGAACCGTTAGCCCTGCGTTGATGCGATGGCGATTTCAGCCGTGGTACGCGCCAATCTATCTGCCTCGCGCACGTTTTCGAGGGTGATTTCGGCGGACATATGGCTATCGCGTGTCAGCTTTGTAAGCGTCTGCTCCACAATTTGCGCCATGTCGAGAAATCCGATGCGCCCCGCGATGAAGCCATCGAGCGCTGCTTCCTTGGCGCCGTTGAACACAGCGCCCGCCAGCCCGCCAGTTTCCATGACCTCCCGCGCAAGCCGCAGCGCGGGGTGGCGCGCTTCATCAGGCGGGCGGAAGGTGAGCTGGCCGATGGCGGGTAGATCGAGCCGCGCCACGGGAAGGTGGCGCCGTTCAGGCCAGTTCAGCGCAAATCCGATGGCGTGGCGCATATCGGGCGGGCCCACATGCGCCATCAGAGCGCCGTCGCGAAACCCCACAAGCGCGTGGATCAGGCTTTCGGGGTGTATCACCGCCTCGATCTGACCAGGTGCTACGCCGAAAAACTCATGGGTTTCAATAAGCTCCATCGCCTTATTGAACAGCGTGGCGCTATCGATCGTGATCCGTTGCCCCATGGCCCAGTTTGGGTGAGAAGACGCTTCCGCCAGCGTGGCGCCTGCGAGCTTCTCGGCCGGCCAATCCCGGAACGCCCCGCCAGAGGCGGTGATAATGATCCGCTCCACCGCTGCCATATCCTCGCCGATCAGCGCCTGGAAAATCGCGGAATGCTCGCTATCGACGGGAAGCACGGTGGCGCCATGTTCGCGGGCCGTGGCCAAAAGCAGCGGACCTGCAGTTACAAGGCTTTCCTTGTTGGCCAGGGCCAGCGTTGTGCCGTGGGCCAGTGCCGCGAGGCCCGGCGCAAGCCCCGCTGCCCCGACGATTGCGGACATCACCCAATCGGCCGGGCGGGCGGCGGCCTCCAAAAGGGCGCCCTGCCCCGCAGCAACCTCAACCCCACTGCCAGAGAGCGCGGATTTGAGATCATCGAAACAGTCTTCATACGCAGTTACCGCCACATCGGCGTTGAGGACACGGGCCTGTTCGGCAAGGCGCGCAACATTGCGCCCGCCAGTCAGCGCGACCACATCGAACCGCTCCGGCGTGGGGGCGATCAGATCCACGGTATTGCAGCCGATGGAGCCCGTTGACCCGAAAATGGTGATCCGCCGGCCCATCCTAGAGCAGCGGTTGGGGCGGGAAATCGACAAGGCGTTCGACGAGCAGCAGGAACACCGAGGCCCCGAGCATCGCATCGAACCGATCAAAAAGCCCGCCATGGCCGGGAATGAGGGAAGAGCTGTCTTTCACCGCGCATTTCCGCTTCACCGCGCTTTCCGCAATATCGCCGAATTGCCCGGCCATGGCGATGGCGATAGAGAGCCCCACAAGCTCCACCCCGGCCCCGGTGAGACGCATGAAAACAAGCGCAATGGCCGCGGCAGCGATCCACCCCGCAACGGTGCCCGCCCAGGTTTTCTTGGGGCTGATCCGGGGCCAGAACTTCGGCCCGCCGATCAGCCGCCCCGCAAAATAGCCGGCGATATCTGAACCGATTACGATGAGCGCGAGCCACAGCATCCAGATGAAGCCGAAATCATCGCGCAACCCCATCAAGCCGTAGCCAGCCAACATGATCATCACGCTGTAGACCGCGAAAATCGTGCGGTTTTTTTCGATTTGTCCTGCCGCGAATAGAGCGGGTAGAAACATCAGAGGTAGGGCCAGGCCTGGCGGCAATTCCCCGGCAACCAAAAGTGCCACACCCGCGCCGCTGGCCAGCCAATTCGCCTCTGGCCCTGCGCCGAGCATGCGCGCCAGTTCCCACAGCATAATCGCCGCAACAGCACAGACGAGGAGGTGAAAGGTGAAACCGCCGATCCAGACAAGCCCCAGGCCAACCGCGGCCACGATGCCGCCAGAGGCCAGCCGCGCCGTCAGATCCCCCCACCTGCCCCCCTCAGGCGTCATCCAGGAACAGCGCCGAACCGTCTGTCCCGATGCATGTAGCTTTTGACGACGCGTGCGAACTCGGTGCGTGTGAAATCGGGCCAGAGCGTATCGATGAACTCATATTCAGAATAGGCCGATTGCCAGAGCAGGAAGTTTGAGATCCGCGCCTCGCCGCTGGTGCGGATCACCAGATCAGGGTCAGGCAGAACGTAGGTATCGAGGAACCGGGCGAGGGTTTCGGCATCGACCGCTTCGGGATCGATCCGCCCTGCCGCGACCTCGCGCGCCAGGCGCTTGGTCGCGCGGGCCACCTCATCGCGCCCGCCGTAGTTCAATGCGATCGTAAGGTGCACCAGATCGTTGTCTGCCGTTAGCAGCTCCAGTTCATCCATCAAGCGGACGAGCGTTTCATCAAGCTTCATACGGTCGCCGATGAAGCGGACGCGGATGCCGTTTTCGATCAACGCCTCCGCCTCGCGCGTGATGTAGCGGCGGAAGAGCGCCATCAGGCCCGACACTTCGGCTTGCGTCCGCTTCCAGTTCTCGGTCGAAAACGCAAAGACTGTCAGGTACTTGACCCCAAGATCGGGGCAGGCCTCGACGATCTCGCGCACCCGCCGCGCGCCGGCATGGTGGCCGTAAAGCCGTGGGCGGCCACGGCGCTGCGCCCAACGGCCGTTGCCATCCATGATTATCGCCACGTGGCGCGGGTTGTCCTTGGCGGGTGTCGGTGTCGGGGCGGGATGAGTATCTGGCACGGAGCCTCCTGCCATGCAGGGTTAAACCTGCATGATTTCTTCCTGTTTCGTCTCAAGTGCAGTGTCTACCCCCGCGATTGCGGCATCGGTAAGGCTCTGCACCTCGTCGGACCAGATTTTGTGATCGTCCTCGCTCATCCCGTCGGACTTCATCTTTTTGAGCTGGTCCATCCCATCGCGGCGCACGTTTCTAATCGCCACTCGGGCATTCTCTGCATAGCTGGCGGCCACTTTAGTGAGTTCGCGGCGCCGTTCTTCGTTCAGTTCGGGAATCGGCAGGCGGATGATCGTGCCATCCACCACCGGGTTGATCCCCAGCCCGCTTTCACGGATCGCTTTTTCTGCCTTTCCCACCAGTGACTTGTCCCACACATTGATCGTAACCATCCTAGGCTCAGGCACGTTGACCGTGCCCACCTGGTTTATCGGGGTCATTGCGCCATAGGCGTCTACCATCACCGGCTCGATCATCGCCGCTGAGGCACGGCCAGTGCGGAGCGAGGCAAATTCCTGGCGCAGGGCCGTCATCGCGCCATCCATCCGGCGCTTGAGATCATCAATGTCGAGATCGAAATCCTGTTCGGCCACGCAACTACCCTCATTATCGTTAGCACCCCGGCCTATACTGCCGGTTGGCGCCTTATAACGCCATCACGAGACGATTGTATAGGTGCCTTCCCCGCGCAGGATCCCGCGAAAGCCACCCGGCTCATCAAGCGAGAAAACGATGATGGGCAACGCGTTATCGCGCGCCAGAGCGATGGCGGAGGCATCCATGACGCCCAGATGCTTGGCCAGCACATCGTCATAAGTGATCCGGTCGTAGCGCACCGCATCGTCGTGTTTCTTGGGGTCTTTGTCATAGACACCGTCCACCTTGGTGCCCTTGAAGATCGCCTCGCAGCTCATCTCATTGGCGCGCAACGTGGCGGCTGTATCCGTGGTGAAATAGGGGTTCCCGGTGCCAGCGGCGAAGATGCAGACGCGCTGTTTTTCAAGGTGGCGCACGGCGCGGCGGCGGATATAGGGTTCGGCCACCTCATTCATCGTGATCGCGCTGATCACCCGTGTGTGGATGCCAAGCTTTTCGAGCGCCGCTTGCATGGCGAGCGCATTCATGACGGTGGCGAGCATACCCATGTAATCCGCCGTTGTCCGCTCCATTCCCTGGGCCGAACCCTGGAGGCCGCGGAAGATGTTGCCGCCGCCGATCACCATGCAGATCTCAACACCGAGATCGTGCACCGATTTCACTTCGCGCGCCACGCGCTCCACCGTGGGAGGATGCAGGCCGAAGCCCTGGTCGCCCATCAAGGCTTCGCCGGAGATTTTCAGAAGGACGCGCCGATACGTTGTCTCGCCGCTTTCGGCCGCGGCGCTGGTCTCGGGGGCTGCGTCCATACTCTGCCTGTTGGTTCGGGGTTTTGCGTTGCCGCGCAAAATGTCGGAAAACGCGCGCGGATTCAATCGGCATTGGGTGGGATATGGCGGACCGGCGGGAATGAGCGGATGGGGCGCTGCGCTCGACAGCCTCAGCGCAGAACAACCAGTGCTGATCGCCGGGCCCACGGCAAGCGGGAAATCGGCGCTGGCGCTTCAGATCGCCGAACGTCAGGGCGGCGTGATCCTGAATGCCGATGCGCTACAGGTGTTTGCCGATTGGCGGGTGCTAACGGCCCGCCCCGGCCCAGAGGATACGGCGCGCGCGCGCCACGCGCTCTACGGGCACGTGCCGGGCGATCAGAGCTATTCCGTGGGCCAATGGCTGCGCGATTTGGCTCCGCACCTTGGCGGCGCGCGCCCGATCATCGTCGGCGGGACCGGGCTCTATTTCACCGCGCTCACCGAAGGGCTCGCCGAGATCCCGCCGACGCCTCCGGCGCTGCGCGCGGCAGCAATAGCCCGCATCGAGGCCGAGGGCGCGGGCGCGCTTCTTGCCGAGCTCGATTCAGAAACGGCATCTCGGATCGACCGGGCAAATCCGATGCGCATCCAGCGCGCTTGGGAAGTCCTGCAGGCCACGGGGCGGGGCATCGCCGCATGGCAGGCAGAGACCGGGCCGCCGCTTCTGCCGCTCGCAGACGCACAGCCCTTGGTGATCGAAGCGCCGCCCGACTGGCTGAACCCGCGAATCGCTGCCCGGTTTGACGCCATGCTGGATTCGGGGCTTCTGGACGAAGCGCGCGGAAACCGCCCGGGCTGGCACCCTGCCCTGCCCTCGGCCAAGGCCATCGGCGCGGCTGAGCTTATGGCCCATCTCAACGGCACCCTGACCCTTGAGGAGTTGCGGGGCGCAGTGGCGCTACTGACGCGACAATATGCAAAACGGCAACGGAACTGGTTCCGCGGCCGCCTCCGCGCCTGGCCACGCTTAACGCCAGATTGACGACCGCCGCGCTATCCTAAACCATAAACCCACGCCGTGCTTTGGGTGGCACGGCGCCAATACGGGCGCTTTGGGGGCCGCCAGGATGCTTACGTTTCAGGAGCCGGAGACCGGCTTCAATATCCTTTCGATCCACCGCATGAACGCGGGCGGGCGCTGGCGTACCGAAGCGATGCGCAGCTATGCCCGGCCCGTGCTGCTGTGGTTCACCCGCGGGCAGGGCAAGATCACCATCGCCGGCGCATCGCGTGGATACGGCCCCCACAATGCAGTCTACTTGCCGCCCGGCACGATGCACGGGTTCGACATGCTGGGGACCGTGCAGGGCACCGTGATACAGTTTCCCCGCGCAATGGCGCATGATTTCCCCGATGCGCCCTGCCATTTGCGGCTGCGCGATGCGGGATTGCAGACGGAAATGACCGGGCTTGTCGAGGCACTTGAGCGCGAGGCGCGCACCGATCGCCCGGGGGCCGAACGCGCAATGGCGCACCATGCCGGGCTCATCGCGATCTGGCTTGAACGCAATGGGGCTCTTGCCGAGCATCCAAATGAGGCGGGCGCCGCGGCAAGGCTAGCAACGGCCTTCACCGCTTTGGTAGAGCAGGAGTTCCGGAGTGGGCTTGGCGTTGCAGGCTATGCCGCAAAGCTTGGGGTAACGCCCACGCATCTCAGCCGCGCGTGCCGGCAGGCGTCCGGGCATTCCGCATCGCGTCTGCTTCAGGATCGCCGGCTGTACGAGGCCCGACAGCTTTTGAACGACACGGCGCTGCCGGTGGGCGAGATCGCACAGCGGCTTGGGTTTCGGTCTGCCGCATATTTCAGCCGGGCGTTCCAACAGAAGACGGGCAGTACGCCGAGCGCGTTCCGCAAGACCGCGTGAGCATTAAAACACCCTGCGGGGCGATAGGCGCGGGGGGGTCGCAAGCCGCCGTCGAAAGCACGGGCCGGGCTGGAAGATGACGCGCTTCGGCACCCCGTCTGTGCCGATTGGCGTTCGGGGCCTTCGGTTAATCGCCTGCACCGTTTTCGGTCGCTGCCAGCCCCGCGACACCGCAGCGCATCGCTGCCTTACTTCGCGCCCTATGTCGCTTTCTTGCTAAGAACATGTCGCTTTTGTTATATGAAGGCGCCGATGGAGGCGTTGACCTCGTAACAAAAACCATGCGCTATAGCGCTGGGGACAATCATAAAACCCATGACGGGATGTTATCGCGCCGGCAACCGGGGCGAGCACGCACGAAAAATGGTCATGATGCGACAGGGAGCAACAGATCACCATGACGGTTGAAACACCCAAACCCGCCGCGCAGCACTGGGCGGCCAATATGTATGCAGAAGAGTGTCGCGACGGAAAGCTAAGCCGCCGCGAATTTCTCACCCGCGCCACCGCACTGGGCCTCACGTCGACCGCGGCCTACGGGCTGATCGGCGCCGACGCCCCTGCCAACGCCGCCGGCCACGCCCAAGAGGGTGGCACGATCCGCGTGCAGATGACGGTGCGTGGCCTGAAAGATACCCGCACGGCAGACTGGTCGGAAATCGCGAACCAGACTCGCGGGTCGCTGGAGTACCTCGTTGAATACAATAACGATGGTACGTTCCGCGGCATGCTGCTGGAAAGCTGGGACGTCAATGATGACGCCACCGAATACACGCTGAACGTGCGCCCGGGGGTGACGTGGCAGAACGGCGACCCGTTTACCGCCGATGACGTGGCGCGCAACATCGCCCGCTGGTGCGAACGCGATGTTGAAGGCAACTCGATGGCCGCCCGCATGGCCACGCTGATCGATGACGCAACGGGTACGGCCCGCGAAGACGCTATTGAGGTTGTGGACGAGACGACCGTCGTGCTGCGCACATCGTCGCCTGACATTTCGATCATCCCCGGCATGGCGGATTACCCCGCCGCGGTAGTGCATGCGAGCTACGACCCGGCGAACCCCAACGAGTTCATCGGCACCGGGCCCTACGTGATGTCGGAGCTGGAAGTTGGCGTGAAATGCGTGCTCAACCGCGCTGAGGGCCATACTTGGTGGGGCGCCGACGTCTACGGCGCCGCGCCGCTCGATACGATCGAATATATCGATTACGGCACTGACCCCGCCGCATGGCTTGCGGCAATCGAAGCTGAAGAGGTGGATCTGCTGCACGAATCCGTGGGCGAGTTCATCGAAATCATGGATGCGATCGGCTTGGAGAAAACAGAGGTTGTCACCGGTGCCACCATCGTTGTGCGGCCCAACCAGGTTGCGGAAGTCGATGGAATGCGGCCCTACGAGGACGCCCGCGTGCGCCGCGCGCTCACCATGGCCGTCGACAACGCCGTTTGCCTAGAGCTCGGTTATTCCAACCTCGGGGTTCCGGCCGAAAATCACCACGTTGCCCCGGTTCACCCCGAATATGCCGAACTGCCGCCGATGGAGCATGATCCGGCCGGCGCGAAGGCGTTGATGGACGAAGCGGGCATGGGCGATTTCGAACATGTGATCATCTCGATCGATGATGACTGGCGCAAGAACACCACCGACGCGGTGGCAGCGCAACTGCGCGACGCCGGTATCAACGTGCGCCGCGAAATCCTTCCCGGCTCCACGTTCTGGAACGACTGGACGAAATACCCGTTCAGTTCCACGAACTGGAACCACCGGCCGCTCGGCGTTCAAATCTGGGCGCTCGCCTATCGCTCGGGCGAGGCATGGAACGAGTTTGGATGGGAAAACGAGGAATTCGACACGATCCTCACCGAAGCGCTCTCAATCGCCGATGCCGATCAGCGCCGTGAGCTTATGGCCCGCGGCCAGAAGCTTATTCAGGATGAAGGTGTAACGATCCAGCCCTATTGGCGCTCGCTCTACCGCCACAATCGCGAAGGCTTTGTGGGTGTAGAACAGCACATTACCTTCGAGCACCACCACTACAAGTGGGGCATCGCAGCCTAACGGTAACGAAAACAGGGCCGCGCGGGGAAACCCGGGCGGCCTTTCCACTCGCCAAGGCGCGAGCGGGCCACGGCAGGCTGATCTGCTGGGCCAAGACGCCGAAAAGGCGCGACGCGGCGCACAGCAACAGGGGAACTCATGGGCCTATTCATATTGCGCCGTGCAGGGGTGATGCTGCTGACGGCTTTATGCCTGACCTTCATCGTCTTCTTTCTGACCAATCTCTTTCCCAACCTCGAAAAGCTCGCCAAAACTCAAGGCGATATGCGGATGAGCGATGAGCAGGTGCTCTCCTGGCTCGATCGCAACGGCTATATGCAGCCCCTTCCCGTGAAATACGGGCAGTGGCTGGGCGTGCTGCCGGGCTGGACGCTTGAGGCAGACGATGGCGGAATAACCGGCCGATGCATAAATCCTGGAACAGACCCCGCAGATGCACCGCGCTTTTGCGGTGTCTTACAAGGCGATTGGGGTGCCTCCACCGTCTTTAAAGATGAGGTGAGTTCCATTATCGGAACGCGCCTTGGCCTGACGGGCAAGCTGATGTTCTGGGTCATGGTGCTGATGGTGCCTTCGGCGCTGCTGGTAGGTGTGCTGGCAGGGATGCGCGAAGGCTCGAAGCTCGACCGCAGCCTTTCAACCTTCTCAATCGCTTCGACGGCGACGCCGGAATACGTCTCGGGCGTCATCTTCATCACGCTCTTCGCCTCTTCGGCTACCGGCCTGAAATGGTTCAAGGGCACGGCGACGAGCGCGGCCGAGAACGCAACCTTCGAAAACTTCTTCCTGCCGGTGCTGACGATCTCACTTTACGGCATGGGCTATATCGCACGGATGACGCGCGCCTCGATGACCGAGGTGATGACGGCCCAGTACATTCGAACGGCGCGGTTGAAGGGCGTTAGCTTTAGCAACATCGTGATCAAGCACGCGCTGCGCAACGCACTTATCGCGCCCTTCACGGTGATCATGCTCCAGTTCCCCTGGCTCTTGAATGGCGTGGTGATCGTGGAGACGCTCTTCAACTACAAGGGCTTTGGGTGGACGCTGGTTCAGGCGGCCAGCAACAACGATATCGAGCTGCTGCTGGCGTGCTCTGTTGTTGCCGTCTTCGTTGTACTGGTCACGCAGCTGATCTCGGATATCGGCTACGTGTTCCTCAACCCCCGCATCCGGATCGCTTGAGGAGGGCCTGAGAGATGGAACCATTAAGCTGGACTGGCGTACTCGGCCCCGTTCTGAACCCGATCTTCCTCACAGCCTGGGCGGTGTTCTTCCTGGCTGCGCTGGCGCAGATCATCCTCAGCTTCATCCCCGGGACCACGCATATTCAGGGAAATGCGACGCTGGCCGCCACGCGCGGGCCCGGCGACTATGCAACGCTCGGCGTGAAGTGGAGCTTCGGCGTAATCGTCGCAACATCGCTGGCCTATCTCATTGGCGGCATCCTTGTGCCCGGCATCGAAGCCAAGGGGATCATCGGCGGCGTTTCGACCCGGCTTCTGCCCGTCTGGATCGCGCTTATGGCCACGTTTGCGTTTTCAATCGCCTACAAGCGGAAGCTGGGGCTTTACGGCAAGCTCTTTGACAGCCCGATCGGCATGGTCGGCTTCGGGATAGTAATGTTTTGGGTCTTTACCGGCTTTTGCGCGGCATTTGACCTGATCATCACCCACGATCCACTGACCCAAGTCTCCGGCATGAAAAACAAAGTGCCGGGCACGCCGCTGGCGGGCGCCGAGGCGGGGGATTACCCCTATTACCTTCTGGGCGGCGACAACCTCGCACGCGACGTTTTCAGCCGGATGATCGCAGGATCTTGGGAGGTGCTGAAGATTGCGCCTTTCGCAACCGTCTTTGCCTTCATGGTAGGGATCACGCTTGGCCTGCCCGCAGGCTACTACGGCGGGCGGCTCGACACATTCCTCTCGTTCCTGGCCAACTTGGTGCTGGCATTCCCTGTGATCTTGCTCTTCTACCTGCTGGTGACACCCGAGATCGTGCTGACCGGTATACCCACCTACATGGCGGCAGTGCTCTTCCTCTTCCCGATCATCTTCCTCGTAGTTCTGTTCAATTCGCGGTTCTACACTCAGCCGTCGAAGCGCAACATCTTCGTCGCGATTACGCTGGTAATCGGGCTCTGGATCTACCTCGGCATCGCCTGGGACGCGGATCCCCTGGGGCTGATCTCGCTCCCCGGCAACATCCTTGTGGTGTTCGTGAGCGTGGTCTTCGTCAACTCGCCCACCGTGTTCCGGATCGTGCGCGGCATCGTCCTCGACATCCGAACGCGGGATTACGTGGCCGCGGGCCAGACCAGGGGCGAAGGCGCGTGGTACATCATGCTGTGGGAAATCCTGCCCAACGCACGCGGGCCGCTCATCGTCGATTTCTGCCTGCGGATCGGGTACACGACGATCCTTCTCGGCACGCTGGGGTTCTTCGGGTTGGGCGTCAGCCCCGAAAGCCCGGATTGGGGATCGACGATCAATGACGGGCGCCGGCTTCTGGCCGTGTTCCCCCACCCCGCGCTTGCGCCTGCGATTGCGTTGATGAGCCTTGTTCTGGGGCTCAACTTGCTGGCCGACGGCCTGCGCGAGGAAAGCCTGAAAGACTAGCCACGGGCGGACCGGGGCCAGCCTCCGGACCCCCGCAGTATCTCCAGAGAGAAGAAGAACACATGGCGAAATGGGATTACGACGGACCGATCCTTGAGATTGACCAGCTTTCGATCAGCTTCTTCACGCGGTTGCGCGAAATCCCGGCGGTGATGGATTTCTCTGTCACCGTGCAGCCGGGCGAGGCGATGGGGCTTGTTGGCGAATCCGGTTGTGGCAAATCCACCGTGGCGCTGGGCGTCATGCAGGATCTGGGTGTCAACGGCCGCATCGTGGGCGGCTCGATCAAGTTCAAGGGTCGCGATCTTTCTGAGATGAGCCCCGAAGAGCTGCGCGATATCCGCGGCTCGGAAATCGCGATGATCTATCAGGAGCCAATGGCTTCGCTGAACCCCGCCATGAAGATCGGCCGCCAGCTTATGGAAGTGCCGATGATCCACGAGGGTGTGGGCGAGAAAGAGGCCTATGAGCGCGCGCTTGAGGTGGTAACAGACGTGAAGTTACCCGACCCCAAGCGGATGCTGGAAAGCTATCCGCACCAGCTTTCGGGCGGCCAGCAGCAGCGCATCGTGATCGCGATGGCGCTGATGTCAAAGCCCTCGCTTCTGATCCTCGACGAACCAACAACCGCGCTCGACGTGACGGTGGAGGCCGCTGTGGTGGAGCTGGTGAAGGATCTGGGCAAGAAATATGGCACGTCGATGCTGTTCATCTCCCACAACCTTGGCCTCGTGCTGGAAACCTGCGACCGGCTGTGCGTGATGTATTCGGGCGAGGCGGTCGAGACGGGCTCCATCGAAGATGTGTTCGACAAGATGCGCCACCCCTACACCCAAGCGCTCTTCCGTTCGATCCCGCTGCCGGGGGCCGACAAGAACTCCCGCCCCCTCGTGGCCATTCCCGGCAACTTCCCCCTGCCCCACGAGCGCCCGCCGGGCTGCAATTTCGGTCCCCGCTGCGATTACTTCGAGGCCGGGCGCTGCGATGCGGGCGATATCAAGATGGCGCCGGTGGCGGGCGATGACCGCCACGCCACGCGCTGTTTGAAATTTGAGGAGATTGACTGGAACGCCGCCATCGAGGTGGGCGACCAGCACGAGAAAACCGAACCCGGCGACGTGGTTCTGAAGATGGACAACCTCAAGAAGTACTATGAGGTGGCCGCGAATGCGCTCTTCGGCGGGGGCGGCAGCACGAAGGTGGTTAAGGCCAATGAGACGCTGAGCTTCGAGGCCCGCGAAAGCGAAACCCTCGCCATCGTGGGGGAATCGGGCTGCGGCAAATCCACCTTCGCCAAGGTGCTCATGGGGCTCGAGACGGCGACGGACGGGGAAATCCTACTCGACAACCAGCCCATCGGCGATGTGGCGATCGAAGACCGCGATACCAAGACCGTCTCCAACGTTCAGATGGTGTTCCAGAACCCCTTCGACACGCTGAACCCTTCGATGACAGTGGGGCGGCAGATCATTCGCGCGCTGGAGATCTTCGGGGTGGGTGACACCGAAGAGGCGCGCCGCCAGCGGATGCTGGAATTGCTCGATCTGGTGAAGCTGCCGCGCGAGTTTGCCGATCGGATGCCGCGCCAGCTTTCGGGCGGCCAGAAGCAGCGCGTGGGCATCGCGCGCGCCTTTGCGGGCGATGCGCGGATCGTGGTGGCCGATGAGCCCGTATCGGCGCTGGATGTGAGTGTGCAGGCGGCGGTCACGGACCTGCTGATGGAGATCCAGCGCGAGAACAAGACAACGCTTCTCTTCATCTCCCACGACCTTTCGATCGTGCGCTACCTCTCGGATCGGGTGATGGTGATGTATCTGGGCCACGTGGTGGAGATGGGCAGCACCGATCAGGTCTTCGCCCCGCCCTATCACCCCTATACCGAGGCGCTGCTGTCCGCAGTGCCGATTGCCGATACCAGCGTGGAGAAAACCCATGTGGTGCTGGAGGGCGATATCCCCTCGGCGATGAACCCGCCGCCGGGCTGCCCGTTCCAAACCCGGTGCCGCTGGAAATCGGAGGTCGCGGGCGGCCTCTGCGAAAAAGAGGTGCCGCCCGTGCGCCAGCTTGAGAGCGGCCATCAGATCAAGTGCCACCTCGCCGATGATATCCTGGCGCGGATGGAGCCGGTCATCAAAGTGGCCGCCGAGTAGGGCCGCCACACCGCCCAATCGGCGGAACTTGACAGAGTGTCGCAGGTTTTACTTCCCTGACGCGCCTGGTGCGGTAGGCTGAGCCCCATGTCCCGCAACCTTTAAAAGGCAGTCAGACATGGTAAAATCTCTATCACTCATTTGTGCCGTCGGGGCGCTGGCCGTGGCCGGCGCCGCATTGGCCCAAAGCGGCAGCGGCCTTGATCCCGCCGTGAAGGCGCGCCAGGCACATATGCAACTCTACGCCCACAATCTTGGCATCCTTGGCGGCATGGCGCGCGGCAATGCCGAGTACAGTGCCGAAGCGGCCGCTGCTGCAGCCGCCAATCTGGCCGCATTAAGCCAGCTCGATCAAATGAGCTACTGGGCGCCAGGCACCGATAGCGACACTGTGGAGGGCTCAAAAACGCTTCCTGCGCTCTGGGAGAACATTCCCGATGCCGTAGCAAAGGGCGAGGCGCTGGCAACTGCGGCCGTGGCGCTTAGCGAAACGGCAGGCACAGGGCTGGAAGCTGTGCAGGCCGGGCTTGGGCCGGTAGGCCGCGCCTGCGGATCGTGCCACGAGGCCTACCAGCTTTCCGACAACTAACGCCCTGGCCCGGCAGTGCTGCGCTTATTCGCATATCTCGCCATCGTGGGCGTAGCGGCGGGGATCGCAAGCCTCGTCGTCACCCGGCCACAAGCGATCCCGGAGGCCGAGATTGCCGGGATCGCACCAGATCTGGCGCGGGGCGAGCAGGTGTTTCATGCCTCCGGCTGCGCCTCGTGCCACGCCGCGAAAGGCGCAGAGGCAGAAGCGCGGCTGATCCTTGCCGGCGGGGCGACGTTTGAGACGCCTGCAGGGACCTTCGTGGCGCCCAACATCTCCCAACACCCCGAGGCCGGGATCGGGGGGTGGAGCCGGGCCGAGATCGTGACCGCCGTCATCAACGGAACGTCTCCGGGCGGCGCGCACTATTACCCGGCGTTCCCTTACGGCTCATACGCCAAGGCAGAGCTTGCCGATATCGTGTCGCTCGCCGCGTTTCTCGAAACCTTGCCGGAAGACGCGACGCCGAGCGCGCCGCACGATTTGCGCTTTCCATTTACGATCCGCGCCGGGATCGGGCTTTGGAAGGCCGCAGCGGTGTCAGATGCTTGGGTGATCGATGCACGGGGAGACGAAACGCTTGCACGCGGGCGCTACCTCGTCGAAGCGCTTGGCCATTGTGGCGAATGCCATACGCCGCGTACGGCCACGCAAGGCTTGGACACCACACGCTGGCTGGCCGGTGCGCCTAACCCTTCGGGCCGCGGTACTATCCCTAATATCACGCCGGGCGCGCTGGATTGGACGGTGGACGATCTCGTGGCCTATCTCACAACCGGCTTCACGCCGGACTTCGATGTCGTGGGGGGATCGATGGCCTCGGTCGTGCAGAACCTGGCGATGTTGCCAGCAAGCGATATTCAAGCCATTGCGGCTTATCTCAAGGCTGTCCCGCCGGTTGAGTAACGGGCGCCCGGGCTGTCGTTAAGAAAAAAAACGGCTCAGCCGCGGCCCAACTTTGCCTGGCGCGCGGCACGAAGCTGCGCGAAATCATCGCCTGCATGGTAGGACGAGCGCGTCAGCGGCGTGGCCGAAACCATCAGGAAACCCTTGCCCCAGGCCGATTTCTCGTAGGCCGCAAATTCATCGGGTGTGATGAAGCGGGCCACTTCATGGTGCTTGGGCGTCGGCTGGAGATACTGACCGATTGTCAGGAAATCGACATCTGCCGAGCGCATATCATCCATCACCTGCAGAACCGCCTGGCGCTCTTCCCCGAGCCCCACCATGATGCCCGATTTCGTGAACATCGCGGGATCGAGCTCTTTCACCCGCTGGAGAAGCCTCAGGGAATGGAAGTATCGCGCGCCGGGCCGCACTTGCGGATAGAGCCCCGGCACCGTTTCAAGGTTGTGGTTGAACACGTCAGGCCGCGCCTCAACCACCGTTTCGAGGGCGCTGTCATCGCATCGCAAGAAATCGGGGGTAAGAATTTCGATCGTCGTCCCCGGCGCACGGTGGCGCACGGCACGGATCGTCTGCGCGAAGTGATCGGCGCCGCCATCTTTGAGATCGTCGCGATCTACGCTGGTGATGACGACGTGATTCAAACCAAGCGTTTCCACGGCATGGGCCACGCGGCCCGGCTCGAACACATCGAGCGTGTCGGGCCGCCCGGTGGCGACATTGCAGAAGGTGCAGCCGCGGGTACAAATTTCGCCCATGATCATCATGGTGGCGTGCCCCTGGCTCCAGCACTCTCCCACATTGGGGCAGCCGGCCTCTTCGCATACGGTGACGAGCTTGTTTTCACGCAGGATATCGCGGGTTTGCTTGTAGCCGGCGCTGGTGGGCGCCTTCACACGAATCCAAGCAGGTTTTTTCGGTTGCGCCTTATCCGGCCGGTGCGCCTTTTCGGGATGGCGCTCGCCAGGAATTGTCAGGTCACGCGGGGCCATTTGGCTCTCCTTGCATTACACCTGTCATGTAATGCAGGTCAGCACGCCTGTCCAATCGGCGCGGTGCCGCAGCCCTCAAGCGGCGCGCGCGCCTTGGGCCGCGCCCCGGATCGCCGCGATGTTGCGCCCGTAGACGGAAGTGTCGCGCACCGACCCGCCGGAAAAGACCGCAGAGCCCGCAACAAGCACATCAGCGCCCGCCTCGGCCACCAGGGATGCCGTTTCAGGCCCGATGCCGCCGTCCACCTCAATATGGATCGGCCGGTCGCCCACCAGCGCCCGCGCCGCGGCGATCTTGGGCAACATCGACGGCGTGAATTTTTGGCCGCCAAAGCCCGGATTGATCGTCATCACCAATATGAGGTCGATCTCATCCAGCACGTGTTCGATCACCGAAAGGGGTGTGGTCATATTCAGCGCCACGCCCGCGCGCTTCCCCTGCCCCCGGATCGCCTGCAGCGTGCGATGCAGGTGCGGCCCGGCCTCGGCATGCACGGTGATCAAATCCGCGCCCGCCTTCGCAAAGGCCTCAATGTAAGGATCGGCCGGCGCGATCATCAGGTGCACATCCATGAAGGTGGTTACATGGGGCCGGATCGCGGCCACCACATTGGGGCCGATGGTGAGGTTCGGCACGAAATGCCCGTCCATCGGATCGACATGGATCCAATCTGCACCTTCGGCTTCCACTGCCCGGATCTCGGCGCCCAGATCGGCAAAATCGGCAGAGAGAATCGAGGGCGCGATCTTGATGGAACGATCGAAGCTCATAGGGCGTCTCCTTTGCCGCCCCTTAGCGCGGAATCACCCGCAGTGTCACGATGCGATAGGGCGTCATCTCCAGCGTCACTGTATTGGCGGCAACCTCAAGCGCATCGCCATCTTCCTCTAGAATATTCGTCTCGATCACCTTCGCCACATCGAGGCCGAAACGCACCTGCGCGGGCCCGCGATTGCGCTCATTCTCATAAAGCCGCACGATCAGCCCGCGGCCATCCTCGGCCCGCTTCACGGTTTCCACGATCACGTTGAAGGCCGACACGGCCACAAGCTGCCGCATCGCCGCCTCGCCATCGCAGCCCGCCGCTGGCACCGCGATCACCGGGTCGTTCAGATCGTAACCGTTTTCCACCACGTCCGTGCGCCAATCGCCCTCATGGGGCAACAGCGCGTAAGTGAAGCTGTGCAAGCCCTGATCCTGCACCGGATCGGGCATCGTGGCCGATTTCAAAAGGCTGAGACGTATTACGTTATGATGAACGTCGTAGCCGTATTTGCAATCGTTCAGCAGGGCGACACCGTAGTTGCCCTCCGAAAGATCCGCCCATTGGTGGCCCACGCTTTCAAACCGCGCCCAATCCCAGCTTGTGTTACGGTGGGTGGTGCGCTCGGTGTTGCCAAACTGGATATCGTAGGTGGCCAGCGGCGACCGGATCTCCACCGGAAAGGCGCATTTAAGAAGGATGTGGCTCGCGTTCCAATCCACCTCCGTGGCGAAATCGATGCGCTTTGAGTTGTGGCAGAGCGAGATGCGCTGGGTGATGCGGCTGCCGCGCCAGTTATGCTCCACCAGCACGGTGGCGCGGATCGGCCCCCGTTCCAGCGCCTCGAAGCGCACGGGGGCAGAGATAATCTCGGCCCGATCCTCATAGAAAATATCGATATCCCAGGCATCCCATACCATCGGGCGGTCTTCGAACGCTTGCAAAAGGTTGCCCGCTTCGCCGGGTTTCAGCACCTCGCGCACCGCGGTTTTGTCGAAGATCGAGGTGATTTGGCCGTCACGACGCAGCTCCACGCGGATCAAATCGTTTTCGAGGATCGCGCCCTCGGCAAATTCGGTGAGGCGGAGCGAGGAGGTTTCGCCCAACTCCGGCCCGGCGCCGAGGGCCAGTACCGAATAGCTGGGGAAGGCGGGGATATCGACGAGCGTACCCCCTTCCACCCTTTGCGTCATAACCGGGCGGTTGGAGCGGAGATCGACCAAGCCGCCCGCGATGGCGCCCGGCAGCACCGCGCGGCGATCCATCGAGAAGCTCGTGGGGTTCACAGCCACAAAGCGAGCCTCCGACACCAGAGTGGACATCAGGGCGGCAAGAGCGGTTTCGCGGATCTCGCTCGTGACCTCTGCCACGCGCGTGTAATCGGCCATCGCATCGGCGAACACCTCTGTGATCGAGGTGCCGGGCAGGATATCGTGAAATTGATTGAGGCAGACAAGCTTCCACGCCTCGATCAGCGCCTCAGCCGGATAGGCCGCGCCCGCCTGCCGTTCGGCGAAGGCCGCCAGAAACTCCGCATCATGCAGCCGGCGTTCCGAGAGGCGGTTCTGGCGCTTGGTCTCGGCCTGGCTCGTGAGCGTGCCGCGATGCAACTCCAGATAGAACTCGCCGGACCATGTGGGCAGGTCGCGCGCCGTTTCCCGTTCAATCTTCTCGAAAAAGTCGCGCACGCTGCCCATGCGCAGGCGCGGGGTGCCCGGCAGGTGGGCGTAGTTCTCGGCGGAGGCGATCAGTTCCCGCGTGGGCCCGCCGCCGCCATCGCCATAACCGTAGCAGATGATCAGCTCGTTATGGGCGTGTTTCTGAAGGAAGGTATCCCAGGTCCCGAACACTTCCTTGGCCGTTAACTCCGCCTTGTAAGTCGTTGGATGCGGGAGATATTGCACGGTTGAGGGGGTGGTCAGAAAATGGCTTAGAACCCGGCTCCCATCGATGCCTTCCCACCAGAAAATCTGGTTGGGCATCTGGTTGTATTGGTTCCAGTTGAGCTTGTTGGCGACGAACCATTTCAGCCCCGCCTGCACCATCAGCTGCGGCAGGGAGGCGGTGAAGCCGAACGTATCGGGCAGCCACAGAACCGGCGTTTCCACATCACCGAATTTCTCGCGAAAATAGCCGCGGCCGAGCATGATCTGGCGCACGAGGCTTTCGCCGCCCGCGAGGTTGCAATCGGGCTCCACCCACATTCCGCCCATCGCCTCCCACCGCCCCTCGGCGATGCGCGCGCGGATGCCCTCGAACACCTCGGGGTAATCCTCTTCGGCCATTTCGTAGAGCACGGGCTGTGATTGGCTGAAATGGTAGCCCTCGACCTCCTCCATCAGCCGCAGGACGTTCGAGAAGGTGCGCCCCGTCTTCCGCCGGGTCTGCGCCACCTGCCAGAGATAGGCCACGTCGATATGGGCGTGGCCCACGGCGATCATATCCACCTCCATGCGCCCCGCATAATCGCGCATCTCGGCATGGAGCGTTTCAAGCGCGCCGGGTACGCTGGCGTAGAACGCCTCTGATCTCAGCGGATCGCGCGTATCGAGGGTTTGGAACGCGGCATCGAGCGCCTTGAGGATCTTGTTGCG
>JBCCRC010000018.1:0-52359 GCA_039208375.1 Pseudomonadota bacterium | reverse complement strand
TCCGCGCTTCCTGCTCGATCCAGTGATCGTTCAGCCGGATGTTGAGACCGCCCTTAGGCATCTCAAAAGCAGGTTGCACGAACGAAAGTCGGTCGGGCCGCGCATCGACAACGCTTGTCACCTCCACGGTATCCTTCATGAGCTTGAGCCCCGCCCAGACACCCGCGTAGCGCGACATGGCATAGCCGTAGAGGCCGAGATCAAGGATTTCCTGCACGCCCGCGGGCGAGAGCACCGGGATATAGGCATCCATCATCGCCCAATCGGATTGGTGGCAGGTGGTGGAGCTTTCGCCGGTGTGATCATCTCCCATCGCAACCAGCACGCCGCCACGGGCGCTGGAGCCCGCCATATTGGCGTGGCGGAACACATCACCCGACCGGTCCACCCCCGGCCCCTTACCGTACCAGAGGCCGAAGACGCCATCATACTTGCCCTCTCCCCGAAGCTCTGCCTGCTGGGCACCCCAGATTGCGGTCGCGGCGAGATCTTCGTTGAGGCCGGGCTGAAAGGTTACATGCGCTGCGGTGAGCGCTTTTTGGGCACGCGCCATTTGGGTGTCGACGGCCCCGAGCGGCGACCCGCGGTAGCCAGAGACAAGGCCCGCGGTGTCGAGGCCCGCTGAGCGGTCTCTCGCGCTTTGCATCAGCATTAGGCGAACAAGCGCCTGCGTACCGTTGAGCAGCACCTGTTCTTTCGATAGATCGTATTTGTCGTGCAAGCTGACGTCGCGCAGCGCCATAAAAGCCCTCCCGGCGATAACAGTCGCCGTATATTATAGGTCATAATTTCTGACCTACAAAATCAATTCGATGTGCCCTGGCCAATTGCGCCCCGCGCGCGGCACCGGATACAGGTGTAACAAAATAGACGATGAGAACGGTCGGTTTGTAACGTGATGGACTGGGACAAGCTTAGAATATTTCACGCCGTTGCGGATGCGGGCAGCCTCACCCATGCGGGAGAGACGCTTCACCTGTCGCAATCTGCTGTCTCCCGCCAGGTTCGCGCCCTTGAAGACAGCCTGAACACCACGCTTTTTCACCGCCATGCCCGCGGCCTGATTCTCACCGAACAGGGCGAACTTCTCTTCGATGCGACCACGGCGATGTTGCGGCGTCTTGATACAGCAGAAGCCCGCATTCGCGACAGCGAAGAAGAGGTGTTCGGGGAACTTAGGGTCACTACAACCACGGGCTTTGGATCACTCTGGCTCGTGCCGCGGCTGCCGAAGCTGTACGAACGCTACCCGGAACTGAAGATCGACCTGATGCTTGAAGAGCGCGTGCTCGACCTGCCCATGCGCGAGGCCGATGTGGCGATCCGGATGAAAGAGCCGAGCCAGGCGGACCTCATCCGCCGTAAACTGATGAGCGTGCGGATGCGCCTTTACGCGTCGCCCGCCTATATCCGGGCCAATGGCCGCCCGGAAACAATGGCCGATCTCAGCCGCTTCCGTCTAATCTGCCAGAACACCTCTTCGTTTCAGGTGAGCGCTGGGGCCACACTTGTGCAGCAGCTCTTCACCCAGAATTTGCCCTCCACCCTGACCGTGAACAACTATTTCGGGGTGCTTCAAGGGGTGCTGAGCGACCTCGGAATCGGTGTGTTGCCGGACTATGTGATTGAGGATTTCCCGCAGTTTGAACGCGTTCTGCCTGAGATTGAGAGCGGCGAAGTGCCTGTTTTTCTTGCCTATCCCGAAGAGCTTCGGCAATCGAAACGGATCGCGGCCTTCCGCGACTTCGTGACCGAAGAAATCATTTCCTATCGGCGGAAACTGAAATCGCAGGACGCCGCGGAATAGCTGCGGCAATGCCCCCATGCGCGAGACGCATAACTGGGCTGCACGGAATGCCTAAGAAAACATCTTGATTGGTCGTTGGGTAGGCACTACGTCGAATTCGAGCACGGGCGATCCCCGTGTTTACCTCCCTGTTGGACTTGGGCCGAGCTTAATGCTCGGCCTCTTTTTTTGTGCGCGCTCCCCTTGCGGCACAGTCCCTGATGGGCGCTGATACTGCCGTGAGCGAAAAGCAGAACATGATCGCGGGGGCTTTCTACAAGCCCGGTGACCCGGAACTCGTGGCTGACCGGCAGCGGGCACAAGCCGCGATGGCGCGATACAACGCAACGATTTACGGCGATGCGGCCCGCGGCGCGGCCCTTGCAGCATTGATCGGCAAGCTTGGTCGGGATGTAGCGGTGCGCACCCCGGTTTACGTGGATTATGGCTACAACATTAGCCTGGGCGACAACGTGTTTCTCAACTATGGATGCGTGCTTCTCGATGTCTGCCCGATCACTATCGGGGCGGGCACCCAGGTGGGGCCGATGACTCAGTTTCTGGCGGCCGACCATCCGCGTGATCCTACGGCCCGCGCGGCGGGGCTGGAAAATGGCCGCCCGATCATCGTGGGGCGCAACGTGTGGATCGGCGGCGGCGCGCTGATCTTGCCGGGCGTGACCGTCGGCGACGACGCGATCATCGGCGCGGGCGCCGTTGTCACGCGCGACGTGCCCAAGGGCGCCACCGTGGCAGGCGGGCCCGCCCGACCCATCGGCGGATGAAGGCGCCACGCAGAACCAGCGCCCGACGCTGATGAAAGTCCGTTTGCATTTCTGCAAACAGCCTTTGTTCTTTACGGTACCCGGTTTCCGGGGTTTCCTGAAGCTGAAGCGGCTGAATGATGGGTGTCATGGCACAATCTCCTTCTGACGAACGCGAAGATATGGAAGCCGCGATGGCACCGGGAGCCACCGCTTCCGCAGCTCAGGTTTCAAAAATGAAAACCGATCCGGCCTGGACGGATTTGGCGTACTTCGCCTCGATCGCGCGGCAGGGCGGGTTGCAGCGCGCCGCCGACGATCTGGGTGTCAGCGCCGCCACGCTCAGCCGCCGGATGCGCGCACTTGAGGTGCAGCTCGGCCGCCGCCTCTTTGCCCATGGTGCGGAAGGCTATGCGCTCACCGCCGATGGCCGCGCGCTGTGGGACCGCACCCAGCGGATGGAGGCAGTGGCGACCGAAATCAATCTCTGGCGCGAGGCCGCCCAGGGCCCCGTCTGCGTGCGGATCTCGGCAGGAACGTGGACGGCGCGCGATCTGGCCGAGAACCTGCCCGCCTATTGGAAACCGGGGATGAACTGGCTGCCCGAGTTCGTGCATTGCGAAGAAATGATGGATATCGCCCGGCGCGAGGTGGATATCGGAATCCGAAATGCACGGCCCACCCAGGCGTGGTTGGCGGGGCGGCGCGTAGGGTCGGTGCGCTTCGCCGTTTATGCAAGGGGCCAGGAGGTTACGGGATGGATCGGCCCGGCCCATGGCGCCCCGCGCACGCCGTCGATGCTGTGGCTCAAGGCCCATCACGGCGATCAGATCGTGACAAAGGCCAATTGCCCGCAGCTTGCAGTCGCCCTCGCCACCGCAGGGATCGGGCGGGTGGTGCTGCCCACATTTATGGGCGACAAACTGCCCGGGATCACGAGGGTTTCGGACGAGATCGACGAACTGGCGAGTGGGCAATGGTTGATCAGCCACCAGGACGGGCGGAACGAGCCAGCCGTGCGCGCCGCCCTCGATGCACTCGCGGAATACCTCACGCGGGCCGAGGCCGCTTGAGATCAGAGCCCCGAAAGCCTATTTTCAGGATAACGCAGCAGAGGACAGCGCCCGATGTTTGGTATTCCCGGCAAACAGGCCGTCACAATCACCCCCCGCGCGGCGAAACAGATCCGCACGCTGATGGAAAAAGAAGGCCATGAGGGCCTGCGCATCGGCGTGAAGAAGGGTGGATGCGCGGGCATGGAATACACCATGGATTACGTGGCAGAGGTAGATCCGCTGGACGAGGTTGTGGAAGCCGAGGGCGCCCGCGTGATGATCGCACCGATGGCGCAGATGTTCCTCTTCGGCACGGAGATCGACTACGAAGTGGCGCTGCTTGAATCGGGGTTCAAGTTCCGCAACCCCAATGTAGCCGATGCCTGTGGCTGCGGGGAATCTATCAAATTTAAGGATGTTGAAGAGCTTCAGGCCGATCAAAACGGCTGACACACCATCTTGACGGCGCGTCGGCCCACTGCGATGCCGCATGGGAAATCGAACGCGGGAGGGATCGGTGATGCGGCGCGGATTGGCAGCGGGCAACTGGAAAATGAACGGCATGGGCGGCGATCTGACAGAGATCGCAGCACTGTCGCAGGCGCATCCCTCGCCAGCCAGTGAGGTTTTGATATGCCCCCCCGCAACGCTTATCGCGCGCATGGCTGATGCGGCCAAGAACACCCCTATCGCCATAGGCGGGCAGGATTGTCACCCTGCGGAAAATGGCGCGCATACCGGCGATCTTTCCGCTGCGATGCTTGCTGAGGCAGGGGCGACCCACGTTATCCTTGGCCATTCCGAACGCCGGGCGGACCATGGCGAAACCAACGATTTGGTGCGCGCAAAGGCCGAAGCGGCCCGCGCCGCAGGTTTGATGGCCATCGTTTGCGTTGGCGAAACGCTCGCGGAGCGCGAAGCGGCGCGCACGCTTGATGTCGTCGAGGGCCAGCTTGCGGGCTCTGTGCCGGATGGCGCGGCTGGAGACACTCTGGTTGTGGCCTATGAGCCGGTTTGGGCGATCGGCACCGGGCTGACGCCCACAACCGAACAGATCGGCGAGGTGCACGCGGCCATGCGCACAGCCCTCACGCAGCGCTTTGGCGCGGATGTGGCGAGCGGCGTCCGGCTGCTCTACGGCGGCTCGGTCAAAGCCGCGAATGCGGCAGAGATCTTCGCAGTGACCGATGTGGATGGGGCACTTGTGGGAGGCGCCTCACTGAAAGCCACAGATTTCGGGCCCATTGTGGCCGCGCTGGACGCGCGCGTTGGCTGACATCGCGGCCCCCCGCGTGCGCCGCCCTCGGGCCCGGCGCACGGCGCCTTGGGGCCTGCGCGCCGCCGCCTTCGTCGCAGCCGGCTTGTGCCTGATGCCGATGGTGGCAGTCGCTCTGGCGGCAGCTTTCAGTGGCACTGAAACCCTTGCCCATCTCGCCGATACCGTTCTCGCGCGGTACACCGGCGCCACGCTTGCGCTGGTGGGGCTCGTGGCCATCGGAACAATCCTTATCGGCACCGGCGCGGCTTGGCTTGTGACGATGACACGCTTTCCCGGCGTGCGCTTCTTCGAGGTTGCTCTGGCCCTGCCACTGGCATTTCCGGCTTACGTGCTGGCCTATGCCTACACAGACGTACTGGATCACCCCGGCATCGTGCAGAGCACCTTACGCGACCTGACCGGTTGGGGCCCGCGGGATTACTGGTTTCCCGAAGTACGCAGCCTCCCAGGCGCGGCGGCGATGCTGACACTTGTTCTCTACCCCTATGTCTACCTTCTCGCGCGCGCGGCGTTCCTGCAGCAATCAGCCACCGCTTACCTTGCCGCGCGGGCCCTCGGGCAAAGCGCGTGGGGCGCGTTTCGGCGCATCTCGCTGCCAATGGCGCGGCCCGCGATTGCGGGCGGTGCGCTTCTGGCGGTGATGGAGACGATCGCCGATTTCGGCACTGTGGCCTATTTCGGCGTGCAAACCTTTGCGACAGGCATCTACCTCAGCTGGTTTTCGCTGGCGGACCGGGGGGGCGCCGCACAGCTGGCCTTGGCGCTTCTGGCCTTCGCCCTGCTGATCGCGCTTTTGGAACGGATGCAACGTGGCGACGCCCGCCACCACCCCGCGGGCGCGCGGTTCGAGCGCATCCCGCCCGCGGCGCTGGCCGGATGGCGCGCGGGCGGTGCCGTTGCGCTTTGCGGGCTGCCTGTGCTTTTCGGCTTCGCGCTGCCCGTCGTGATCCTCGCAGAGATGGCAGTGGGGTCGGAGCAAAATCTTCTCAGCCCGCGCTACCTTGGCTTTATCCAAAACTCGATCACGTTGGCAGGAACGGCCGCCGTGATCACCGTGCTTGCCGCGATGGCTATAGGCTTTTTTCAGCGACTAGAGCCGGGACGGCTGGCGAACGGGGCCGCCCACGTGGCACGGATCGGCTACGCGGTGCCCGGCGGGGTAATCGCCGTTGGGCTTCTGGTGCCCTTCGCCGCCTTCGACAATGCGCTCGACGCATTCATGCGGGCGCAATTCGGGGTGTCGACGGGGCTTCTTTTTACCGGCTCGATCTGGCTTCTGGTGGTGGCCTACATGGTGCGCTTTCTCGCGGCTGCGCTGGGCGCCTATGATGCAGGGCAGTCAGCCGTCCACGCCAACATGGATGCCGTCGCGCGCACGTTGGGACAGGGGCCGGGGGGCATGCTGCGCCGGGTGCACCTGCCGATCCTGAAGCCTGCGGTGCTTACGGCAGCGCTAATCGTGTTTGTCGACGTGATGAAGGAATTGCCGGCGACGCTTATCATGAGACCGTTCAACTTTGACACCCTTGCGGTGCAGGCGCACAGGTTGGCCAGCGACGAGCGCCTTGCCGGGGCGGCGGTGCCGAGCCTTGTAATCGTCGCCGTGGGGCTGTTGCCGGTGATCCTTGTGTGCCGAAGCCTTGGCCGCTACCGCGTGGCGGTGGGCCGGGAGGTTGGGGCGGGGCAATAGAACCACCGGTTGCACAAAGATAGCGCCCTGAATGAGCCGAAGGTGCCGCGCATGCACCGGCTCCTATCCCTCGCCCCTACCCCCGGAAGCCCGTGGCCACCACGAATTTTTCCGAGCTGTCTGACCGGCTCGCGGGCGGTTTGATGTTGGCGACCTTGGCAAAACGTTGCTTCAGCTCTGCCTGAAGCTGCCCCTCAGCCCCACCCGCCAGCACCTTGGCCACAAACGTGCCGCCCGGGGCGAGCACGTCGAAGGCCAATTCCGCCGCCGCCTCGCATAGCGCGATAATGCGCAAGTGATCTGTTTGCTTGTGGCCCGACGAGGCCGCGGCCATGTCTGACATCACGACATCGGCCTGGCCACCAAGCCACTCTTTCACCCTGTCATCGGCGCCCTCTTCTAGGAAATCGAGAACATGGAGTTCGGCCCCCGCAATCGGCTCCACCGCCTGCAGATCAAGCCCGATCACCCGGCCCCTGGGCTGGCCCGCCCGTTCGCCAAGCGCATTGACGCGCGCCACCGCAACCTGGCACCAGCCGCCCGGCGCGCAGCCAAGATCGACGACCCGAGCACCGGGCTTCAGAAAGCCGAACTTGTCATCCAGTTCTAGGATCTTGTAGGCCGCGCGCCCGCGATAGCCTTCGGCCTTGGCGCGCTTTACATACGGATCGTTCAACTGGCGTTCGAGCCATCGGGTAGAGCTGAGCTTGCGCCCCCGCGCGCTTTTCACCTTCACGCGCAGATCGCGCTGGCCGCGGCCAGAGCTACCCTTCTTCGGGGGTTTGGCCATGCTCAGTAGGGCCCGTCTTCCAGCACGCCATCGGCGGACATCTGGGCGTATAAGAGCCCCTCGCGCAGGCCCCTGTCGGCTACCGACAGCCTGTCTGTTGGCCAGACGCGCAGAAGCGCCTGCAGGATCGCGGCGCCTGACATGATGAGCGCCTGCCTGTCCCGCCCGATGCGGGGGTCGTTGCGGCGGCCCTCGGGGCCGAGGGTGAGGTATTCGCGGATCACTGCGTCGATCTGATCGGACGTCATCCGCAGCCCGTCCACTTTGTTGCGGTCATAGCGGCGCAGGCCCAGATGGCTGGCCGCCACGGTGGTGATCGTGCCGGAGGTGCCGATCACCTGAAAGCCCTCGCGCGCCTGTTCGTTCTCGTAGGGCGAGAAATCGGCGAGGTTCTCTTCGAAAAACCAGCTCATCAGCGCGAAGCGAGCGGCATCGTCGCGCACATCGTTGAATTGCTCGCGCAGAGTGGCAACGCCGAGCGGCACCGAGATCCAATCCACCACTCGCGCCGCCGGGAAGGGCGAATCGTCATTGGCGAAGCCAGCGTGGAGCCGCATGATCGCGCGCGGGCGTTCCAGCCGCGGCACACGGGTAAGATCGATCCACACAAGCTCCGTTGACCCGCCGCCGATATCGACGACGAGAAGCTGTTCGGTTTTGGTGGAAACGAGCGGCGCGCAGGAGATCACGGCGAGGCGTGCCTCTTCCTCGGGCTGGATGATCTCCAGCCGGAGCCCGGTTTCGCGGCGCACGTAGCCTATAAACTGGCCGGCATTGGTGGCGCGGCGACACGCCTCCGTCGCTACCAGCCGCATCCGGCCAACCTCATGCTTTTTCAGCTTGTTCTGGCAAATGCGCAGCGCCTGCACGGTGCGCTGCATCGAGCCTCGGGACAGCTTGCCGCTTGTTTCCAAACCCTGGCCCAATTGTACCGATTTCGAAAAACTGTCCACGACATGGAATTGATTGCCCTTCGGCTGGGCAATCAGCATGCGGCAACTGTTCGTGCCAAGATCGAGCGCCGCATAGAGCGATGCAGGATCGGGCACGGGTGGCGCGGCGCGCTCTACCGGTTTCGGGAACGCGCCCGCAGCGTCGGGGCGCTCGGGCGGCATATCGCCCTCCAATGTCGAGTTGCCCGTATGCTAGGCACCGGCCCTTCACCGCGCAAGGGCGATCACCGCCTACGGCCAATTCCGGCGGGATGCGGGCCCCAAATGCAAGGCTGGCGGGGCGTGGCTTGCTGGAGAAATCTGTTTGTTTCTATGGCTGCCGCCAGACACCAGGCATCACGCCTGCTGTGTTGCATCATATCCGTGAAGCCAATCGAACCGTGCGAGCGCTGCCCTGGGCGCAACGCGCCCGGCCAGGCGCAGCGCGGCATGGGCGGCATGGCTGAGCGGCGGGCGCAAGTGATAGTTGCGCGCGTTTGCGGTGGCCGCATCCACAACCCGGACCGAACGATCCCGGCGCAGGGCCTGATAGCGTGCCAATGCGGCGGCCTGGGGCACAGCATCAAGGCACGCGGCAAGCACGTAAGCATCTTCAAGCGCGAGGTTGGCGCCCTGGGCGAGTAAGGGCAGCGTGGGATGCGCGGCGTCTCCGAGGATCGCCATCTCGCCATTCTGCCAGCGGGCGGCCACCGGGTGGCGGAAAAGCCCCCAAAGATGCACTTGTTCCACCCGCGCTAGCCATTCGCCGACAGGGCCGCCAAACCCCGAAAAAGCCGCGCGTAAGGCTGCGGGATCGTCTTCGTGGGTCCACCCTTCTTCAGCCCATGCGCTGCGCTCCTCCACCGCCACGATGTTGCGCAGGCCATCGGGCAGCGGATAACTCACGAGGTGGCGCCCCGGGCCCATGAAGACCTCAACCTCCGGCGGCGCCTCATCGGGAATGAGCGCGCGCCAGGCCACCTGACCGGTAAAGAACGGAATCTCGCGCCCATTCAACGCAGTGCGATAGGCCGAACGCCAGCCATCGGCACCGATCTCAAGCACCGCGTCCCCGGGCCCGCCCGGCGCACCAGATGCGCCAAGCGTGATCTCGGCCCCCGCCTCGCGCGCACCAGCTTCTAGGATTTTGATAAGGCGCGCGCGGTGGATGAGCTTGTAGCCCACGGGCAGCTTCGCAAGGTCGAGCCGCAAAACCGCATGCCCGCTCTTGCCATCTCGCAGTGTAACGGCGTTGGCGGTGAGGGAAGCGTTGCGCAGCGCTTCGCCCAGCCCCAGCGCCTCGATCACGCGCAGGCCATTGGGGCTGATCTGGATCCCCGCGCCCACTTCGGCAATCTCGGGCGCCTGCTCCATGAGCGACACGGTCGCCCCGCGGCGCGCGAGGGCGCGCGCTGCAGCAAGGCCGGCCACCCCACCGCCGACGATACGGATCTGCCTGCCGTTCAATCCCATACGTGCCCGCAGTAAGTTGAAATCTTTAGCTAAGTTCGAATTAAAAACGCCGGGGCGTTTCAGCCCCGGCGCCCCCCTCCTCCTCCCAAAGGAGAGGACGTCACCGCCGCCGCCGGCGGGACATTAGTCGTCGCGATGCACGCGTTCGCGCCGCTCGTGACGTTCCTGTGCCTCGAGGCTAAGCGTTGTGGTCGGCCGCGCGACCAGCCGCTTCAGCGAAATCGGATCGCCCGTATCCTGACAATACCCGAACTCTCCCTCATCGATCCGCCGCAGGGCAGAATCGATCTTGGCGACGAGCTTGCGCTGCCGATCGCGGATGCGTAGCTCCAACGCGCGATCCGTCTCCTCACTCGCCCGGTCGGCGATATCAGGGATGTTGCGGGTGCCGTCTTGCAGCCCGGCGATCGTGGATTTCGATTCGTTGAGAAGCTCGTTTTTCTGGCGGAGCAGCTCACGGCGGAACCATTCAAGCTGGCGGTCGTTCATGAATGGTTCGTCTTCGGCCGGACGATAATCGTCGGGCAGGAAAACTTCGGCCTTCATTCGCGTTCCCTTTTTGTCGGCGGCGGACGCATTCGGACTGAGGTCACTCATTCACGCCTCCTTTTGCGCGGGACATACCCGATGCCACGCGGGTTGTCACTATGCGATCTGCGCCAGTTGAAGCCCCTGTGAGGGCGCGGTATCGTCGCAGCTTCAGCGCCGCAAGCTAATTGGAATCTCCATGAAATTCACCGGGACTGACGCCTATGTGGCCACCGAGGACCTGACAGTCGCAGTCAACGCAACAGTAACGCTTGAGCGGCCGCTTTTGGTGAAGGGCGAGCCCGGAACCGGCAAAACAGAGCTGGCGCGCCAGGTGGCCGGTGCGCTGGGAATGCCGCTCATAGAATGGCACGTAAAATCCACCACCCGGGCACAGCAGGGACTTTACGAATACGATGCCGTCAGCCGGTTGCGCGACAGTCAACTGGGCGAGGCGCGCGTGCATGACGTGGCCAATTACATCCGAAAGGGCAAGCTGTGGCAGGCGTTCGATGCAGATGAAAAGGTCGTTCTGCTGATCGACGAGATCGATAAGGCCGATATCGAGTTTCCCAATGACCTTCTGCAGGAACTCGACCGGATGGAATTTCACGTCTATGAGACCGGAGAAACCATCCGCGCGCGGCATCGCCCCGTAGTGATCATCACGTCGAACAACGAGAAAGAGCTCCCTGACGCATTTCTGCGCCGGTGTTTCTTTCATTACATCCGCTTTCCGGACATCGAAACGATGCGACACATCGTTGAGGTGCATCACCCCGGGATAAAGGACGCATTGCTGACGACGGCGCTCACCCAGTTTTACGAACTGCGCGATCAGGCCGGGTTGAAGAAAAAACCCTCAACCTCGGAGGTGCTGGATTGGCTGAAACTGCTTTTGGCCGAAGACATGAGCGCCGAGGATCTGCGCGGCGACGGCAAGAGCGCACTGCCAAAGCTCTACGGCGCGCTTTTGAAGAACGAGCAGGATGTTCAGCTTTTTGAGCGGCTTGCCTTCATGGCGCGGCGCGAGCGATAGCCCGCGAGACGGCGGGATTGCCAACCGCCGCACAAGACGGGCGAATAGCCGCCGAACGCTCGTGCCCGCGCATGTAGCACCTGCCTGAGCTACGCAAGGGCAATATTGACCCATTACCGAAGGTGCCCGATGGCTGCACATGCCGCTGTTATCCGCCCGTTGACCGAGAACGACGAAGCCGCCTGGCGCAGGCTTTGGTCAGCCTATCTGGAATTCTATGAAACTGAAGTTTCGCCAGATATTTACGCGACGTATTTCAAGCGCCTGTTGGGGGATGATCCGCAGGATTTCAATTGTCTGCTCGCAGAAGTTGATGGCCGGCCCGTCGGCCTTGTCCATTTCGTGTTTCACCGCCACGGGTGGAAGATCGAGAACGTCTGCTATCTGCAGGATCTTTACGCGGAACCCGAAATGCGGGGCCTCGGCGTTGGCCGGGCCCTCATCGAAGCGGTGTATGGCGCGGCAGACGCAGTTGGCTGCCCATCTGTTTATTGGGCGACACAACACTTCAATCATTCCGCGCGGCGGCTATATGATCGTGTAGGCCGCCTGACCCCTTTCGTGAAATACGAGCGCTCCACGTGATCCGACCCTTCGCCGCTTTCGCTTGCCTTGCTCTTGCCGCCTGTTCTGGAGCCGTTTCGCCGGATGTGGCCGAGCGGCGCGCCGCTCAGAACCTCACGCTGCCGCCGATGAAGACGTTTGCCACAAGCCCGGCAACGCCGCCCGTCCGCTCAAACCGATCGATCGCGGCCGATTTCCTGGATTTAACCTTCGCGCTTGAAAGTGGCCGGGCTCTACCCGTGATGACCCGCTTCGAAGGCCCGATAACGGTATCCGTGCGCGGGCGGGCACCGCGCAGCCTAAGCACTGACCTTGAGCAGCTTATGGTGCGGCTGCGCAACGAGGCCGGTATCGACATTCGCCGCGTCAGGGCTGACGAGGACGCCTCGATCGTGATCGAACTCGTCACGCGCCGCGAGCTGCAGCGCGCGGTGCCGCAGGCGGCCTGCTTCGTGGCGCCCCGTGTGACAAGCTGGAACGAGTTTCGCCGCAACCGCCGCAACGCGGTGCTGGATTGGACAACGTTGGAAACGCGCGAACGCATGGCGATCTTTTTGCCCGGCGACGTGCCGCCCCAGGAGGTGCGCGATTGCCTGCATGAAGAGCTAGCGCAGGCGATCGGGCCGCTGAACGACCTTTATCGATTGTCTGACAGCGTGTTCAATGACGACAACTTCCATACCGTTCTGACCGGCTTCGATATGCTTGTGCTGCGCACGACCTACGCGCCGGAACTCGCCTCAGGCCTCAGCCGAGAAGAAGTTGCCGCGCGCCTGCCCGCGCTTCTCGACCGGCTGAACCCCGAAGGCGCGGATGGCGTGGAACCAGCGCCCTCGGCCACGCCGCGGGAATGGGTCTCAATGATGGAAGCCGCGCTTAACCCGCGCACCAACCCTACCCGGCGGCGCAACGCGGCGCGCGATGCTGTTGCGTTCGCGATTGATCAGGAGTGGCGCGATAACCGCCTGGGCTACAGCCTTTATGCCTTCGGGCGGCTCATGATCGGCACAGAGCCGGAACTTGCGATCTCGGCCTTCATCCGCGCCGGCAGCCTTTACTCCGAAGATCGATCAAGCGCCCTGCAAGAAGCGCATGTAGCCACCCAACTGGCCGCCTTTGCGCTGACCGGCGGGCAATCGGATATCGCACTTGAAATCGTGAACGAGCATCTACCGGCCGTGGCACGTGCCGAGAAGGCCGACTTGCTGGCAACGCTTCTCTTCATCAAGGCTGAGGCGTTGGAACTGGAAAACCGTGCGAGCGAGGCACAATCCGTGCGCCAGGAAAGCCTCGGGTGGGCACGTTATGGCTTCGGCGCCGATGCCGAGGTGCGGGCGCGAGCGGCTGAGATCGCGGCGCTCAGCCCACGAATGCGGCGGGGGGTGAGCCGATGATCGTGATCGCCGGGGCCCTCGGCGGGGCGGCCTGGGGCGCCTATCTCGCCAAGGCGCGCGAAGGCACGCGGGCCGACATGGCGCAGTATGCAGCGGGCTTCGGGATTGCGTTTGGGCTTCTTGGGCTGTTCGCCACGATTTTTCTGGAGCGGATGCTCTAGACGCAGCGCTTCGCGTGAAAGTCTGCGCCGCGTGGATCCGTGACAGCCGAGGCGCATTTGAGCATCATGTGTCTACAGCCCGGCCGTGCGGGCACTCTGCCCCTACCCTAGCGCATACCCTGCGCCGCGCACCGTGCGCACCGGGTCTTCACCGCCATGCTGGCAGAGCGCCTTTCTCAGCCGCCCTATATGCACGTCCACCGTGCGCGTATCGACGTAGATATCCCGGCCCCAAACCCGATCGAGCAGTTGCTCGCGGCTCCAGACGCGCCCCGGCTTCTCCATGAAGGTGGAAAGGAGGCGAAACTCCGTCGGCCCCAGTTTGAGCGGCTTGTCGGCGCGCGTGACCCGATGGGTCTCAGAATCAAGGATGATGTCGTTGAAGCTTAACCGCTCGCCCACCGCCGCGGGCCGCGTGCGGCGCAGCTGGCTGCGCACGCGCGCCATCAATTCGATCACCGAATACGGCTTGATCACATAATCATCGGCGCCCGTTTCCAGCCCGCGCACGCGATCCACCTCTTCGGATCGGGCCGAGAGCATGATCACCGGGATTGCGCGGGTTTCAGACCGCGATTTTACCTGCCGACAGACTTCGATCCCGGACAGCCCTGGCAGCATCCAATCGAGCAGGATGATATCGGGAGAATCCTCTTCAAGCAGCAGAAGCGCCTCATCGCCCGTTTCCGCGCGGCTTACCTCAAAGCCTTCGGCTTCAAGGTTGTAGGACAGCACCTCCCGCTGCGCGCTTTCGTCTTCAACGACGAGAACCCGGGGTCGATCGGCCGTCATCGCACTCAGCCTTTCTCCATATTCACGTAAGGCGTGCGGTCGCCCTTCGGCCGCGTGTCATCGGGCATGTCGCCGGTGACGAGGTAGATCACCTGATCGGCGATGGAGGTGACGTGATCCCCCATCCGCTCGATATTTTTGGCGATGAAATGCAGGTGCATGCAGGAGGTAATGTTGCGCGGATCTTCCATCATGAAGGTGAGAAACTCGCGGAAGAGCGCATTGTACATCTGGTCGACATCGTGATCGCGGCGGCGCACTTCCTCGGCCAGTGCGGCGTCGCGTTGAATATAGGCGTCGAGCGCGTCCTTCATCATACCCTCCACCTCGCGGGCCATCCGGCGGATCGAGGTGGCCGCGCCCTCGGGCGGCTGCATCTGCACTAGAACGCTGGTACGCTTGGCGAGGTTCTTCGCATAATCCCCGCAGCGCTCAAGATTGGCGGAGATTTTCATCACCGTCAGAACGGTGCGCAGATCCGAGGCCGTGGGCGCCCGAAGCGCGAGCACGCGCGCGGCTTCCTGGTTCACCTGCTCTTCCAGCGCATCGATAGCGGCGTCATTGCGGCGCACCTGGGCCGCAAGATCTTCATCCTTGGTTTCCAGCGATTTCGCGGAATCGATGATCGCGCTTTCGACAAGCCCGCCCATCTTCATGATCATCGCCTGGATCGCTTCAAGATCGCGATCGAAGACCGATTGAATGTGGTTCGTTTCGTTCATCTGCGGCGTTATCCGATCCGGCCCGTGATGTAGGATTCCGTGCGTGAATCCTTGGGGTTTGTGAAAATCTGGCCGGTTTCACCATATTCGACGAGGTAGCCAAGGTGGAAGAAGGCCGTCTTTTGGCTAACCCGCGCGGCTTGTTGCATCGAGTGGGTGACGATCACCACAGAATAGTTCTGCTTCAACTCGTCGATCAGTTCCTCAACCTGCGCCGTGGCAATCGGGTCGAGCGCCGAACAGGGTTCGTCCATCAGCAGCACTTCGGGTTCCGTTGCTACCGCGCGCGCGATGCAAAGCCGCTGCTGCTGGCCGCCCGAGAGCCCTGTGCCCGGCTCTTGCAGGCGATCCTTCACCTCATCCCAGATCGCGCCCCGGCGCAGCGCGCGTTCCACGATATCATCCAGTTCGGCCTTGTTCTTGGCGAGCCCGTGGATCTTGGGCCCGTAGGCGACGTTATCGTAGATCGATTTCGGGAAAGGGTTTGGCTTCTGGAAAACCATACCAACCTTGGCGCGCAGCTGCACGGGATCGACCTTGGGATTGTAGATATCCTCGCCATCGAGATGGATATCGCCCTCCACCCGCGCCACGTCGATCGTATCATTCATCCGGTTGATGCAGCGCAGGAAAGTGGATTTGCCGCAACCCGAGGGCCCGATGAAAGCGGTGACCGTTTTGTCGTCGATATCGACGTCCACATCCTTGATTGCATGGTTCTCGCCGTAGAACACCTGCACCTGGCGGGCGGCAATCTTGACGTCTTTGCTGTCCACGGCTCTCTCCGTCAGTCTCATATCGTTCATGGGTCGGGCCTCCTTACCAGCGCCGCTCGAAGCGACGGCGCAAGAGGATCGCGATCGCGTTCATGATAACGAGGAAGATCAGCAGCACGATGATCGCGCCCGATGCCCGTTCAACAAAGGCCGGATCTGATCGCTGCGTCCAGTTATACACCTGCACCGGCAAGGCCGAAGCGGGGTCAAAAAACCCCTCGGGCGGGCCGGCGGGAAACTCGCGCACGAAGGCAACCATCCCGATCAGCAGAAGCGGTGCGGTTTCGCCAAGGGCCTGTGCGAGGCCGATAATCGTGCCCGTCAGGATGCCCGGTGCGGCGAGCGGCAGTACATGGTGGAACACCGTCTGCATCTTCGAGGCGCCCACGCCCAGCGCGGCTTCGCGGATCGAGGGCGGCACGGATTTCAACGAGGCGCGCGTGGCGATGATAATCGTAGGCAGCGTCATCAGCGTGAGCACCAGCCCGCCCACGATGGGCGCCGATTGCGGCAGCCCGGCAAAGTTAATGAAGATCGCAAGGCCGAGGATCCCGAACACGATTGAGGGCACTGCGGCGAGGTTCGCAATGTTGACCTCGATGAGGTCGGTGAGCCGGTTTTTCGGGGCAAATTCCTCAAGGTAAATCGAAGCCGCGACGCCAATCGGCAACGCGAGGATCAGCACGACGAGCATCATGTAGAACGAGCCCACGATGGCCACGCCAAGCCCGGCCGCTTCCGGCCGCTGGCCCGACGCATCGGGCGCGGTGATGAAGGCCCAATTGAAGCGTTTTTCTAGAACGCCCTCTTCGTTGAGCGCATCCGTCAGATCAAGCTGTGCGGGGCTTACGTTCTTGTCGAGCAGCGCCGTTGCTCGGGTCACGCGATCCTTCATGTAGCCGTCGATCCGGCCGTTGGCGAGAAACTCGAACGACACTGTCGAGCCTACCACTTCGGGATTTGCGAGCACGAAGTTGCGCAACTGCGCGGGTGCCTCCTTTGAGACGATATCGCCAGGGTTGCCCAGATCCTCAATCGCGATCCCAAGCTCGGCAAGCCGCGCTTCCATCGCTTCGCCGATCAGTGGGCTGTAGCCGAAGGTGGACACCCGCGCCATCTCATCACGGTTCCGGTTGCCTTCGGGATCAAGCCTATCGGCCGGGAGGCTGACATCGAGCTTGATATAGGTCTGCTGAAACGCGCTCGCCCCGTTCGACACGATGGAGACCACCAGCATAACCAGCGTGAGGATACCGAGCGTGACTGCGATCAAGCCATACATCTTGAAGCGCGCCTCAGCAGCATTCCGGCGCTTGGTGCGGGCGTCTTGTTCCAGCAGCGATCCCTTCCCGCGGCGCGGCGCGGCGGGAACGGCATCGGTGGCGGTGACATCGCTCATTCGTACTGCTCCCGATACTTTCGCACGATGTAGAGGGCCAGAACGTTCAGCCCCAGCGTGATAACGAAGAGGGTTAGACCGAGGGCGAAGGCCACAAGTGTTTCCGGTGCCGCGAAATCGGTATCACCGGTGAGCTGGCTGACGATTTTCACGGTGACGGTTGTCATCGCTTCAAAGGGGTTCACCAATTCGCCGAGGCCCCGGTCGAACTGCGCCGCGGCGGCCCCTGCACCCAACACGACGATCATCGTCTCGCCAATGGCGCGCGAGGCCGCCAGAAGGATCGCGCCGACGATGCCCGGCAGCGCTGCGGGGATCACCACCTGGCGGATCGTCTCTGAATGCGTGGCGCCGAGGCCGAAGGAGCCATCGCGCATCGCCTGAGGTACAGCATTGATGATGTCATCAGACAAAGACGAGACGAAAGGGATGAGCATGATGCCCATCACAACGCCCGCGGTCGCCACTGACGACGCGCTCTCCCCAAGCCCCATGGGCATCGCGAAGTAGTCGCGCAAGAGCGGGCCCACGGTGATCAGCGCAAAAAGGCCGTAAACGATTGTGGGGATACCCGCGAGGATCTCGATCAGCGGTTTTGCCACCGAACGCACGCGCGGGCCCGCATATTCGCTCATGTAGATTGCCGCAAAGAGGCCGATGGGCACGGCCACCAAAAGCGCGATGAACGAGATGTAGAGCGTACCCCAAAGAAGCGGGATGATGCTGAGGTTCGAGTTGCCGCGGAAGTCTGGCGCCCATTCAAGGCCGAAGAAGAACGACGTCCACGGATATTGCTGGAAGAAATTTCGGGTCTCAAACAGCATCGAGAGCACGATGCCAAGCGTTGTGAGAACCGCAATTGAGGCCGCGACCATCAGCATGATGAGGATCACGCGCTCAACAGTGTTGCGGGCGCGGAAGCCAGCCTTGGTGATAGCAAGCGAACTCACGAAGCCAAAAACGGCGGCGGCCAGCACGGCAGCAGCCATCCAGGTGTTGCCCGCAGCGCTCATCTCCCGGTAGCGCTGGGCTGCGCGCAGGACGGTGGCGTCCACGTTCGAGCCGAGCGCAACACCCACCTCGCCAAGACGCTGGCGCACATCGGTAAACTCGGTGCGTATCGAGCCTGCGTCTGCTTCCGTCATCGCGCCTTGGTCAACGGCAAGGTCGAGGCCCGTGGCCACACGTTCAACATCGCTTAAGACCAGCCCGAGCGTGGAGCCTGCGGGGATCGCGGTTTCGGGTATCAGGTCGGCGACGCGGTTCTGGATCCAGGCGGGTTGTATCAACAGCCACAAGAGCAGAACGCCGATCGCCGGGATGATCACGGCGAATGAGACGTTCGCACCGTAATAGGACGGCAGCGAATGAAGCAGCTTGGCATTCCCGCCTGAGCTTGCAAGTGCTCGCTGGCGGCCCAGCACATAGCCCACAGCCGAAAGGCCCAGAACCAAAAGCACCAGCCAAAGCGTTGGCATCCCATCCCCCGTCGTTGGTTCGCCCCGAGGCATAGGCCCCAGGTGGCAAAGGGGCGGCACGGGGCCGCCCCTTCAGGCATCCGCGATTACATCGCGGTGTTCATCACGTCTTCATTGGCGACGACAGATTGCGTATCGCCCAGCGCAGGGTCGGACACGAGGCCATAGGCGGCAAGCGGGCCCGAGGGGCCGGCGATGTCATCAGAGATGAAGAATTCGGCAAACTCCTTGAGGCCGGGGATCACGCCGATATGCGCCTTCTTGATGTAGAAGAAGAGCGGGCGCGACACCGGGTATTCGCCCGTCGAGATCGATTCGGTCGTCGGAACGACGCCTGCCATCGTGGCAACCTGAAGCTTATCGGTGTTGTTTTCGTAGAACGCGAGACCGAAGACGCCGATGCCCTCTTTGTTGGAATCGATGCGGGCGAGGGTCTCGGTGTAGTCGCCGTCGATATCTACGGCCACCCCATCGGTGCGGATCGCCATGCACTTGTCTTCCGCGGTATCCTCATCAACGCCGGCATCGAGCATCGCCTGGAAGAATCCGCCGCTTTCGCAGCCGGCCAGAACCACTTTTTCTTCGAAGACTTCGCGCGTGCCGTGCTTGGTGCCGGGAATAAACGCCTGGATCTGCTGATCTGGCAGCGCCGGATCAACTTCGTTCCAGTTCGACAGCGTGTTGGGCACAAGCTCACCGTCGATGAAGTGTTCGGCAGCCATGGCCTTGTACCAGTGCTCCTGCGTGAATTCGAAGGAGTTGCCGTTGATGTCGGAGGCGAAGACAATCCCGTCGTAGCCAATGCGCACTTCGATGATGTCAGTAACGCCAGCCTCGGCACAGGCGGCCACTTCACCTTCGCGGATCGCGCGCGAGGCATTCGCGATGTCGATGGTGTTCTCTCCGACGCCCTCGCAGAAGCGCTTCAGGCCTGCCGACGAACCGCCCGATTCCACAACGGGGGTCGGGAAATCGAAGTTCTCGCCAAAGGCTTCGGCAACAATCGTGGCGTAGGGCAGAACGGTGGAGGACCCGGCAATCTGAACGTTGTCGCGCGCGGCAGCGGCAGTGGCCGACACGGCAGCGATCGCCAGGCTCGAGGCGGTCAGTTTCACAAAGGACATATGATGCTCCTGAAGATTATCCCGACGGGCACTCTCACGGCGCCCGGTGGCCGTGCCCTAAGGCTTGCGCGTCGCGCTTTTGTGACATCTGGGTAACAGTTTTATGACAGTGGCTGGCTGACCTAGCGTAAAGCCCGGTAGACGCCCGCTATGGCGCCGGCAGCACTATAGAGAAGCGCGCGCCGTCGCCCGGCGCACTTTCGATTTTCAGCCGTCCTCGATGCCGCGCGACGATATGTTTTACGATGGCGAGGCCCAGACCTGTGCCTCCCATTTCGCGGGAGCGGTGGTTGTCGACCCTGTAGAAGCGTTCGGTCAGGCGCGGGATGTGGATCGGGTCAAACCCATCGCCATCGTCGCCCACCGTAACAGTGATGGCATCACTTCGTAGCGACGGCGCCGGTTCTGGCCCTGTGAGCGACACTTCGACCCGAGCGCCCGGCCCACCGTATTTCAACGCGTTTTCCACGAGGTTGGAGAACACCTGCGCCAATTGATCGGCATCACCCGGCACCCACACATCACGCTCGGCCCCGTTCAGCGTGATCTCACTGCCCGCCTCTTCTGCGATCGGAGCAAGGGACGATACGACCGACCGCAGAATGGCGGGGATATCCGCACTGTCCTGCGGCCGCTGGCGTTCCTGGCTTTCCACTCTGCTGAGAGAAAGCAGATCGCTCACCAACCGGTTCATGCGCCCCGCTTCACGTTCCATAATGTGCAGGAAACGCTCTCTGGCCACCGGATCATCCCGCGCCGCCCCGCGCAAGGTTTCGATGAAGCCCAGAAGTGCGGTGAGCGGCGTACGCAGTTCGTGGCTGACATTGGCGACGAAATCGCGCCGCATCTGGCCGGCCTCCTGCAAGTCGGTGGTATCGACAAAGCTGACCAGCACTGCAGGCTCTGTCTCATGGAGCACCCGCGCCGCGGTCACCGCAAAGGTGATTTCGCGCGACCCCTCAGACGTGTTGAAGCGCGTCTCTGCCGTGTCTGCACGGCCCGCGAGAACCTTGTCCAGGCATTCGAAGAGGGCGGGCTGACGCAGCGCTGCGACGAAATGGCGCGAGACGAGACCGGTGCCGAAAAGTGCCTCAGCAGCCGGGTTAATCGCAATCAGCCGCTCGTCGCCGCCGACGAGGACACAGGGGATCGGGGCCGCGTTTATCAGTGCAGAATAAGCTGTTACTGGCGATGCCATGTTAGCGCTCACACTTTCAGCCGCAATCTTCAATACTTGAGCATTTCAGCCAAAAAACGGCTATCTCGGCCCAGTTCTGCGATGTTTTGACAACCATTGGTAGTATTGCGCCGCAAAAAGCAACTTGGCAGACTGGACATCCGCCGCGCTCAAACCATGGTACACAACGCGGTTGAGGCAGTGGGCCTGGGGAACTGAGGGATAACGACGTGAAAGACGACTTCGATATGGAATGCGGGCGGGCGCCGAGCCCGGCTGCGCCCGAAGAAACACCGCGCAACATTGTTGCCGTCGGCGATGTGAGTGGGTGGGGGGACGCCGCCGAACGGCCCGCGCAAAGCGACAGTGTGATCTTCGCAGGCTTTAACGAAGTGAACGGCGGGCTGATGAGCCTTCTCAAACCAGCGATCATTCTTTCCCCGCTTGTGGCTCTTGATTTCGATTGCACGGATCTGGCCCTTAAGCTCGACGCCATGGGGTTCTCGGGCTCCTACATCGCGGTTGCGGACCTTCCGCGCCCCGAAATGGTGGAACAGGAGATCCGAAGCCTGTGCACAGACCTTGATTTCGGCATCGTCGCGCCAGGGGATTTGGGGCTGACCCTCTAATCTGCACGCGACACCCGCACCGCGGCATCAAGGCCCCGGGCGAACAAGGGCGCAAGGGCGTCTGGCTCTTCACACCCAACAGAGACACGGAAGAACCCCTCGGATATCCCGATGGCGCCGCGCGCCTCGGGTGTGAGGCCCCGGTGCGATGACGTTGCGGGGTGGCTGAGGGTCGTGCCGATATCCCCTAATGTGGGCGCAAACGGCAATTCGGGCATGGCTTTCACCAAGGCATTGGCCGCACCCCGCCCCCCTGCAATCTCAAAACTCAGCATGTGTGAACCGCGATCGCCCAAAAGCGCAATTGCGCGATTGTGGTCCGGGTGGTCAGCCCGGGTCGGATAGAACACGCGCTGCACCGCTGGATGATCCCCCAACGCATCAGCAAGAGCCGCGGCGTTGCTTTCGGCGCGGTCAAAACGCAGCGCAAAGCTCAGAAGCCCGCGCTCTGCCAGCCAACAATCAAACGGGCTTGGCGTCAAACCCGCCGTCACCGCGAACACCTCGATCTGTTCCCGTAGCGCGGCGTCGCGTGCCGCTACGTAGCCTAGTGTGGTATCGGAGTGTCCCGAAAGGATCTTCGTTAGCGAGTGGATCACAAGATCGGCGCCGTGATCAAACGGGCGAATGCTGCGGGGCGTGGTGAAGGTATTGTCGACAGCCAGCAGAATGCCGCGCTCCCGCGCCAGGGCGGCGATGCCCTGAAGATCGGCGACGCGAATTGTTGGGTTAGAGACGATTTCGATCAGGATCAGCCGCGTCTTTTCGGTGATCGCCGCGGCGACGGCGGCGGCATCGGTTGCATCGGCGGTTGAGGTTGCCACCCCGAAGGCCGGCAGCGTTTCATTGAGAAGCCGAAGCGATCGGCCGTAAAGCTGGTCGCCCCCGATGACGTGATCGCCCGCCTTCACTGCACCCATGACAGCCGCCGTGACGGCCGCCATGCCCGAGCCCGTGACAAGCCCGCCCTCGGCGCCTTCAAGCTCGTCGACCATCCGCGCGACGACATCGGCATTGGGGTGGCCCTCTCGCGCGTACGTGTAACCCGACAGATCGCCCGCATATTGCGCATCCAGCGTATCAGGGCTGTCGGACGCGTAGACAACAGCGGGCTGCAGAGGGCTCACCATGGGGCGCGAGGCGCTTTCGGGCCAGGGCTGGCGGGCGATGGGAGATTTCGGTGCCATCGCGCTACCCGCTTGCCACCAGCGCGGCGCGGAACCGGCGCATGTTGGCCTGATAGCCCTCGGCGCTCGCCCGGAGCCCCGCAATCTCATCCGCGCTCAACGCCCGCACCACGCGTGCCGGAGCGCCGATCACAAGGCTGCCGTCGGGAATCTCTTTGCCTTCCGTGACAAGCGCGCCCGCGCCCACAAGACAGTTTCGCCCGATCTGCGCGCCGTTCAGCACAGTGGCGCCCATGCCGATCAGGCTTTCGTCCCCGATCGTACAGCCATGGATGATCGCGGTGTGACCGATCGTGCAGTGCGCGCCAATCGTGAGCGGAAAGCCCATATCGGTGTGGCAGACCGCATTCTCCTGAATGTTTGTGCCCACACCTACTGTAATCGGCTCGTTATCGCCGCGCAGAACGGCACCGAACCAGATGCCAACGCCTTCGGCCAGAACGACGTTACCCATTACATGCGCGCCAGGCGCCACCCACCAATCCTCGCCCTCGGGCACCGTTGGGGCCATGCCATCCAGCCCATAGAGCATCAGCTCACCTCCTCAAATTCCGCCTGCAGGGCGCGCACATGATCCATAAGCCCCGGCTGCTGGCTGCGGCGTAGGCGTTCGGCGGTGATGATTGTTTTCAGCCGCGCCTCGGTGGCATCGAGATCGTCGTTGACGAGCACGTAGTTGTAACTCCCCCAATGGCTGATCTCATCCCAACTTTTCATCATCCGCTTCGCGATGGTTTCGGTCGTATCCTGCCCGCGGCTTTCAAGCCGCCGCCGCAATTCGGCGATTGAAGGCGGCAGGAGGAAGATCGACAACACATGTTCCTGCAGCCCCGAATTGCCGATCTGCTGGGCGCCCTGCCAATCGATATCGAAAAGCACATCGCTGCCCGCATCGATGGCATCGCGCACGGGGCCGAGGGGCGAACCGTAAAAGTGACCGAAGACATGGGCGTGTTCGAGCATCTCGCCCTCCTTGACCATCGTCTTGAACCCGGCCTCGGAGGTGAAATGATAATCCTGACCATCCACTTCGCCCGGTCGCGCCGCGCGGGTGGTCGCTGACACGGAGAAGCGGATCGTTTCATCCCAAGCCCGCAAGCGCCTTGCGAGCGTGGATTTCCCGGCGCCCGAAGGCGACGACAGGATGATGAGAAGCCCGCGCCGCGCCATGCCTACTCCACGTTCTGAACCTGCTCGCGCATCTGATCGATGGTATGCTTGAGGTCAAGGCCGGTGCGCGACAGCTCGGCATGCTGGGCTTTGGCGCAAAGCGTGTTGGCCTCGCGATTGAATTCCTGGGTTAGGAAATCCAGCTTGCGTCCCTTCGGGCCGGGCCCGGCGAGCAGGTCGCGCGCGGCGGCGACATGGGCATCAAGCCGGTCAAGCTCTTCGGCCACATCGGCCTTGACCGCGATGAGCGCAAGCTCTTGGGCCACGCGTTCGGCGCTAACGCCCTCGGCAGCTTCTGTGACACGCGCGAGCGCCTCGGCCAAAGCCCCGCGCATATGCTCTGCGCGGGCACCAAGGATTTCGCGGGCGTCTGCCACACCGGCCGCAATCGCGTCGACCTGGCCCGTGATCACCTGTTCAAGGGCGGCACCTTCAGCGCGGCGCGCCGTCTCAAATGCCGCGATCAGCCCTTGAAGATCGGCCAAAAGCGCGGCGCGCAACGGGCCCGTATCGGTTTCACCCGGGCCCGCCTCGAACACCCCGCGCAGGCTCAAAAGCTCAGCGGCCGAGCTTTGCCGAAGTGTAACGCCACCCGCCTCTGCCGCCCGCTCCGCCGCGCCAAGCATATCCACCGCCCGCGCCAGGGCATCGGGGTCAAGCGCCGTGGGGCTGCCGCTGGCCTCACGGCTGACCCGAAGGCTGAGCGTGATGTTGCCGCGTTTGGCCACCTTGCCCAGCGCGGCCCGCAGTGGCGCATCCAACCCCTCGATCCAATCTGGAACACGCAAGCGCAAATCCAGCCCCCGCCCATTGACCGACCGCAGATCCCAGCTCCAACGCCAGCCCTCGGCAGCCCCCTCCGCAGAGGCAAAGCCAGTCATCGATTGCGTCATGAAACGTCCCCCACGCCAAGGTGGCATTAACCGATTGGTAACTTTTGGCCGGATTTTCCGGCGCAACCATGGCACCTTGTCGTTGACGAAACGCCACGCGCCATCCTCGCGATAGCAGAGGCCCCGGCGCACGACAATCACAACGCCAGGAGCCTTCTTGTGACCGGTACATCAGATGTGATCTCGCTCTTTGGGGGCGATGATCTGAGCGCTAACCCCACGCTGCAGCGCATAGAGAGTTACTGGGAGTCGCTCCGCGCCGGCCGCACGGTGCCGCTGCGGGCTGATGTGGATCCGCACGGGCTACAAGGGGTGCTCGATTCTGCATTTATGCTGGAGCGGATTGCACCGCGTGTGGCGCAGTTCCGCGTGGCCGGGCGCCGCTTTTCGGAAGTGATGGGGATGGATTTACGCGGCCTGCCCCTGAGCGCCTGCTTTCTGCCCGATGCGCGTGGCCCGCTGGGTGAGGCGACGGAGCGGCTGTTCTCCGCGCCTGCGATCCTGCGCGGCACGTTCCTTTCGCCTTCGGGCTTCGGGCGCCCTGCGCTGACTGCTGATCTCGTGTTGCTGCCGTTGGCCGACAGTCGGGGGGACATAACACGCGCCATGGGGGGCATCGCGCTCAGCGGCCGGTTGGGCCGAACGCCGCGGCGGTTTGAGATCGTGGGCACTGCGCTTCGGCAGTTGCGCGCTTCGGACGCGCCCAAAGGCCCGGGGGCTGAGATCCTGCGGTTCCGCCCACGCTAGGATCGGCGCACTGTTTGCCGGGATAGCCGCTCACCTCCCGGCATCGTCAGCCACCCGCAAGCGGGGCGGCACGGTCGGCGCGCTGCCCTACCCCGCGGCCACCTTGGCGGGAACATCGCGCCGCGCCGAAAGCTGTTCTGCCACTAGGAACGCAAGTTCCAGCGATTGCGAGGCGTTCAGACGCGGATCGCAGGCCGTGTGGTAGCGATCCGAGAGATCCTCGTCCGTCACAGCACGCACGCCGCCGGTGCATTCGGTCACATCCTGCCCCGTCATCTCGAAATGCACGCCACCAGGGATCGTACCTTCGGCATTGTGCACCGCGAAGAACTCCTGCACCTCGCGCAGAACGCTGTCGAACGGGCGGGTTTTGTAACCAGATGACGACTTGATCGTGTTGCCGTGCATCGGATCGCAGGACCAGACAACAGAAGCGCCTTCTTCCTCCACCGCCCGGATCAGGCGTGGCAGGTGTTCGCCTACCGACCCGGCCCCGAAGCGCGCAATCAGCGTCAGCCGCCCAGGTTCGTTCTCTGGGTTCAGCGTTGCCATGTTCCGCTTGAGATCGTCGGCCGTCGTCGACGGGCCGCATTTCATGCCAATAGGGTTTTGAACGCCGCGCGCGAATTCCAGATGCGCACCGTCGGGCTGGCGCGTTCTGTCGCCGATCCAGATCATGTGTCCCGAGCCCGCAACCCATTTTCCAGACGTCGAATCCACCCGTGTCAGGGCCTCTTCGTATTCCAGAAGCAAAGCTTCGTGGCTGGTGTAAAAGTCGACCGTTCCCAACTCGTGGTTGGTCTCAGCCGTCATCCCCGCCGCGCCGATGAAATCCAGCGTATCCTGGATACGGCTGGCCATATCGCGATATTTTTCCGCCTCATCGCGATCGGTGAAGCCAAGCGTCCAACTGTGTACGTGGTGTACGTCGGCGAAACCCCCTGTTGAAAACGCCCGAAGTAGGTTCAGCGTAGCCGCCGCCTGGGTGTAGGCCTGCAGCATTTTCTTGGGATTCGGGATCCGCGCCTCTGGCGTGAAGTCGAGATCATTGATGATATCACCACGGTAAGACGGCAGTTCCACACCATCCTTCACCTCGACAGGCGCAGAACGCGGCTTGGCGAATTGGCCTGCCATCCGGCCCACCTTGATAACCGGCACTTTCGCGCCGTAGGTGAGCACGATCGCCATTTGCAGCATAACCTTGAACGTATCGCGGATGCTATCGGCCTTGAAATCGGAAAAGCTCTCGGCGCAATCCCCGCCCTGCAGCAAAAACGCCTCGCCGCGAGCCGCCTTGGCAAGTTCAGTCTTCAGGCGCCGCGCTTCGCCTGCAAATACGAGCGGCGGATACTCGGCCAGCTTGGCCTCGACCTTTGCCAACGCATCGGCGTCGGGATAGTCAGGCATCTGGATCCGTGGCTTGCTGCGCCAGCCGGTTTTTTGCCACTCCGCCATCGTCTGTCCTTTCGAAGCTTTGGCCCACGTCATGCCTTCCCGGGCTTGGGCCGCCCTCGGCGCGCGGGGTATAGCCGGGCGCGGAACGGATGAAAACAGGCCGTGAGCGCGCAGGGTGCCATTTTCAGGCAGCGCAGCATGGCTTGATCGGGCGCTCATTTCCTGTTTCGGTCTCGACACCTGCACCTCGCTGAGTCTCGCCACTGTGGAACAAGGCCGCTTGACCATCGAACTTGAACCGCGCCCGGTGCGTGTGCGTCGGTTCGTCTTTGTTTTGTTGGACCGTTTTACGCTTCATTGTTTTGCCTCGGCGATTGATTCACTGCGCATCGCCAACCGAATGTCCGGCCAAGAGCTTTATTCTTGGAAGCTTCTGGGCGAAGGGGGCACGGCGGTAGAATGCTCCTGCGGCACCCGGATTGAGGTGGATGGCGATCTTGAGGAACTGGCGCGCGACGACACAGTGCTCGTCTGCGGCGGCATCGATATCCAGGCCGTGACTACGCGCCCGATCCTGAACTGGCTGCGACGCGAGGCACGGCGGGGCGTGGCGCTTGGCGGGCTCTGCACCGCGGCCTACCCGCTAGCGAAGGCGGGGCTGCTCGACGGTCGGCGCGCCACGATCCATTGGGAGAATCAGGATAGCTTCTCGGAAGAATTCGAAGAGGTCACACTCACGAAATCGATCTTTGTGGTGGATGGGAACCGGTTCACCACGGCTGGGGGCACCGCCTCGATCGATCTGATGCTGAAGATCATTGCCGACGATCATGGGGAAGAGCTTGCGGGCGCGGTGGCCGATCAGCTGATTTATACCACGATCCGCACCGATCAGGATACGCAGCGGCTTTCCGTGCCTACCCGGATCGGCGTGCGCCACCCCAAGCTCAGTCAGGTGATCCAGATGATGGAGGCCAATATCGAGGATCCGATCAGCCCCTCGATCCTCGCGCGCGACGTGGGCATGTCCACTCGCCAGCTGGAGCGGCTGTTCCGCCGTTACCTCAACCGGTCGCCTAAGCGCTATTACATGGAGCTCAGGCTTCAGAAGGCGCGGAACCTGCTAATGCAAACGGATATGAGCGTGATCAACGTGGCGCTGGCCTGCGGTTTTGCATCGCCTTCGCATTTTTCGAAGTGCTACCGCGCGCAGTATCAGACCACGCCCTACCGCGAGCGGGGTGCGCAAGCGGCGCGCCTTACCGTTTAGCGATGTTTCTGCCGTTCTTCGGCGCGCTGCGCACCCATCGCGTGCCGGTATCGTTGAGTGAATACCTGGCGTTTCTTGAAGGCATGGCCGCTGGGCTTGTGACCTATGATGTCGATGGCTTTTACTTCTTTGCGCGCACCGCAATGGTGAAGGACGAGCGGCATCTTGATCGCTTCGATCAGGCCTTCGCCGCGGCCTTCGAGGGGCTTGAGACAATTACGCTGGAGCAGGTTCTGGAAGCCGTGGATCTCCCGGCGGACTGGCTGGAGAAGATGGCTGAAAAGCATCTCTCACCGGAAGAAAAAGCAGAGATCGAAGCTTTAGGTGGCTTCGACAAGCTCATGGAAACGCTCAAGGAACGGCTGGCCGAGCAGCAGGGCCGCCACCAGGGCGGATCGAAGTGGATCGGCACGGCGGGCACCTCGCCCTTCGGCGCCTATGGATACAATCCCGAAGGTGTGCGGATCGGCCAGAGCGAAAGCCGCCATCAGCGCGCAGTTAAGGTGTGGGACAAGCGCGAATTTCGCAATCTCGACGATCAGGTGGAACTGGGCACGCGCAATATCAAGGTGGCGATGAAGCGCCTGCGCCGCTGGGCACGGGACGGGGCGCGCGAGGAGCTGGATCTCGATGGCACGATCCGCGCCACGGCCGAGCATGGCTATCTGGATGTCCAGACCCGGCCCGAGCGGCACAACGCCGTCAAGGTGATCCTGTTTCTCGATGTAGGCGGTTCGATGGACCCGCATGTGAAGGTGGTGGAAGAGCTTTTTTCGGCGGCGCGGAGCGAATTCAAGCACCTCGAATACTATTACTTCCACAACTGCCTCTACGAAGGCGTGTGGCGCGACAACCGGCGGCGTTGGACAGAGCAGACGCCCACGATGGACGTGCTCAACACCTACGGTCCCGATTACAAGTGCATCTTCGTGGGCGATGCCTCGATGAGCCCCTACGAGATCGCAATGCCCGGGGGCGCAAATGAGCACTGGAATGCCGAGGCGGGATCGGTGTGGCTTTCGCGGGTGCGGGAGCAGTGGCCACATGTGCTCTGGATCAATCCGGTGCCGGAGAAGTACTGGGGCTACACGCAATCGATCGGCATGGTGCGCGAGATCCTGGGGCCCGAGACGATGGTTCCGATGACGCTTGAGGGGATCGAGCGGGGGATGCGAGCGCTGGGGCGGTAGCGGCGCGGGCTGGGTTCACAAGTGTTTTGGAGCGCTCTTATCGCGGAGCCGCGGTATTGCCGGGCCCAAGCACGGCGATCAAACGTTGGGTCTACGCAATTAATCCCAGCAACTCCGAACTGCGGTCGGTCGGCGTGCGGCGGCCCTCGGCGATGTCCCGCGCCGGGCAAAGTTGCCCCGCAGGAAACGCCCCTTTTAAAAATCCGTCGGCGCACCCCCCTCGGACTTCCGCCGCTCCACGAATTCCGAAAGCTCTTCGCGAATGGCCGCATCCATCGATGGCGGTTCGAAACTGCCGACGATTTCCTTGAACAGCGTGTGCGCGCGCTCCGCCGTCCAGGTACCGCCCGCAAGCTCCCATCCTTCGAAGTTCCGCCAGTCCGACACGAAGGGCTGGTGAAAGGCGGTGGTGTAGCGATCCTGCGTGTGTTGGAGGCCGAAGAAATGGCCGGTACCCACCACCTCTTGGATCGCGTCGACCGCGAGATCCTCCTCCGCCGTCGCGGTGAGCGCCGGCTCGAAGTAGCGCTGGATGATCTGCAAAACCTCGCAATCCATGACGAATTTCTCCGGGCTCGCGATGAGCCCGCCCTCCAGCCAGCCGGCGGCGTGATAGACCATATTGGTACCCGATTGCACGGCGGCCCAGAGCGAATTCGAGGTTTCCCACATGGCCTGCCCGTCGGGCACATTGGCCGCACACACGCCTGAAGAGCGCAGGGGCAAGCCATAGTACCGCGCCATCTGCCCTGTCATCTGCGTGGCGCGCATGTATTCCGGCGTACCGAAAGCCGGAGCGCCCGATTTCATATCCACATTCGAGGTGAAGGTGCCCACCGCGCAGGGGCAGCCTGGGCGCACATATTGGAACAGCGCAATCGCGCAGAGCGCTTCGGCCAGCGATTGCGCCACCGCACCGGCCAACGTGACGGGCGCCATGGCGCCTGCGAGCGTAAAGGGAGTGACGACCACAGCCTGCCCTCGGCGCGCCAGCCGCAAACAACCATCTATCATTGGCTGGTCATGCTTTAGCGGCGAGGTAGAGTTGATGTTGGTGTACATGTGCGGACAGGCGGCAAACTCTTCCTCGCTCAGGCCGCCAGCGATGCGCACCATCTCCATCACATCCTCCACCCGCTCTTTGCCGAGCGAATAGGCGTGCATCACCTTGTCGGAGATCGTGAGCTTGTCGAACAGCACATCGAGGTGGCGGGTGGAGGGGTGCAGATCCACCGGCTCCACCGGATAGCCGCCCGCGAAGTGGATGCAGTTGAAATACTGCGTGAGTTTCAGGAGATCCTGGCAGGCCGCGCGGGTGCCGGGCATCTTACCGGTAGCGAGATCCCAGTAGTTCGGCGGAGAGGAAACATTGCCGAAGAGGATCGTCTTGCCGCCCACGGTAAGCGCGCGCTCGGGGTTCCGGGGGGTGATTGTGAAGGTTTCGGGCGCCTTGCCCACCATCTCCATCACCCAGGCGCGGTCAAGCCGCACCATGGCCTCATCCACCCGGCAGCCCGCCTCGCGGAAGAGCGCAAGCGCCTCTTCGTTGAGAAACTCGATGCCAATTTCTTCGAGGATCCGCATTGCCGCGTTGTGGATCGCCTCAACCCCGTCTTCGCTTAGCGGTTCGGTCGGCCGATCGGGGTTTTGCGGCAAGCGCCAGGGCATCTGTTCGATGGCGGGGCCACCACGGCGGGTGTTTCCCGCGCGCCCGCCGCCCCGGCGACGCCGCGTTGCTGTATCGGCCATCTGGGCCCTCCCAAAATCACTTGGTCCCAAGGATGGCGGGGCATCCGGACGGTCGCGGGGAAAAAAGCGACCCCGCAGTGTCGTTTTCCACTTGGGCAGGCCTATTCTGCACCGGTCTTCGGGTCAGCGCCTAAGCGCCTTTGGCGGCAAGCCACTGCGGCACGTGGCCGATATCGGGGAAAACCGCATCAGCCAGCGGCTCGAGATCGGCCCGCGTGGCAAGCCCCGTCAGAACGCCAATCGTGGCCATACCCGCCGCGCGGCCGGCTGTCAGGTCGTGGCGGCTATCGCCGACCATTACCGCCGCCGCGGGCGGCACGCCGAGCGCCTTGGCGGCTGCGAGGCAAGGCCCCGGCGCGGGTTTAGCGCCATACCCGCTGTCATAGCCGGCGAGAAAGCCGATGCGCCCATCGATGCCGGCGGCCTCAAGCTGCTGGCGCGCCACTGCCTCGCTCTCATTCGTCACCACGGCGAGCTTAAGCCCACGGGCCAAAAGGCGATCGAGGTACGGGGCCAGCGGCAGCGCTTCTGCCATCACAACTTCAGCGGCCAGCCCGTCGAACTGACGGACCATCCTCCCCACCGTCTGATCGGGCAGGTAAGGCAGCCAGGCCTGGGCGATATCCGCCGCCGTGCCCGCAATGGCGATGCTCTCGGGGCGAAAGCGCTGGGTTGCACGATCGTAGGAAATCGCGTCGGCAAGGCATTCGCCCGTTGCAGGATCAGGGGCAAAGCGCTCGATCAGGCCATCGGCCCAGCGCCCCCAGCTTTTCTGAAAGTCAAAGAGGGTGCCGTCTTTATCAAATAGGATGGCGCGCGGGATCATGGGCGCATCGGCGCCGCGTGCTGCGGCAAAGTCAAGCGGGATTGAAGCCCGGTTCGGGTGAGCGCCGCGGGGCGCCTTAAAACGCGCAGTTCAGCGCCCGCTCGAAGCTGACCCGCCCCTCATAGGGCCCGATGGGGCGCGAAATCAGCGCGCCCGCAGTAAACCGAACCGCCATCACCGTGCGCCAGTTGCGGCTGGCCACGATCATTTCAATCCCGTCGCCGCACTCGCGCAGCCCGCCGCCGATATCCGGTTCGCCGATTTTGTGATTGGTGAAGCCCTCGCTCGCCCCAACCTGCGTCAGCGCGCCATCGGTAAACCGCCAGACACGGAGGGTTTTGGCCAGATGCGGCCGATCCACATAGGCGATCTCAATTGCGCCGTCGCCGTCGAGATCGGCAATGCCCACCGGCGCCAGCCAGCGAAAACGCGTACCTATGGGCGGTGTGGCGGCAATTAGGCCGTCCGGCCCGTAGATCGAGAGGCGCGCGCCACGGTTGGCATCGCTTTCCACGACCACCACCTCGGGAGCGCCGTCGCCATCAACATCCGCCAGTCGCGGCTCGATATCTTCGAAGACGCTCGAGTCGGGCAGGACGATCCGCACGGTGCGCCCGCGATCGGTATCGATTTCCAGCTCACCGTATTCAATCGCATCGCCAAGAACGGCATGGGGATAGCGCTCAGTCGGCGCCGCAAACCGCGCGGCCGTCACCACCTCACCGAATGCCGGCGCGGCGAACAGGATCACGGCGACGGCGGCGGCAAGGCGCATCAGATCTGTTTCTCGGGCATCTGCACCACAAGCCCGTCAAGCGCGCTGCTGACCTTCAACTGGCAGGTAAGGCGTGAGCGGTTCGGATCCGGCTGATACGCAAAATCGAGCATATCCTCTTCCATCGGATCAATCTCCGGCAACTTCGGCACCCAATCGGGGTGCACATAGACATGGCAGGTAGAGCACGCGCAGGCGCCGCCGCAATCGGCCTCGATGCCGGGAATGTTGTTGTCGCGCGCGCCCTCCATAACGGTGAGCCCCTCGGCGACATCAACGACATGCTCGGTTCCGTTATGCTCGATATAAGTGATCTTGGCCATGCGGGGCCCTCTTGCATTTGGGAGTCGCAGCTTTCTAGCCAAGCCGTGCTGGGGGGGCCAGCCCTTTGGTGCGGTGGGGAACGGCTTGTGCGCAGCGCAAAATGTTCTATTTTTGTTCTTATGACACATATGCCTGCCCCACCTCAATGGCCACGCCCGCCAGCCTGCCTGCCCCACGGGCGGCTGGGCGACGTGCCGGGCGGCGCGCGGGTGGTGGTGGCCGGCCTTGTTCTGGTGCGCCAGCGGCCAGGCACGGCCAAGGGCGTGATCTTCATCACACTTGAGGATGAGACGGGGGTGGTGAACGTAGTGGTCTGGCGGAAGCTTTATGAGCGCTTCCGCCGCGCGGTGATCGCGGGGCGCTGCCTGAAGGTGGCGGGCCGGGTGCAGCGCGAGGGCGGTGTGGTGCATGTGGTGGCCGAGGAGATCGAGGATATTTCGTGGATGCTCGACGATCTTCTGCGCTATCACGAGCCCTGCCGAGCCGCCGATCAGCCCTAAGTCGCTGGTGCCGCCGCACAACCTGCGCAATGGTAAAGGCCCCGCCCGTTTTGCACCTTCGCCTATGCCTGCACAGATCATCTTTCTCCACGGCCCCTCAAGCAGCGGCAAATCCACACTCGCCCGCGCGATTCAGGCACGGATCGAGTTGCCGTTCTGGCATGTCTCCTTCGATGCGCTGCGTGAAACCGGCGTTTTGCCCATGGCTCGGTTCGCGGCGGGCGATTTCAGCTGGCGCGCTGCGCGGGCGGGCGTGTTTGCGGGGTTTCATGCTTCGCTCGGTGCTTACGCAGCGGCGGGCAACAACCTGATTTTGGAACATATTCTTGATACTGAGGGATGGGCGGAGGAGCTGCGCACTCTCTTCACCCCCTACGACGTGCTATTTGTCGGGCTACACTGCCCGCTGGCTGTTCTGGAGGCACGCGAAACAGCGCGGGGCGACCGACCCGAGGGCAGCGCACGGGCGGATTTCGAGAACGTTCATGGCGGGCGATGCTATGACATCGAGGTACAAAGTGATGACGGGGTTGAGGCCAATGCCGCTCGCGTGCTCGCAGCGTGGCGAAGCGGGCACCGGGTTTCGGAATTTGCGCCCTAGCCCCCTCGCCGTCGCCCCCTATGTTTCGACAAAACGAACACACCGCACCGCAGGCATGCTTTTCATCGCAACCGATCTTACGAAAGCCTTTCCCGGCGAAGGTGGACCCACGCGCGTTCTGGATGGCGTGGGCTTCACGCTCGATGCGGGCGAGACCCTTGCGCTGACCGGGGAAAGTGGCTCTGGCAAATCCACGCTTCTGCACATCGCCGCAGGGCTTGAGCCGATGGATGGGGGCGAGATCACGATCGACGGCTACGCGCTTTCTACGCTCGACGATGCAGGCCGATCGGAACTGAGGCGCGATATCGTAAGCGTTGTATTTCAGCAGTTTAATCTGATCCCCTCACTTGATGCCGCGGCCAACATAGCGTTCCAGGCCCGCTTGGCCGGGCGGCCGGATGAGGCCTGGTGCTCTACACTGACGGAGCGGCTGGGGCTTGCCGACCATCTCGGCAAGTATCCCGAGCAACTTTCGGGCGGGCAGCAGCAGAGGGTGGCGATCGGGCGCGCCCTGGCCGTGCGCCCCAAAATCGTCCTCGCTGACGAGCCCACGGGCAATCTTGATGAGGCAACGGGTGATGAGGTGATCAACCTTATGCTCGAACTGACCGCCGATACCGGCACAGCGCTATTGATGGTCACGCATTCCGACCGCTTGGCCGAGCGGCTTTCCCGCCGCTTGCACCTCAGCCGGGGGCGTGTGGCATGACGCGTGCAGCACTTGCCGCGATCTTCGGCCATTGGCGGCGGCACCCGTTTCAGCTGGTCACGCTCGTGCTCGGCCTGGCGCTGGCCACCGCGCTTTGGTCCGGCGTGCAGGCGATAAACGCCGAAGCGCGCGCGAGTTATAACGCGGCAAGCGCGGCAGTGGGCGGCACGCAACCGGTGCTGGTGAACCCGGGCGGCGATATCGATGAAGCCACTTACATCGCGCTGCGGCGCGCAGGGTGGCAGGTCTCACCCATCATCGAAGGCTGGGTGAACACAACACGCGGGCGGGTGCGCCTTGTGGGCATTGATCCCTTGACGGCACCGCCGGAGATCGCCGCCGCTGGCACCGTTCTCGCGGGTGATCTGACGGGGTTCCTCGGTCAACCAGGGCAATTGATCGCAAGTGCTGAAACGGCGGCGCGGCTCGAAAGCGCTGATCTTCCTGCGGTGACCGTTGCGGATGGCATCGCACCGTCGCTCGCGTTCGCGGATATCGGCGTGGCCCAACGTATCCTGGGGCTTGAGGGCCGGATCACCCGGCTGATCCTGCGCAACGATCAACCGCGCGACCAGCCCGCACTTGCAGACATCGCGCCCAGCCTCGAACAGCGCCCATCGGGCGGGCAAGCCGATCTCGCGCGGCTGACGGATAGCTTTCACCTAAACCTCACGGCATTCGGCCTGCTGTCTTTCGCAGTGGGGCTCTTCATCGTGAACGGGGCCATCGGCCTTGCCTTCGAACAGCGCCGCCCGACCTTTCGTACGCTCCGCGCACTTGGCCTGCCGGCCCGAAGGCTGACACTGCTACTGATTGGAGAACTGACAGCCCTAGCGTTGATTTCGGGGGCAATCGGGATCGCACTTGGGTATGGCATCGCAGCCGCTCTTCTGCCCGACGTTGCCGCCACACTCCGGGGCCTCTATGGCGCACCGGTCGAAGGCGGGTTGTCGATCCGCCCGGCCTGGTGGGCGGCAGGAATGGCGATTGCGCTGGCAGGCACAGCGGCGGCCTCTGCAGGCGCGCTTTGGAAGCTTGCGCGATTGCCAGTTTTGGCGCCAGCGCGGCCACGGGCCTGGGCGCGCGCCTCGCAATCAACGCTTGGCCTTCAACTTGCGGCATCAGCCGGGCTTGCGCTCCTGTCACTGGCCGCAGGCATGGTCGGCTCGGGCCTCGTGGCCGGGTTCGTGATGCTGGGCGCGCTGCTGCTGGCCGCCGCGCTGGCGCTGCCCTCAATCCTTTCTGCCATCCTTGCGCTTGCCACCCGTACGGCAGTGGGCCCACTTACCCACTGGTTTTGGGCCGACACGCGCCAGCAGCTTCCGGGCCTGAGCCTCGCTCTGATGGCGTTGCTCCTGGCACTGGCAGCGAATATTGGCGTCGGAACAATGGTTTCAAGCTTCCGGCTCACCTTTACTGGCTGGCTTGATCAGCGCCTCGCCTCAGAGATTTATGTCACGGCGGAAGATGCCGCAGAGGCTGAAGCGATGGTGGCCTTTCTGGCCCCGCGCACCGAAGCGATCCTTCCGATCTGGAGTGTGGAGCGCGAGATCGCGGGCGCACCAGCAGAGATCTTCGGCGTGGCCGATCATACCACCTACCGCGATCACTGGCCGCTTTTGACAGCGCTGCCCGATGTTTGGGACGTGGTGGCCCGTGGAGAGGGCGTGCTGATCAACGAACAACTTGCGCGCCGCGAGGACCTGTCGCCCGGTGATGTGCTGGAGCTTCCCGGGGGCGCGATGACGGTGGCGGGAAGCTATTCCGACTACGGCAATCCGATTGCCCAAGTGCTTGTCTCGGTAGGCACGCTCACGGCGCGGTTTCCGGATGTGGAACGCCTGCAGTATGGGCTGCGCGTGGCACCCGGCCAAACAGACGCGGTCATGACGGCGCTCACAGACGACTTTGGTCTGAACCCAGGCCAGATGATGGATCAGCAGGCGATCAAAGGATTTTCCCTGCAGGTGTTCGAGCGCACCTTTACCGTAACGGGCGCGCTGAATGTGATGACGCTTGCGGTGGCAGGCTTTGCCATCCTCACATCGCTGCTCACGCTTGCGGGGATGCGCCTGCCGCAGCTCGCCCCGGTCTGGGCCCTGGGGCTTACGCGGGCGCGGTTGGCGCAGCTGGAACTCGTGCGGGCTCTGGGGCTTGCGGCGGTGACGATGATCCTCGCCATCCCGGTTGGGCTGGTGCTCGCGTGGGTGCTTCTGGCGGTTATCAATGTGGAAGCATTCGGGTGGCGCTTACCGATGTATCTTTTCCCACGGGATTGGGTTTGGCTTGGCGCGCTTGCGCTTCTCGCGGCAGGTCTGGCCGCGTTGTGGCCGGCCCTACGGCTCACCCGGATGGCGCCGGCAGACTTAGTGCGGGTTTTCAGTAATGAACGCTAACCGTCTACTATCATTATTATTTGTGTCGATCCTTGCTGCGCTTGCTTCGGCCGCGCCGACGCCCGCCGTCGCGCAGGGCTTTGCTGGCCTTGGCAGCGATGCCGAAGGATTTGCGATTCCCAAACCGGGGCGCGGCTTCAGCTTTCCGGAAGATCACGGGGCGCACCCGGAGTATCGGATCGAGTGGTGGTATGTCACCGCCACGCTCACCGGTGAGGACGGTCGCGACTACGGCATCCAATGGACGCTCTTTCGCACAGCGCTCGCCCCTGAAAGTCGCGAAGGTTGGGATGATCCGCAGGTATGGTTCGGACATGCGGGGCTCACGACGCCGGATAGGCACCTTGTGGGCGAGCGGTTTGCTCGCGGCGGGATCGGCCAGGCCGGCGTCGAAGCCGAACCCTTCAACGCATGGATCGACGAATGGCAGATGGCCGGGCCCAGCCTGAGTGATGTGAACCTCACGGCTCAAGGATCTGATTTTTCGTATGATCTTGATTTGATCACCGATATGCCCTTTGTGCCGCAAGGGCAGAACGGCTATTCGGTGAAGTCAACCGGTGGGCAGGCGAGTTATTACTATTCGCAACCGTTCTACAAGGTCAGCGGCACGCTTACCCTGCCCGATGGCGATGTGCGTGTAACGGGAACGGGGTGGCTTGACCGCGAATGGTCCTCTCAACCGCTGGAAGATACCCAGACGGGCTGGGATTGGTTCAGCCTCGTATTCGCTACAGGGGAGCGCCTCATGGGCTTTCGCCTACGCGACACTGGCGGGCCGGATTTCACTGCAGCCACGTGGATCACTGCGGATGGCACCCCAACGCCTTTTCCAAATGGCGCGTTTGGGGCGGAGCCTCTTACCGTGACGCCCGTGGCCGGGCGCGAGGTGCCCACCCGCTGGCAGGTGACACTACCCGAACGCGACCTTGATGTAATTGTTGAGGCACTTAATCCAAATTCTTGGATGGAAACAGCTTTTCCTTATTGGGAAGGCCCAGTGTCTTTCACAGGCAGCCACGAAGGGCGCGGGTATCTGGAGATGACGGGGTATGAGTGATTTCACTCGTCTCAACACAACCCTTGATCAGGTTTGGCAACGCCTTGGCCGCGGCGTGGCCGACCGGCGCGCGCCGGCCCGCCACCCGGTCCTGGCCACCGTTGGCGCCGCCGGTGGCGCCGAGGCGCGCGCAGTGGTGCTGCGGGGTGCCGACCGGGCGGATGGCACGCTGACGGTTCATACCGATGCAGCGTCCGCCAAGGTGCGCGAGATCGAAGCCGCACCGCGCGGCACGCTTCTGGTGTGGGATGCGCGGGCCCGGCTCCAGATCCGCACGCGCGCAACGTTCGATCTGCGCCGGGGCACGACAGACGAATGGGCGGCCTTGGGAGATGGCGCGCGCGCGGTCTACGGCGGCACGCCCGTGCCGGGAGACGCCATTGCGAGCCCGGAGGCTCATAACCCCACGCCAGACCCATCGCGCTTCACGATTATCACGGCGCGTATCGACGAGATCGAAACGCTTCAACTTGGCCAGGATCGGCACCGCCGCGCCGTTTTCTGCCGGGGCGACGGTTTTATGGGCAAATGGCTCGCGCCATAATGCGCGGTTTGTCGGCAACGCACGGGCGCTACGGCGGGCGGGCCACTCGCCTTCCCGCCTTTGTCACACTACGCCTCTGCGCATGACGCCGGCCTTCCCCCTTACCCGCGAGCTCGTTCTCATCGGTGGCGGGCACACCCACGCACTGGTGCTGCGCCGCTGGGGCATGGCGCCTTTGCCGGGCGCACGGCTAACGCTGATCAATCCAGGGCCCACAGCGCCCTATACCGGTATGCTGCCGGGCTTTGTAGCAGGGCACTATGCCCGTGACTCGCTTGAGATCGATCTGGTGCGCCTCGCGCGCTTTGCGGGAGCGCGGCTGATCCTGGGCAAGGCCGAAGGGATCGACCGCGCGGCGAAACGCATCCAAATCTCGGGCCATGGCGATATCGCATATGACATTGCGTCGATAGACATCGGCATCACATCCGACCTGCCCGGCCTTCCCGGATTCCTCGAATATGGCATGCCCGCAAAACCGCTTGGCGCCTTCGCCGCGGCGTGGGAGAGGTTTTGCGCACGCAACGGGCCGGCAGCGATCGCGATCATCGGCGCGGGCGTGGGTGGCGTGGAACTTGCGCTTGCCATGGCCCACGCGATGGCAGCCGCGGGGCGGCTAGCAGACATCACAGTCATCGATCGCGGTCGGGCGCTAGACCGCACGCATCCACCGGCCCGGATCGCGCTTCTAGAAGCCTTGCGGGCGCAAGGGATCCGGCTTCTCGAAGACGCGGACATCGTTGAAGTGACCGCCGATGCGGTACACCTTGCCAGGGGCCGTCGCATCCCTGCTGATCTAAGCGTTGGCGTGGCAGGCGCGCGGCCCTACCGTTGGCTTTCCACCACGGGGCTCGATCTGCGCGACGGATTCATCGAGGTGGACGCGAGCCTCAGAAGCAGCGATCCGGCGATCTTCGCGGCAGGCGATTGCGCGTATTTCGCCTCGGCACCCCGCCCGAAAGCCGGTGTATTCGCTGTTCGCGCCGCGCCGACGCTCACCCATAACCTGCGCGCCGATCTCACCGGATCAGCACGCCGCGCGTTCCGCCCGCAAGAGGATTACCTGAAGCTGATCTCGCTCGGCGGGCAAACGGCGTTGGCCGAAAAATGGGGGCTCACGGCGCAAGGCGCCTGGGTCTGGCGTTGGAAGGATCGGATTGACCGGGCCTTCATGGATCGGTTGGCTGATTTGCCGCCCATGGCGCGCCCCGTCCCACCGCCTGAGGCCGCACAAGGGGTGCGCGCAGCTCTCGGGACGCAACAGCCCTGTGGAGGATGTGGCGCGAAGGTAGCGCCTGCGACGCTATTCGGCGCGGTTGCGGCGCTCGACCTGCCGAAGACTCGGGAGATCGAATATGGGCCGGGGGATGATGCCGCAGTGCTCAAGATCGGGGGCGCGCGCCAGGTGATCTCTACCGATCACCTGCGCGCTTTAACGGGTGACCCATATCTGATGGCGCGAATTGCCCTCAACCACGCGATTGGCGATATCTGGGCAATGGGAGCCACGCCGCAGGCGGCACTTGCAACGATCATCCTGCCGCAGTTGAGCCCCGAAATGCAGGCCGCGTGGCTCGATGAGATCATGGCGGGCACTGCGCGGGCGCTTGAAGAAACGGGCGCCGCACTTGCAGGCGGGCATACTACGGTGGGGGCGGAATTGACCCTCGGTTTCACCGTCACGGGGCGTCTGGACCGAGCCCCGATCACCCTTGCGGGCGCGCGGCCCGGCGATGCGCTTGTGTTGACCCGGCCCATCGGCAGCGGCGTGATCCTTGCCGCCGAGATGATGATGAAGGCGCGGGGCGCGGATGTGGCGGGGTGTCTGGAAGAAATGGCGCGCCCTCAGGGCGCGGCGGCGCACGCGCTATTGGGCGCGCGGGCGATGACAGACGTGACGGGCTTCGGCCTTGCTGGCCATCTCCTCGCGATGTGTCAGGCGTCCAACGTGGCGGCCGAATTGCGCTTGGCCGATCTTCCGCTCTTCCCCGGCGCGCAAGCACTGGCAGCGGCGGGTGTGCGCTCAACCCTCTTTGCGGCGAACAAAACCCATGCGCCGATCGCAGGTGCCGAGGATGCGCGCGCGGACCTGCTCTACGATCCACAAACGGCCGGGGGGCTACTCGCAGCGGTGCCGGAGGGCGAGGTTTCGGGGGTGCTGGCGGCGCTCGATGCGTCGGGCAGCGGCCATTTGATCGGGCGGATCGTGGAGGGGCCGGCTGACATCCGGCTCGCGTAGCCACCTCAGTGGCGTGTCGCATCCAGCTTTGCGCCGAATGTCAGGTCGTCCTAGGCCGGATGTCAAACACAAGGTTTCGGATCGCGACGCGTTCGCCAGGGTGGACCAAGGCGCTAAAGGCAGGCCTCCGAAACGCGCCACAGCCGAGCCTGGGCGCGGCGGTTAGTGTATGGGGGCCCCTACCGAAACGGATACATCCACGGCCGATAATCATCTGCCAGTAGGGTCGCCTTCGCGATCTCTTCCGCCGTCATCTTCTTCTGGATCTCTTCAAGGCTGATCGCTGCATCGGGGTCGCCCCCGATGGCCGACAGAAGATACCACATGTACGCCCGCACGAGATCGGGCCCCGGCATGCCGCGGCCCACTTCGTAGTACCAGCCCACGCCCGACTGGGCGCCCGGATGCCCCTTCATGGCCGAGCGCAGATACCACTCGAAGGCGCGCTGATCATCCCGCTCAACGCCGAGGCCCAGCGCATACATCACGCCGATCAGCTCCTCGGCATCGGCATTGCCGGATCGCGCGGCGGGCAGGAACGCTTCCATCGCTTCGGCAAACCGCCCCGCCTCCATCAGATCGCGCGCCGTTTCGATCTCGGCCGCCACGGGGCTTGCGCAGGCCGCAAAAGCCGCGAAGATCACCCCATGAAACGCATGTGTGCCCATTTGGCCCTTCTCCTATGCCTCTCCACCCCGGCGGCGGCGACCGATCTGCCCGCACCCTTGACGGATGCCGATTTCCTGCCGGTCGATCCCGCACAGGCGAGGATCGGACAGCTTTTGTTCTATGACAAGATCCTCTCGGGCAATCGCAACATCTCCTGCGGCACCTGCCACCACCATGATCACGCCGGCACCGATGGGCTGAGCCTGGGTATCGGCGAAGGCGGCACGGGCGTGGGGACCGAACGCACCGCAGGCCTGGGCGCCAACCGGATCAAAAAGCGGATTCCGCGGAACGCGCCCGCGCTCTGGAACCTCGGGCATCGCGAAATCGAGAACATGTTCCACGATGGCCGCCTGTCCCGCTCTGACCTGTTCGGCAACGGGTTCAACACGCCCGCAGAGGAATGGCTTCCCAAGGGATTGGCGAGCCCGCTTTCCGCACAGGCGCTCTTCCCGCTGACCGCACAGTTCGAGATGGCGGGTAACCCGGCGGAGAATGAGGTCGCGGGCGCGGTGCATGACCGGGTCGATGCCGCCTGGCCGATCCTGGCCAAACGAGTGCGCGTCATCCCGGCCTATGGGAAGATGTTCGTTGACGCGTTCGATCACATCGATACGCCCGAAGAGGTAACGATCGTGGAGATCGCCAATGCGCTGGGTGCCTTCATGGCCAGCGAATGGCGCAACCACGACAGCCCCTTTGACCGTTATCTTGCGGGCGACCGAGGCGCTTTGGCACCTGCGGCCGAGGCCGGAATGGCGCTCTTTTACGGCAAAGCGGGCTGCGCAGGCTGCCATTCGGGGCCGCTTCTGTCTGACCAAGGCTTTCATGCGCTCGGTCTCCCGGCCTTTGGCCCGGGCCGTACGCGGATGTTTGACCCCTATGCCCGTGATGTCGGTCGGATGGGTGAGACGAACCGGCTGGAAGATGCCTACCGCTTCCGGACGCCTATGCTGCGCAACGTCGCGCTCACCGGCCCCTATGGCCACAACGGCGCCTATCCAACGCTGGAGAGCATGGTGCGCCACCACCTGAACCCCGCCGCAGCGCGCGCGGCCTGGACGCCTGATATGGCGCGCCTGCCGGAGGTGCCTTGGCTCGCGGCCGTGGATTTTGTAATCCGCACGGATAACCGGGAGATGGCGCGCCAGGCGGCGGTGCTCGACATCGCGCCAGTCGACCTGAGTGAGGGTGAGGTGGCCGAACTCGTGGCCTTTCTCAATGCGCTGACGGGCGAGACGGCTGAGACGCGGCCGCTCGGGCGGCCGGATACCGTGCCGAGCGGGCTAGCGGTGGATTGAGGGCGCACATATGTGCCGCAACCTCACAAACATTCTAGGTAAAGCCGCGCCCTTGCCATACGATTGGACCAAGCCTGAGCGGCAGGGCGCGCTGCGGCCCGGCCCACCGGAACACCCTTTGGCCGACGTCATACAAAGTCAGCGAAGGTCAAGCGGGCCCACTTGATTATGCGCACTGATCCGAAGTGGGGGCGATCTCACGGGCCCGCGCTCGTCAGGTAGCTCTTGCTGCTACTCCCCCGCCGGCTTATCCGGATCCGCCTGCCCCACCCCACGGAAAATTGCCTTGAACGGCAGCGCCCACAGAATGCCGAGGCCCACATAGACCAAAAGCTCCACCACAAACGGTGGCCGACCGAGCCAGTTCATGATCGTCACTGCCGCCACGATGTAGGTCGGCAGGCCGATCACGAGGATCACGAGCGCCCATCGGCGGCGGGCTTTGTAAGAGAGGGCCATCAGTCAGAAAACGGGTCCGTAACCAAGATCGTGTCGTCGCGTTCAGGTGACGTGGAAAGTAGGGCCACCGGACAGCGGATCAACTCCTCGATCCGGCGCACATATTTGACGGCCTCACCCGGAAGATCGGCCCAGCTGCGTGCTCCCGCGGTGCTGTCAGACCAGCCCGCCAGCGTCTCATAAACGGGCGTGACCCTTGCTTGCGCGTCAGCCGCGATGGGCAGGTAGTCCAAGCGCTCGCCATCAAGCTCATAGCCTGTGCAAATCTTCAGCTCCTCGAACCCGTCCAGCACATCGAGTTTCGTCAGCGCGATGCCATTGACGCCGCTCGTGGCGCAAGTCTGCCGCACGAGCACGGCATCGAACCACCCACACCGGCGCTTGCGGCCCGTTGTGGTACCAAACTCGTGGCCGCGCTCGCCAAGTCGCTGGCCATCCTCATCGAAGAGTTCGGTGGGAAACGGCCCCTCGCCCACCCGCGTGGTATAGGCCTTCACGATCCCCAGCACGAAAGCTATGCCGCCCGGCCCCATGCCAGTGCCCGTGGCGGCTTGGCCCGCGATCACGTTCGAGCTTGTCACGTAAGGGTAGGTGCCGAAATCGATGTCCAAGAGCGCGCCTTGCGCGCCTTCGAACAGGATCCGGCGACCCGCCTTGCGTGCTTCGCTCATCACCTTCCAAACCGGCCCCGCATAGGGCAGGATTTTCGGGCCAACCGTGCGAAGTGCATTGAGAAGTGCCCCGCGATCCACCTCCGGGAGCCCAAGCCCCCGGCGCAGCGCGTCGTGATGCACCAACGCGCGGTCCAAACGCGCCTCAAGGGTCGCGTCATCGGCCAGATCGGCCACGCGTACCGAACGCCGGCCCACCTTATCCTCATAGGCCGGCCCGATGCCGCGCCCCGTCGTGCCGATCTTGGCCACCGAATTTGCCTGTTCCCGCGCCCGATCAAGCTCACCATGAATTGGCAGGATCAGAGGTGTGTTCTCTGCGATCATCAGCGTTTCGGGGCTGATCTCGACCCCTTGGGCGCGCACCGTCTCGATCTCATCGATCAGATGCCAAGGATCGAGCACCACGCCATTGCCGATCACACTGAGCTTGCCACCGCGCACGACACCCGAAGGCAGCGCATGCACTTTGTATACGGCGCCATCGATCACCAGCGTATGACCCGCATTATGGCCACCCTGGAAGCGCGCGATCACGTCGGCACGTTCAGAGAGCCAATCGACGATCTTGCCCTTGCCCTCGTCGCCCCATTGAGCGCCGACCACGACGACATTTGCCATTCAACCCTCCGCCAGTCGGCCACCGCCATCTAACCACCGCGCGCCCTATAGCGATCCTGCCACGGCAGCGAAACCGCCAATTGCGGGCGCTGGACAGGGCGCGCATGAGCCGCCATTGATCGGTCCAGCTTGAGGAGACGTTTGCCGATGGGCTTTGTTCTGCGCTGGCTGGTGGCATTCGTGCTGCTGGCCCTCACCTTCAATCCGACCGATTTCAACTACATTCGCTGGGCGCAGCGCGGGGCAGAGGCGCAACTGCCGCTGGTAGTGCTGGCAGGGCTCGTGCTCTTCGCGGGCTACGTCATCTACCTGCGCGCGACATTCCGGTCGATCGGTGTGTTCGGCATCGGGCTTGTCGCGGCAATCTTCGCCGCGCTGATCTGGGTGTTGATGGATTATGGCATTCTCAGCCTTGAGAACCGTGGGTTCACGACTTGGCTTGGCATCCTAGCCCTATCGCTCGTTCTGGGCATCGGGCTGTCGTGGTCGATCGTTCGGCGCCGGCTTACGGGTCAGACAGATGTCGACGATGTCGAAGAGTAATGCGCCCGATTGTGAGGTGACAGCGGGCGCGTGATCTGGCCACATAGGCGCATGCGCTTGCTTGCTCTCATTTTGACGCTTTTGGCGGGGCCGCTTTTGGCCGAAGAGGTGGATGTCGAGCTCTTCCTTGCCGTAGATGTCTCCCGCTCGATGACCCCAGCGGAGTTGGAGATCCAGCGCAGGGGTTATGCAGAAGCACTACGCTCCGACGATGTGATTCAGGCTATCGAGGGCGGGCTTATCGGCGCAGTTGCAATTTCCTATGTGGAATGGGCCGGCCAAGTCTCGCAGCGCGAAATCGTGCCGTGGACGGTGGTGCGTACCAGATCAGATGCAGAGGCTCTGGCGGACGCGCTCACCAACCGCTTCACGTCCTCCCTGCGCCGCACCTCGATCTCGGGCGCGCTGGTCTTTGCTGCCAACAGCATGGCAAACAATGATATTACCGGGCTTCGTCGGGTGATCGACATCTCCGGCGACGGGCCAAACAACGATGGCCGCCCTGTGACCCGCGCTCGCGATGCCGTGCTCGCCCAGGGGATCACCGTCAATGGTTTACCGCTGATGACACGAGATGGGCTGGACGATCGCTGGCACCTTGAGGATCTCGACGACTATTACCGCAACTGCGTGATCGGGGGCCCCGGGGCCTTTGCGATCCCGGTGCGCACGTGGGATCAGTTCGCCCTTGCCGTGCGGCGCAAGCTGGTGCTCGAGATCTCGGGCCGGATGCCCACCGGGCCGCAGCGCGCCGACCTGATCCAGGCACAATACCGTGGCGGCGACGTGACGCCCTATGACTGCCTGATCGGTGAGAAGATTTGGGAGAGAAACCGCCGCTATTGGGAGGGGCCTTGACCTCCCTTGCGGTGCTGTCACAACAGCGCCCATGGCGACGGGCACTCTTACGGTTGATCTCGATGCGTTGGTGGCGAACTGGCGCGCGCTAGATGCGCAAAGCGGCGCCGGGGTGGAAACCGGGGCCTGCGTTAAGGCCGACGGCTATGGCCTAGGCTCCGCGCGTGTCGCACGGGCGCTTGCCGCTGCGGGCGTCCGGCGCTTCTTCGTTGCAGTGGCCGAAGAAGGCGCTGCTATCCGGCAGGCGCTTGGGCCGGGACCAGAGATTTCAGTGTTTTCGGGCCATATGCGCGGCGATACCGACATGATCGGCGATCTAGATCTGACGCCGATGCTGAACTCTGTAGATCAAATGACCCGGCATTTCGAGGCGCTGCCGGGCCACGCCTTCGGCATCCAACTTGATACCGGCATGAACCGGCTGGGTATGGAGCCCGCAGAATGGGCCGCGGTGCGGGATATTGCGCTGGAGCGCGGCCCCACCATGGTAATGAGCCACCTCGCCTGCGCCGATGAACCGGATCATGAGATGAACGCCCAGCAGCTTGGAGCGTTTCGGGAGATGGTGGCGGGTGTTGAGGCACCGCTCTCGCTCGCCGCGACAGGCGGGATTCTGCTTGGCCCCGACTACCATTTCGATGTCACGCGCCCGGGGATCGGGCTCTATGGGGGGAAGCCCTTCGCCGAAGCCAGGCCGGTCGCGCAGGTCTCGTTGCCAGTGATCCAGACTAGGCCTCTCCAAGCGGGCGAAGCTGTCGGCTACGGCAATACCTGGATGGCGCATCGCGCATCCACCATCGCCACTGTTTCGGCGGGCTATGCCGATGGGCTTATCCGCGCCATGGGCGGGGTAGCGCAGCTTTACGACAACCACACCCCCTGCCCCCTTGCCGGCCGCGTTTCGATGGATTTGCTCACGGTGGATGTAACTGACCTTCCCGCAGCGCCCCAGATGCTCGACATTCTGGGGCCCGACCAGACCGTTGATACGCTGGCGGAGGCTGCAGGCACCATCGGCTACGAAATCCTCACCTCTCTCGGCGCCCGCTACGCCCGCCGCTATCTGGAGCCCACCTTATGAACCTCGTTGCCGCCCTCGGCCGCTTCGTGATGGGCATTCTCTCGGTTGTGGGCTCTATCATGATCTACGCCACGCAAACCGTGAGCCATCTGTTGCGGCCACCGTTCTACCCGCGTGAGTTTGTGATGCAGCTCGGCCTCATCGGCTATCTGAGCCTTCCCGTCGTGGGCCTGACGGCGCTGTTCACTGGCGGTGCGCTGGCGCTGCAAATCTATGCAGGCGGCGCCCGGTTCAATGCCGAAACGGTCGTGCCCTCCATCGTTGCCATCGGGATTGTGCGAGAGCTTGGGCCGGTCCTGGGCGGGCTTATGGTGGCTGGCCGCGTGGCCGCTTCGATCGCGGCGGAGATCGGTACGATGAAGGTGACCGAGCAGATCGACGCGCTTACCACGCTTTCCACTCACCCGATGAAATACCTCACAGTGCCCCGCGTTTTGGCGGCCACGCTGACGCTGCCAGTTCTGGTGGCCATCGGCGATGTGATTGGCATCATGGGGGGCTTTCTGGTGGGCGTGACCCGGCTTGATTTCAACGCCGCCGCCTACATGACGAACACGATCAACTTCCTTGAAGCGTCTGATGTGATTTCCGGCCTCGTGAAAGCCGCTGTCTTCGGCTTTATCGTGGCAACGATGGGCTGCTATCACGGCATGAACTCAGGCCGCGGGGCCCGCGGCGTGGGTCAGGCGACGACCAGTGCAGTGGTTTCATCTTCGATCCTTATTCTGGCGGCGAACTATGTGCTGACGGAGGTGTTCTTCTCGGCATGATAGAACTCAGGGATGTGCATAAGAGCTTTGGCAGCAAGGATGTGCTGCGCGGGATCGACCTGAAGGTGGAAACCGGCGAAAGCATGGTGATCATCGGGGGCTCGGGCACCGGAAAGTCGGTGACACTGAAGTGTATCCTCGGCCTCGTGCATCCCGATCGCGGCGAGATCCTTCTCGACGGCCAGGATGTAGACGAAACGAAGGATCGCGATGCGTTCCTGGCCAAGTTCGGGATGCTCTTCCAGGGCGGCGCCCTTTTTGACAGCCTCAGCGTTTGGCAGAATGTAGCCTTCCGCCTGCTGCGAGGTTCGCTCAAAAGGCCCAAGGACGAAGCGCGCGCCATCGCCATCGAAAAACTGCGCCGCGTCGGGCTTACGCCCGAAGTGGCCGACCAGTTTCCGGCTGAACTGTCGGGCGGGATGCAAAAACGTGTCTCGCTCGCCCGTGCTATCGCTGCCGACCCCGAGGTGATCTTTTTTGATGAGCCCACCACGGGGCTCGACCCGATCATGTCGGGCGTGATCAACGATCTGATCCGCGAGATTGTTGTCGAGATGGGTGCAACGGCGATGACGATCACCCATGATATGACAAGCGTGCGCGCGATCGCCGACAAGGTGGCGATGCTCCACGCCGGAAAGATCCGTTGGACCGGCCCGATTGGCGAAATGGACGGCAGCACAGACCCTTACGTTGACCAGTTTATACACGGCAAGGCCGATGGGCCGATTGCTGCGGTGCGATGACAGGGTTTGCGGTGATCCAGTGGAGTGCCGCATTCCTGTGGTGCTACTGGCTGGTTCTTGCCGCCGCGTGGTTCCACGCCGTCGCGCGCGAAGACACCGAGACGCATGTGGCGCATTTCGTTTCACTTATGGGCGTTTTGGTGCCTGTGGTGGCGCTTTCGGTACTGATGATCTTGATCGGCGCCACTTTCGGAATTCCCTGGGTCGTGGTTCTGCTCGCCATCACGATCCCCGGCGGGCTCGTGGTGGCGCTGCAGCTTGAGGTTTCGCGCCTCTCCGAACCGCGCCTTGACGTGGAACTGGTGCGTTTGGGCCTTGCGGCTCTGATGACCGGGCTCGCAGGCGCCACGGTTCTACTCTAAGAGGGCAGGATGACGGAAGTTGTTGCGATCCTTGGGCTCTTTCTGTTCTGGGCGAGTGCCCTCTGGCTTCCCATCACCGTTTTGAGAGCTTCGATGCACCGCGGGCCCATTCAGGTGTGGTCGATCGCGTCGATTTTTGCGTTCGGGATGGTGTTCATGGGTTTTACGCGCGCCATGGCGCAAGGCTCTCCGGCAGAGGCTTTCGCCTGGTCAATCTCATGGGCGATGCCAGTGGGGCTAGCGCTTTTCGCCCGGTCTCCGGGGGAGACTGTCTACCGCAAGTTCGATTTCTATCTTGGGGCCGTGGCGGCCTTCGGGTTTCTTCCCGTCGCGCCGTTCCTGCCGGTGCTGTTGCGGCAGGCCTCAGACGCGATTTGGTAGGTTTTCCTCCGAGGCGCAGAGCATAATCACGGCCGGTGCCGGCCGGTTTCAAACCGATCCGGTTTTGTTCTAGAGGAAGGCCCATGGCCAAACCGAAACCCGCTGCCTTCACCTGCACCGCCTGCGGCGCATCACACACCAAATGGTCAGGCCGGTGCGAGGCCTGCGGGGCCTGGAACACGATCACCGAAGAAGCACCGCTCTCGGCTGGCCCCGGCGCAAAATCCATTGGGGCGGTCAAGGGCGATGTCATTGCACTAGCCAGCCTTTCTGCGCGCGAAACCCCGCCCGAGCGCACCGCATCGGGGCTTCAGGAGTTCGATCGCGTGCTGGGCGGCGGGCTCGTGCCTGCCTCCGCCGTGCTTGTGGGTGGCGATCCCGGCATCGGGAAATCTACGCTTCTTCTGCAAGCGGCCGCCCGGTTCAGCGCTGCGGGGCTTAAAACGGTCTATATCTCCGGCGAGGAAGCCACTGCGCAGATTCGGATGCGCGCCGCGCGGCTGGGGCTTTCGGACGCTGCCGTGATGCTTGGCGCCGAGACGAACCTGCGCAACATCCTCACCACGCTTGACGCCGAAAGACCCGACCTTGCGATCATCGACTCGGTGCAAACGATCTGGGCCGATACGGTAGAAAGCGCACCGGGATCGGTGGCGCAGGTGCGCGCCTCGGCCCATGAGTTGACCGCTTATGCAAAGCGGTGCGGCACCGCGGTGATCCTCGTGGGCCATGTCACGAAGGAGGGCCAGATCGCCGGCCCCCGCGTGGTGGAACATATGGTGGATACCGTGCTCTACTTCGAAGGCGAGCGCGGCCATCAGTTCCGCATCCTGCGCGCGGTGAAAAACCGCTTTGGCCCCGCGGATGAAATCGGGGTTTTCGAGATGACGGGCAGTGGCCTCGCGGAGGTGCCCAACCCCTCCGCATTGTTTCTATCTGAGCGCGAATCAGACTCTGCAGGTGCAATTGTTTTCGCGGGTATCGAGGGCACACGGCCCGTCTTGTGCGAAATCCAAGCACTTGTCTCGCCCACGCCCATGAGCCAACCGAGGCGTTCGGTGGTGGGTTGGGATGGCAGTCGCCTTTCAATGATCCTTGCCGTACTCGAGGCGCGATGTGGTATCCCGTTCACCGGGCTTGACGTTTATCTTAACGTTGCCGGGGGCTTACGCATCGGAGAACCAGCGGCAGACCTTGCTGTGGCGTCCGCGCTACTGTCTGCGCGCGAGGATACGCCCCTGCCGCAGGATACTGTCGTCTTCGGTGAAATCAGTCTATCAGGTGCCCTGCGCCCGGTCGCGCAGACCGAAAGCCGGCTGAAGGAAGCCCGAAAATTAGGATTTTCGAGCGCTCTTCTGCCAGAAGGAAGCAAAACAGGATCGGAGCCAGGCATGATGGTGCAGCAGATGCCGGACCTGGTGGCTCTGGTCGGGGGCACATTCGGCGCGGGCTGAGGCGCGCGCAGGCGGAGCGAGGCAATGGAAGGTTTCACCATCGTCGACGGCGCAGTGGCCGTTGTCATCCTGATATCGGCGGTTCTGGCCTATTCTCGCGGTTTTGTGCGCGAGATGCTGGCGATCCTCGGTTGGGCAGCGGCGGCCGTTGCCGCCTTCTACCTCACACCGCGCGCGACGCCTTTGGTGGCCGAAATCCCCGTTCTGGGCGAATTTATCGCCGATAGCTGCGAATTGCAGATCATTGCTGCCTTTGCGATCCTCTTTGCCATCGGCCTACTTTTACTGTCGATTTTCATCCCCCTCTTTGCCGGTGCCGTACAGCGCTCTGCCCTCGGCGGGCTTGATATGGCGCTTGGGTTTCTCTTCGGCGTGGCGCGCGGCGCGCTGCTCGTCGTGGTGGCGCTCATCGTCTATGATCGTGTGGTGATCAGCGATCCGATCCCTGCCGTGGATGACAGCCGTTCTGCCGCCATTTTCGCGGATCTGCAGGATACTGTCGCCAACGCGATCCCCGCCGAAGTGCCCGCCTGGATCGTGGATCGCTATGAGGAGCTTGTGGGCGGCTGCGGCGAGGCGGGCGGTCAGACGGGCGGTGAAGCGCCCGGAACCGATCAGTGAGCGCAGGCGACCTCAGGTTTCCATCAACACAGAGCGCACTGGCGCGGATCCAAAGCGGTGGGCTAAAATTCGAGACTGTGATCGACGTCGGCGTACACGAGGGCACGCCGAAACTGATGAAAGCGCTGCCGAACGCCCTGCATCTGCTTATCGAGCCATCGGCGGCACATGCCAACGCAATTGCAAAAAACTACCGTGAAATCCCGCACGAACTCATCCCCGTGGCAGCGGGCAAGGAAGACGGCTCCGTCTGGTTCGTGGATCACGCGATTGATGGCGGGACCGCCATAACCCATTCTCGCATTGTGAGCAGCCGGGAAGAGGCCGAGCGCACGGAAAACCTGCGCAACATCGCCGAATTGCCGGTGCGGCGGCTCGATACGATCGCGGCTGAACGCGATCTGGCCGGGCCTATATTTCTGAAAATTGATGTGGATGGGAAAGAGATTGACGTCCTCGAAGGCGCCCGGGGCCTTCTCGGAGATGTGTCTGCGCTCAGTATCGAAGCGCCCCTTATGCATCTTAGTGAGCGCACGCTCTGGCTCGAAGAAGCGGGCTTCACGCTCTACGATATCGTTGATTTCGACTACTACAAAAATGTGCTCTGGCAGGTCGATCTCGTTTTCGTCGCGGAGTCAGCCATAGAGAGCCACCCCGATCTCGTGGCCTCTCCCAACGTGGGGCCATTT
>JBCCRC010000017.1:0-53152 GCA_039208375.1 Pseudomonadota bacterium | reverse complement strand
TATCCCTTTATCCCATGGGCCCGGATCTGGATGAGATCTTCGCCTGAGGCGAAGTCGGTGATCGTGTCTGACCCTTGATGTGCGTGGAAGCGGAAAATATCGGCATCCGCCCCGCCGGTAAGCACATCGTTGTCGCGGCCACCGATTAGAAGGTCGCGCCCCGCGCCCCCATCGAGCGTGTCGTTGTCGCGACCGCCGCGCAAAGTATCGTTACCCTCGCCACCCTTGGCGATGTCGTCGCCCCGACCGCCCGAGATCCGATCGTTGCCATCACCGCCAAGCCCCACATCATCGCCCTTGCCCAGCCGGATGACATCATTGCCGCCGAGCCCAGAGACAAAATCGGTATTCGCCCCGGTCCGCACGTCGTCGCGCCCGTCATCGCCGATCACGAAATCAACGCGGCCCCGCCCGCCGTCGCCGTTGAGAATGTCTGCCGGCAACAAAACGCCATCGAGAACGTGGGCGATGCCGTTTGTCGCCGTAATGTCGGTCGCGATGAGTTCTGGGTTAGGAATGTCTGGATCCTGGTCCACCAGCTCGCGCCCCTCCACGCCGAGGGTTTCGCCAAGCAGCGTCGGGATGCTTTCGGCTGAGAACACTTGCTCTGACCCGAGCGCTTCCGGGGCCACATGGTAGAGCAGGATATCCGTCAGAAGCGGGATTGGATCTTCGCCGCCCGAGAGAAGCGTCAACGCTTCGACAATATAAGTAAACGCTTCTCCCTCGTCGCTCCCTTCGAACCCCAGTGTTTGTGCAAGGCCTATGAAGGCGGCATCGTTCGGGGCAAAAACTGTGAGGTCTGCCTCGGGGTCGTCTAACGCCCCTGCGAGGCCTGCGGCCTGAACAGCGTTGAGCAAAAGGTCGAAATCGGTCGCATCATCGTCGAACACCCCGCCACTGGCCGCTACGATGCCCGCCAGCGTCTCGGTCGGCTCGGGTTCGGTCGGCGCCTCGTTACCAGGTATGTCGATTGGCAGAAGCACACGGTCGATCGCTTGGATAGTCCCGTTGGAGGCTGCGACATCTGGGATCACGATGTTGGGGTTGGCGATATCAGGCTCATTATCGACCAACTCTGTTCCTTCCGATCCGAAGGACGCGCCCGCAAGTAAGGTATCCACCTGTTCGAGCGTGTCGATTTCGGCGGCACTCTTGGCACCTTCCGAAACGTGGTAGAGAAGGACATCTGTCAGAACGGGGATAGGATCCCCGCCCCCAAGTTCAGTCAGGCTGGCGACGAGGCTCGCAAAGACGGCATCTTCGTCCTTGGTGTTGCCCTCGAAGCCGAGATCAACCGCAAGCTGGGTGAACGCGGCATCGGTTGGCGCAAACACTGTGATGTCATTGAGGTTTTTCACCGTGTCGACCAGGTTGGCCGCGGTGAGTGCCTGAACCAGCAGATTGAAATCGTCTGAGCCAGAGGCAATGTCGACAATGTTTGGCAGGTTCGATGTCTGTTCGGGCATGGGGTATCCTCCTGTTTTGGACGTGAATGAATCAGCGCGGCAGCAAGGCGCTTTCGAACGCTCCGAAGCTGCCGATTGAGACGATGCCTTCCGGGGTATTCACCGCGCCTACGTTGATGCGCGCGCCGTAAAGGCCATCGAGGTGTGCGGCACACCAATCGATGGTCGTCAGGAATCCACGGAAGTCCTCAGCCGGGGGCGACGAACCCCAACGCTGAACCCCGTGGGGTACCAAGATCTTGCTCAGCCACTCCTTGGATTGGGGTTGATGGAGGCTTGCGCCTAAGCCCCTTGGCACGGCCACACAGCCGCCGTCGCTGGAAAAGAGATCAGCATTCAGCCCATCTGCTTGTCGGTGCATGGTGGTGCCCCTCCAACGTTGATGTGTGCAAAATACACACGACAGGAAGTATCGCCGCATGATTGCCGGTCAAGAGACTTGTGGAAAATTTTCACACAAACAGATTTTGTAAGGGAGATGACACGAAAGATCTGCGAATCTCATTGCCCGAAAGGGCGGCTCTATAGGTTCACTTGTCCGATTGAAGGTCGCGCGGCCTCACGGCCCTTGCGTGATTCAACTGATGGAAATTCCGGATGTCAGTGTGAATCAGGCCACGATGGGCGAGGACAGTTTACTGCCGGCAACATCGGAAAAGGTACGCCTGCCAACGGGTAGGTCGCTGGCCTTCTCGGCTCACAAAACCGCGAGGCGTCTCGGAATTCTGCGCGGAAATCAGGAAACCGACTTGATTTCCGCTCAACTTCACTAATTTCAGCAATGTCTGAAAACTGTGAAACGCAATGTCGCGGTCCCTTTTGGAGGGGCTTCAAGCAATCTCAATGCCTTAGGAGGCGATCATGGCGATGAATGCCAACGTTCAGAACTCAAATTCTTCCGTTCGCGGTGCGCTCGCCGCTACTATTGATGCCGCCTACAAGGCAGGCGCCGTGCCTGGTTTCAGCTGGGCAGATCGCGTTGGTCATTGGGCGATCCGGATTCCGCTGGCCGGGATCTTGCTCTATTATGGGATGCAAAAATTCCCCGATGTGTTTCTGGCGCCCGGCGCTTACGGCGTGCCCGCGATCCTTTTCATTCTTGCTGCGTTCGCCGAGGTTCTGGGCCCCATTGCTCTGGCAATTGGCGGTATTGTCGAAACATGGCGGCCCCGCACGGCCCGGCTTCGCCTGCTCGGTGACGTTCTAACGCGCGCAGGCGGCTTTGCTGGTATCGCGGCAGCCGGTGGCGTGATCGCCTTCTTCTATTGGGGCGCGCTGACCATTGCTGACCCGCAAGTGCTGATGCTTGGCCTCGCGATCTTCCTCTTCGTACGCGGCAATAAGTATGGTCGTGGTGAAGGGTAATCACTCCTGATCCGCGTGGGGCGGCGGCCTTCAACGCGGCCGCCGCCCCCTCGCACTTTCACGGCGTCACACTCTCCAAGCGTTCTTCAAGCCGTATGATTTGATGGCCGATTACCGAGGATGGCCGTTTCAAGGTGCGCCCTGCGCCACTGAAACTGCCCGCGTCGGCTACGGCCACACGTACGGCAAGTTTCGGTAGGTATCGATCATTCTACTAATCAGAAAACAGAAGAGGATATTCCCTAGGTGATCGAAAAGGTGAAAGCTGTCTAACTCTCGGGGCAAAGCAAGCAGCGAACCCAATGCCGACGCGCGCTGCAGCTGTCGAAAGAGAGCGTGCTTGCCGCTGCCGAAAGCTGGGTTGCACGCGATTCCGACACGGGTTTCCTGCGGAAGCCACGCCCGACTATGGCACGTCTCGTTGCCCTTCACGCTTAGTGTTTTGCCTGCTTCGAGCTTCGCGAAAACCGAACGCTCACATGCCTTGAACCGCCGTCGTTGTTGAAAAGGACTGCACTTACGGTTGGCGCAGCCACACTTCTCAAAATTGCACTGACCGCTAAGCCGGCCTGTGCGCAGAGCGCAATGTCGCCTGGATCCGTTCACAGTTAGGTAAAGCCGACCTCGTCTTTCACACGTATGTTTCGCCTGCTGAAGCAGTGCATGTAGCCTCTCACGTTGTGAAGTGTGCGGATGCGTTGCTCGTTGTAGATGAAACATGCTGCCCCCCACGGCGGCCGAGGTTTCCACATCAATTGACGCAATCGGCAAACCGGTTGCTCAGGCTTAAATCAGTGATGAACACCCCGATCATTGGAGCGTGCTGCGACGGCGGACGGCATTACCTTTGCGTCGCTACCCTAAATCCGTGATGCGATTGCGGCAGAAGCCGCTTGTGGCGCCTTCCCGGAGCCTACGAATGTCCTGACGGGCCCGGACCTTTAGCTAAGCCGCACTACGACCTCTGGTGTTCCGATTGAGTTCCGCCACTACAGCGACACAGACGGCCACGCAAATTATTGCTGCAGCGTTTCCCGATCAGCAGGGCATCATCTTGCAAGATCTTGTCTACAAGAACGTTTTCTTCGCTCCGGGGATCGATCGCGCGAATTGGATCGCGACCCTCGAGACGTTGCGCGATGGTCCAGTGGGCGCGACACTTCTGGTCGGTGATGGCCTGCCGACGACGCGGGGGGACTGGGCACCGCGATTGCCTATATCCGCGTTCTCGACGATGCCATGAATGCCGCGACCCCCGGCGATGCCGCAGCCCAGTTGCGCGCGGCTTTCCCCGACTACGGCGGAGAATTTCTGCTTAGCTTGATTTCGGGATACTGGGGCTGTTCCGTCCGCGTACTTGAGGAAGCAGGCCTTGAAATCGCTTATACTGGCGACGGCACGTGTCGTTGTAGGTGCTGCGTTGGCGCAGCACCTACAACGCAACTGAAATTGCAACCATGATGCTTTCTGGTGACATGACGCGCGAAGACTTCGAGAAATCGATGCCGCTAGCATCGTGATGACCCGCTATACACCCGCAAACTGACAGCAGCGGCGCAATGGCCATCGCGAAGAAAAACGCGATCTTCCTCTAGTCTGAGGTTATTCCAAACGGTCACCCGATAAAGGCCATCGCACGCAGCACGGGTGACAGCTAGTCTCAGCACCGCAATAGCGTTCCCGGCGGAGCTGGGGCGCGTCGCAGCTCTTGCGCCATGCTTTCTCAAAAGTCCCAAGCGCACCGTCGATGTCGCTTGGGCGTTGTACGATGTCAGCCACGAGGGCGCGCGGCGCCATCGAAAGATCAGGATTGGCGAGGGGACGTGGCCGGCGACGGATGTCGCGGACGCAGATGCATTATGCGTACTCGCGCCACCTCAATATAAGCGGTAATCGATAATCGTTGACACCAGTAGTTTGGAGACTTAACAATTGCTGCGCACAATGGAGCATCTAGCCGCTAAGACGCGCGGCTTTTTGCATCTGCCAGACGCGCGGCCGTCGTGCCGGCGCATATCCGGAGCCGTAGTTATGATCCAGCGTGTTGTTCTCAGCGAGCAAGTCAAAGAGGAACTTCTCGATGACATTATGTCGGGCCGCTACAAACCAGGCGATCGTCTTGTAGAGTCGCAGATCGCCAAGCGCATGGGTATCAGCCAATCGCCGGTTCGCGAGGCTTTGCGCGACATGGTTGCAATGCGTTTCGTGGAAGTTGAGCCGCACAAGGGCGCGCGGGTGCGCAAGATCGATCAGCGCGAGGTGCTCGAGATCTATCCCGTTCGGGCGGCGCTTGAAGAGCTTGCGGGGCAGCTCGCTGTTGCACGGGCGAGCGAGTATCTTGATGATCTTGAAGTGGCGACGCAGCGGATGACGAAGGCGTTTGAGGCCGGGGATGTTCGGACGTTGGCCCATTGGGACGTGCGCTTCCACCGTACAATTCTGGAGGCGTCGGGAAACCAGATCCTGATTGAGACGTGGAATTCGCTCATGATTGAGGCCAGAACCTTCGTCACGCTCAACAACCTGATCTCACGGAAGCCGGAGATTGATCTTGCCGGTCGTCACAGGCCTATCATTGAGGCGTTGCGGGCGGGCGATCCGACCACGTGCGGGCAGGTGATGCGCCAGCACGTGGAAGAATTCGGCGGGGTTATGCACGGCATCTTCCGGGATCATCAGGGCGCGGCCGCGTCCGCCGATCCTGTGTCTTACGACTATGGGGCTGAAGCGGACCGGGCCAGGGCCAGCTAAGCTACGGCGCCAGACCACTCCAACACAACACGACGAAACACCCGGGGGGCCGATGAAAAAGGTAACTCTTGCGTTCCTGCGGCACGCAAAGGTGCCGTCACACAAGGGCGACATGCCTTTGACGGCGGATTCAGGCGCGGATATCCAGGCGGCAATTCCGAAGCTTCGGGCGATGATAGGGCAGGGCGATGATGTTTTATTCCTCGCGACCCGAACGCAGCGCTCGCAACAAACCGCTGTTGCTCTGCGCGACGCCATCGCGCCAGAGGCGCCAGAAATTCTGCCAGCGTGGGGGCTGCGAAACCCTGATCTCTACCTCGCCGGCTCGCGGGTCGAGATGGGGTCAACGCCTGAGTTTCTCGCCTCGCAATGCGAACATCTTTCGCTGCCACGCGATGCCGCGGCCGAGCATCCATTCTTCGGCGCCTTTCTCACGGCGCCAGACCGGATCGAATACTGGCTTAATCACGAAACACCGCCGGGGGAAAACGCAGCCGCTGTCGCAAAACGTGTTTTGCAGTTCGCAGAAAGCTTTCTTGATATGCCGTCACACAACGATCTGGTCGTCGCCTGCGTGACCCATTCGCCGGTCATGCGTGCGATCTTGACCAAGGGGCTCAACCTCTCGGATCCGGGCGAGCCGGGCTGGGTTGAGGCTATCGTGATTGAGGTCACGCGCGGTGGCATGACGTTCCGGTTTCGCGACCATTTTGGCGCGGTGCAGCACGCCTGAACGCCACGGAAGATGTCATATCTGACATTCACTTTAACTTATAAATCATTGTAAAAAAACAAAAAGTCTTCTTAAGCTTCTGCTTTTGCGTCGATATCACGACAGGCGTCATATCACCTTTGCCATGGATAATAAATTATCGATAATCGCTTGACGCATCAAATGCTCGCGGCTAGCATTTCCAGAAGTGCTTCAGAACGTCGCAGCTGATTTTGGGAGGAAATCATGAGCTTGGATGAAACGAACGTGCTTGGGCAGAACCTCGGCACATCCGAGTTTCCCGTGGAATGGGATACCGGGGAAGAGGAGCTGTTTTGGATCCTCGATGATTTGCATTGCCCCAACCCGCTGTCCCCAATGTTTTTCGATATCGGCGGCTGGTGGCTCACCTGCGATCATATGTTCCGCCGCTTTGGCACACCGTTTGCGAGCGACTGGGTGGCAAAAAACGTTAACGGCTATCTCTACACGGCTGCGTTGCCCGCGGCGCCCGGCATCCACGTCGAGGCAACGGAATACCAGAACCGATACGTGCCGCGCGTGCCGCGCGATCCCGAATACGCGGGCAAGATCGGGGCCTATCTTGGCAACGTCCTACCGCACTACGCCGAGAATTTCCTGGACTGGTGGAATGACCGCATTTTGCCGGAAATGAAGACTAACTTCGCTTACATTGATGGGTTTGACAAAGACGGCGCCAGCCTGACCGCGCTCGCCGTGCTGCTTGAAGATATGATCGACATCCATGATCGGCATTGGAAGATCCATTGGATGCTCAACTTCGCGCAGTTTTCGGCCACAATGGCCTTGAACGGCGCGATTGACGAGATCAAGCCCGACGCCGATCCCGCGCTCAAGGGCCGCCTTCAGAGTTCGGTCAAGGACCGGAACTGGGATTCAGTCGAAGCGCTCTGGAAAATGAAGGAAACGATCAAGGGCAACGCTACGCTCGAAGCGGCCTTCGAGGCCCCGACGGCGGCAGAGGTAATGACTGCACTCGAAGGCTCCGATGATGGTCGCTCTCTGATCAAAGACCAGCTTGAACCCTATCTCGAGGAATTTGGGCACAAGGCGCTCTGGTCGCACGAAACACGCTTCCCGCTTTGGGTGGAAAATCCGGGCCCTGCGATTGAGGCGGTTCGCGGGTATGTGGTGTCTGACTACGACTACCCGTCGACAATCAAAGAGGTCGAAGACGATCTGAACGCTGCGATTGCCGAATGCATGGAGGGCGTGGAAGGCGAGGCGCGCGAGAAGCTTCAAGCCGCGCTCGACGGTTCACTTAAGATGAACCCGCTTACGCCGGACCATCACTTCTACATCGATCAGGGGACGAATGCCCGATTGCGGACCGTTTTGATCGCCATCGGTAAGAAACTTGTCGCGATGGATGTGATCGATGATCCCGAAGACATCAATTTCCTGCGCTACAATGAGCTGCGTGCCTTGGTGGGCGATCAAGGCGCCTATGATGCACGCGATATCGTATCAGATCGTCGCGATGCCGATGAAGAGGCAACGGAAAAGCGCCCGCCCGACTGGATTGGTACCGCAACACAGGAAGCGCTTGATTTTCCCTATGCCGGGCTTTGGGGCTTCCCCGAGCGGTTCTATCGTGAACCGCCCACGAAGGCTGGCGAGATCACCGGGTTGGCGGCCAGCCCCGGAGTGATCGAAGGCAAGGCCCGTGTCATTACCTCGCTCGATCAATTCCATACGGTTGAAGAGGGAGAAATCCTGGTTTGCCGGATGACAAACCCCGCATGGGTCGTGCTCTTCACGCAGATCTCGGGTCTTGTGACCGATGCGGGCGGCACGACTTCGCACTCCGCGGTGGTGTCACGAGAGTTCGGGCTCCCGGCGGTTGTTGGAACATCCGTTGCGACCAAGGACATCAAAACCGGTGAAACGGTTCGCGTGAATGGCACGACGGGCGTGGTTGAGATCCTCGCCTAGGCCACGCCGCGCCGCGCTCCGCCCTTCGGAACACCTCCCTCCGAAGGGCGGCAGCACCCCACGTTTCCCGCAACCAAGGACGCGACCCATGGGATATCGCTTTGTCGATTTGTCGATGCCAGTCCACCAGGGCATGAAGGTGTTTCCTCGCCTCGCACAGCCCAAGGTGGAGATGGTCGATACCTGGAAGGGGTTCGCCGAGGCCATCGGCGCCGACGAGCACGGCGAAGATCACCTTACGGCGCATTGTTCCGTCACCATCAGCGACCATGCCGGAACGCACATGGATGCGCTGAAGCATATGGGCAACGAGGAAACGCCGGGGCCCGAAGGCATCCCGATCGACTACTGCTTCGGCGATGGGGTTGTCCTTGATTTTCGTCACCTTGAGTTCGGCGTGGCGATCACCGTCGATGACATGGAAGCCGCCCTGGCGAAGATCGAATACACACTAAAGCCCCGCGACATCGTTCTAATCCGCACCGGCGCATCGGAATACAACGACGAAGACCGCTATCTAACGGACCATGTTGGTATGTCTGCCGAGGCGACCAAATGGCTGATCGACCAGGATTGCCGCGTCACCGGCACTGATGCGCCAACCTACGACCCGCCGGTTTGGGCGATGTTCGAAACAAAGAAGTTTTGGCTCGCCCACAAAGTTATGATGACCGATGCCTATTGGCATATCGAGAACCTCACAAATCTGGGCGACCTGCCGCCCCACGGGTTCAAGCTTTCGGTCTTTCCGATCAAATGGGTCGGCACCACAGGTGCCCCAGTCCGCGCTGTGGGGATTATCGATGAATAAGCTCGTTCTCTGGTTCGATGACGCGGATTGCTGCGATGTGGCGGCCGCAGGTGGCAAGGGTGCAAGCCTGGCGTCAATGACCCAGCAGAAGCTGCCAGTTCCGGGTGGGTTTGCTGTTCCCGCCGATGTGCTCGAACGCTGCGTCGATGTTCAACGGCTTCGAGCGTTGGCGCAGGCGCAAGATCACGAAGCCGCCGTCAAGCTCGTCGAAGACACAGCAGTCGTTCCCCAGGAGGTGCTCGACGCCTATGGAACGCTCGGCGGCGGGAAAGTCGCCGTTCGGTCTTCAGCCAGTGCTGAGGATTCAGAGGCCGCAAGTTACGCCGGCCAGCAGGAGACCTACCTCAACGTCGAAGGTGAAGCGGCCGTCCGCAAGGCCGTCATCGATTGCTGGGCCTCGTTTTTTTCCGAACGGGCCATGTTCTACCGCGGCCAAAAGGGCTGCCTCGATGATCTGCGCATGGCCGTCGTCGTGCAAAAGATGGTCGATGCTGAGAAAGCAGGGGTGGCGTTTTCTATCCATCCGGTGACCCGTCGCAAGGATCGCATGCTGATCGAGGCTGTGCGAGGGCTGGGCGAACAGGTGGTGTCCGGGGAAGTGACGCCGGACCACTATGTCGTCGATCGCAAGGGGCGTGAGAAAAAGTCCGACACCCCGCATGGCGGCGTTCTTGAGGCCGATGAACTTGAGCGGCTCGCCACGCTCGCTGTGAACCTCGAAAACCACTACGGCAAGCCGCAGGATATCGAATGGGCGATCTACGGGCCTGACATTTTCCTTCTGCAATCCCGGCCCGTTACGGCATGAGGCTCAACCAAAAGAAGCCCGGTGTTCCAGAAGGTTCCAGCATAACACGGAGGAAAACAAAATGAAGGTTACGACAAGTATTGGCCTCGCTGTGGCATTGCTCGCACCTACGGCCGCGCTCACTGAGGGTCACGAACGAACCCTTCCTCCGCTTGTGATGCAACCGAATGCCGAACGCGTCACCTTCGAGCATATTGACGCGCTCAATGCGTGTGACTGGGATAGGTTGATGGCGCAGTACCCCGAAGAGGTTCTGATCATCCTGCCCAACGGCGCATGGGTCGAAGGCCGCCCCGCGGTTGGCGATGTCTTCGCCGGGTTCTGCACGCCGCGCGAAGAGGGCGGTTTTATCGGGGCCACGTTCATCGCCGAGAAAGTGAAGACGATCGGGGACACCGTGAACGTCTCGTGGCGCGTCGAGGCCGATTGGTTGGCTGAGCCCTACAAGGGGGCTGATGCCTACGTCACCCGTGACGGGCTGATGTATGTGCAGGTCACCACGTTTGACCCCGCCGACATGAAATTCGCCGAGTAATCCAGAACCGTTCCCAAGGCAAAGAACGCAAACGAAAGGCCCATCATGCTGCTTGTCGACGCGATCTTCATCGGGCTTCTGGAAGCATCGCCGCTAATACTGGCGGCGATGGGCTTCACGCTCATCTACTATCTCAACGGCTTCATGAACATCGCCTATGCCGAAAGCATCACCTTCGGCGCCTACTTTGCGATCCTGTTCAACGTTGTCCTGGGGCTGCATTTCTACATGGCGATCGTCCCCTCGATGCTGTTTTCGGGCGTGTTGAGCGTCGCGGTTTATCTCGCGATCTTCCGGCCCGCCCTCAACCGCGGGGTCGGGCCAACCGAAATGATCATCCTGTCGGTCGGCGTTTCCTTCATGCTGCGCTACGGGCTGATCTTGCTAGTCGGGCCGGAGAACCTGTTCCTGAACGAACCAAGCATCACCTACATGCAGTTTGGCGGGCTCGGGGCCACGAACCTTCAGCTTGTAGCGCTGGTCCTCGTCTTCATCACTGCCGGTATCCTCTACTGGATGCTTTACAATACAGGGCTTGGCGAGCAGATGCGCGGGCTTGCCAACAACCATGAGCTTGCCATGGCCAGTGGGATCAACCCGCACCTAACATCCGTGGCGATTTGGTTCATTGCCGGATGCGCCGGCGGCCTGTCGGGGGTGTTCTCGGGCGTCTTCGCCCAAGTCACCCCGTATATGGGCTGGAACGTCATCCTGATCACAATGCTTGTGACGATCGTTGCGGGCATCGGGTCAGTGCGCGGTGCCGTGGTTGCAGCGATCGTGGCCGGCATCCTCACCTCTTTCATCACCCTGGTTTCCGAACCTCTCTATTCCGAGGTCGCGCTGCTCTTGGCGTTTATCGGGGTGCTCACCTATCGCGGCGCGAGGGCGGCCTGATGGATTATCTGATTTTCTCCTTCTCGCTGATGCTCGTCTACATCGGGCTGGCGCAGCTTCTGCATATCCAGTTCGGGCTGGCGGGCATCCCCAACTTTGGTGTCGTCGGGTTCTGGGGCATTGGGCTTTACGGAACCGGCGTTCTTTACGTGGAATACGACGTACCGCTTTTGCCGGCGATCCTCGCGGCTTCGCTGATCTCAGCAGCAGTGGCCTATGTGCTGGCGCGATTAATCCTGCAGAGAAGCGGGCAGGCGATTTTGGCGGCCACATTGGCACTTGCGGCCATCGTCGCCACGCTGGTGGTCACTGAAAAGCAGCTTACCGGCGGTGTGCAAGGGCTTGGAACGATCGGGTTCCCGTTCCCGGGTGTCGACGGGCGCAATGCGATCTTTCTTTGTTTCATCGCCGCCGTGGTAGGCACGCTGATCTGGGTGTCAGCACGGCTGCGCGATAGCCGCTTTGGGCGGCAACTGATCGCGATCCGTGACAATGAAGAGCTTGCCGCCAGCCTTGGCAAAGACACCGCCGCCACCAAACGCATGACGTTTGCAATAACCTGCGGGTTGATGGGGCTTCTCGGCGGGCTTTCGGCGCCGTTGAACCAGTTTCTTGTGCCTTATCTTCTGGCACCCTCGCTGACGTTCGCGGTTTGGATCGCGCTGGTTCTCGGCGGCAAGGCCCACAATTTCGGCGCAATGGTAGGCGTGTTTGCCACGTTCGGCCTCTTCGACATTCTCGTCGAAACCTATGCCCCCGTGCCGCCGGACTACGCCCTGATGGTGCCGAACTTCAAACTGTTCTGTTACGGCGTCTTGCTTGTTCTGATCATCATGTTCCGGCCCTCAGGCCTTCTTGGCGAAGACGGCCCCCGCACTCGGGCCGCACGGGACGATGCTCCTTTGCGCGACGCGGTGAAGGAGGGGTGACGCCATGAAACTCGAAGCAAAACGCCTGACCAAATCCTACCACCAGCACGAAGTGGTCAATATCGATAGCGTGGCCTTCGGAGCCAAGGGGCTCGAAGGTTTGATTGGCCCGAACGGGGCCGGGAAGAGCACCCTGATGGGCCTTCTTACGCGCCGGATTGCCCCGACGAGCGGTGATATCAGCCTCGATGTCGGCGACGGGGTGCATCGGCTCAACCCGCTGAAATCGCATGAGGTGGCTCGGATCGGGCTTATCAAAACCAACCAGCGGATCCAGGGGTTCGACAGCCTGACGATCCGCGATTCCCTCCGCCTTGCCGTTACGCCGCCAAAGGCCGAAGGGCTGATGAGCATCTTTGCGGGTGAGCGTGATCCCGAGGATATCGAAGAAAAGGTCTCGCGCTACATCGAGGCCTTCCCGTTCACGGACCGTAATGGGTACGCGCGGTCGGGTGGTGAGAAAAAGCTCGTCGATATCCTGCGCTGTCTCATCGCAGAGCCGAAGCTTTTGCTGATGGATGAACCCACGGCGGGCCTGCCTGACGACATTACGCGCACGGTGATGGATCTGGTCCGCGAAAAGGTGGCTAGCGGAAAAATGCGCGTAGTGGTCGTGGAACATGACCTGCCACTGATCTGGGAATACTGCGACTACGTTCACTTTCTGTCGGAGGGCAGCATTCTCTTCGAGGGTGCGCCGGAGGAGGTGAAATCAAATCGCGTCGTGGCCGAAAAGTACATGGGGGTCTGAGCGATGTTTGATGTGGCAGGGCTTCGCAGCGGTTATGGTGAAATGGCCGTGTTGAAGGACCTCACATTCTCGATCCGGGACGAGATCTTTGCAGTCCTTGGTGCGAATGGCGCGGGCAAGACGACACTCCTGAAAACCCTGGCACGGCTCTTGCCCCTGCAGGCAGGCTCGATGGCGCTGGCCGGCGATGACATCTCGAACACGCCGGCTTATGCGATGCCGGGCGCAGGCGTGGCCTACGTGCCACAGGAAGGAAACGTGTTTCCGGACCTATCGGTGCAGGAAAACCTGTCAATCGGGGGGCGCACGGGCCACCGTTCGAAGCAGGAGAAGCTTGACGAGGTCTTTGCACTTTTCCCGCGCCTGAAGGAACGCCGCGGTCAGGCGGCAGGCTCGCTTTCGGGCGGCGAAGGCCAGATGCTCGCCGTGGGCCGCGCTCTGATGCAAGACCCCAAGGTGCTGCTGCTGGACGAGCCTTCGGCAGGGCTCTCGCCAATCTTCGTGGACACGCTCTTTTCCAGCATTGCCGAGACCCGGAACGAACGCGGGCTCACTATTGTTCTGGCCGAGCAGAACGCTGTGAAAACCCTAGAAATTGCCGATCGCGTGATGGTGCTGTCGTTGGGCGAGATGCACCTTCTGCGGCCACGGTCAGAGCTGGAAATGAGCGATATCACGGCCGCCTATCACATCTGAACTGCAACGAAATCGACCAACGGAGGAGACATCGATGACACGCAGGCTGACAACACTCGCAGGTGCTGCCGCACTTGCCGCCGGGTTCGGGGTAGCCGCCCCGGCTCTGGCTGAAGAAGAGATTGTGGTGGGGCATCTCACCTATCATACGGGCGAGTTCGGTGCCTTTGGCCCGTTCTTTGATGGAGTGGCCGAGATGGTACTCTCCAAGATCAACGAAGACCCGCCCCTCGGCAAACCGATGCGCGCCATCCATCAGGATCTCGGAACGGTTGGCGAGGCGCGCGCCGCCAGAAAACTAGTCGACAGTGACAACGTCGATATTCTGCTCAATCCCGCCCATAGCTACCTCTCATACCGCGAGTTCATGCTTGAAACCGTGGCCGAGAAGGGCCTTCCGCTCATGCCGTCGGTACATGGCGGTGCGATCGAGGGCACGATCGGCGGTAGTGCGGAGGAACCGATCTTCCGTGGTTCACCCCTCGATACGGCAAATGGCACGGCAGCGCTTCTGCACGTGGCCGAAGCGGGCAAGAAAAACGTCGTGATTATCGCGACTGAAGTGGCCGGATCGCAGCTTCAAAAAGAAGCGGCAGTGCGCACGGCCGAGGCCATCGGCTTCGAGGTTCTGGGCGACTTCGATATTCAGGCCGGCGACACCAACTATCGCTCGGTGGTTGCGCGGATTAGCCGGCTTGAGCCCGAAGCGGTTGTGATGTTCTCGTCGCCACAGGCCGGGGGCAGCTTCGTCAAGAACGCTGCTGAAGCCGGTAACTCCTGGTATATCGTCGGATCTGGCGAATGGCAGGAAACCGAGTTCTACGAGACGGCAACGCAGTCTGCGATCGATCAACACGAGGCTGTGGTTCTCGCGGCCAACTCGCACTCGGACAATCCATCGTTTGAACCCTATATGGAGTTTGCCAACGCGTCACAGTGGATCGACGATATCGGCGACCCGGCGAACTCATACGCGATCCAATACTATGATCTGCTTGTCGCATCGGCACTGGCCATCGAAAAGGCCGGGGAGCTGAACACAGCAAGCTGGACCCAGGCGATGTATGACGTCACCGGCGGCGGCGGCGAAAAGGTCTACAGCTACGAAGACGGCCTTGCCGCGATCCGCGCCGGAAGGGACATCGACTATGACGGCGTCACCGGCTCGATGGAATACACTGACACCGGAATCGTCGCGGGCATATTCGGTATATTCGCCTGGAACAATGATGCGACGCTCATGCAAGTGGGCAGCGTTGACGCCGACAAGGTGCTTGAACTCGAAGCGATGTAAGCCAAACGCCCCCGCGCCGCAAAAGCGTGGCGCGGGGGCTATGGGCGCGCCCGTGAAAACGCGCGCGCAGAGCAAGGAACACCACGATGGACATCAGATGGTACGGCCATGCCGCCTTTCGCCTAAAGCCCGAGACCGGTCCATCGGTGATCACTGACCCCTTCGAGGCTGAGCTTGTGGGATACGCCCCAATCCCTGATGCCGCTGACATCGTGGTGCGTTCTAGCCCCGATGACCAAGGGCATTGCCGCGCAGATCTTGTGCCTGGCTCGCACGAGTTGGTCGAGGCGCTGGATATCGCAAAAAACGGCGGGTCGGCGACAATCTCGGGCGTCACATTCCAAGCGCATGTAGCGATGGAATACGAACACCACTTCGAGCACGATGAGCCCGGCCAGAATGCGATGTATCGTTTTGAGCTTGATGGCTTGAAGATCGCGCATATGGGCGATGTCGGAAATCGCCTGACCTCATCTCAATTGGCGTTCTTTGAGGATACCGACATCCTGCTGGCCCTGACCGGTTCAATCCTGACGATTAAAATGCCGGATCTGATGGAAATGATTCACAAGACCAATCCAAAGATCGTCATTCCGATGCACTTTCGAACGCTAACCTACCGGCGCCAGGCCGGTGCATGGGTCGAAGAGTTCCTGCGCAACTTCCACGACGACCAGATCGATTACGCCCTGAGCTACGACACTAGCCTAACCAAGGCGGACCTGCCCGAAGAAACCCGGGTCTTGGTCATGGATTACCACCGCTGATGGGCCACCGCTTTAGCCATACGCATAATGAAACCGTTTGACTATATCCAGCCGCAGACGCTTGCCGAGGCCATCGCGGCCCGGTCTGAGCACGGGGACGGTGCGCGCCTTCTGGCTGGTGGCACCGATCTTACCGTGGGGCTGCGGCATGGGCACATCTCAACAGCAATGGTGATTGACCTCAAAGCGGTCGCGGAACTCGCGCCCGACATCTTGCGCGATGCGTCTCGCCTGCGCGTGTCGGCCGGTACGACAATGACCATGCTGGAAAACTACCTTGAAACCGAAGGCCTCTTTCCAGCCTTGCGGGATGCCGCTGCCGTTGTCGGCTCGATCCAGATCAGAAACCGCGCCACTCTTGCTGGCAATATCTGCAACGCGTCGCCTGCGGCAGATACTGTGCCAGTTCTCGCAGCGCTTGACGCAACCGTTGAAATCAGCGGCTCCCGAGGCACCCGTCGAATTGCTGTGGCTGATTTCATCCAAGGCAACCGTAAGATCGATCTTGGTGACAGCGAGATCGTGACCGCCGTCGAAATCCCCTTGCCAGACGGGCCGCTCGGATCGGCATTTGACCGGATCACGCGCCGCCGGGGCGTGGATTTGGCAACCACTAACATGTGCTGCACGATAAATGACACGGGGCAAACCGTTATCGCTTTCGGCGCGGTCTCACCCAGGCCGCTTGTCTTGCGCGAGGCTGATGGGATCCTCGCAGATCCTGCGACGCCGGAACCCGACCGAGCCGCGTGTATCAATGAACTCGCGCAACGCGCGTCCCCGATCTCGGATGTTCGGGCCAGTGCGGAGTACCGCACCGCAATGCTCGCGGTAATGGCCGATCGCGCGCTGTCGGTGGCTCGCGGCCGCCTGTCGTTGGACCGAACTGATGCCTGACACGCTGAAACCAGCCGAGTCGGATGGGACACACGCTGCCACAACGGATGCCGATTTCGGCGTTGGCAAACCCATCAACCTCGTCATCAACGGAAGGCCCGTCGCGCGAACCGTGCCGGCGCACACCTCGCTTCTTGATTTCATTCGAGATGATCTTGGCCTGAAAGGCGCGAAGGAATGCTGTTCGGTTGGCGAATGCGGTGCCTGCACCGTGATCGTCGACGGAGAGCCAGTGAATGCCTGCCTTATGCTGGCGGTTGAGAGCAACGGAAAATCCATTGAAACAGTCGAAGGTCTGTCGGCGGGCGGCCAGCTCAGCACGGTGCAACACTCGTTTCTGAAATGCGGTGGCGTCCAGTGCGGCTTTTGCATTCCAGGAATGGTGATGTCGGCTGAGGCGCTGCACCGCGCCAAGCCAGCCGCAGCAGAAGCCGATGTGCGCGAGGCACTTTCGGGAAATCTCTGCAGGTGCGGCGGATACAATCGGATGTTTGACGCCATGCGGGATGCTGCGGGCGACGACGTACACCTGACGACAAGCATTCCGGCCACCGGGGCGTCGGTCGGCGCGGATGTGAGCCGTTTGGGGGGTGTTGAGCGCGTCGACGGCTCGCAAAAGTTCGTCGCGGATCTGGATATCGCCGGTATGGCGCATCTCAAGCTTGTTACGCTTGATGTGGGGCGCGCAAAGGTCACGGCCATAGATACTGCGAAGGCCGCCGCCGTGCCCGGCGTGATTGACGTGATTACGGCGGATGATCTGCCTGCGCCCATGCCGCGCTTCGGTCCAGAGCGCCAAGACCGCCCTGTGCTGGCGGTGGGTGAGACCAAGTTCCACGGTGAACCGGTGGCCGCCGTCATAGCCGAAACTAAAGATATTGCGGCCTATGCGGCCGGGCTTGTCGAGGTGCGGCACGAACCTCTCTCTGCCATCACGTCGATTAAGGCCGCGCTTTCAGAAGGGGCGCCCCTCGTTCAGGCGCCCGAGCAGCGCCCGGGTGACCCGCTCGCCGAAACCAACGTATTGAAAGAGCTCAGCTACGTCTGGGGGGATGTGGATAGTGCCGCAGCCGATCTGGTCATCGAGAACACCTACACCTTCCCGATGGTGACCCACTTCGCGATCGAGCCCCATGGGTTCATCGTAGATGCGAGTGACGACGCGCTGAAGATCTGGAGCCCCGTGCAGCACCCGTTTCTTCTGCAAAAGATCATGGCTGAGCTCTTCGACTTACCGCTCAGCAGTGTTCAGGTTATCGCGCCTGATCCCGGTGGCGGATTTGGCGGAAAGCAGATGCCGAAGTTCGAACCGCTTCTGGCCTTTGCCTCGCGCCGGACCGGGCGACCGGTGCGCTTGGTTTTAACCCTGGAAGAAACGTTTCAGGCGGTGCGCCGGGCTGCGGCGCGCGTAACAATCCGGTCAGGTTTCAAACATGACGGCGATCTCGTGTTCCACGATATCGCGTCTGACTACCTTGTGGGCGCCTATGCTGATGTTGCCACGCGGGTCACCCAAAAAGGAAACTACCTTGGCTGCGGGCCGTACCGTGTGCCAAACGCGCGTATCAAGGCGCGCCCCGTTCTTTCGCATACCACCCCAAGCTGTGCGTTCCGCGGCTTTGGCACACCGCAAATCAATTGGGCCGTCGAAAGCCAAATCAACGAGGCGGCCCGGCGGTTGGGGATCGACGGGCTCTCGATCCGCCAGCGCAATGTCTCTGACAAAGGCGACCAAGTCGTTCCCGGTGATGTGCCGGCCGATGGGCATTGGCTTCAGTCGTTGGAGAAGGCGGCCGATCTTCTGGGCTGGAACAACCCCAAGCCCGCGGGCCGTGGCCGTGGTATCGCAGTAGGCATCAAAGCGGGTGCAACCACTGGCCTTTCAAACTCCACCGTCCGGCTTCTGGCCGACGGCTCGATCCTCGTCTTTGCGGGCACGTCCGACATGGGGCAGGGCGCCCGCACGATCTTCGCCCAACTCGCCGCGGACGCGCTCGGCGCACCCTGTGAGCGGGTGTCGGTCATCATGGGCGACACCTCTGTCGTGCCGTTTGATCTGCAAACATCTGCCAGCCGCTCGACAGTCTTCATGGGTACCGCGATCACCCGCGCGTGTGAGGACATCCATGCGCAGGTCATCGAACTGGCCAGCGATACTCTCGGCCTGCCCGAAAGCGATCTTCGTATCGAAGATGGCAATATAATCCTGCCAGACTGCACCCAGCCGATTTTCGACTTCGTGCAAAAGAACCTCGGAAAATGGAACGGTGAACTCATCGGCAATGGCCGGATGCGCAAACCCACCGACCTCGAGCACCCCCTCGGCGGCTCGCCGGCCTTCTTTGAGTTTAACTGCACGGCCTTCGAGGTTGAGGTTGATCGCGCCACTGGTGAGGTACAGATCCATAAGCATGTCACTGTCGGCGACGTCGGCAAGGCGCTGAACCCGCTGCAGGTCGAAATGCAGGATGAGGGCGCGGCGATCATGGGCTTGGGCCATTCGCTCTACGAACAGATCCTGATGGACGATAGCGGCCGGATCCGAAACCTCGGGGCGATCGACTATCGGATCGTCACGACGAAAGACATGCCTGTGCGCCTTGAGACAGGGATGGTCGAGAACGAAGACGGGCCGGGCCCGAAAGGCGCCAAGGGCGTGAGCGAGGGCGCTATCCTCTGCACCGCCCCGGCGCTTGCGGCCGCGGTGGCCGATGCCACTGGCGTTGCCATTCACGATCTTCCCCTGACGCCTGAACGCGTTTGGCGCGCGCTACAGACCCAAAACACGATGACAGGAGACCGAGATGCTTGACAACAGTGGCACCATGGACGCGCTGGTTCTGACCGCCCCTCGCGAGTTCGAGATCCGCGAAGTCCCCATCCCGGCCCCCGAAGGTGACGAAGTTCTGTGTAAGGTCGACACGACCTATATCTGCGGTACCGATCCCCATATCATCCAAGGTGATTTCCCTGGGTTCTGGCCCCCAGCTTTTCCCTTCACACCTGGTCACGAATGGTCCGGCACCGTGGTTGATATGGGCACGAAGGCCGCCGCGCTCGGGTGGCGAGAGGGTGACCGGATTTGCGCGATCTCCCATGTCGGTTGCGGCTACTGCAAAAACTGCATGAAAGGCCGCTACAACATCTGCCTGAACTACGGCGCGCTCGATAAGGGCCACCGTCAGCACGGGCACATCACGCCGGGGGCTTACGCCCAGTACATGCGGGCATCGGTCAAGAGCCTCTACAAGATCCCTGATGAGATGGATCTTGAATATGCCGCAAATGTCGACCCGCTTTCGATCGCACTTTACACCGTAAACCGCTCACGGCTTGAACCAGGCGACGACGTTCTGATCATGGGAACGGGCCCGCAGGGGCTGATGGCGCAGCTTTGTGCCCAGGCGATGGGAGCGGGCCGCGTGATCATTGCCGGCAGCGGTGAACGGCTGGATCTTGCGGTGAAACTTGGCGCGGTCGGTATCGATTACCGCTCTACAGATGTCGTCGAGGCGGTGAAAGATCTTACCGGGGGCCTCGGCGTGCCACGGGTTTTAGAGTGTGCTGGCACTGTTAAGGCAATCCAGCAGTCGTGCCATGCGGCGGCAAAGGGCGGCGTTGTGTCGATGATCGGCATCCCCCATGCCGACCCGAGCCTACCTATCAAGCGCATGGTTCTTGATGAGGTGGAGCTTGTCGGAAACCGGGCGAACCCCAATACCGCCGAGCCGGCCATCGCCATGCTCGCGGAAGGCCGGATCGACCTTAGGCCCCTGCTTTCACACAAGTTTCCACTCTCTGACTTTGCCACCGCCCTCGACATCTACGAGGGACGCAAGGATGGCGCAATGAAGGTCGCGATCAAACCGAACTGAACGTGGGCCGAATTTCCCGCGCCACTAAAGTAGACGAAGAAGGGAGGGCAGGGGGTGTCCGTGAACATCGAATGCATTTTGGAGTGCAACAATCATCTTGGCGAGGGCCCGGTGTGGGATGTCGACGAAGGCCGTCTCTACTGGCTGGATTGTACGGGGCCCCGTTTTGGGCTCGACGCCGTTTGGCGCATGGACCCCAAATCCGGTAAGGTGGAAAGCTGGGCTCTTCCGAAAGACATCGGGGCAATGGCGCTGCGCGAACAGGGCGGAATGGTCGCCGCGATGTGCGACGGCTTTTACTTCATGGAAATCAAAGGCGGTGGGCTCGAGCTCGACCTGATCCAGGAAGTTGACGCCGACATTGAGCGCACGCGGCTCAACGATGGAAAGGTAGATCGTCGCGGCCGTTTTTTTGCGGGTGGTATGGACGACCTTGAAGAACTGAAGAACTGCGGTCTATGGCGGCTTGATCCAGACCTCTCCGTCACCAAGGTAGAAGACGGGCTGATGTGCACAAATGGCCCGTGTTGGAGCCCAGACGACAAGACGTTTTACATCGCTGACACCTTCATTGAGGAATTTTGGGCCTACGACTACGACGTCGATAGCGGAAGCCTTTCGAACAAGCGTGTCTTCGCCACCACGAAGGAAGACGAGGGTGTCGCCGACGGCTCTACAGTCGACGAAGAAGGCTACATGTGGAACGCCCAGCTGATATCCGGCGATCTCGTGCGCTACGCCCCGGATGGTAGCATTGAACGGCGTATCGGAATGCCGGTGAAAAACATCACCAGCGTTATGTTCGGTGGCGACAACCTTGATGTTCTCTACGTCACCTCAATGGCGCGGGTGAAGCATCCGGCCGTGCACGACATGTTTGCAAAGCAGGCGAAGCCCCAGTTCTTGGCCGGAAGTCTCTTCGCCGTAACCGGATTGGGCATCCGCGGTTTGCCGGAACCTCGCTTTGCGGGCTGAAAAAGATCGGGCGATACATGACTGACAAAGCCGAAGCCGCTTCAGCGCCTGCAACGGGCAAGGTGATCATCACTTGCGCGGTGACGGGCGCGATCCACACGCCTTCGATGACGCCATACCTTCCAATCACGCCAGACGAAATTGCTTCCGAAGCGCTCGCGGCGGCGGAAGCGGGCGCAGCGATCCTGCATCTTCACGCTCGAGACCCGGACACCGGGCAGCCGGATCAGAGCCCTGAAGGCTTTGCACCGTTCCTGCCGCGGATCAAACAAGGCACCAATGCTGTCATCAATATCACCACCGGTGGCAGCCCCTATATGAGCGTCGCGGAACGGGCGGCGCCCGCGGCGACCTATCAGCCAGAGGTCGCGTCCCTCAACATGGGCTCCATGAACTTCGGCCTCTACCCAATGCTGAAGCGCTTCAAGGAGTTCAAATTTGAGTGGGAGCGCGCGCATCTGGAAGGCTCGCGCGATCTGGTTTTCCGCAACTCGTTCCAGGACATCGAGTATGTACTTGAGACATGCTACGGCAACGGTACGCGGTTCGAGTTCGAGTGCTACGACATCTCGCATCTCTACAACCTCGCGCATTTCGCTGACCGGGGCCTCGTGAAGGCGCCGTTCTTTGTTCAATCCGTGTTTGGGCTTCTCGGCGGCATCGGCCCACATCCCGAAGACGTTCTTCACATGAAGCGCACAGCGGATCGGTTGTTTGGATCTGACTATCGCTGGTCGGTGCTCGGAGCGGGCGCGAACCAGCTACGTATCGCCGCTCAGGCCGCCGCACTTGGTGGGAACGTCCGCGTTGGGCTCGAAGACAGCATTTGGGCGGGCAAGGGCGAGCTTGCGACATCAAATGCAGTTCAGGTCGCCAAGGTACGCAAGATCATCGAAGGGCTGGGGCTTGCCGTGGCAACACCCGATGAGGCCCGCGAAATTTTGTCCCTGAAGGGCGGCGATCAGGTGGCGTTCTAGTTGGCCCGTGCGCGTGTCAATTGACCGATGCCAATACCCCCTATCCGACGCACCTAACACGAAAGACCGTCAGAGCCGGTCGTGGTCTACCCCGTGCTAACCTGCCGGGCCGCGCCTTGCCCGGCAATGCGCCCCAGCACGACCGCCGATAGTAACCCGTTGCCCGAGAGGTATCCGCTGTCGCCGGTACCGGATACGCCCACGGCCGCACCGCCAGCGGCAAAAAGGTTCGGGGCGACACTGCCATCCGCCAGCTTCACCCGCGCTTCCTTGGTCACGTCAAGCCCGCCCTGGGTGTGAAAGAGCGCGCCGGTGACCTTTACTGCGACGTAAGGGGGCGCGAGACCGGCGCCAGTAAATATGCGGCCAAAGGTGTCCGGCCCAGCGGACGGCAGTGCGCGGATCGTCTCGGCAAGGGCTTGAGCGGGTAAACCGCATCGCTCGGCGAGGCTCACAAGCGTATCGGCCACGCGGATCGCGCCCGCCGCCTCGGCATCCTTGAAGTCCTGAAACTGGCGGGCAATTTCGGCGATGCGGCTGTCGAAGACGGCCCAGGCTACCCCGCCCGGCTGGGCGAGCACGGCCCGGGCGGCCTCGGAATACCCTTGGCTTTCGTCCCAAAACCGGCGGCCCTCGGCGTTCACCTGCACCCCGCCCTCGGTGATCACCGCCCAGGTGATCAGGATGCCATGGGGGATGGCGACGTTGCCGTGGCCCTGATAGGCGCCAAGGTGCAAGCTCTCGGCGCCCAAGGCCCCGCCCCAGATCACCGCATCGCCGGTGTTGCCGTCATGCCCGAACCAAAGCGCATCCTTGATCTCGGGCATGAGGCGCGCCACCATCGCGCGATTGCCGCCAAACCCGTTGCAGGCCAGGATCAGCGTTTGGCAGCCGATGCGCTCAGGGCCGTGCGGTGCATCGATCTCTACGCCAGTGATCCGCGCGCCATCGCGATAAAGAACCCGGGCGCGGCGATTGCAGACGATGTCGATCCCCTCCGCTTCGCAGGCCGTGCGTAGGCGGTCCACAAGCTCGCTACCCGAGCGGGTGGGCAGGCCGTGCATCCGGCGCCGGGAATGCCCGGGGTAGTCGAAATCTGTGACGACAGAAAAGGGAAACGCGTGCCGGTCTGCAAGCCACTCGATGACAGGCCCGGCATGGGCCGCCAGCGTGTTAACCAGTGCTTGAGGGTTCTCACCCTTGGCCTTGCGCTGGATGTCGGCGGCGAGGCGATCAGGATGATCCTCAATGCCGGCCTCCCGTTGAAACCGGGTGCCCGCTGCGGGGATTAGCCCGGCTGACAGCGCGGTTGATCCACTTGGCGCGGGATCGGCTTCGATCACCAAGACGTCGCCGCCCGCATCCGCGGCAGAGAGTGCGGCCACCATCCCACTCGCCCCGGCGCCGATCACAAGAACGGGTGCCTCAAAGTCATAGCCCTCGGCGGGCGGCGGTGCGACGCGCGTCACTTCTTGTCTTCGTAGCGTTGGCCGAGCTCCAGCATCTGTGTCGTGCCAATTCTTTCATTCAGGCCATTGAAATCAAACATTCTATCTCCGAACGGCCGATTTGTCCCATGCGCCTTCAAGCTGGCGTAGTAGTCCACCGCCGTCTTTGCCAAGGCGCGCACGATGCCGCCTGGAAAGATCACGATCGAATAGCCGATTGCTTCGAGATCCGCCGCACCCTTCAGCGGTGTCGCCCCGCCTTCCACCATGTTTGCAAGAAGCGGCACGCGTCCGCCCAGATGTCGTGGCACCTCCCGCAATTCTTCGCCAGACCGGGGCGCCTCGACAAACAGAACATCCGCACCAGCCGCCACATAGGCATTGGCGCGCTCCAGCGCAGAATCGAAGCCTTCTACCGCGATGGCATCGGTGCGTGCGATGATAAGTGTCTCGTCGCTAACGCGCGCATCCGCCATCGCTGAGATTTTGCCCACCATTTCGCCCACGGGTATCAGTGACTTGTCGGAAAGGTGGCCGCAGCGCTTGGGAAAGGTCTGATCCTCAACCTGCAGGGCGCTTGCACCGGCCCGTTCGTAAAACCGCATTGTGCGCTGGGCGTTGAGCGCGTTGCCGAAGCCCGTGTCCGCGTCGACGATGACGGGCAGGTCAACACGATCCCGGATCAGGGCCATGGTGTCTATCATCTCCGTGACTGAGGTTAGCCCAACATCGGGGCGCCCGAGCCGTGTGTATGCGACGGCGGCGCCGGAGAGATAGAGCGCTTCAAACCCGCTTTCGGCGGCAACAGCGGCCGTCAGGCCATCGTACACGCCTGGCGCGATCAGGATCTCCTGCGCCGCTAGCCGTGTGCGCAGGCTCATGCAAGATCCTCCAGCATCTCGGCACAGGATCGGATCGGGGTGATCGAGCCAAGCGAGACCAGCGTGGCTTCGTGAACCTCGGCCTTGAACGCCGCGCAGCCGTCAGACAGCAGAAGTGTATGCACGTTGCGCAAATGCGCGTCCCGCACGGTGCTGGCCACACCGCCATTGGTGACGATCCCGCCTACGATCAGCGTGTCGATATCGAGGTAGCGCAGGATGTACTCAAGTCGGGTTTGGTAGAAGGCAGAGTAGGCGACCTTTTCGATCGTGAAATCCGCAGGCGCAAGGTCATCGACGAGGCTGTGCCCGAACGCGCCCGGCGCGAAATCCCCTTTTCCCAGGAACGGGCGCAGTTCTTTGAGGTGGGTTGCGATCAGCGGCTCTCCATCCGGCCCCGGCACCAATGTGAATTGCGCGCTGATATAGACCCCGCCTTTGGCGCGAAGCGCATCTCCTAGAGGTTTGATCCGGGCGGGCAGGGCGGAGATGGCGTCGGACGTTTGGCCAGCGCGCCCGTAGGCGCCATCGTTGTGCAGAAAGTCATTCTGGAGGTCGATGGTCAAAAGCGCCGTGCGTTTCGGATCCAATGCATGCGTCATGTTATGCCCCGTCAGGCTCGATAATGGTGTTGCCGAAGGCGTCCACCCGCCCCGTGAGGCCCGGATCAATCAGCACGGTTGTATCGGGTTGAACCAGAAGCGCGGGCCCCCGGATTACTGACCCAACCGGCAGTGTGAGCCGGTCATAGATCGCCGTATCGTGCCATGCATCGCCGAAATGAACTGGGCGGATGCCGATTTTTGCGGTCGCTATGTTGCCAGCGTCCGGGGCGAGCGTGCTTAGGTCAAATTTAGGGCGTTTGCCGATCACGGCGGTGCGCAGGTTCATGATCCGCCGGGTGCCACCTTTCAGAACCCTGCCGAATGTGTCCGCGTAGGCGGCGTCGAACGCGGCGTCGATCGCGTCTGTGGTCGGCGCCGTCACCACGCCGTTAACGATTTCTACTGCGAGCGGCACGGCAACAGTATGCGTCTGCCCCACATAGGCCATGTCCAGTTCCACCTCGATCTCACGCGCCTCGAACCGCGACTGCGCGGCTTCCAGCATCGTCATTCCCGCATCCATGTGCTCTTGCATCCAGTCGCGTAGGGCCTCGGTGTTGAGCGCGTGTGTCAGCGTGTTAATCGTTTGCACGAAATCCTGGCGCATATCGGCAATGACGCAGCCCATGGCGCTGGTTACCCCAGGATGGCGCGGAACGATGGCACGCCCGATGCCGACGTCGCGAAGCATCGCACCAGTATGCAACGCGCCGCCGCCGCCGAAGGGCATGAACGCGAAGCGCTTTGGGTCAAACCCACGCTCGATGCTCACCAGCCGGATTGCACCGGCCATGCGGGAATTGGCGACGCGCAGGATGGCTTCAGAGGCTTCTTCGGTCGTCAGGCCAAGCCTGCGACCGACATGAATATCAATGGCTTCCGCTGCTGCTTTCACGTCCAGCCGCTCTAGCTTGCCCCCAATGGGGCTCTCAGGGTCAATCCGCCCCAGAACCACATTCGCGTCAGTTACGGTAGGCCGGGTGTTGCCCAGCCCATAGGCCACCGGACCGGGGATGGAGCCCGCACTTTCCGGCCCGATGTTCAAAAGCTCGCCCCGATCCACCCATGCAATCGAGCCCCCACCCGCACCAATTGTCGTAATCTCGATCATGGGTGTGCGGACGACCATGCCGAAATCTATTGAGGTTTGCGGCGAGAGCATCGATTTGCCGTCAGCGATCAAGGCAACGTCAAAACTGGTGCCGCCCATGTCGCCGGTAATCACATTGTCGAATCCTGCTGTTTGCGCGATGTAGCCCGCAGCGATTACCCCCGCGGCCGGCCCGGAGAGCGCCGTGCGCACGGGCAGGCGGCAGGCCGTATCGGTGCCCATGACCCCTCCGTTGGACTGGACAATCATGAACTCGCCTCCGAACCCGCCGCCCGTCAGCGCGGTGTCGAGGCGATCGATATAGCCGGAGACCTCCGGCTGCAGATAGGCATTGAGCGCGGCTGTCGAAAACCGCTCGAATTCCCGGATCTCGGGCAGGATCTCACCTGAGGCGCTGACATGGCTGTTGGGCCAAACATCCCGCACTGCCGCCACGGCTTTTCGCTCGTTCTCCGCATTGGCGTAAGCATTGGCGAAGAGGATGGCGACCGCTAGGCAACCCGCCTCACGCAACACCGCCGCCGCCGCACGTACTTCATCGAGATTAACGGGTGTGCGCACCGTTCCGTTGGCCAGTGTTCGTTCCGATACTTCAAGGCGCAGGTCGCGCGGCACGACCGGATCGAACTCGCCCCTGAGCCCCCATGTGCGGGGCCGGTCGCGGCGGCGCATTTCCAGCACGTCGCGCAGCCCGCGCGTGGTGATGATGCCGATCCTGGCGCCCTTGCGCTCCAGAAGCGCATTGGTGCCGGCCGTCGTGCCGTGGACGACCGTGCTTACCGTTGAAAGATCGTCAACTTCGCGTGCGATCCCGTCAAGAAAACCGCCCGACTGATCGGGCCGCGTTGTTGGAACCTTCGAGACATGCGCGCGGCCCGACGCTTCATCGAGCACGAAGACATCCGTGAACGTCCCGCCCACATCCACGCCGATCATTCGGGCCACGATCTATCCTCAGCCCAGGCGTGACCGTAAAGCTCCGTCGCTTTTTCCGGCGTCAGATAGCCAAGCGCCACGTCGCGCGCGATTGCCTCCGGGCTGCGGTCGTTGGGCGGGCCGTAGCCGCCGCCGCCTGGTGTCTCCAGCCGCACCGCTTGGCCCTTTTTCAGCTTGATCCCCAGCATTTTAGAGGCCAGCGCCGGGGCGTGCCAGCCATCGTCCTGCTCATAGCGGAAAACGTTCATTGCCCCGCCGCCGCCGCCGGCAACGCCGCTTGGCGAAAATCGTCCGCGTTCGCCGAAAAGGAATGCCTCGGCCTTTTCTTCAAGCACTTCAATTTCGTACACAGCCCCAAGCCCGCCCCGATGCTGTCCTGCACCCGCACTATCGGGGCGCAGCGCCCATTCGCGGAACATCACAGGGTAGGCTGATTCCAAAATTTCCATCGGCGGAATCGTCGCTGTCGAAATCGGGGCGTTGCCGTGATTTAGGCCATCGCTTTCGATACTCCCGCCATGCCCGCCGCCATAGAAGCTGAACATCACCCAAGGCTGGCCGTTGGCACGTTTGCCTGCGATTGAAAGAGCGTTGATCGTACCATAGGCATTCGCCACCACCCGCTCTGGCGCGGCCTGCGCAGCCGCTGAAAAAATCACGTCGATCATGCGCAGGATCGTCTCTGTGTAGCCCCCCACCGGCGCCGGAAATTCTGCGGAAAGGAGCGAGTTCTTGGGCACACGCACATCGACGGGGCGCATCACGCCGGCATTTGCCGGAAGATCGGGAAAGATGTGCTTAATCGCCACATAGGCCGTTGCCACTGCAGTCGGCAAAGCAATGTTAACGGGGCCAGCCGTCACCGGCGCGCTACCCGCGAAATCGAGCACCATGCGGTCGCCCGCGATCTCTAGCGCGACCCTGATCGGCAAGGCCTCGTCGGTGATCCCGTCATTGTCGAGGTAATCCACCGCCTCCCAGCGCCCGTCCGGAAGGGCGGCAAGCTCCGCCTTCATGAGCGTTTCCGCACGATCTGCGAGCGCGTCGAGCGCCGCCTGCACAGTAGCCTCGCCATACTCGTCCAGAAGCTCGTCGAGCCGCTTCTCCCCAAGGTCCAGCGCGCCAAGCTGCCCGTTGAGATCCCCCATCGCCGATTGCGGAAGACGCGTGTTTCGCAGCAGTATGTCCACGATATCCTGCTGCATTTCGCCGCCGCGGATCAGCTTGACCGGAGGCAGTACGAATGCCTCCTGAAACGCTTCGGTGGCGGAGGGGTTGTAGTTCCCCGGCACCGCGCCGCCCACGTCATGCCAATGGCCTACGCTAGCAAGGTAGCAAAACAGCGTGCCGTTCCGAAAATAGGGCCGCACCAGCCGCATATCCGACAGATGTGTGCCGCCCATATGAGCATCATTGAAAATGTAAGTGTCGCCTGCGGTGAGATCGCCCGCTTCCGCAGCCTTGTCGATCACCGCTTTCACCGCGAACGACATCACACCTACAAAGATCGGCAGCCCCGACTTGCCCTGCACCAGCGTATCCCCACTCACGGCGTGGTACAGGCCGTGGGAGGCATCATGCGCCTCGGCGATAATCGGGTTAAACGCCGCGCGGAAAAGCGTGGCATCCATCTCATCGGCGATCTGTTCCATGCGCCCGGCCAGCACGGCGAGCGTTATGGGATCAACCGCACCGCTCATGTGCCGCGTACCTCGGCGATATCGTTCCAGACATCCTGCGCGATCAGCTTGCCACCCTTGATCGCGAACCGGTCGATGAACCGGATGCCCGAAAACGCCGCGCCGTCGGGCCATTTGCCCGCAAGCGTGCCAGTCACATACACAATGGTCGATCCATCCTTGTGAAACGCTTCGGTCGCGGTGATCGTTTTTTTTACGAAACGGTAGCGGCTCTTGGCCCAATCGACCAATTCGCCGAGCGTCGCCATGGGCGTGTGTCCCGGAAAGATCATCCTGAACTCGGGCGCCAACATTGCTTTCGCTGTACCCAAATCGCGCTGCTCCATCGCGGCTAGAAAATCGTGCACGATCTGGATGGGGTCGGGCAGGGCAGGCGAAGGGCTTCGAAGCTGTCCGCCCCGCGCATAGTTTTCCGCCGCCATCTCGTGAAGCATAACCGTTATGGCGTCATCGCCTGCGGGAATGACGAGGCGAATGGCATCGGTTAGCGCCGTTGTCAGGCGCGCTTTCTCTTCGGGTGCATACCCTTCGAGTATGTGCGCCTCCACAACAGGCATGGATCCTCCCGCAAAATCTGTTCTTCCCGTATAACAGATTTTGGTTTACTGAAAGATCAAATAAATGACGCAAAGCTGGTGTGCGGCATTTGGCGGGAGACGGACGGCGGTGACGATCCACGCGCAGGCATCACTTCCCGAAGGCGGCAAAGCCCGCCGCGTGTACCTGTTGCTGCGGGACGATATTTCAAACGGCCGCTATGCGGAGGGTGAGTTCCTTCCGGCTGAGACTCGGCTTGCCGACACGCTGCGCGTCAGCCGCATCACCGTGCGCCGCGCCCTTGATGCGTTGGCGTCGGACGGGTGGATCGAAAAGAAAACCGGCGCCGGATCGCTCGTGCTGTCGCGGCGGGGCGATGAGGAAAAGATCGCGGCAAACTTCGCAACGCTGATCCCCCAGCTTGTTGAGTTCGATCTCAAAACGACGGCGCGGCTGTTGGCTTTCTCATACGACACACCGTCAAAAGCGATCGCTGAGGCGCTCGGGCTTCCACGGGGTGGCCGGGTGCAAACTGCCGTGCGCGTTCGCCTGTCTGACGGCGAGCCGTTTTCGCATCTCACAACCCACGTCCCGGAAGACATTGCGCGCAACTACGATGAAACCGATCTGGCCACGCAACCGCTTTTCCGGCTGTTGGAGCGGAGCGGGGTGCAAGTCGAAGGCGCTGACCAGACAGTTACCGCGACACTGGCCGGGCCGGATGTGGCCGAGGCGCTTGAGGTTTCCGTGGGCGCGCCACTCCTCTGGCTTGAAAGAATTGTGCACGACGCGCAGGGGCGGGGGGTTGAGCATCTCTCAGCGCTCTATCGGCCTGACAGGTTCCGCCTTGAGATGAGCATGACGCGGATCGGCGCAGGGGAGTCCCGCCATTGGGAGCCAGTGATTGGGGCGCGCGGGCGATGACGACGCTGCTCGACAGGTTGTGGGATGCCCACGAGATCGTGCGAAGCGACGAAGGACGGTCGCTTCTTTGGGTGGATCGGCATCTGGTGCACGAAGGGTCGCACCACGCCTTCGCCAAGCTCTCGGCGCGCGGTGCTCCGGTTGCTGAGCCGGGCCTTACATTCGGTGTCGCCGATCATTACGCGCCAACGCGCGGGCCTGCCGCCAGCCCGGATATCGCGCGGATGATCGCGACGCTGGAAAAGAACGCTGCGGCGCATGGGGTCACATGCTTCGGCCTTAATGATCCGCGCCAGGGGATCGTCCATGTGATTGGGCCCGAACAAGGCCTCACGCTGCCCGGCCTGCTGATCACCTGCGGCGACAGTCATACCTCCACCCATGGCGCATTCGGCGCGCTGGCCTTCGGTATCGGCGCCACCGAGGTGGCCCACGTACTGGCCACCCAAACGGTCTGGCAAACCCGCCCGAAATCCATGCGCATCACCGTTACTGGCCAACTTATGCCCGGGGTTGGCGCGAAGGATCTTGCGTTGGCCTGGATCGCCAAGCTCGGCGCAGGCGGGGCGCAGGGGCATGCTATCGAATATGCCGGCGCCGTGGTGCGCGGGCTCTCGATGGAAGGCCGCATGACGCTGTGCAACCTCTCGATCGAGGGCGGCGCACGGTTCGGCATGGTGGCCCCGGATGAAACCACGTTTGCGTATGTCGAAGAGCGCCCGTTTGCGCCGGAAGGCCACGCACTGGACCGCGCGAAGGCCCATTGGGCAACACTGCGGAGCGACGCGGACGCCGTATTCGACCGCGACGTGACAATTGACGCGGCAGAAATCGCACCAATCGTTACGTGGGGCACCTCACCCGAAGACGCGCTTCCGGTCACCGCCAAAGTGCCAAGCCCAAAAGGCGCTGATGCAGGCCGTGTGGCGGCAACGCTCGACTATATGGGCCTTGTGCCAGGCCGTGCCCTTACTGACGTGCAAATCGATCAGGTCTTCATCGGCTCGTGTACCAACGCCCGGATCGAAGACCTGCGCGCCGCTGCCGCCGTTCTTGCGGGCCGTCGCGCGAAGGTGCCGGGGCTCGTCTCACCCGGATCGCAACAGGTGAAGGCACAGGCCGAAGCTGAGGGGCTCGATCGGATCTTCACCAAGGCGGGTCTCGATTGGGTCGGTGCCGGGTGCTCAATGTGCGTAGCCATGAATGGGGACAGCGTTGCGCCCGGAAAGCGCTGCGCCTCGACAACCAATCGCAACTTTCGCGGGCGGCAGGGCAGGGGCGCACGCACGCATCTGATGTCGCCCGCCATGGTCGCCGCCGCCGCCGTGACAGGCCACCTGACTGATGTGCGCCCGCTCCTTGACGGGCGCGACGCGGCATGAGCGGTTGGCGCGCCCATACAGGCATGGCCACTGCGCTCGACATCGAAAATGTCGACACCGATCAACTGATCCCCGCGCGCTTCATGTCCACCCCGCGGGCGAAGGGCTATGGCCGCTTCCTACTCTATGATCTGCGCTTTGAGAGCGACGGCGTACCGCGCCAGGAGTTCCCGCTCAACCGGCACCCGCACGTGAGCATCCTTGTGGCGCGGCGCAACTTCGGTAGCGGTTCATCGCGCGAGGCCGCCGTCTACGCACTTTCCGATTTTGGTATTCGCGCGGTGATTGCCCCAAGCTTTGGCGATATCTTCGCTGCCAACTGCATCAACAATGGCCTGCTGCCCGCAGAGGTAGGCGAGGATGCAGGGGCAGGCCTCATCCACACGCTCGGGGACGGTCAGGCTCAACTCACCCTCAATATCGACACCAGAACCATTACGGTCGGTGACCGAAGTATCGCCTTTACCCTTTCAGAGGCCGCAGCGCGGAAGCTGATCAACGGATGGGATGACGTCGACCTTACCGAACACCACCGCCCGGCAATCGCAGCCTATCGGGCGCGGCGCGCCACATTGCAGCCGTGGGCGTTTCCGGCAGGGGACACCGCTGAATGACCGCGGGCGCCATACTGGCCCGCCAAAGAAATGCCAGGGCACTGGCTTGAGGAATAGGAGGTATTTCCCATGAAGATGCAACTCGCCGCCGGATTAATTGCCGGCTCCCTCACGGTCGGGGCGACGGCCCAGGCGCAGGAGACGATCACCGCCGTTCACGCATTTCCAGAAACGCTGATCTACACGCAAAGCTTCCTGTCCTTCGTAGACAAGGTCAACACGGCTGGCGAAGGCGTCGTGCAGATTGAAGTGCGCGGGGGCCCTGAAGCCATCGGCATGTTCCAACAGCCCGACGCGGTACGCGACGGGATTGTCGACATGGTCTATACCCCCGGCTCCTTCTACGGCGGTTCACTGCCGGAGAAAGACGCGCTCGTCGCCTCGAACCTCACCGCAATTGAAACCCGTGAAAATGGCGGCATCGCGCTTATTGACGAGATCCATCAGGAGAAGATGGGGCTCAAGTATCTCGGCTGGTTCGACAGTGGGGTGTGCTACAATCTCTGGACCCGGGACGAACCCACCTTTGATGCCGACGGCAACCTCGAGGTCGAGGGCCTGAAGCTCCGCGGCAACGCCGTCTACAACGCGTTTTTCACCAACTACCTCGGCGCTCAGGTAATCGACCTTCCCACCGGGGAGGTCTACGCCGCTCTCCAGCGCGGCGTGGTCGACGCAACGGGGTGGACGCAGATCGGCCTTATCGACCTGAAGTGGAACGAGTTCCTGAACTATCGCATCGAACCCTGCTTTTTCTCAACGGACCTCGGCGTGATCGTGAACCTCGATCGCTGGAACGAGCTTTCCGATGAGGCCAAAACGATCCTCCAAGACGTTGCCATCCAGCATGAGATCGACAGCGTGAACGCTTTGCGCACCAAGCGCGACGAGGATTTCGCCGCGCTGGAAGAGCAAGGGATGCAGGTCGTCGAACTCGAAGGCGACGCGCGCGCCGCCTACCTTCTGGCCGCCCGCGAAAAGAACTGGGAACGGATGCAGGGCCTAATGGCCGAACAGCCGGGCGGCACCGCCAACTACGATCGGCTGATCGAGTTGTTCTACGACGCGGCTGCCGATTAATTGGCGACTAAATAAATACTGCCCGGAGCGTTCGCGCTCCGGGTCCAGAACACCCCGAAGGTTCCCATGCGCGCGCTGATCCGGTGCTACGATGCCTTGCTGGTCTTCATGGCCCTGATCGCCGCGGGTACGCTCGTGTGGCTGATGGTCTCGGTCGTGCTCTCCGTCATAATGCGCAACATCGGGATCCAGCCTTGGGCATGGCTCTTCACCTCTGCCGAATATGGCATTCTTTACATGACGATGCTCGGGGCACCGTGGCTGGTGCGCGAACGCGGCCATGTGCACATCGAACTCGTGACGGCGGCCCTCAGCCCCCGCCTTCGCCGCATCGTTAGCCGCGCGGTGGCTGCAGCGTGTGTTGCGGTATCGCTGATCCTCGCCTGGTACGGGCTTGAGCTCTTTCTTACCAATGTCGAGCGCAACGACTACGACGTACGCGCCTACTTTTATCCTCGCTGGCTGTTGACGATCACCTTCCCGATCGCTTTTTCGTTCATGGCCATCGAATTTGGCCGCTTCGTCTTCGGGCCCGAGCTGATGCATTCCGGTGAAGCGGGCATCCACGAGTAATGGAGTGGTTTGAGGCCCTCGCGCTGCTGGTCGGCAGTATCATGGTGCTCATGGCGCTCGGCATGCCGGTGGCATTGGCCTTCCTTGCCGCCAATATCCTGGGTGCCTGGGTGTTCATGGGCGGGGAGCGGGGTGTCGTTGCGCTTCTGAACAACGGCTGGGGGTCTTTGACCAAATTCGCACTCGTCCCGATCCCGCTGTTTCTGCTCATGGGCGAGATCTTCTTTCATACCGGGCTTGGCGCGCGAATGTTTTCGGCCATCGATCGGCTTCTGGGCCGCCTTCCGGGGCGGTTAAGCTACGTCACCGTCCTGGGCGGCACGGGGTTTTCAACGCTTTCAGGCTCATCGATGGGCTCCACCGCCCTGTTGGGCTCGCTCATGGTTCCCGAGATGTCGCGGCGCGGGTACAAAAAGCACATGTCCATAGGCCCGATCCTTGGCACTGGCGGCCTGGCAATTATCATACCGCCTTCCGCGCTCGCCGTCCTTCTGGCCACTCTTGCCCAGATCGACGTGGGCGCCCTTCTGATCGCGGGGGTCATCCCGGGCCTGATACTCGCCGCCTTTTACATAGCGACGATCTTCGTGCAGACCCGGATGGATCCGTCCGCCGCCCCGCCCTACGAGGTTGAGCCGCAGACGTTTGCTGAAAAGATCGGGCTGCTTCTGCGCGATGTGATCCCGATGATCGGCCTGATGGTGGTGATCGTCGCCATGATGATCAACGGCATCGTTACACCGTCCGAGGCCGCAGCGTTCGGCGCGCTGGGCGTTCTGCTTCTTGCGATCGTCTACCGCTGCCTCACATGGCAGGCGATCAAGGCCTCGATACGCGGCGCGCTCCGCGTCACGCTCATGGCCTACCTGATCGTCTTCGGCTCCGCGACGTTCAGCCAGCTTCTTGCCTTCTCTGGCGCATCACGCGGCCTGATCGGGTGGGCCACCGGGTTTGAGCTCGACCCGATCTACATGCTGATCGTGATGTTCTGTGTGCTGCTGATCCTCGGCATGTTCATGGAACAGATCTCCATGATGCTTCTGACGGTCCCGATCTTCTTCCCTTTAGCGATCAGCCTCGGGTTTGACCCTATCTGGTTCGGGCTGATCATGCTTCTTGCATTGGAGATCAGTTTCACAACCCCGCCCTTCGGGCTTCTGCTCTTCGTAATGAAGGGTGTCGCGCCTTCGGATACGACGATGCGTGAAATCTACCTTTCCGCCATCCCGTTCATCCTGTGCTCGCTGTTACTTGTTGCGCTTCTGATCGTCTTCCCGCCGATTGCGCTCTGGTTGCCCGGCCTGGGTGGGTGAGCGGGGAAAGCCGCCGCCCAGAGATCAACGGTGCAATAAACTGATCCTTCATGCCGATCAGGTAGCCGGGCTTTCGTATCGAAGGTGTGGGCGAAGGCATGAGGCTATCATTTCTCTTAGTATGCGCATTTGCCGTCATTGGGCTTATGACGACGATCCTCAGCGGTGCTCTCGTATCCCAATCCTTGCGGGAGTTACGCGATATTCGGGCCACATCGGTGCTTGGGGCGGCGGATAGCACTGCAATGGCCGCAACCGTCGCGATGTCGCTCGAACGCAGCGTCGTCCAGGTGGGCCTTGCCTTTCCAGAACCTTTGCCGGAGGCGTTTCGTGATCTTGTAACAGAACAGCGTCGCCTGGCCGATACCGGGCTCGCCAATGCGCTTGCCCAGGTCGAGGCCACCGAATGGCTTGAGACGCGCGACGCTTATCTCGACCAGACTCGCTCTGCTCTGGCGCGGGTGGATGACCTGCGCCGGGAAATCGACGCGCTGCTGTCGGTACCGATCGGTGCCCGCGATCCCGCTCGCGCCGCTGCATTACCAAAAGAGCTGAAGGAACAAGTGGTGGCTCTGAAAAACGCCACAGAGCTTCTGCGCAACCGTACCACGGTCGCCACGCAACTTGCTGGCGCAATCACTACCATCAAACTGAAATCGTGGGAGGTTCGGGAATACGGAGGCCGCGCACGCACGTATTTTGCAATCGCTGCACTTAACGGAACGGCAATCGCAGGCCCTGATATCGAGGTCTTGCTGGTTGACCGTTCTCGCGCCCGGGAGGCCTGGCATGCGCTGCGCAATGCCACAACCTTGATGCCGGGCCTGGCCACCGATCTCCTCCGCCAAATTGATGCCGCCGAGGCGCTCTATTTCGGAGAATACGTTCCTTTGACCGAGCGGATGCTTGTGGCTTCGCGCGGCGCCGGCCCCGATGCTGTGCTGACCTATGACACTCCGTTTCCTGAGTTCTTTGAGTTCTCAAACGCCGCGCTTGGCGCGATGGAGAACCTGTCCGTACAAAGCGGCGAGGCGCTTGCGGCCTATTGGCGGGAGCGTGAGCGTCGCGCAGTCCGCGTGGCCGCCGCAAGTTGCGTTTTTGCTGCGCTTACCGTTCTCGCGCTTATCGCGATTTATGTGGTACTACGGACGCGGGTTGTGGGCTTGCTTGGGGCCGCAAACCGTTTGCTGAGCCAGCTCGCGGCGGGTGATCTTGATATCAAAATCCGCGAGAACCGGCCCGAAATCTATGAAATAAGGCAACTATTTGAGACAGTCAGCGCCTTTCGCCAAGCGCTGTTGACAGCGCGGGAGAAGGAAGAAGAAGCTCGCGTCGCCGCCAAGCGGCAGAAAGAGGCCGAAACCAGCGTGGCAGAGCGCGAGCGTGCGGAAATCGCCGCTCGCGCCGCCCGGGCTGAGGCGGATCGCGAGGATGCGCAAGCCCGCCAGGACCGTGAGCGCCGCGCGGCGGCTGAGATTGCTCGTGTGGTTGACGCTTGTGCCGCTGGGGATTTTTCACAGCACTTAGAGACGTCCGACAAGGAAGGGCTCTTTCGCGATATATGCGAAGGCGTCAACCGCATTGGGCAAGTAACCGATACTGGGCTCAATGAGGTGAAATCGGCCCTTCAGCATTTGGCCCGGGGCGATCTAACATACCGGATGCCGGAAGCCTTCGATGGTGTTTTTGCCGAAATCGCCCAGTCGATGAATGCTACCTCGAACAGCTTGCAGGAGACGCTTCTGTCGATCTCCACCTCTGCCGAGGCCGTTGAAACGGCTTCTGTTCAGGTAGCAGAGTCCACGTCTGACCTGTCAAGCCGCTACGAGGCGAGCGCCAATCAGATCAAGGCAACTGCTACGGAGCTGTCGCAGATGGAAGATCACGTGCGGGCGGCGGCTGTATCCTCCGAAGATGCACGGGGGGCGGTAGACGAGATCTCTCAGAAAGCGATCGAAGGCAACGGGGTGGTGGAACGCGCTGTTGCGGCGATGGACGGCATCAAGTCGTCATCGCAGGAAATTCGCAGCGTTTTGAAATTGATTGACGACATTGCCTTTCAAACCAACCTTCTGGCGCTCAACGCGGGCGTGGAGGCCGCGCGCGCCGGGGATGCGGGCCGCGGCTTTGCGGTGGTCGCCTCGGAAGTGCGCGGGCTCGCGCAACGTTCCTCCGACGCGGCCAAGGAGATCGCAAACCTCGTTGAAAAATCATCTGCCGATGTCGAAAGCGGCGTTGATCTTGTTACCCGTTCTGGCGCCGCGCTCGATGAGATCGTCGCAGGCGTGGCCGATGTCGCAACTCGGATCCGCGAAAACGCTTCTGCCACTGGCGATACGTCTTCGGGCGTCTCCGCAATCTCGCGTGCCACATCCGAACTTGATAGCGCCGCGCGCAGCAACACGGCCGTGATCGATGGCGCCGCGGAGGCCGCCAAGCAGCTACAGGCTGAAGCGTCTCGCCTGAAAGACGCCGTTCTCTCGTTCCGCCTCATGAACGCTGCCAAAGGGGCCGCGGATCAGATGAAGCGCGCGTCGTAACCAGAGAATTTCACGTTGATATCTTCAGATAGGCGCGCAGGGTAAAGCGCTCACATCCGGCGCGCGACCAAGACGTTGCACGAGGCATTGAGTACAAGCGGACGATCCGGGCCGCCGGCGCGGCGTTCGAACGTGGCGGTCAGCGCTGCTTCTAGGCTCACACGTTCGTCTGGAGCGCACTCGGCGATCAACGCTCCTGTCACTGGGTTGCCGATCATGCCCAGCGTCATCGCGGCGGGCGTGGGCACGGCAATCGTTGCCTCAACGATGTGAATTTCGGCGTCTGCGAGCGGTGCGGCAGAGGTGACCTCCCCCACGAGTTCCTCCGCGGCCATCAGCCTGGCCCAATCCGGGCGTGGCGGTGGATCCATCAGCCGACCGGGCAGGGCCGCAAACAGCGCTTCCGCCTGAACCCGCCCAAGCTCATTCTCCCCTGGCCCGCGCCACATCGATGTCGCGAATATTCCCTCCGGCTTCAGTGCCTCTACAGCCGCCCGCCACCCGGCGCGCCGGTCGGGAAAGAGAAAGATCCCAAAGCAGGACAGCGCCGCGTCGAACCCGGCCCCGGAAAGCCCCAACGCCTCACCATCGCGCACTTCAGCGCGCGCGTACGCCGATAGCGGTTCCAGCGCGCGTTGGGTCAGCGCAACCATCTCGGGCGAGAGGTCGGTCGCCAGAACGCCACCGCCGCGTCGGTCTGCGCAAAGCCTGGCGGCGGCGACCGCCAGATCACCGGGCCCGCAGGCAATATCCAAAATCCGGGGCGCAGGTGGAAGCCGGGCTTCAATAAGGCCGAGCATGGAACGGGCGATATGGCCCGTAAGCGGTGCGAAGAGTTGCGCATAGGTCTTCGCATGCCCGTCCCACTGAGCGGCGGTGTCGGGATCAAGGCGCGGGGGCCCAGACATTGGCGAAGCTCCTGTTAGGCAATACGTGGGTCGAACAATTTCTTTGCACTCCGCGGGCCTGGTGTGCCGTCGTTGGCCTTTGCCAGACACGCACGCCACCCCGACGAGGCCGCTTAAATCTTCAATTCACGCAAATAAGCGCCCAAGTGGTCATAAACCAGGCGGATCCGGCGCGATGTATGCAACTCGCGGTGAGTTACAAGCCAGACGGGAACGGTGATGGGCGGCATGTCGGGCCAGACAATCTCAAGCTCATCGAACTTCAGCGCCATGTCGCGGGTGAGAAAACTGACGCCTAGCCCCTTTCGCATCAGCTCCACAATAACCTCGCCCGACGGGCACGCCGCGCGAATGTTCTCGCGCCGGATCTTGATCCCGAGGCCGCCGAGAATGGCGATCATCTGGTCGTGGTCGTCAAACCCGATGAAGTCGGCGCCCGACAGGGTTTCGGCGGTGATCGGGTGGCCAAGCCGGGCAACGTAGTCGGCGTGCGCATATAGATGCGCGGTGATCTCGCCAACCTTACGCGCGATCAGCTCTGGCTCGCTGGGCTGGGCATGGCGGATGGCGATGTCGGCTTCGCGGCGGCGCAGATCGCGCACATCGTTTGAGGGCAGTAGGTCCACCAAAATGCCCGGCGCAATCTGGCGCAGTTGCGCCACGGCTTCGGGCAGATAGTTGGTGGCGAATGTCGACGTGGACGTGATCGTCACATGCCCTTCAACCTCTTGCGAGCGCCCTGAAGCCGTAAGCGACGCAGCGCGTGCTGCCTCGCCCATCGCCCGAAAATGCTCCAGCATGTCGAGCCCAGTTTCAGTCAGCGCCAACGACTTGCCAACCCGTTCGAAGAGCGTAACGCCAAGGGCGGTTTCCAAACCGGCCACCTGGCGCGACAGTGTGGGCTGAGTTTGCCCCAGCGCCCGCGCGGCAGCAGACAGAGACCCCTCTTCGGCGGTCACAAGGAACGCGCGCGCTTGGTTCCAATCGTATGTGACGTCCTTCCAGTTCATGGATTTCCGTATATCCGATGCACGAATTTCGGCAATTCTCCTTATAGGTGCGTATGGGTAGGTCGACGGTGAAAGGACGATAACGATGACCAACACCTCGCAAACCCCCGCAATCCACCTTCTCACCCGAACCTTTGGATCCTGGGAAGTTACATTGCGGCGTCATCCGCTGAACCGCGCGCAAGCGGTAGGCCAATACGATGCGGCAGGCGCAAGCTGGCACAGCGCCTTGGCTCGCCTCGGAGTTCCCGGGGCCTACGGCGCGCTTTGGCATGATATCCTCGCTTCGGAAATGCCGGCCCCCGGCCCGCTTCGCGTTCTCGATTGCGGCATTGGCACTGGGGCATTTTCAGAGGCTTTTGCGGCCAATGCTGGCACGCCTGTGCGGATCGACGGGATCGACCTTTCGCCCGTAATGCTGCGCGAAGCCGATGCGCGTCTTGGCGCGACGGTGGGCGCGGACCTGCAGCTGGGTGATGTTCGATCCCTTCAGGCGCCAGGCGGCGCCTATGATATCACTGGCGCGGCCCATCTTCTTGAGCATTTGGGCGATCCCGCCGAGGGGCTTGCCGAAATGATGCGCGTCACGCGGCCCGGCGGCTTGGTCGTGGCCTGCCTTACACGGGCTGGCCTGCCTGGTTCGCTCATCTCGATGCGCTGGCGCACGCACCTGTTTACGCCGGCCACCGCCCGCCTGCTGTTTGAAGCTGCGGGGCTCCGCGATGTGCGGGTGCGCCCCCTTGGCGCGGGATGGCCCGGCCGTCTGAGCTTGGCGGTGACCGGCCGCACTTCGATGGAGAGATAACGATGACGACTATGACATATGCACGCGATGCCCAGTTCTGGGACCGGATCTCGGAGAAATACGCGCAGAAACCAGTACCTGATCTTGCGGTCTATAAAGAGAAGCTTCGGCTTACCCAGGGCTACTTCCCGCCTGATGCCCAGGTCCTGGAAGTGGGCTGCGGTACGGGCAGCACGGCCGTCGCCCATGCCCCGTTCGTCGGCCATATGCATGCCACCGACCTGTCGCCAGAGATGATCCGGATCGCCCGGGGCCGGGCTGACAAGGCCCGCGTGCAAAACGTGACCTTCGAGGCCACCTCTGTCGAAGCGCTTTCGGGTGCGCCTGAGCGCTACGATGCCATCCTCGCGCTTTCGCTTCTCCATCTTGTGGAAGATCGCGTGGCGGTATTGAAAAAGCTAGGCGGGATGCTGAAGCCGAGGGGTGTGCTTGTTACCTCTACGGCCTGCCTTACGGGCGTGCTCAGGGTCTTTCCGCTGATTGCCCCGCTCGGCCGGGCGCTTGGCTACCTGCCAACGCTGCGCAGCGTTTCACCCGATCAGCTGACCCGTGAGATCGAGGGCCTTGGGTTGGCGACGGAGTACCGACGGCATCCCCAAAACAGGCACTCGCTGTTTCTGGTGTCAAGAAAGCTGGGGTAGGGGAAAGTCGCAGGTGCCAAAGGCACACGGCCCCGGGGGGGTGCCCGGGGCCGCTAGACTGGTCTGTGCGTTAGTTGGCGCGGGACTTGTAGCATCCCGATGTAACTGCGGCGCAAATCCCATCGGCCCGCGCGCTGCTGACAGGGCCCACGGCAACAGCCGTAAGGTTGCCGTTTTTGGGGTATCTCGGCGCAAGCCCTGCGAGCGACGTGGCATGGGCTTTCGACACTTGCGCCCAGTGGGCCTGTGCATTCTCCGCCGTGCTAAACGCCCCGAGATAGACAAAATGGGTGCCCGCACCGCCTTGCGCCGCCGGAGCGGCGGCCGCAGCAGGCGCCGCCGCCGTACCGCTTGCACGCGTAGCCGGGCCAAGGGCCGGCTGGCCACCTGCCGCCGCCCGGCGCATGCTTGCGTCGTCCATTGCGATGTTCTGCATCCGCTCCCGCAGGCTGCGCGTGATCCGACGCGCATCCATTGTATCATTCACGATCCGAGGTGTGATCAGCACCAGTAGTTCGGTTTGCTGTTGGCGGCCCGACCGGCTTCCAAAAAGACCACCGAACCCACGCTGGCGCGACAGGCCGGGGATCCCCGCGCTGCCACGGCTGTTACGGGTCTCGAAAAGCCCGCCAAGCGCAATCGTCTCGCCGCTATTGGCCGCGATTGAACTTGAAACCTGGCGCTGAGAAATGATCGGGTTGCCGGTGGAAGCATCGGTTTCGCCGATGGTTGAGACTTCTTGAACGATGTCAAGGATCACGGCACCCGACGAGTTAATGCGGGGCGTCACCTCGAAGATCACGCCGGTGTCACGAAACTCGACGGTCGAAACGAACACATCGGGGTCGTTCGTTGCGTCCTGTGCGGTTTGAACCGAAATCGGAACCTGATCGCCAACAACAAGCCGTGCCGATTCATTATTCAGAATCATCAGGTTGGGGGATGAGACCACGTTCACGCTGGTCACTTCGTCCAGCGCGTCAACGATGATGTTGGGCGAGGGCACGTCGAAGACCGCGCTGAAGCCCGGCACCGAGGCCGAGATGCCCGTCGAGGTTGCCGAACGGGTTAGCCCGAAGCTGTTATTGTCGCTGTCTTCAAAGAAATACTGAACGCCGTAGCGAAGCTCTTCGTTAAGCGCGACTTCCACGATGGTTGCCTCAACCGAAACCTGGCGTGGCGGCACATCAAGCCGGTGCAGGATGCCTAGCACGCGCTGATACTCGGCATGGGTTGCGTGGATAAGAAGCGTGTTGGTGGCCTGATTGGCAACGATCCGCGTCGCGTTTACGTCCTCGGTTTGCTGCTGGCTGAGGCTGGCGTTGACCACTTCAGAGTCCGCGCCCGGCGCTGCCGTTTCCACCGTCACGCCAAGAATGCTTGAAAGCGTCGAGGCGATGTCAGAAGCACGCGCATAGCGCATGTCGTAGGAATACACCTGTGCGTCATTCGCGCCCTCTTTCGAAAGCCGCACGATCCACTGCGAAACGCTCTGCAGCGCCTGCGGTGTCTTGGCGACGGCCAGGATCGAGTTGTTCTCCGGGATCACTTCGAAGGCCACGATAGGCTCAAAGCTCTCATCGGTTTCCACAAGCAGCTCCAGCCCGGTCACGATCGATTGCGCCGAACGCCCGCGGATCGGAAAGATACCGACAGAGCGGTTGGCCAGCCAGTTCACGTCAAAGCTGCCGATCGTATCCTGCCACGCGCGCTGGTCTGCCGACGTACCGGCAAGCACCACAAGGTTGCGCTGCGCGTCGATGCCGACGATTCCCGATCCGGCGAAAGGCTCCAGAATAGTTGCCATCTCCTGCGCCCCGATATGCATAAGGGGAACCACGCGGATCGAATAGCCCACGGGCACCGCGCGGTCGGTCGACACTCCGATGCTGAGGTCGGCGGAAATCGGTACGATCGAGAATGTCTCACCACGCCGCACCATAGCCGCGCCGTTCTGCTTCAGCGCCAGTTCGAAAACTTCGATCGCGGTCATCCGGCTGATCGGTTGGCTGGAGCGGATGTTGACCGTGCCCTGAACCCGCGGGTCGATCACATAGTTGACGTCGAGAAGCTCCCCCAACACCGCCGCGGCGGCATCGGCGATGGACAGGTCTACGAGGTTGAGCGACACCGTCCGTTCGCCATCGGCATCGGCAAAATCGGTTTGGCGGACGAGCGGCGTGCGGCCGGGATAGATCGTGCCTTGGCCGGCCTGCACCATCTGTCCACCTGTGACACGGCCCTCGAAGCGATTTAGGCTGGCCCCGTCGCCGCCACCGAGCACGTTACGCGCTTGCCAGTCGGTCAGGCGCGAGGGGTTATCTTCGGTAAGACGCTGGATATCTGCACAACCAGCCACGAACGCAGCCGTCGCCGCGCAAAGCACGATTTTCTGTTTCATAGCCTGCCTCGTTCACGCGCCCCGGTCTGTGCCGAAGTCACATTTTTCCTGTTAGTTGAGGGGGCTGTAGCACGCGGTGCAGGCAAGACGCCTTAGAATGTCAGGAAAAGTGGCGCCAATGTGGCAAGATGTGCTCCATAGGCCACACCGTATCGGGCCCGTTTGTTGGGCCGGGACGAGAAGGCTGAAACAAGGTGCAAAACCAAACCTAAGGCCGCCGCCGATCCCAACAGCCAGCCAATAAGCGCGGGGCCAACAAAGGCCCCGAGCGCGGCGGCCAGCCATACATCGCCAAGCCCAAGCGCCTCGACCCCACGCAAGATCTGAAACCCCGCACGCAGGGCAAATAGAAGCCCGCCGCCCACAGCGGCGCCGAGCACTGCCTCAAGCGGCTGGCCCTCGATCAGCCCTCCTGTAAGGCCCAGGCAAAGGGCCGCAAGCGTCCATTCAATCGGCAGCCAGCGCCAGGCGAGGTCCATGGCGATCATCAACAGCAGAAGCGCAATCAATGCGGCGGTGAATGCGGCGCCCCCGCCAAAAAGCATGCCTGCCACCGCGACGGCCCCAAGGCTTCCGGTACAGAGGGCGGGGGTGGCGATAGCTGTATGCCGGCGTATCGCGTTCCGCCCACCGCCCGCTCGCAGTACGCTGCGCACGGCAAGCCGTAACGGGCCTGTTGCCAGCGAAAGGGCCAGTACCACCAAGGCAACGGCGGTCAGAAGAGTGTCTTCGCCCACCAGGCTATCCCTCAATCCGAGTGGAAAGCACGGCATACCGCATCAGCCCGCCACGAAAGGCCAGCCCCCGCGCCGCCACCTGCGCTACGATCCGTGCGCTGCCGCCGGTGGTGAGCTCGGCCTCGGCGGTGATCGTGTAGACCGGGCCATATCGTTCGGCGAGCCAGGCGGCTGCGCTGCCAAGCCGCGGCATTTGCCGCCCCGCATTTCGGCGTGTGACGATCTCGTCCACATCACTTGGCCCAAGGCCGGGAATTGCGCCTAGGGTCAGCGCCGGCGCAGTGACGGGGTTTATCTGTGGCGTGAAGTTGAAGGTCGTCAGATAGGTTTCTGCGGTGCGCACCGTCTCCTCCCCAAGCCCCGCCGACCGAAGCGCCGCGCGCACAGATCGGGCAGCGCCGCGTGGGTCGCGGCCATGCAGCTCCAACGCCTGGGCAACGTTCACGGCGTCAAAGGCATCAACTCCCTCAGCTGCCCCGACCCTCGCCAAAACAGGCCCCAGAACCTGCGGCGGTGCATGATTGATATCCACCTTCCCCGCCTCGTCTTGGATCCGGTAGAGTACCACGCCCTCGGCCATTCGAAGCTGCACCGGTGTACCATCGCGGCGAGAGGTCACCTGGTCGGTTGAGACACGGCCAAGATCCGCCAGGGCCACGTTAAGCCCGGCGCGCGCCAACTCGACCGCGCGAACCGACGCGACCTCGGCCCGAACCTGAAACGCTTCCTGCCGCGCTGACGCAAGAAATGCCGACGCGCCAAGAAGCAGGGCAAGCCCCGCCCAGAGCACCGTGATCAGCACGAAACCGCGCTGCGCGCGGCGGCGGGGGCGCCAGATCAGCGAAGCGCGCATTCGTCTGCCTCCAAACCACCGGGGCCAAGCGCGGCCAAGCAACTTCGGCTGCGGGTGCCGAAGACCGGTACGGTCACTTGGCGCTGATCACCCACTTCGATTGCGATGGCCGCGGGCAGCGCTTCACCCCCGCCAGTTTCATAGCGCCAAACGCGCGCATTACCGTTTTGATCGGGCAAAAGATAAAGGAACCGGATCGGTTCGCGCGTGGCCAGGAGTGGCGTCTGGCGGGGCGTGTCTGAGACGGTGCGGGCATCCATCAGCCCGTCGTGCCGTGCCGCGATTAGTGCAAAGGCGCCATCGTCTTCGCGCAAGACCTGGAGTTCGCCGACGAATGGTTGCGCGGCGCCGTGCCGCACAATCATGCGCAGGGTCGTTGCTGTCCCAATGAAATCCGCATGCGCTTCGCCCGCGCCGGCACCATTGAGGTCGGCCACCCAGCCAAGAAGCGTGCGCCGTGCGAGAAGCCAGTCCGCCGCTGCTGTCTGCTCCAAAGCGGCGCGCCGGTCCGCCGCGAGTTTTAGGCCCCAAGACGCGCTTGTGAGAAGCGACAGGGTGAGTGCCGCCACCGCAAGCGCAACGAGCGCCTCGGCCATCGCGAACCCTTTTGATCCCTTGCGTCGATGCATCACAGCGGCCGCTCCGGATAGCGGATACCGCGTAGCACAACGGGCTCGGCCTCAGGCGCGCGCTGATCGGTGACGGAGACGAACACGAAAAGCAACTCGCCGGGATAGATCGGGCCAAGCTGCATGTCCTCGGGCTGCGTTTCGCCAATCACAAGCTGCCATTGCAGCGGCCCCGCCCGCCCATTGTCGCGGGTGCCCGCGCGCAGGGGAAAGTCGATTCCGACGCGATCCATGACGCCAGTGGCAAGCGCGATCTTTTCGGCCTGCGTGTCGGCACGGCTGGTCAACAGGCTTCCGGTAGAAAGCGAAGTGTAGAACCCGCTCAGCAAAACGCCTGCGATCGCAACCGCCACCAGCGTTTCAATCAGGCTGAAGCCCCTCGTTCCCGTGCGCCGCCGCATCATTGCACGTCCACCCGGCCCGTCAGCCAATCAAGGCGCACGATGGCGCGGTGCTCGTTGCGCGACAGTGAAAGCTCAAGGCCCTCGGATTGCCCGGTGGGCGCAAGCACCAGCTCCGCGGCGCTTGGGTCAATGCCCACGGCGCGCGCAAACCGATGCTGTTCCCCCCCAGCAACGAGGATGCCTTCGTCACCTGAAATGCGGATTTCAATGGGTTGGCCCGTCTCAAGCGCCCTGATCCGCGCTTCTTGCAAAAAAAGGGCCACATTCGCCGCTTCGCTCTGCAACCGCCACCTGTCTGTATTCCCGAACGCTACGATTCCGATCGTACCCACGAGCACAAAGATCGCCATCGCGACCAGAACTTCGACAGTCGCAAAACCGCGTGTGCTAGGACTGCGGCGTGAAGCGCGGCCCGCGATCACCCCGAGATATCGGCGTTTTGGCCCGTGCCGCCCGGCTGGCCGTCTGCGCCGAGCGAAATCACTTCCACCCGATCGCCATCGTAGCGGTAGAGGAACGCGCCGCCCCATGCATCCTGCGGTAACTTGCCATCCCGCAGGTAGGGCCCGTTCCAACCCGGAACATCGCCGCTGGCATTGCTGACGAGCGCCCCCAGCCCTTGATCTTCCGATGGCAGCCGCCCGGTATCGATTTGGTAGATATCGAGCGCCGCGCGCAATTGCGAAATCTGCGCTTCGGTTGCGTTTACCCGAGAGGCCTGCAATTGCCGCATAGCTGCGGGCCCGACAAGCCCCACCAGCAGGCCGACGATCGCAACCGCCACCAACATCTCGACGAGCGAGAACCCGGCAGTGCGCCGGTTGCGGCGCTTAGAACGCGATTTGATTGACGGAAGTAATCGCAGAGAACAGCGCATAAAGGCTTACTCCTACAAGGGATCCTACTAGGATGATCATCGCGGGTTGAAAGAGCGCGAGGAATCGTTCGAGCATGCGGTCAGAGGCCTCGCGCATCTCGGATGCCGCGCGGGTGCACATCATGTGCAAATCACCCGTTTCCTCGCCGATACGCAGCATTTCAACGGCGCTTGGCTCCAAAAGCCCGGTTCGGGCAAAGGCGGTGGACAGGGCCGTGCCGTCCGTGACCGCGCTGCTGACCTCGGCCATCGCTGCGCGCGCCGGGCCCTCAGGCGTGGTGTCTGCCACAACGGCAAGGGCCTCGCTGAGCGTAACCTCGCGGTTCAGTAGGGCGCCCAGGCTGTGTAGCACCATCATCGCCTGGCTGCGCAGGATGACGTTGCGCGCCATCGGGATCTTGTTGGCCAGCGCCGACAGAACCGCCCCGGCGCGACCGCGACGATATAGCCAGCCGAAGCCGGCCACCGCGGCGAGCATCGCGGCCAGAACCACGGGCCAGATCGCTGCCAGCGTGCCCGAAAGGGCAAACACGGCCCGACCCAGAAGTGGCACGAGGTCCATCCTGTCTTCCACCAGCGGGCGGAACTGCGGGATGATCGCAATCATGATCACGCCGAGCGACAGAAGCGAAACCACGAGCAGAAGCGACGGGTACATCAGGCCGGTTGTCACCCGCCGTGCCACCGACAGGCGCTGCTCGTGGATGCCGGCCGCGGTGGCCAGGGCCACGTCAACTTCGCCCGAAACCTCCGCGCCCCGCACAAGCGCCAAGGTGGCGGCGTCTTCGATCTGCGCATGGCTTCGAAGCCCGTCCACGAGGCTGCCGCCTTCGCGGATATGCAGCCGCAGAGCCGCGGCGGAGGCTGCAATTGCGCTCTTCTCGCCCTCGGCCATGATCAAAAGCGCGCGGTCGATCGAAATCTTTGCGCCTGCGAGCTTCGCCAGCCGCGTCAGGAAGTTGGCCCGCGCGCGGGCGGTGAGGCGCGGCGCAGGGGCATCCTTGATCCGCCGTTGGGTTTGGGCTTTGGGGCGTCGCGCCGCGGCGGGGGCGGCCCCAACAGCATCCACTTCAATCGGAAAGAGGCCTTGCTCGCGCAAACGGCGTGTGGCCTGCAAGTGGTCTGACGCGGTCAGCACACCCGTGCGGTGCCGCCCAGTGGCATCCCGCGCCTTATAGTCGAACTGGCGTTCTTGCGGTGGAGCGGTTTCGCGCATCGCTTACACCCAGAACTTGCCAGAGCCGAAGACGCTGGCCATTTCCTTAAGCGTCGTCTCTCCTTGGGCAAACAAGGTGATCGCTTCGGCACCCATCGTTCTCACGGGCTGCATTTCGCCTCGGCCCACATCCACAAATTCGAACAGCGCACGGCGCCCGAGATAGCCAGAGTTGTTGCAGGCTTCACAGCCAGTCGCCCGCCGCAGATCCCAGTTGGCCGGTGGCCCCAGCTCGGGCACCGCCTCGGCAAAGGCCTGAAGCAGCCGGTCCAGTCGCGCCCGGGTGGCCGCATCGATGGGCTTCGAACAGTGCGGGCAAAGCGTTCGGATCAGTCGCTGGGCGCCTACAAGGCGCAGCACGGAGGAGAGGAGATACTCCGGCACCCCCATATCCTTCAGGCGCATCACTGCTTCTGAAGCACGGTTTGTGTGAAGGGTTGAGAGCACGAGGTGGCCCGTCATCGCCGCGCGCACCGCCAGTTCGGCGGTTTCCCCGTCGCGGATTTCGCCCACCATCAGCACATCGGGGTCATGCCGCAGAACCGAGCGCAGCGCGCTGGCGAAAGACCAGCCAAGTTCCGGCTTCACTTCCATCTGGATGAGGCCCGGGTTCTGGATCTCGACGGGGTTTTCAATGGTGATGATCTTGCGGCCCACATCATTGAGTTCCGCCAAACCGGCATGAAGCGTGGTGGTCTTGCCGCTGCCGGTGGGGCCGGTCATCAGTATCAGCCCGTTCGGCTGCCGCAGCGCCGCGTTGAGGCGCTGCATCCCCTCAGGCGAGAGATCCAGCCGATCGAGCCGCGCACGGGCCTGGCTGCTGTCGAGAAGCCTTAGGACCATCACTTCGCCATGCACCGTGGGCGCGCTGGCCACGCGCACATCCACCGTGCGACCCGAGGTTTGCTGACGGATGCTGCCATCCTGCGGAAGGCGACGCTCGCTGATGTCCATCCCGCCGAGGATTTTAAGGCGCGAGACGACACCGTCGTAAAGGTGGCGCTCGATGGGCTGCGTGGGCACCAGAACACCGTCTATCCGCAGCCGCACCCGGGGCTTGGTTTCCAGCATTTCGATGTGAATATCCGTTGCGCCACTTTCGACAGCCTTGGAAAAGAGCCAGTCGAGGTAACGCACGGTGGGCGCGTTATTGGCGAGTTCCAGAAGGCGGTCGGTGTCGAACGCGCCCGGCGCGCCGCCGTCAAGCAGCGCGCCCTCTGCATCGTCGGCCGCCTGTTCGGCGGCCTCGCTGCGGGTCAATGCGGTTTCGATGTCGCGTTCGGTGGCGACGACGTAATCGATTTCGCGCCCGAACACGATCGAAAGCGCCTGACGCACATGCATATCCGTGGGGTCGGCAATCGCGATCCAGGGCCGCTCGCCATCGAGCGAAAGAAGGGCAAGCCCATGGCGGCGCAGGTAGTGCGACGACAGCCTGTCATCCGATGCGAGGATGTCGGGGAAGTCATCCGCCTCGATGCATCTTAACCCTGTGCTGCGCCCGGCGGCCTGAGCCCAGGCGCGTTGGGACACCAGCCCGAGCCGATCAAGAACCTGCCGCAACGGCTGGCCGGAGTGCTCGGCCACCGAGACGGCGTTCGCGAGGGCATCCGATGTAAGAAGGCCCGCATCCAGCAACCAGTCCGTCCGGCCACGCACACGGCTGACAACGGCAGAATTCCGCACCATTCACGTCCGCTCGATTGCGCCGCATCGCGGCGTCTGCCCCGCGTGGAACCTATGGGATTCCGCCCTTTTTCGCAACGTTTTCAATGTTCTGAATTATGGCGGACTGTTTCAATGTCGTTGCTTTTGAAACATTGAGGGTTTCGGCGCCGCCACTGGCGCTCCAGCGATTACGGCATCTCACTTTTGCCAAATCCGGCCCCAAGAGCGGGCCCATTATTGCCACAAAGCAGCGCCACGCCGGAACGGTCTTGTTAGGGATTTGAACGCCAATGCCAAAGCCATTTGGGAAAGCTCACTTCGTTTCCACCGCTGCCATTATCGCGCTTGTGTCTGGCTCCGGTCTCGCCGTTGCGCAGATGAGCGCCGCGCCCGAGGCCGCGGCGCCTGTCGAAGCGCCCACCTCCGTCGAAGCGCTAACCCCGGCAGCACTCGCACTTACCCCGCCGACGGATGCCGCTGGCGCGGCCGATGGCCAGTTTCGGAAGATCACTGTGCCCGCAAAGGGGCTCTACCGGTTTGAGGCGCCCATGGGCTCGGGCATAAAGCTGAAGATCGACGGCCAGCTTGTAATCGATACCACCGGCCAGGTCACAGGCGATGCCGACGCAACAATTACCGCGCTGCATTCCCTTACACCGGGCGACCACGCCATTGAGATTGAAGGGTTTGATCCCGAAGCCGCAGCACTGACGGATCTGACGTTCGGCCCGATCGGCGATACGCCCCAGCAGCTGGTTGACGCGAGCGTTGCGATCACCGCGGACGAGGCGGCAACACTAACGGTTGAAAACTCCGCTTTGCCGCAATCGCCCACGGAGACGGCCGATGCTGCTCTCACCGCGCCCGGCGGCGGCGCGCTTCCGGGCATGGCGCCGACGGCGCAGCGCGAGGCATTTTCGATTGGCGGCTCGTCCTCAAAATCCAGCAAGGCGCAGCCGATGTCGCCACAGGGGGGCACGGGCGAAACTGCGGATGCCGGTATGGGCGGCACAATGGGCGGTGGCTTTGGTGGTGGCACGCGCATGGCCGCGGCCCCGGCCACAGAAACAGGCGGCACCACGTCGTCCGGCGGCAGCAGCAGCATTGGCTCCGTGCCGTCGACTGGTGGGTCCGGCATGTCTTCGTCGGGCGGTGGGCCGAATTCCGGCTTCGGTGGCGGTGGCAGCGGCGGAGGATCAAGTGTGCCGTCCGGTGGAACAAATGTGGTCACACCAGGAGTGCCTACGCCTGATACGGGCACCCCCACGGCACCGCCAGCAGACCTCGTGCGCATGTCGCCGCTCTCGCCCCCGGCTAACCCGCAGCTGACGCAGGCCGTGCAGCTAACCTCAGCGGGCAACTCAGAGGGCCAGGTGCCAGCCTCCGGCAGCACGTTGTTCGGCGCTGTCCAGAACAACTCGATGTTCGACATCGTAAATGTCTCGATCTCCTCGTCGAACCGCACAACAACCGTTGATGTCGGCCCCGAAACCGGACAGTTCGCGCTGCGCCTCTTCCCCGAGGATTTCGCGTCGGGCCAGGCGGTGCAGGTGACCCTCACTGGAGCCTCGACGGCGAGTGATGAGGTAGAGGCGCAACCGATCAGCTACACGCTGACCGGCATGCCAGCGCAGGATGGCGTCGGCCAGGCGCTCAGCCGTCTGACATTCGGCGCAACGCCCGATCTTTACGCGCGGGTTCGGGCGATGGGATTTGCGGCCTATGTGGAAGAACAGCTCAGCCCAGAGACGATCAACGATCAAGCCTTCGCCGCAATGAACCCCCAGGGCCTGCTGGACCCCACGAACGAAAATGGCAGTCGCCTTCTGCAGTCTCTTACTAACTACGATATCGCCCACGCCGCATTTAGCGAGCGCCAGTTGCAAGAGGTGATGGGCCGGTTCTGGGCGAACCACTTCCATGCGGTGACGAAAGACACCGACATGTACCAGCAGAACATCACCGACCGGCAGTTCTTCCGTGACAATGCGTTCGGCAACTTCGCGGACCTTCTTCTTTACAGCGCGCGCAGCCCGCTGATGTCGCAATACCTCGATAACGATCAGAACCGTCGCGGCAATCTTAATGAAAACTACGGTCGCGAGATCCTCGAACTCTCCACCGTTGGTGTGGAGGCCGGCTACGGCCCCGACGACGTGATCGCGGTATCGCGCATCTTCACCGGATGGGGCTATGAGCGCACGAACCCCGATGCCGATGGCGTGGCGCGCGAATACCGGTTCCTCTTCCGGGCTGACCGCCATGACGAGGATGACAAGGTCATCCCGTTCCTGAACACGACGATCGCAGGCCGGTCTGGCGCTGCGGGTGTGCAGGAAGGGGAAGAGCTTGTGGCGATCCTCGCCAACCACCCGTTCACCCAAAGGCGCACCTGCGGGAAAATGGTTCAGCTTCTGGTGGCTGATACGCCGCCCCAGGCTTTCGTAGATGCCTGCGTGGCCTCCTGGGCGGCCACGGGTGGCGAGATCGAGCCGATGTTGCGGGCGATCCTGCTTCACCCGGCCTACATCACCAACGCGAGTTACCAGCGCAATAAGGCCAAAACGCCCTTCGAATACGCCGTGTCGACGATCCGTGCCTTTGGGGCTCGGCCAGAAAACTCGGACGACAGCGATTTCTACACCCGCTTCCGCAATGCGTTTGAGCGCGCCGGTGAAAGCTACCTGCGCTTCCCGGTGCCCACGGGCCTGCCGGAATACGCAGCCGCTTGGCTGAATTCGGCCACCATGGTGGCGAGCTATAACCAGATCGCCGATGTGGCCGAGCGCCGGCAGGAATACGGGATCGATCTGGCCGCGGATATCGCAGCGGCAGGCATCGAGACGGCCGAGGAAGTGGCCGGCTACTTGCTC
>JBCCRC010000016.1:0-58418 GCA_039208375.1 Pseudomonadota bacterium | reverse complement strand
GAAGGAAGCGTTTCACGAGGGGCAGGATATTCATGCCGCCACGGCCTCGGAAATGTTCAACGTTCCGCTCGAAGAGATGACGCCGGAGATCCGGCGCCAGGCAAAGGCCATCAATTTTGGCGTGATCTACGGCATTTCCGGCTTCGGCCTTGCACGCAACCTGCGCATTCCGCGCGACGAGGCGCAGGGCTTCATCGATCGGTATTTTGAGCGCTTTCCGGGCATTCGCGCCTACATGGATGACACGATCAAGTTCGCCAAGGAAAACGGTTATGTGCAAACGCGTTTCGGCCGGCGGATCAATACGCCCGAGATCAATGCCAAGGGGCCCCATGCGGGCTTCGCCCGCCGCGCCGCGATCAATGCGCCGATCCAGGGCACGGCGGCGGATGTGATCCGTCGGGCAATGATACGAATGCCTGCCGCCATAGAGGGCCTGCCGGCGAAGATGCTTCTGCAGGTGCATGACGAACTGCTTTTCGAGGTGGAAGACGGCGCGGTCGATGATCTTGTAAGCCGTGCACGCGAAGTCATGGAGGGTGCTGCCAATCCTGCAGTGCATTTCTCGGTGCCGCTTGTCGTCGATGCGGGCCAGGGCGCGAATTGGGCGAAAGCCCATTGATGAAGGGCCCAGGGCGCGACAGGCCATGAGCAAGGACGCGCCGCGCATCGAGTTTGCCAACCGGGCCGCGGTGCGCGCTTGGCTGCAAGAGAACCACGCCAGCTCCGGCTCCGTTTGGGCCATCACCTTCAAGAAACATCACCCGAACTATCTTCCGTTTGGTGAAGTCGTTGAAGAACTGATCTGCTGGGGCTGGATCGACAGCTCGGTGCGCGGCGTCGATGACGACCGGATGATGCACCTCATCTCACCCAGAAAGGAGGCGTCTGCCTGGTCTGCCGTCAACAAAGATATCGTTGCGCGCATGAGAGCCCTTGGCCAGATGACCGAAGCCGGCGAGGCCAAGATCGCTGCAGCCGAGGCCAACGGCATGTGGGTGTTTCTCGATGATGTAGAGCGGCTGGAACGGCCCTTGGATCTGGATGCCGCGCTGGGCGGGATGGTGGACGGGTGGGAGGCCTATCCGCGATCGGTCAAGCGCGGCACCCTGGAGTGGATCAAGCTCGCGAAGACAGAACCCACGCGCGCCAAGCGCATCGCCGATGTGGTGCGCTCACTGGAGGCAGGCCTGCGACCGTCGCCGTTTCGGCGTTAGTCGGCTGTGACCCGGGCGACAAGGCGTGTAATCACTGGCCGGAACACCACAAGCGTGGGAAATGCCACGGCCCATGCGAGGGACCACGCGCTCATCCACGTGCCAAAAAACCCGTCCGGTGCCCCGATGGCGCGGTAGGTTGAGATCCCGGAGACAAGAAAGGACATGACGCCCGACAGCAGGAACGCAAGTAAGTAGGGCGCAAGCCGTTTCGGCAGCATGTTTCGGATTCTCCATAGGGGGACGGCGCCCGCGATGCGCCGAAGCTCAGCCAAGCTCCTCAGAGGGCAGGATCGGAAAGAACTGGCCAGCAGACCAAAGGCCGAACCAGGATTTCTTGTCGATGGTGTGATGCGTGCCAAGATCCACCAGCCGGTAGAAGCTTTTCCGATCAATCAGCGCTTCGAGGTTCGCACGCACCAGCACGTAAGGCGAAGGCTCGCCCGTCTCGGCATCGCGCACCACGCGGACCGGCGCTTCAGGCCCGGCCGTCACCGTATCGCCCACATGGGTTTCAAAGATCAGTTCTTGAGCCTCGCCCGCACCCACGGCCTCAAAATCCACCGCAACAAAGGGCGCATCCTCCACGGTGATGCCCACCTTCTCAACCGGTGTAACCAGGAAAAAATCCGCGCCATCCTTCCGCAGGATCGATGAGAAGAGCTTCACAAGCCCCGGGCGCCCGATCGGCGTGCCCTGGTAAAACCACGTGCCATCCCGCGCGATCCGCATATCGAGATCGCCGCAAAAGGGCGGGTTCCACAGATGAACGGGCGGCAAACCGCCTTTTGTTGCGGCACGTGCGCTGGCCGCTAGGCTTTCTGCTGAAGGTTTGTCACTCACGGGTGCAGTTAACGATTTTGCCATTTGGATTTGACGGGATAGTTCCGTTTAATGGCCAAAAGATTCAAGCATGGAGGCGCGGCATGAGCGACGAGCAGGATCTCGTGGCAGAGATCGAGGCACTTGGCGAGAAGCTTGCCGAGGCAAAAGCCAGCATTACCAAGCGCTTCATCGGGCAGGAGCGGGTAGTGGACCTCGTCCTTTCCGCGATTCTCTGTGGCGGCCACGGCCTTCTGATCGGTCTTCCGGGACTTGGAAAGACCCGACTCGTCGATACGCTTTCCACGGTCTTAGGCCTTGATGGCGCCCGCGTGCAGTTCACACCCGACCTGATGCCCGCCGATATTTTGGGCTCCGAAGTGCTGGAAACCGGCGCCGATGGCAGCCGGGCCTTCAAATTTATTGAGGGCCCCATCTTCTGCCAGCTTCTGATGGCGGATGAGATCAACCGCGCGAGCCCTCGTACGCAATCGGCGCTCTTGCAGGCGATGCAGGAGAAATCGGTTACCATCGCGGGCCAGCCCCATGCTCTGCCCGCGCCCTTCCATGTGCTCGCCACGCAGAACCCGATTGAGCAGGAGGGCACATATCCGCTTCCCGAAGCGCAGCTTGACCGCTTCCTTGTTCAGATCGACGTGCCCTATCCCGATCGTGAAACCGAGCGCGACATCCTGATTGCGACCACCGGTGTGAGCGAGGCCGATTCAACGCAAGTATTTACTCCGGCCGATCTTGTGGCCGCCCAGGCGCTTGTCCGCCGGATGCCGGTGGGCGAGGCGGTACTTGAGCTGATCCTGGATCTCGTGCGCGCCTGCCGGCCCGAAGACGCCGCAGCGCCGGAGTCGGTGAAGCAGAACGTGGGCTGGGGCCCGGGCCCCCGCGCCGCACAATCGCTTATGCTGACAGTTCGTGCCCAGGCGCTTCTGGAGGGCCGACTGGCGCCGTCGCCCGAAGATGTGGCGACAATGGCGGCACCGGTGCTGTCACACCGCATGGCGTTGACCTTCGCTGCCCGGGCACGCGGTGCCGATCTGTCCAGCGTGATCGCCGAGGTGGCGGAGCGGGTCACCCGCGTGGAGGCTGCCGCGTGAGCCAGGCTACCGATCTTCGCGCGCGCGCCGAAGATCTTGCCGCGCCCCTGCCGCCGCTTCTTGCGGCGGCTGATCACTTGGCGTCGTCTGTTCAGCTGGGCGAGCATGGCCGCCGCCGTTCGGGCCTTGGCGATGAGTTTTGGCAATACCGTGCTGCGCGACCCGGGGACGAGGCGCGCATGGTGGATTGGCGCCGCTCGGGCCGGTCCGACACCCATTTCGTGCGAGAAAAAGAATGGCAGGCGGCGCAATGCATCGTGCTTTGGGTTGATCCGGGCCGATCCATGCACTTTGCCTCAACCCCCAACCTGCCCACGAAAGCCCATGCCGCGCGCGTTCTGGCCCTTGCGCTCGCCAGCCTGCTCATCCGCGGGGGCGAACGGGTGGGCATGGCCGATCTCAGCCTGCCGCCCCGGTCGGGCGAACTGCAGCTTATGCGCCTTGCCGATACGCTCAGCGATGACGGCAACGCCGATGATTACGCGCGCCCCGAGGTGCGCGGCTTGCCGGCCCACGCGCAGGCGGTGTTCTTGTCGGATTTCCTTGGCGACGTGGCGCCGGTGGAGCGCGCTATTGCGAAAGCAGCGGACCGCGGGGTGGAAGGCGCGCTCGTGCAGGTGCTCGACCCGCAGGAAGAGGCGTTTCCCTTCGAGGGGCGCACGATCTTCCATTCTGTCGCAGGCTCCCTAGATTTCGAAACCCGCAAGGCGCGCGATTTGCGCGACCGCTACCTGGATCGATTGGCCGAACGGAAGGCGGCGCTGCAATCGCTGGCCCGCGTGACGGGGTGGCAGTACTCCACTTACCACACCGATCATTCGGCAAGCGCCGCGCTGCTCTGGCTTTATCAGGCAATCGAGCGGGTGCACTGATGTTTACGATCGGCTCCCTTGGCTTCACTGCCCCCGCGCTGCTTCTGGGCCTGATCGCGCTGCCGATCTTGTGGTTCCTGCTGCGCGCCGTGCCGCCGGCGCCGGTGCGCCGGATGTTTCCGGCGGTTACGCTGCTGCTCGGCCTTGAAGACGACGATAGCGAAACGGATAAGACACCTTGGTGGCTGTTAGTGCTGCGCACGTTGGCCATTGCCGCGGTGATCGTCGGCTTTGCGGGCCCAGTTCTAAACCCGCAGGCGCAGCAATCAGGTGACGGGCCGCTTCTGGTGATGATCGATGGCAGTTGGGCCGATGCCCGCGATTGGGGCCAACGGCTCGACCGCGTGGACCAGCTTCTCGAAGAAGCCAGCCGCAACGGCCGGCCCGCTGCCATTGTCACGTTGACAGACCCACCCGCCGGCGCGCTGGCGTTCCAGCCCGCCGACGCGCTCCGGGCGCGCCTCGCAAGCTTGCGGCCGGAACCGTGGGCGCCACGCGAGGAAGATGTTCTGGCCTGGTGGGATCAAGCAGCAGAAGGCGGTTTTGAAACGTTCTGGATGTCGGACGGCGTTGCTTACCCCTGGCGCGAAGCGCTTTTGGAGCGGGCCGAGGCACAGGGCGCCGTCACCGTGTTTCAAAGCGCGCGGCCCATCTACGCCATGAGGCCGGCACTGTTCGAAGATGGCCGCATCCTTTTGCGCGGCACCCGCGCGATTGAGGGCGAGCCCGCCAGCCTGACGATTGCCGCACAAGGGCTTGACCCGAATGGCACGCCCCGCGTTCTTGCCCGGGCAGATCTTCGCTTCCCGCCGTCTGACCTTGATGCCGAGGTTGAGCTTTCGCTCCCACCGGAACTGCGCAACCGCATCACCCGGTTTGAGATCGAAGGCGTGCGGTCTGCAGGCGCCGTCACGCTCACAGACGATGCGCTGCGTCGCCGGGAAGTGGCGTTGATCGCGGGGCGGGATGACCGCGAGGGGCTCGAACTGCTGTCGCCCACTCATTACCTCGAGCAAGCGCTCGAGCCGACGGCTGATCTGATCGACGGGCCGCTGGCCGATATCATTCTGTCAAACCCCGATGCGATCGTACTGGCTGACGTTGCCACGATTTCTGATGCCGAGGCTGCGCCGCTCCTGGAATGGATCGAAGGCGGCGGCTTGCTGGTGCGTTTCGCCGGCCCGCGATTGGCGGCAAGCGATGTAAGCCGGGGCGACGAGGATCCGCTTATGCCCGTGCGCCTGCGCGAGGGCGGCCGCTCGGTGGGTGGCGCAATGAGTTGGGGTGAGCCGAAAACGCTGCGGGCCTTTAGCGAAGACTCACCGTTCTTCGGCCTTCCGGTGCCCGAAGAGGTGAGCGTGACCGCGCAAGTCATGGCCCAGCCGGACCCGACGCTTTCAGAGCGCACGATTGCCGCACTGGCAGACGGCACCCCTCTGGTAACCCGTAAGCGCATCGAACAGGGGCAAATCGTGCTGTTCCACGTCACAGCAAATGCCGAATGGTCATCGCTCCCACTTTCGGGCCTGTTTGTGCAGATGTTGGAACGTCTTGCAGTGTCCACCCGCCCCGCAAGCCCAAGCGCGGAGGATCTTGCAGGCACGACGTGGACGCCCGACCAGGTGCTGACGGCGTTTGGTGATGTGATCGACGCGGGCGTTTTGCCCGGCATTCCCGGTGAGCGTTTGGCCGAACCTGTGATCGGACCAGACCTGCGCCCGGGCCTTTACACCGGTGAAGATCAGCGGCTGGCGATCAACGCGGTGGGGGCAGAAACGGTTGTGGGCCCAGCTGTTTGGCCGCCGCGCGTGGCGATAGAAGGGCTTGTAGTTGCCCGGGAAACCGCCCTGAAGGGCGCATTGCTCACCGCTGCGGCGATCTTTCTGCTTCTCGATATTCTGGCCGCGCTCTGGCTGTCGGGCCGCCTGTCAGGCCCGCGGCCCAACGTTGCAACCGCACTTGCGGTTGCTATTGCGCTTTTCATCTACGTCCCCGGCGCGGCGGTGGCGCAAGAGGCGGATGATGCATTTGCACTTGAGGCGACAACCGAGGTGGTGCTCGCCCATGTGATCACGGGCGACCGAAGCCTAGATGAAACCTCAGCCGCCGGGCTCTACGGCCTGTCGCAGATGCTGAGCCGCCGCACATCGGTTGAGCCTGCAGAACCCATCGCCGTGGATCTTGAAACCGATGAACTGGCCTTCTTCCCGATCCTCTATTGGCCGGTCACGCCAAACCAGCCTACGCCTTCGGCAGAGGCCTATTCCCGCCTGAACACTTACCTGCGCACCGGGGGAATGATCGTTTTCGATACGCGCGATGCAGATATCGCCCGCTTTGGCGGAGGAAGCCCTGCGGGCCGCAAGCTGCAGGAGCTAGCGCGCCCTCTTGATATTCCGCCGCTACAGCCGGTGCCGGAGGATCACGTACTGACGCGGACCTTCTACCTCTTGCAGGATTTTCCTGGCCGCCATGCCAGCCGCGACGTTTGGGTGGAAGCCGCGCCGCGCGATGCGGAACGTGCCGAGGGTATGCCATTCCGCAACCTGAACGACAACGTGACCCCGATCGTGATCGGCGGTAACGATTGGGCTGCGGCCTGGGCGATCGATCAGAACGGGCGGCAAATGTATCCAGTCGGCCGTGGCTTTACGGGCGAGCGGCAACGCGAGATCGCCTATCGTTTCGGCATCAACCTCATCATGCATGTGCTCACCGGCAACTATAAGTCAGATCAGGTGCACGTGCCGGCGTTGCTTGACAGGTTGGGGCAGTAGACGATGGAGAGCGCGATCATCTTCGATCCGTTGGTGCCCACTCCGGTCTTCTGGGCACTGATCGCGACGGCTGCGGTATTCTTGGCCTTTGCGGCCTGGCGCCGCCTGTCCGGCGCATTCCTCCGCGCCCTGGCGCTTGTCGCCCTGCTGATGGCAATCGGCAACCCCTCTGTTCAAAGCGAAGAACGTGAGCCGCTGACGGATATTGTGATCGCCGTGATCGACGAGACCGCAAGCCAGCGCATTTCGGATCGCGCAGGCCAGACGGCGGAGGCGCTGGAGGCGATCGAGAGCGAAATCGCCGCGCTTGAAAACACCGAGCTTCGCGTCACAACGGTGGCCGACGCCGAGGGCGACGGCGGCAGTCTTGTCTTGTCCGCGCTGGCGGACGTCATGGCTGAAGAACCGCGGGCCCGGCTCGCAGGCGCGATCCTTGTCACCGATGGCCAGGTGCACGATATCGAACGTGCGCCGGAGCTTCCGGCACCGCTGCACGTTCTGCTGACGGGGCGTGAAGATGATTGGGATCGGCGGCTGATCGTGCAAAACGCCCCGGCCTTCGCGATCTTGGGTGAACCCGTTACGTTGACACTTGAGATCGAGGATCAGGGTGCCGTGCCAGAAGGCATCGGCGCAACCGCCAGCCTTGAGATCTCAATTGATGGTGGGGAACCTGAAATCTTCGACGTGCCAGTGGGGCAGGCACTGGAATTGCCTGTCACGCTGCCCCATGGCGGGTTGAACGTGTTGCAGTTCACCGTGCCCGCTGCAGAGAGCGAACTGACCGATCGCAACAATTCCGCGGTGGTTCAGATCAACGGGGTGCGGGATCGCCTGCGCGTGCTTCTCGTCTCTGGCGCGCCGCATCCAGGCGAACGCACTTGGCGGAACTTGCTTAAATCTGACAGTTCGGTGGATCTCGTACACTTCACTATTCTTCGGCCGCCGGAAAAGCAGGATGGCGTACCTGTTAACGAACTGTCACTCATAGCCTTCCCGACGCGCGAGTTGTTTCTGGAGAAGGTCGACGAGTTCGATCTGATCATTTTTGATCGTTATAAGCGGCGGGGGATCCTGCCGTCGATCTACCTCGACAATGTGCGCGACTACGTGGAACGGGGCGGTGCGGTGCTCGTGGCGGCGGGGCCGGATTTTGCCACCGCAAGCTCGATCTACCGCTCACCCCTAGGCGATATCGTGCCCGCGGCACCGACAAGCCGGGTTATCGAAGATCCGTTTCTGCCAGAGATCACGGATCTTGGAAACCGCCACCCGGTAACCGAAGGGCTCGCGGCATTCTCGCCCCTCGCCCAAACGGCGGAAGAGGGCGATGCGCCTTGGGGCCGCTGGTTGCGGCTGGTCGACGTGACGGCCGAGCGTGGCCAGACAGTGATGGCCGGACCCGACGAACGCCCGCTTCTGGTGCTCGACCGTGTGGGCGAGGGGCGCGTGGCGCTAATGGCCTCCGACCATGCCTGGCTCTGGTCCCGCGGCTACGAGGGCGGGGGGCCGCAGTTGGAATTGCTGCGCCGGCTTGCCCACTGGATGATGAAAGAGCCACAGCTTGAGGAAGAGGCCCTTATGGTCACTGCCGCCGGGCAGACCATGACGATTACGCGCCGCACACTGGAAGAGACGGTGCCCGAACTCGAACTTACTGGGCCCGACGGGGAGACGCTGAGCCTTACGCTGTCCGAAACGGCGCCGGGGCGCTTTACCGCTGAGTATGATGCGCCGGAGATCGGGCTTTATCGGCTGGTGAACGGCGACGAAGAGGCTGTGATTGCCCTTGGCCCCGCGGCGCCACGTGAGTTTGTGCAAACCATCGCGAGTGCCGAGGTGCTTGATCCGCTTGTTGACGCGACGCGCGGCGGTGTTCTGCCCATCGAGGCGGGTGCGCCGGATATTCGACAAGTGCGGCCCGGTCGCCCGGCGGCGGGCCGCGGCTGGATCGGGATCACCCCGCGCGAGGCGTTTCTGACCGCAGACATCACCGTGCGCCCTGTTCTGCCAGCGTGGCTGTTTCTGTTGATTGCCGCCGCCCTCGCGGTCGGGGCTTGGCTGTGGGAAGGCCGTCGGGCGAGGCCTGCCGCGACATAGCCCTATGGGGCGCAGCGCTTCTTTGTTTGGAACCGTTCAGTGCCATGAAACCCGTGAACGGCTTGCAGAGCCGATTACGTCAATCAGGTTCGAGCGGTTTCGCATCGTCAGGCACTGCCCGCCGATCAGCATCATGAAGTTCGGCTGGAAGCGAGCGGCAGTTCTACCGCGGCAGCTCCGCCGAAACGGTGGCGTCGTCCCAGCCATCAACATTTGTGCGGGCCCGCACCACGATTTCCCCAAGGTCTTCGGGGACTTCGACGCCCGAAAGCGACCGTGTGAAGGGCTGTTCGTTCACATGCGGATGCAAGAGCTCACGCGTGCCGAGAACGGTGCCGTCGGGCGCCTCGATCCGCCATCCATCGGCGTAGTCGTCCCACCCGGTATCCTCGTGTAGCAGCGTCACCGAAAACTGCCATGCCCCGCCACGCTCCACTGCATCGATCTCGACGATTTGCGCGGGGTCTGCAATGGCGGTGGTCGCTACGGCACTGCAGGCGGCGATAAGTAAGAGTTTGCGCATTTCTCAGCCCTTTACCTCTAGAATTGTCGCTCACGGTGTACCGGTTTCCAACTTGCTTTGCCTTCACGCTTCTGCGATGGGCGTGTTGGCGCAGGGTGACACCCCGCGGCCTTTCCCGAACAAAGCCTTAATCCTGCCGCACAGCGTCGTATAACTCAGCGACGGGGCGAAGGGATCATTTATGCGCGCGTTGACCAGTGTAATGCTTGCCGCCCTTTTTGGGGCAAGCGCGGCCGGAGCAGTCGATCAAAACGGCCTCAAAGCGCTGATCACGGCGCAGGATAGCAAGGGGTATGAGGCGGTGGGCCGCCTCGACATTGGCACAACCAGCTTTTGTACAGGGGCGTTGATCGAACCCGATGTGGTTTTGACCGCCGCTCACTGCCTATTCGATCCCGAGTCCAAGGCCCGGATCGGCGATCATGAGATTGCGTTTCGTGCGGGCTGGCGCAATGGCCGCGCCGCGGCAACGCGGCAGGTACGCAAATCGGTCATTCACCCGCACTACCGCTATACGGGCCCTCAAGGCGCAGATCACGTGGCCGAAGACGTGGCGCTCCTCGCGCTGTCTGCCCCGATCCAAAACAACTCCGTGACGCCCTTTGAAACCGAGCAACGGCCCCGGAAGGGCGCCGAGGTTGGCGTTGTCTCTTATGCGAAGGACCGGGCGGACCGGCCTGCGCTTCAGGAAGTGTGCCACATATTAGGGCGGCCCGCGGGCACGCTGGTGATGTCGTGCGATGTTGATTTTGGGTCGTCCGGCGCACCGGTCTTTGTAATCGGGGAAGATGGCGCCCCCCGAATCGTATCGGTCGTCTCAGCAAAGGCAGAAGTGCGCGGGCGCCAGGTGGCCCTCGGCACGGGGCTTGATGGCAGCGCGCTTCTCGCCCTGCGCGATGCGCTTGAACCGGGCCGGGCGGCGTCTGGCGAATCGGGAACCCCGCGCATTCGGCGGCTTACGATTGACAGCCCCCCGTCGGGCGGTGGCGCAAAGTTCATCCGCCCCTAAAAACCTATTGAGTTTCATCGCCACACGGCTTCACATACAGGCATGTGGAGTGTGTGTTTTAAGGGTATCGCGGCAGCCTGCGTTGCAGCACAGGTTGCGTTCGCGGCGGGGCCGCCACCAGCGGCTGGGGCAGGAACACTAAGGGAAGGTGGGGGTGATGGCTGCGGGGCGGTTCTGATCGCACCCGATCTTGCCCTCACGGCCGCACATTGCGCCACCACGGTTCGGGAACGGATCGATGAACGCCCAGGATCTATTCGCTTTCGCACCGGGGCATATCCGGGTCACCCCGCCACCGAGCGCGAGATCGTGCAAGTGGTTGCACATCCTCTCTTTCTCGACGGTCAAGCGCCCATTGCGGCGCGGCTTGGCGCGGATATCGCGCTGCTCCGGCTGGCCAGCCCGATCCCGGCAAGCATCGCACGGCCCTTCCCGGTGCTTTCTGATCCGCCTGGCGCTGGGGCGCAGGTCATGCTTGCCGCGTGGCTCGGCGCCAATGGCTATCGCGCGCAGGAGCGCCGCTGCCCGGTCGTAGCCGCTGAGCGCTGGCTCACGACGTTGGATTGCCCTGTGGTGACCGGCGAATCGGGCTCACCCGTTCTGGCGTCCACGGACGAGGGGCTTGGACTTGTTGGCATTCTATCGGCCCGTGCGCAGCAAGGCTACAAATCGAGGGCGTTCGCGGTGCTTGCCGCCCCGCGCGTGGGGCAGCTGCGCGCGCTTATGGCGCCGGAGCCGCGGCCTTAGGCGCAAGTCTTGAACGGCGAAATGGGTATTCCTACTTAAGAAACGTCGGAGGCCCCAAGCGGCTCTGTCACACATCGCGCCTGTCCCGATGGGAGGGCGCAAAACACGTTGTCGCTCACTGGAGGATAACCCATGCGAACGTTTGATCTTGCACCGCTTTACCGTGCAACTGTCGGCTTTGATCAGATTGCCGACCTGATGGATCGGGTGCTGACCGATACCGGCGCCACCGCGTCCTACCCCCCGTACAATATCGAAAAGACGGCCGATGATGCTTACCGCATCTCCATCGCTGTTGCGGGCTTTTCGGATGCTGAACTGAATGTCGAAGTCCGCGAACAGGCGCTGATCGTTTCGGCCCGCAAGGAAAAAGACGAAACCGAACGCACCTACCTGCACCGCGGAATCGCGAACCGCGCCTTTGAGCGCCGGTTCCACCTGGCCGACCATGTGCGCGTGACCGGCGCCAGCCATGTGAACGGTATGCTTCACATCGATCTGCAGCGCGAAGTTCCCGAAGCGCTGAAGCCCCGCCGTATCGAGATTGCCAACGGCGAAACGCTCAACGGCAAGGCTGTGGAGGCGAAAGAGGTTAACTAAGACCGTAGCCAACGAAGAGAACCAGGGCGCGCCAAAGGGCGCGCCCTATGTGTTCTATCGGTCGAGCGACTCGGCCAGCCGCATCAGGCTGATCGCCTCGGCCCGGTAGCCAAATCGATCTTCCCCGCGTGCGCCTGTGGCAAGGTTGATCGCATCACCATACGTCCATCCCCCGAGAAATTCGCTGCCGCGCATCAGCTCGCCGAACCCCGCGATGGCCGCCGAAAAGCGCGCGTCTTCACTGGGCGCGCCTTGACCGGGCAATACTGGTCTCTCGATCAATTGGCTCTCAGTTCCGCCCGGCGCCTTGTACCGAAGCCGGAGGAACGCCAGTTCATTTGATGTGCTGGCAACGTCTGATTGCCCGTAACGGAGCTCATCGATCCCCACCGCGGGGGAGCCAATGGGTGTTATCTCATAAATGGCAGTCACCTGATGGCCCGCCCCGATCTCGCCCGCATCCACTGCATCATTGTTGAAATCCTCCCGGCGAAGCGCGCGGGTTTCATAGCCGATAAGACGGTATTCAGCGATTGTGGCCGGGTTGAACTCCACCTGAACCTTCACGTCGTTGGCAATTGGAAACAGCGTACCAGTGAGTTGATCCACCAGCACCTTCCGCGCCTCGCTCAGCGTGTCGATATAGGCGGCCTGCCCATTTCCGTTTTGGGCCAGCGCCTGCATGGTTGCATCATCAAGATTGCCACGCCCAAAGCCGAGCACGGAAAGGTAGACGCCTGTGTCGCGCTGGCCCGCAATGAAGTCTTCCAACGCATCCGGATCGGAGAGGCCAACATTAAAGTCACCGTCAGTTGCAAGGATCACGCGGGTTACCTCGCCATCCCCCGCCATTGCGGCAGCTGTCGCATATGCTTGCGCAAGCCCTGATTGGCCCGCTGTCGAGCCGCCGGCCTCAAGCCGGCCAAGGGCAGCCTCAATCGCAGTACGATCGCCGGCGGCAGTTGGGGCAAGCACTTGCCCTGCATTGCCAGCATAGGTGACAATGGCCACCTGATCGTCGGGTCGCAATTCGCCCAGCATCATCCTGAAGGATTGCTTTAGAAGCGGGAGCTTGTTGGAATCCTGCATTGAGCCCGACGTGTCGATCAGGAACACCAGGTTCAGAGGAGGGCGATCGTCCAACGCAGGGCGCGCGCCTTGGATGCCAATATGCATGAGTTGTGTGTCGGCATTCCATGGGGTTTCAAACACGCTGACGGTGGCTTCGAAGGGGGTATCACCTGCGGGCGCCGGGTAGGCGTAGGGAAAGTAGTTGAGCATCTCTTCGATCCGGATCGCCGGGCGCGGGGGTATGCCGCCTGCCGTCAGGAATGATCGAACGATGCTGTAGGATGCCGTATCCACGTCGATCGAAAAGGTGGAGACCGGATTTTCGGCGACAACGCGAAGCGGGTTCGGATCTGCCGTCGCGAACGCCTCGGTATCGGCTTCAGCGGCAGGCCCAGGTTCTGGGATAATGATCACCCGGCGGTTTGGGTCATCCGGCGTGTTGATCGGGGGATAGAGCCGTTCGGGGCCCACAGTGCTATCGGCGGTAAACGCCTCGCTTGTGATTTGGGCCTGCGGCGCGCGGCTCCCGGCAAGTGAAGGGGCGCTTTCCGGCGATGCAACGGCAAGGCCGGTGGCCTGTTCCTGATCCAATGGGATTGGCTCAACCAAAACCGTCTCTTCTTGTAAGTCGCTGTCCGGCAATAGGAATAGATCCTGCGGCAGCACGACAAATGCGCCCACTGCGACTACTGCAGTTGTTGCTACCATCGCGCCGCGGGGGGAAATTCGATCAATCATCGTCGTCACTCCATCCGAAAGCCGCAGCCAGATCGTGCGGCGTTCAGTGGGACGTGCGGGGGCTGCGCTTTCTTGGAACGCTTCAAAGCTTTCCTGCGCGCGCAGCAAGGTTGCGGCGCGGCGATCCGGGTCTGGCGCGGGTGTGTTGCGAGCCATCTCGGCGCGCAGTTTTTCCAATCCGTCACTCATCTTCGAGTGCCTCCTGGCCCATCGTCTTGAGCCGCTTTTTTGCCTCCGACATCCGCCAGGCCACAGTGCCCTCGGAGATATCGAGCACGCGAGCAGCCTCGGCTTGCGTCATCCCCTCGTCGAGCAGAAGGGCAAGTGTATCAATCAGATCCTGCGGTAGCGCCGCCATCGCCTCGCGCAGCCAGCGTTGGGCAGCCTGCGTTTCTGCTATCTCGGCCCGACGCGCGATTTCCCAGGCGCCCCAGCCATCGGCGGCGCGCACCCGCGTGGTTTCGCGTCGCCGCCAATCGTGGCTGGCATTGACCGCCACACGGTAAAGCCACGTCGTGAACTTTGCTGTGCCCTGAAAGCCGCCGAGTTTTCGTGGAAGAGCCGTGCAAATCTCTTGCGTCAGATCCTCGGCGACGTCGCGCGCGCCCGTAAGCCGGTAGCAAAGCGTAAAGAGCCGATCGTAGTGCCGTTCGAGCAGAACGGAAAAGGCGCGCCCGTCGCCACCAGCGGCGGCAAAGGCCAGCTCTTCGTCCGAGGTTGTCATACGCATCACAGTGGGTGTGACGCGGCTGGGCGGTCAATCCTTGGGGCGCGGCATGATTTTTCTCAATCAGCGCTTGGCTGCGATGTGGCAAGGGAGAGTATGGGCGCGGCGATATCCACACCAACACGATTGAGGGCTACTTATCGATTTTTAAGCGCGGTATGGAAGGCGTGTATCAGCACTGAGGGCGTCAGCACTTCCACCGCTACGCTGCAGAGTTCGAGTTTCGTTACAACAACCGTATCGCCCACGATATTGACGATACGATCCGCGCCGATCTGATCTTCAAAGGCGCAGAGGGTAAGCGGCTCACATCGGCGACCTGACACACGGGCGAGTGCCTAATCAAATCTGGTCCCCCGAGAGGTTTCAACGCGTTCTGAAAAGACTCCTATGGGAGAGCGAGTTCGATTAACCTCAACCTTAGGTGCCAGAATGGACCCCACCCCGGAAGGGCTAGGATAACCGGCTTCGTACCTAGGGCTTAGCGGCCCTGTGTCATGCGTTAGCGCCGCACGGCGTCTCTATTGGCCATACGAGACGGCAAGCCGCCTCGACAGGGCGGGATACAAATACTGAGCAGTTCTTAACTGCTCACCCGGGTGAGCGCGCAAAGGGTAATTCCAATGCGTATTCATATCCGGTTGAACGTGACGATCCACCTTCCGGCAGCGGCCAGTTGGATAATTCTCGTTCTTCTATTGATCAGGATCGCCCTTGGGCTTCTCTGATCTCTCGGGGGTAGGTTTCGGCTCACCCCCATCTGTCCGACCCCTATTGTGAGGTTAGGGCTTCATCTTGAGAAGGTTCTTTACCGTGTCTTCAACGTCGTCCATTTCCACACCTCCCTTTGAAAACCCACTGTCTGCCGAAGAAACGAGGTTAATGGGCAGCATAGCAATACTATGGGGGCAGATAGATGAGCCCCTGAACAGCAGACTTCGACAGTCATTGAACGTCACCCCCGAGGTATTTGATCGCCTTCTGGGCAATCAGATGATCGGTGTGCGGGTTGGGCACTACCCAACTGTTTCACAAATGTGTCCGCGGCCCGCGGTAAGAGCGCTAAAGCTTCAAGTCCACCAGAAGCTCACAGAAGTACTCCAACGAAGAAACGCCGCAATGCACGGGTGCTGGGGTTATTTCGTGGAAGACCCAACTTACAAAACCCCTTCGCCCCGGCACATTCCACCACCAAAAACCAAATGTTCGATTCTATTCAAGTGATCTACCGAAGCTATATGATGATCGCTGCGTAATTCCTCGAGTACTTCACGAACTTCTTATGCACTCGGTGGAGAACAGCGCTGATCCGCCTGATTCTCGCCGAAATAAGACATACTTTGCTCCCCAACCACCAGATCAACGCGCTCACCCATTACGGGTTGAACGAGGAGAAAAATTATTACTGTGGAGACCAAATCTCACGGTTGGTGAGATCAATAATACGCATGGCCCTTTAGGTCTTGTCATTCGTGTTTGTTAATGTGACCACGACTTGTCCGGCGTATTTCTGGTCAGCCACCTTGCTTTCTCAAGCATATTCGCGACAAAAAAACGCCCGGGCGTGGCCGGGCGTTTTTCAAATGCTTCGCGCGGATCAGGACGGCGATGCGACGGTTCCGATGGAAAAGAACATCGTCTCGCCTGAGTGATCGTCGACACCATCATTGTCGGTCGAAACCCAGGCGCTGCCATCTTCGAAGATTGCGAGTCCCTCGACCTTGTCGAGCACATAGCCGCCAGTGGCGCGCAGATCGGGGATCAGATCGCGCACTTCTTCCTTGGTGACCACGGGAAGGGTTTCACCCAGCGGCGCAGGCACCATTTCGGTGGCCGGGATGCGGTAGATCTTCTTCGTCACCGCAGCGTCGCCGATCTGATTGTCGCGTTCCACCACGTAGATGAATTCGCCATGGGCCACGATCTCCGAAAGGCCGACCCAGCCGGTATCCGGCGCAGCTTTGGGGTAATGCACGGCGCCCCATTCCCCTGTTTCAAGGTTGTATGCCACAAGCTTGGCGTGGTGGTCGGGGTCATCACCCCATTCCCGCTGTACCGCCATCCAGAGCACATCGCCCACCTTCGTGACGCCCTCAAAGCCAAAGCGCCGCTCCACCGCCATCAGTTCCGGAGGCAGGCCGATCTCTTGTTCGATCTCGCCCTTGGCGTTCACGTGGTAGATGGCGTGGGGGATCACCCGATCGGTGCGCCCCTCCGAGGCAACCCAGAAGCCGCCTTCGCCATCAAGCGCGATGCCTTCCATATCAAGCTTCTGGGCCGGAAAGCCGGCGCGCGTGATGCGGGTGTAATCGACGATACGCGCCGGGGTCTGGCTCGGATCGATCGTGAAGATCGTAGGCTGCATGCCGTAGAAGCTGTCATTGACCGCGTAGATCAGGCCATTGCCATCGGCCACCATGCCTGAGATCGCGCCCCAGCCCACAGGCGCGCCATTGGGCTGCTGAATGCCGGCAGAGGTCAGGTGCGGGTAGCTGGCGGGCGCCTCCTGATACTCGAAGATCATGACATGGGCGCGCACGCCGCCGTCTTCGATGAGATCCACCTCATTGGCGGAGATCAGCAAGTTCCGATCGGGGATCGCCACATAGCCTTCCGGCCCGATGCCGGAGGGCAGGAGTTGCTGAAGCTCCGGGCTGGCCGGATCGGTGGTATCGTATACGCCCACGACCGATCCGCGTTCCGAGCCCACGAAGATCATCGGCGTATCGCCAAAGGTCGCAATTTCGATGGACTCCGGCTCGACACCCTTATTGCCTGATCGCCCTTCGGGATAGTGGCCGATTTCGGCGACCGCGTATTCGAAGGCAAGCCCGCTTTCGTAGATTACCGTTCCATCCTTGTGGAAGATGGTGAAGCCGCGCGAACCGCCATCCATATCGCCTTCATTGGCGGTGACGAAATGGTCGTCATCAAGCCACTTCACGGCGTCGGGCTCCCGAACCACGGCGCTGAGCGTGTCGTCAAATGTGAGTGCGCCTTCCTCGGCGGTATCGACGGGCGCGAGATCTACAGCACCGGCCGAGAAGTGGCTGGCAATCGTGCCATCGCGTGCCACAACCACCATGTGGTTGTTTTCCTGTAGCGACACGACCACCTCGCCAGCGCCGTTGATATCAACGAATTCTGGCTCCGGATCTTCGGGGGAAACCTCCGCCAGGCCCGTCAGATCCGCGCGGCGCAGCGTATCGCATTGCGCGGTATCATCGGCGAGATCGATCATGACAAGCGCGCCTGCGGGCATCTGACCGGTGCGGCCATCGCCCAAATCCTCATCGCGCTCGTTCTCGATTGCGATCGCGATGAAGCTGCCTTCGCCATCCACCGCGATGCTGTCGGGTTGCCCGCCGATATCGCAGCGGCCCACCTGTTCCCCGCTGTCGATATCGATTACCGCAAGGTGGCCTGAAGGTTCGGTGAAGCTTTCGGATGTATTGACGCCCACATAGGCGCGGCGGCCGACAACGGAGACAGAAGTGGGCTCACCCTCCAGCGCCACGTTTCCGAGCGGCGCGGGGTTGGCGGGATCGGTGATATCCACCAAGCCAATCACTTCCAGGGGGCTGTCGGTATAAACCAGCGTCATCCCATCTGCCGTGGCCGCGATGATCTCCGGCGAGGTTTCGCGTGCGGTATCTTCGCCTTCCGCCATATTTTGCGGCGTGGCGAAGCTTGCGATGCGGTTGAAGTTCATATCCGCGTACGCGGCGCCTGACGATAGGGCGATCAAAGATGTCAGGCAGATCAGTCGGCGTGTCATTACAGTTCCCCAGTAGATTGTCTTCCGGGAATCGAAGTGGATGCGCCGTGCGACGTTCGCGTAACATAACCGTTGCAGTTTCATGAAACTCGCTTAGCCACGCGGCCATCACAAACGGTTTAAGGCACTTGCCGCCACTGCGGCAGCCTGCCACACCGGTGCCGTCAATCGCGCGCCCGCGCGAACGGGGAGAAGATTCATGCATAGACTATCCGCTGCCCTTGTGGCGGCTCTCGTTCTGGCCCCTGCGGCCCAGGCCGAAACCTTCCGCTTCGCCGGCACTACCGATCCGCAAACTATGGATCCCCACGCGGTAAACTCCGCGCCGGTTCTGGGCTTTCTGAACAACGTCTACGAAGGCCTCGTGCGCCGGGGGAAGGATATGACGGTTGAGCCCGCGCTTGCCACGGCGTGGGAGCCGATTGGCGATGGCGAAGGCTGGCGCTTCACCTTGCGCGAGGGCGTCACGTTCCATGACGGTGCTGCTTTTACCGCCGAAGATGTTCTTTTCAGCTATGAGCGCGCGTCTTCGGAAGAGGCCGACACAAGCTCATGGTTCGCGCCTGTCTCCGAAGTGATCGTGGTGGATGATTTCACCGTCGATATCATGACCACGGCGCCAAACCCGATTTTCCCCGATTCCATTGCCAATTGGATGATCATGGATTCCGGGTGGGCCGCGGCCAACAACGCCGAGCGCCCGAACAAGGACGAGGGCAACTTCGCAACGCTCAACGCCAACGGCACTGCGGCGTTTCAACTGGACGAGCGCCAACCTGGGCTGACGACCGTTCTTGTGCCCTTCGAGGGCTGGTGGGGCGAGGTGGAGCACAACATCACCCGCGCCGAGTTTACCCCAATCCAGAACCCGGCCACCGCCGTGGCGGCGCTGCTGTCGGGCGATGTGGACATGATCAACCCCGTGCCGATCCAGGATGCCGAGCGGCTGTCGCAAACCGATGGCGTGAAGGTTATTCAGGGCATCGAGGCGCGCGTGATCATGCTTGGGTTTCCGCATCAGGCCGAAGAACTAAAATACACCGATGACGCGGGCCAGCCGAACCCATTCCTCGATGTGCGCGTGCGGCAAGCCGTAGCCCAGGCCGTGAACGTGCCCGCGATCCTACAAACCATCATGCGCGGCAATGCTGAACCGGCAAGCCAGCTTGTGAGCCCGGCGATGCGGGGCTTCTCCACGGCGAACGACACGCGACCAGCATACGATGTGGAGGGTGCGAAGGCGCTCCTGGCCGAGGCGGGTTATCCCGAAGGCTTCTCCTTCGGCCTGAAGTGCCCCAACAACCGCTACCTCAACGATGAAGCGGTGTGCCAGGCCGTGGTCTCGATGCTCGCCCAGATCGGCGTTGAGGCGCAGCTTGATGCGATGCCGGTGCAGAACTATTGGCCAGAACTGCGGGAAGACAACTTCGATATGTATCTTCTGGGCTGGTCCCCCGGCACGTTTGATGCAGAGCATCCGATCCGCTTCCTGGCCTCTACGCCCAATGAAGAGAAGCGCCTTGGTTCGTGGAACTTCGGAGCGTACTCGAACGCGCGGATCGACGAGTTGCTGCCCATGATCCAGTCGGAAATCGACGAGCCAACGCGCCAGGCCATGCTTGATGAGGCCGCCATGATCATGCAGGACGAGGTGGCGTACGTGCCGATGTATGTGCAGCCTCTTGTCTGGGGCGCGCGCGAGAACATCGAGCTAACGCAACGTCCCGACAATTTCTTCATCCTGCGCTGGGTGACGGTGAACTGAACAAGGATGCGGGCGCGGTTTTGGCCGCGCCCGCCGCCCGGCAGTTGCGCACAGGCCCTGCGCGTTGCTTTGCGCCGGGCCTATGCCACCTTCCGGCGCAACTGCCAGAAAAGTGAGGGCGCGGCGCATGGGCCTGATGATTGCCGGAACGTATCACGCAGAGGATCCTGGCCCCGATACCCAGCTTGATGGCGCGTTCAAACGCCAGAAGTCAATGATCCGCAATTGGATCACGGCAGAAGGGCCGTTCATCCCTGATATCGCCCGCTACCACCTGTTTGCAGCTTGGAACTGCCCCTGGGCCCATCGTGTTCTGTTAGTGCGCGCCCTGAAGGGGCTGGACCTTTCGGTGTCTTACGCTTTGCCGCGGCGCACAGATCAGGGCTGGGTCTTCGATGGGGACGGCGATTATGCTGATCCAGTGCTGGGCGCCGCGGCGCTCCATGAAGCTTATGCGCAAGTAACGCCCGCATATACCGGCCGCATCACCGTTCCTTTGCTTTGGGATCGGCAAACCAGCACCGCCGTTTCCAACGAGTCTGCCGATATCGTCCGGATGCTCGCGCGCGCGTTCCCAGGCGGGCCAGAGCTTTGCCCGCCCGCGCTTGAGGCAGAGATCGACGCCTGGAATGAGCGTATCTACCGCAGCGTGAACAACGGGGTCTATCGCGCCGGGTTTGCCCGGACGCAGGCGGCCTATGATGCAGCCGTAGCCGAGGTATTCGAAACCCTCGACGCCATCGAGGCGCATCTTGCCAGTAATGCCTGGCTCTGTGGCGATGCGTTTACGGAGGCCGATCTGCGCCTTTTCCCAACGCTCGCCCGCTTTGACGTGGCCTACCATTTCGCGTTCAAATGCAACCTCGCACGGTTGACGGACTTTCCCCGCCTATGGCGATATGCCCGCACGATCTATTCGATGCCCCGTGTGGCCGATACGGTGCGTTTTGATATCTACAAGCAGGGCTATTTTTCGCCGTCCTCCCTGCGAAACCCGCTGGGTATCGTGCCTGCCGGCCCGCGCATCGATTGGTCCCTCTGACGCCTCCCAAATCGAGTTTGGTAGAATCGGCAAGATAGGATATCACGCATAAGTAGAATACGTGCTTCTTGGAGCCTGCCAAATGGCCACGGAGTTTGACGACGCAAGCACCGCTACTCGCATTTTTGCCCATGCCGAGCGCCATGCCGCTCGCTTGGGATATCGCTTCGGAGATGGCTCAGATCAGGATGTGCGGCAGTTGGCCGATATGGCGGTTGCGGAAGTGCGTATCGCGGATCGGGCGGGATTGGAGTTTTCCCCGATGGGCGCCGAGGTGCGCATGCGTCAGGCAGAGGCGGCACTTGAGGTTCTTGTGGAGCAAATGGTGATCGCGGCCAACGAGATCCCTGGATATGCCGATAGCCACCCCGGCGTGATCGGTGAGCAAAGCCTGCGCGAGGCGCTTCGGAAAATCTGCCCGATCTGGCCAATCTGCAAATGACAACGGGTACAGATGCCGCCGCCGATACCACTAAGCAGCTGCTCACGCTGTCCACTGCGATTATCGGCCTCACCGTTACGTTTCTCGACAAGTTCCGCCCGGTTGTGGGCGACGGCGAAGCCGCGCAAATCGCCGTCGTCTGGCAGGTGAAGGTCTGTTGGATCGCGTTCGGAGCCGTGATCTTTCTGGGGATGTGGACATTGATGGCTATCACCGGCGAGATCAACGACGCTGCCAAAACCAAGCGCACGCCAGACGCTATGAGCGGGGCCATCACGATTCCGGCAATTTGCATGGTGGTTGGCTTCGGCGCCGGTATGGTATTTCTGATATGGTCGGGCTTCGCACAGTTCCGGTAACGCGATTATTGGGCGGGTTTGCTTGACCCGCCGCATCCCACGCCGCACAAACGATAGATGCTGGGTTTCATCCTTCGCCGCGTGCTGCAATCGATCCTCGTGCTTCTGGTCGTGGGCCTCGTGGCGTTTTCGATGTTCCGCTTTGTGGGCGACCCGATCGATAACATGCTGGGGCAGGAGCGCACGCAGGCCGATATCGAACGCCTGCGCAGCCAGCTTGGCCTCGATCAGCCCTTCCCCGTGCAATACTGGCGGTTCCTCGAAGGCGCCGTGCAGGGCAATTTCGGTGTGAGCTACCGGCAGGGGCGGCCGGTGGCCGAGATCATCGCCGAACGCGCGCCGGCTACGCTGGAACTGGCCGCCGTTTCCGGCCTTTTCGCGATTTTGGGAGGGATCGCGCTTGGCGTGTTCACGGCCATACGCCGCGATGGCATCGCCTCAAACGTGATCATGACCGTCTCGCTCATCGGTGTGAGCCTGCCCACGTTCCTCATAGGCATCTTGCTTATCTACGTTTTTTCGGTGGAGCTTGATATGCTGCCAAGCTTCGGCCGGGGCGAAACCGTGGATCTGGGATGGTGGACGACCGGGTTTTTGACGGAAAGCGGTCTGCGCGCACTGATCCTGCCCTCGATTACCCTGGGGCTTTACCAGATGACTCTCATCATGCGGCTCGTGCGCGCCGAGATGCTGGAGGTGTTGCGGCAGGATTATATCCGCTTCGCCCGTGCCCGCGGGCTAAAGGAACGCGCCGTGAACTTTCGCCACGCGTTGAAGAACACGCTTGTGCCGGTGATCACGGTCACGGGCCTACAGCTTGGCTCGATCATTGCCTTCGCGATTATCACGGAAACGGTGTTTCAGTGGCCAGGCGTTGGGCTTCTTTTCATCAACGCGATCCAGTTTGTCGATATCCCCGTAATGGCGGCGTACTTGATGCTGATCTCGGTGATGTTTGTCGCGATCAATCTGATCGTTGATCTGCTTTACTTTGCGATTGACCCGCGCTTGCGCGATGAACGCGCGGCGGCAGGGTAGGGGCGGGCCATGGCGGAGCTTCCGATTGAAGAGCCGAAGGCAGAGCGCCCGCAAAGCACCTTGTCGCGATTCTGGGCATCTGATTTCGCGTGGAAGTTCCGCCGCTCTCCGGTGGCTGTGACAAGCTTTGCCGTCGTGTTGCTTCTGGTGCTTTCATCCGTTTTCGCGCCATTGATTGCGCCCTATGATCCATTTAACCCCGCGTCGCTCAATCTTATGAACGGCTTCACCCCGCCGATGGAGCCGAACGCCTTCACTGGCGACGAGTTTTGGCTTGGGACGGACGATCAGGGGCGGGATGTCTTTTCGACGATCCTATACGGCATGCGTATTTCGCTATTCGTGGGCTTTGCCGCCGTTTTGTTCGCCATGGTGCTAGGCGTCAGCCTTGGCCTGATCGCCGGCTATGTGGGCGGGTGGACAGAGACAATCATCATGCGCGTCGCCGACGTGCAGTTGACCTTCCCGGCGATCCTCGTGGCCATGCTGATCTTTGGGATCGCGAAAGGGTTCACCCCGATCGAGTATCGCGATCAGATGGCGATTTGGGTGTTGATCATCGCGATCGGGCTTTCGGATTGGGTGCAGTTTGCCCGCGTTGTGCGTGGCGCCACTCTTGTTGAGAAAAACAAGGAATATGTCCAGGCGGCCCGATTGATCGGCCGGTCCGGCCCCGCGATCATGATGCGCCACATCCTGCCCAATGTGCTGTCTCCGGTTCTGGTGATCGCGACGATTTCGCTAGCGCTGGCGATCATCGCCGAGGCGACGCTATCGTTTCTCGGCGTCGGCGCACCGCCCACACAGCCCTCGCTGGGCACGCTGATCCGCATCGGCCAAGGCTTCCTCTTTTCGGGCGAGTGGTGGATTCTGTTTTTCCCTGCGGTGACGCTGTTGGCGTTGGCGCTAAGCGTGAACCTTTTGGGCGACTGGCTGCGCGATGCGCTGAACCCGCGTTTGAAGTAACGCGAATGCCCGTTACTGCACGGCTTCCGCGGCGCAATTGGCGAAGGCCCATGCATCATCGGCTTCCGCCTGCGCCGCCTCCGCAAACCCAACAGCGGCGTTAGCAAACCCCGCCGCGGCAATCGCATAATCCTGCGTTTCGCTCACGTAGCTGTTCAGCGTGGCGACATAGGCTTCAAGAACGGCACCGTAGGCTTCGATCTCCGCGTCGGTGCAGTTCTGCTGATTGGGCGCGGAGAGGTTTGCCAGACACGCAGGCACGTCGGGGGCTGTCGCGGGGGGCTGTGGAGCGGCGAGGGTAAACTCTGGCGCAGCAAGTTGGAAGGCAGGTGCCGTACACGCTGTCGCCGGGCCGGCCAGCCCGGCAGCCAACAGCACCAATGTTGAAAAAATGCGAGTTCCCAAAGCGCCCCTCGTCAGCAGTCCCCATGCATTCGAGGGATCGTAACGGCTTTGCCAAGGCATTGCACGTGCGCAGAAATCCCTCGGATTTGGCATGGAAATACGTGCGTTCACGAGCCGTGTGAGGCGGAGTGAAATGACACACGTGAAAAGTGTGTTAGTTGATGCTATAGCATCTTAAGCGTGAGTCGCGGCACGATTCATATTCTGCTGAAACGCGACTTGATTTGGATCAACGTTGCCTCCGCCATCGGCTGGGTAACTCTCAAAGATATGCGGGCGAACCGTGTCGCGCATTCCCTTCCTGGGTCTGGAATGCGGCTGTCCGCAAAGGTGTCGAAACCGGGACGAACGGGGGGGATCGAACATGAAGTATCAGCCGCGTGGCGCATGGTCTGCGTTGCGCCACAAAGCATCTCGCGTCAGCGCGGTGGGGCCGGTATGAGCAGGCACAACGCCGAAGACCATGCGGGCAACGAGGCTGATATTCTAAGGCCCCGTGCGAGCATGCAGTGCCGAATTTGCTGGGCGCCCTACACCGCCTCAGATGCTGACGGCGTGCCAGGCATCGACCTGAACCTACGGTCTTCGGCAGCGTCCGAAGGGTGGACATGCCCAAACTGCGAAGCCCCAAAACCGCGCGATGCACAAGTTGCAAGCGGCGCCGGCACACAGGTGTCGCCGGGGCTGGCCGCGCTAATCCGGGAATTCCGAACCGATTTCCGCGCGGACGGGCCAGCCGCACCCGATGCCAACCCCGCACTAAGCGTGGCAGCGGTTGGCACACGTCTGTTTCAGGGACGGCCGGTATGCGTTTTGGTCACGCCATGGTTCATGAGCATCGTGGTGTTACCGGCTGCAGGCGAAGACTGGGGTACGCTAACGCCAGGGGCATGCGAGCATCTCGCCTTCCCCTCTGGCCGCTACGAGTTTCTTCACGACCGTGCTGGCCCCAGCGGTTTCAAATCTTGCTGCATCTTTTCGGATATGGCGCAGTTCGCAAGCCAGGCTGTTGCCATCGCCGTGGCGGAACGGTTGGTTTCGGCCCTTTTTGCCCCGGATGAGATGCACGGTAACAGCGCGACCCAGCCAGAGGTTGAACTGGCTGCAATAATAGGGGGTTAGCAAAGTGCTCGATGGACGTGGCCGCAAAGACAAACCCACTCAACTGCGCGTAGCGAAACCACCGCGACTTCCGATCGAAGACGTGATGCTGAGGCAGCCGATCGACACGGCGCACAGGCTTCTCGTACAAAACGTAAACTATGCCAACGCGTCGCTCGTGCTGGCCGCGAGCAAGCTATTTGATCTGCCCGCTCCCCCCTCTATGCACGATGATGTGCGCCATGAGGTCTTGCGCGATCACGTGCTGAAGCTTTGGATCACGCTTCCCACTCACTTCGGTTTGACGGGCGCACCGTTGCCCCCGCGCGCGGGTGCAGGCGATCATATCGTGGCAGAAGCCCTATTCGGCCCCGCAGGTGCGCCACCGCCCAACGCAGAGCAGTTCGAACGCTTCCTTCAAAGCGAAAGCCGTATTGCCGTTGTCCTTCGGAAAATCGACCAGTGCTTCGAGGCGGAAGAGGCTGCTACGGGCAAACTCGATCCCTTCACGTCCTGTTCTGGGCTGGGCGCTGCACCGTTGGAAAACTCGCTGGCCCAGCGGCATTTATTGCATCCGGTGATGCGCCACATTGCTGAAACCCGTGGGCGGGGCCCCCTGTGGCGCGCTACGGCACGTATCTTTGATGCGTATGCCTGTCTGCGTGATCGGCTTCCGCTGGCACATTGCCCGGCGTCAGATCGGGTGTGCGTTCCGGTCAGCCAGGGCACCTGCCTGTTTGAGGCGCGGTCTGAGACTGGGCGCGTGACCCGGTTTCGCATGGTGTCACCGGACGATCACCTGCTGGCGCGGGGCGGCATACTCGACCGGATGCTCGAAACCCTGCCTGGCACAAAAGAGGGCCTTCTACCGCTTCTGCTTGATATTCTTGATCCGAGCGTCGCGTTGGAGGTCGTCTCGCGTCAGAAGGCTTAAGTGATCAGACGGCCCCACAGATCGTAGTCAGACGCCTCATCCACCTCGACTGCCACGATATCCCCTGGCGACAACGCGCCGAAACCCGCATCGATATAGAGATGCCCGTCAATTTCTGGTGCATCGGCGCGGGTGCGACACGTCGCGCCGGCGTCATCAACCTCATCCACGATCACGTCAAGACGCTGGCCAACCCTAGCTGCAAGTTTTGCAGCTGAGATCGCCTGCGCCTTTTCCATGAAGCGATGCCAACGCTCCTCCTTTACGGGATCTGGAACGTGATCGGGTAGGGAGTTGGCACGGGCCCCCGCGACGTTTTCATATTGGAAGCATCCAACGCGATCGAGTTGCGCTTCATCCAGCCAGTCGAGCAGCACCCGAAACTCCTCCTCCGTTTCGCCGGGGTAACCCACGATGAAGGTGGAGCGCAGGGTGATATCGGGGCAGATCGCGCGCCATTCAGCGATCCGATCCAGTGTTTTTTCGGCGGCGGCAGGCCGTGCCATCCGGCGTAGAGTATCTGGGTGGGCGTGTTGGAACGGAATGTCGAGATACGGCAGGATCAACCCGTCGGCCATCAACGGGATCAAGTGCGCCACGTGGGGGTAGGGGTACACATAGTGAAGCCGCACCCAGGCCCCAAGGCTTCCCAAATCCCGTGCAAGATCGGTGATGTGGGCGCGATGGCCATTGGCCTCTGCGTGGCGCAGGTCGACGCCGTAGGCAGAGGTGTCCTGGCTGATCACCAGAAGCTCTTTCACTCCGGCCGCAACAAGCCGTTCGGCCTCGCGCAAAACCGCATGTGCCGGGCGTGAGGCGAGCGTTCCCCGCATGTCGGGGATGATGCAGAAGCGGCACTTGTGGTTACAGCCTTCCGAGATTTTCAGATAGCTGTAGTGCCGCGGCGTGAGCGTTACGCCGGAGGCGGGCAGAAGGTCGATAAACGGGTCGGGCGCAGGCGGCACGGCGGCGTGCACAGCGTCGAGAACCGCTTCGTATTGGTGTGGCCCGGTTACCGCCAGCACGCTTGGATGCGCGCCTGTGATGTAGTCCGGCTCTGCTCCCAGGCAGCCCGTCACAATCACCCGCCCGTTTTCTGCCAACGCCTCACCAATCGCATCAAGGCTTTCGGCCTTTGCACTGTCGAGGAACCCGCAGGTGTTCACGATAACCGCTTCGGCGCCCGCATAGTCCGGTGAGATCGTGTATCCTTCGGCGCGAAGGCGCGTCAGGATACGCTCACTATCCACAAGCGCCTTGGGGCAACCAAGTGAAACCATGCCGATCGTGGGCTGCCCGGCACGCACGTCGTTTGGCGACGCCGCCTCGGCCACAGCGGCACGGGCGCGATCGGGGCGCAGGTCAGGCGGGTTCGCGGACATCCAGCGCACATAGGCGCATTCGAGGGTCAAGGAAAGTGATTGCGTTGGTGCTTGAGGCTGGCCCTTGCCACGCCTATCTTCGCGCCACCCGCCAGTCACTGTGAAAGGAGCCCCTGTTGCGCTGGATCATGCGGCTATTGGGCGTGATCGTCCTTCTTGCGTTTTTCGCCATCGCGGCGTTCTTCCTCATTCCTTCAGACCGTATCGCGGCTGTGGTGGAGGATCGCTTCGAGGCCGCCACCGGGCGTGCACTGACTATCGAAGGGGATGTGCGGCCAAGCCTTTGGCCGAGCCTTGGAGTGCGCACGGGTGCGGTTACGATTGCCAATGCCGCGTGGAGCGATCGCGGGCCCCTGCTGGACGCTGAGGATATTGCTGTTTCGGTAGATCTTGGCGCGTTGATCGGGGGTGATATCGAGGTCAATTCGGTCGAAATCATCTCGCCCACAATTCAGCTGGAAACCGACGCTGAGGGCCAAGGCAACTGGGTTTTCGACACGTCCGAAGTGGCGGCGAGCGCAGAGGCGGCGCCAGCGGAAAGCACAGGTGGTACTGCAACGCCAGCGTTTTCTCTGGCACAGGCGACGATAACAGACGGCAGGCTAAGTTTCCGTGATGCCGCCGGGGCGGAAACGGAACTGGCGGCGATCAATGCGGAGGTAAGTCTTCCGTCGTTCGATGGGCCGGCGGACATCAACTTGAAGGCAACGGCCAACGGCCAGCCGGTAAGCGCCGAGATCTGGATCGCCGCGTTCGCCTCCTTGCTCGAGGGCACGTCCGCGGCCGAGATCGCGGCAACAGTCGGGGGGTCGTCGATTGGCTATTCGGGCCAAATTGGCGCGGATGTCACCCGTACGGCCGGTAAAATCGAAGCCAACTTGGCCGATATGCCGGCGCTTTTCGCGGCGATCGGGCAGCCTGCGCCCGCCTTGCCTGAAGGTTTGGGCCAGAATGCAATCAATGTCACTGGCGACGTGTCCTATACCGGGGCGGCAGCAGCAATCTCAGGCGCAACCTTCATGCTCGATCAGAACCGGCTTACCGGCGATCTCGCGGTGGCGCTCGACGGACCGCGCCCCAAGATCGCCGGCCAGCTTTCGGCTGGCGCGCTCGATCTTTCCGCGCTTGGGGGAGAGGAGGCGGAAGTTGCTGCGACGGACGGTGCGGGTTCAGAGGGCTCTGGCTGGTCAACCGATCCCATAGACGTCTCTGGCCTCGGTGCGGCGGATGCCGAGATTGGTTTGTCGGCCAGTTCAATCGCGCTTGCGACATCGCAGCTTGGGCCCACGCGCGTTTTCGCGACGCTGGACAATTCCCGCCTCGTCACGCGGATCGACGAGCTTAACGCCTACGATGGCCAGATCGCTGGGCAGATCGTGGTTAACGGGCGCGGCGGGCTGTCCGCCAGCGCCGATCTTGCGGGGTCGGCCATCGCGATCGCCCGCCTGTTTTCAGAGCTTTTGGATTTTGATCGGTTGATCGCGCTGGGTGATATGGAGATTGAGGTGCTCGGCGTCGGGAACTCGATGAACGCCATTATGAACTCACTCGATGGCCAGGGCAGCATCAGCCTTGGAACGGGCGAGTTGCGTGGCCTTGATCTGGTTGGGATGCTGCGGAACTTCGATACGTCCTTCGTTGGCGCTGGCGCGAGCACCATCTTCAACTCTATTGGCGCCACGTTTCGGATCGTCGATGGGGTTGTTGTCTACGACACACTCGATGTCGACGCGCCGCTCTTTACGGCAACCGGTGGCGGCAGCATCAATCTGGGCGGCCAATCGCTCGATATGCGCCTTGTACCACGGCTTCTGCCGGAGGAAGACGAGGGCCTTTCGATTCCCTTGCGGATTTCCGGCACGTGGTCGGCCCCGCGCTTTCAGCTTGACCTAGAGAGCTTGGCAAGAGATCGCCTTGACGCAGAGATCGAGCAGGCGAGGGATGAGCTCGAAGAGGATCTGAAGCAAAAAGCCGTGGAAGAACTTGGGCTTACGGATCAAACACCGGACCCGGAAGAGGCACTAAAAGACAAGGTTGAAGAAGAGCTGAAGCGCGGGTTGCGCGGCCTTTTCGATTAGCCTGGATGTTTTTCTTGGTTTTCCTGCTGCTCTAGCCTAAGACCGCTATACCGAAACGCTCGCATAATGAGGGAGGGCGCAAGATGTCAGTATACGCAGCACAGCCATACCTCCGTGGGATGCCATCGGTGATGCTAGGCGCGCGACGCGTAGGCGCGTAGCAACCAAGCCGCCCAAGCGGGCGCTTTTCCGACAGCGATGAACTGGGTCCGGGCCAATTTTGGCCAAGGCCACCCGTGAGGACGGATCATCGCCCTACTTTCCATTTTTTTTGAGGCTCCGACCCGTGCATCACGCATGGCGGAGAAACCAAGATGATCAAGACTATTCGAGACGGTGCTCCTGTCACGCTGAACGCCGCTATTGCGCCAATCATTGCCCGCTACGGGGCCTGGGCTGTGCTCTGGGCTGCGATCAGGCGGTTGCCCATCACGGTTAGGCGCAGACCGACAGCGGCCGATACACTGCCGCCATACCTGAGAAACGATGTCGGCTTACCGCCAGTTGAGCGACCGGGCCGGTTGCCAAGCCTGCCGCCGAAACCACCGCCTCAACTGTATTGAAGATGATCCCGGGCCTCGTGGCCCGGGGTTAGCGGCGTCGATCGCGCCGGCTGGACATGGGCTGGAAGGCAACCCCCACATGCGCTTCGCAATACGGCTTGCCCTGTTGAACGGGGAGGCCGCAGAACCAGAAATCATCGGTAGGAGGATCCCCGACGGGCCACTTGCATGTGCGCTCCGTCAGTTCCATCAGGCTGATTTTGCGGGATTTCTTTTCAACCTCCCGCACGCTCGCCAGCGCTTCGGGGCTGATTTCGTTCGCGGACGGCTGGGGCGGCAAAGGTTGCCCTGCCGGAATTATCTGCTTTCGTGCTGGTGACGGAGCAGGGCGCTCGGCACGCACCTCTTCAGACTTTTCCGCGGGCGCGTCCACCTTCGCGGCGGGCTTTTCCTTCGCCGGTTTTGCCGGGGCGGCGCCGGACCGGTTAGACAACCCAAGGCGATGCACTTTGCCGATCACAGCGTTCCGCGTCACCCCGCCGAGTTCCTTAGCGATCTGGCTGGCTGACTGGCCTTCGCCCCACATCTTCTTCAAAAGCTCGACGCGTTCATCGGTCCACGACATTAGGCGGGTATCCCATCTGAAAAGCGGCCCGCCTGCGAGCCGCTTTAAAACTTGATCACCCAGCTATTCTAGTCACCGCAACGGCGGATACAAGACCAAGCCGGCTCGCGCCGATATGCGAGGTTACTCTGCTGCAACGTTTGCAGCGCGCCGCCGTTCTTCGATGCCGTCGCGTGACAGCGACGATTTGGGCGAATCCGACTCGCGCAATTTTTGTGCCGAGCGTGCGCTGATGTATCCGAATGCCACCGCGAAACCGAGGGTGCCGAACGTCAGAATTCCAAGTCCAATGTCCATGATTGCCTCCGAGTTAAAGATATACCCAGACTTACGACGGCAACGCGCAGGTGGATCATGGTTTAGGAAAATTTCTTTTTGAGTTCAATGGCATACAAAAGTATGCCGGGCCGGGTTAATTAACAACGACGATGACGGCTAACCAAAACAGCAGCAGCCCTATCCAGCCGAACTGGGCGGATAGAAGGCTCAGTACAAGCAAACCCGCAAGCACGCCGCCAACGATGACGGCCTGTTCGCCCGCAGGGCGGGCCGCAAGTAACGCGTTGATTTCCGAGATAGATTTTCGTCGGTACAGACCGGCAATGATAGCAGATGCACTACCACGGCACAGCGAGCCCGCGCGTTCTATCACCCTTGTGTCGCTTGTTGCCATGCCAAGCCTCTTCCTCCACTCCCGCCTAGGATACCGTGGAATACCGAGTCTCGCAACGCTTTGGTCAGACGCCGAGGCACCAACGCAGAATAGCCTTTTGCGCGTGCAATCGGTTCTCTGCCTCATCAAAGATCACGGAATGCGGCCCATCCATAACCGCGCTCGTAACCTCTTCCTCGCGATGTGCGGGCAAACAATGCATGAAAAGCGCATCCGGTTTTGCCAACGCCATCACGGCTTCGTTCACCTGATAGGGCCGTAGAAGATTGTGACGGCGTTCCCGCGTTGACGCAGCGTCGTGCATGGAAACCCATGTATCAGCCACGATTAAATCCGCATCAGCCACGGCCGTTTCAACGTTTCGATCGAAGGATATGTTCGCCCCGCGGGCACGGGCACCCGCTACAAACTCCGGATCGGGATCGAGCTGTTCTGGGCCCGAGAGCGTCAGGTCAAATCCAAACGGAGCGGCGGCGTGAAGAAACGACGCGCACACGTTGTTGCCGTCGCCCGTCCAAACAACCTTTTTTCCGGCAATCGGGCCGCGATGTTCTTCGAAAGTCATGATGTCTGCCATGATCTGACAGGGATGCGTCCGGTCTGTCAGCCCATTGATAACCGGCACGGTCGCATGCTCGGCAAGCTCCAGAAGCGTGTCTTCCTGAAATGTGCGGATCATGATCAGGTCGACATAGCGCGACAGCACGCGCGCGGTGTCTGCGATGGTTTCTCCGTGGCCCAACTGCATATCCTGGCCAGATAGAACAAGCGTTTGCCCGCCCATCTGGCGCACGCCCACATCGAACGAAACGCGCGTGCGGGTGGAGGGTTTTTCGAACACGAGCGCAACCATCCGGCCCTCCAGGGGCTGTTCGTCATCCGGTGCCCCTTTCGGCCGCCCGGCGCGCGCCGCCTTCATTAGGTGGGCCGCGTCCATCATCCCGCGCAAGGCGTCGTCGTCCGTTTTGTGAACATCAAGGAAATGCATCATCCCGGGTGCCCTTTCACGCCGGTTGCGTCGTCTTCAACGATGCGGCGGCCTGATCAAGGCGCAGCACGGCCTCGCTGATTTCATCGTCGGAAATCGTCAGCGCGGGCAAAAGCCGAAGCACATTGTCGGCCGCGGGAACCGTCAGAACTTGCGCCGCGTGCCCGGCCGCGGAGACTTCCGCGTTCGGCACCCTGCACTTAAGGCCAAGCATCAAGCCCGATCCGCGCACCTCTTCGAAGAGGTCGGGATGGCTGGCGACGAGGCCCTCGAGGCGCTGACGCAAAAGGCCGGCCTTTCGCCGCACCTCGGCCAGAAATGCCGGGTCACCCACGATTTCCATCACCTTTGCGCCGATCGCGCAGCCCAGGGGGTTGCCGCCGTATGTGGATCCGTGCGTACCGGCGCTCATCACACGCCCAACGGCCTCGGTGGCCAGGACCGCGCCCAATGGAAAGCCGCCACCAATTCCCTTGGCAACCATCATGATATCGGGCGTTACGCCGGCCCACTCATGGGCGAAAAGGCGGCCCGTGCGGCCCATGCCGCATTGCACTTCATCGAAGATCAGCAGGATACCGTGGTTGTCGCACAGTGCACGCAGGGCCTTCAGGCTCTGGTCGGGAACCGGGCGGATGCCGCCTTCGCCCTGCACCGGTTCGATTAAAATTGCACCAACGGTTTCGCTGACTGCCGCAGTGAGCGCATCATAATCGTCGAACGGCACATGCACGAAACCGGGCAAGAGCGGCCCGAACCCCTTCACCATTTTATCTGATCCCGCCGCAGCAATTGCGGCGGAAGAGCGGCCATGGAACGAGCCTTCGAATGTGATGATATCGGTGCGCTCGGGCCACCCGGCTTCATGCCAGTACTTCCGGGCCATTTTCACGGCAAGCTCGCAGGCCTCGGTGCCTGAGTTGGTGAAGAAAACGGTATCGGCAAAGGTCATGTCCACCAGCCGTTCTGCCAACGCCTGCTGCTCGGGAATGCGGTAGAGGTTCGACGTATGCCAAAGCTTGCCGGCCTGTTCGGTGAGAGTGTTCACCAAAGCGGGGTGGGCATGGCCCAGAGCATTCACGGCAATCCCGGCAGCAAGATCGAGGTATCGGGTGCCATCCTCCGCAATCAGCCAGCTCCCTTCACCGTGAGTGAAGGCCAAAGGGGCGCGATTATACGTCGGCAAGATCGCGGGGATCATGGGATCATTCCTTTGCATTAAGCCCCAGAGGTGCCAGCGGCATGAGGGGCATGTCAACGAAGTGGAAGGGGCCCTTGTTTAGCCACAAGGGAATGGCGCGCTGAGGTCAGCGTCGGCGTCGGAGAATATGAAGCGTCCGATCGGTCATGCCTGGTGCATAGCCCGAAGCCCGCCCGCGCGCCAGTATTCATTTTTCCGGTGCCGGGAGCGCAGATCCCGCAATCTCGGCAATCACCGCCCGGGCGCGCCGCTCGGCCCGGCGAATCCGCACGGCGGTTAGAAACGTCTCTTCCATAGTAGGAGAGGAGTTACCAAGCGCGTCCGCGATCTTGTTGATGACCTTTTCGTCCCCCGTCTGTTCTTCGAGCTTCAGCGCCATTTGCGCCAAATCATCGGTCACATCTTCCATCACACCCATAGTGCGCGTGCCTCTTGCCTGCCGTGCGTGGGGTGACTTTCGCGGGATTGGGCGCAAAAGGCGAGCCGAATTTGCCGAGTTGCCCGGCCCTTGCGCATCTCGGGCCACACCATAGTTTGCCTCAGAGCAGAATGGCACGTGGGGAGGATGCATGGCACGGATCGGATTGACCGGGCTCGGAACGATGGGGGCGGCTCTGGCGCTGAACATCGCTGAACGGGGCTATCCCGTCGCCGTGCACAATCGAAGCCAGGAACGGACCAGGACATTTCTGGACAATGCTGGCGCGTTGGCAGAGGTCATCACGGCCACAGACAGTCTTGAGGCGCTCGCGGGCGCATTGGACACACCGCGCGCGGTGATCGTGATGGTTCCGGCGGGTGATCCGGTCGACTCCGTCATAGATGGACTTGTTCCGCATCTAGAGGCCGGCGATCTTATCATCGATGCAGGGAATGCGAACTTCCACGATACGCGCCGCCGCGAAGCCGATCTTGCCGCGAAGGGCCTGAATTTCATCGGCATGGGGGTGTCAGGCGGGGAAGACGGGGCGCGGCATGGGCCGTCCATCATGGTAGGCGGGCCGCCGGAGAGCTATACCCCGATTGAGGAGATCATTGAGGCAATCGCCGCGCGCTACAAGGATGAGCCTTGCGCGGCGCATCTAGGCCCCGATGGCGCGGGGCATTTCGTAAAGACGGTACACAACGGCATCGAATATGCGGATATGCAGCTGATTGCCGAAGTCTATGGCATGCTGCGCGACGGGCAGGGCCGCACACCGGGCCAAATCGCCGAATTGTTTGCAGAATGGAACGGCGGGCCGCTTCATTCGTATCTCGTAGAGATTTCTGCAGCGGTTCTGGCGGCGAAGGACCCTGAAACCAAGCGCCCAATGGTGGAGATGATCGTGGACGCCGCCGGGCAAAAGGGCACAGGGCGATGGACGCTGGTAGAAGCGCTCACCTTGGGCCAATCGGCGACGACGATTGAGGCGGCCGTTGCGGCCCGCTCATGGTCTGCTGCGGGAGAGGCGCGGGCTGCGGGGGCAGAGATTCTTGCCGCGCCGGAGGGCAAGTGCCACCCCGTGCTCGATAGCGATTTGGAAGAGGCTCTGCTTGTGGCCCGCATCATCGGGTACGCGCAGGGTATGGCGCTTCTCGCGGCCGCTTCCGACGAATACGATTGGGGCCTCGATCTTGCCCAGATCGCCGAGATCTGGCGCGCGGGCTGCATCATCCGCTCGGCTCTCTTAGACGATATCGCGAGCGCGGTGCGCGAAGGGCTGCCCTACGGCCAGCTGATTTTTGCGCCGCGTTTCGTCGTACGGCTCGCCGAAGGCATGCCTGCGCTGCGCCGTGTGGTCACTTGCGGGCTGGCGGCCGGGCTTCCGATGCCGGCGATGGCGGCGGCGATCGGGTACTATGACACCATGCGCACCGCCCGTGGTACCACCGATCTGATCCAGGCGCAGCGGGATTTCTTCGGCGCGCATGGGTTTGCACGCATCGATGGCGGCGAGGGCCACCACGGGCCCTGGTAGGCAAGCTTCCGGTGCCGGTTTACTCGACCTTCGGCAGCAACGTGTCTAGTGAGGCTTTTGCATCGCCGTAGAACATCCGCGTGTTGTCTTTGTAGAACAGCGGGTTCTCGATGCCCGAATAGCCCGTGCCCTGCCCGCGCTTTGACACGAAGACCTGTTTGGCCTTCCACACCTCAAGCACCGGCATGCCGGCGATGGGCGAATTTGGATCGTCCTGCGCCGCAGGGTTCACGATGTCGTTCGACCCGATAACGATCACCACGTCGGTTTCGGGGAAATCGTCGTTGATCTCCTCCATCTCCAGCACGATGTCGTAGGGCACCTTGGCTTCGGCGAGGAGCACGTTCATGTGCCCCGGCAGGCGGCCCGCCACGGGGTGGATCGCAAAGCGCACCTCCTTGCCCTTGGCGCGCAGCTTGCGGGTCAACTCACTCACCGCCTGCTGCGCCTGGGCGACCGCCATGCCGTAGCCCGGCACGATGATCACGCTATCGGCCTCGTTGAGCGCGGTGGCCACGCCATCTGCATCGATCGCCACCTGTTCGCCCTCGACCGCCATCTGTTCGCCCGCCGCGCCGCCGAAGCCGCCGAGGATTACGCTGACGAACGAACGGTTCATCGCCTTGCACATGATGTACGAGAGGATCGCGCCTGAGGAGCCCACAAGCGCGCCGACGACGATCAGAAGATCGTTGCCGAGCGAGAAGCCGATCGCCGCCGCGGCCCAGCCCGAATAGCTGTTCAGCATCGAGACGACGACGGGCATATCCGCCCCGCCGATCCCCATGATCAGGTGATAGCCGATGAAGAGCGCGGCGATGGTGAGAAGCACGAGCGTCCAGCTTCCCGCGCCGGCTAAATACATGAACAGCAGAAGCAGCGAGAGCGCTGCGGCGGCCGCGTTTAGCAAGTGCCCGCCTGGAAGCTGCTTGGCGCTTGTGTCGATCTTGAAGGGCAGTTTGCTGGAGCTGCCCGATAGCTTGCCGTAGGCGACGACAGAGCCGGTGAAGGTCACCGCGCCAATCCAGATTCCGAGCGCAAGCTCCACCTGGAGGATGGTGATCTCAACGCCACTTTTCTTCGCCACCAGCTGTCCGAAGGCCGACAGGCCATCAAACACATCTTTGGGGAGGCCGATGGCGGTGAAGCCATCCTCGCCCACCGCGCCAAGTGTGCCGCCGGTCTCGGTAAAGAGGCCCGAGACGATATTGATCATGATATCGGCGTTGAAGCCCACGAACACCGCAGCGAGGCCCACGAGCGAGTGCATGATCGCCACAAGCTCTGGCATCTGGGTCATCTCGACCTTGGTGGCGAGCTGGTAGCCCACCGCGGCCCCAAGCGCGATCAACACAAGTGAGAGGAGCCAAAGGCCCTGGCCCGGGCCGATCAGCGTGGCCACGACAGCAATGAACATGCCCGCGATGCCATACCATACGGCACGCTTGGCACTTTCCTGCCCCGACAGCCCGCCGAGCGATAGGATGAAGAGAACCCCTGCGACGACATACGCCGCTGTTGTGAAACCGAAATCCATGGTCTGCGCCCCCGCTTATGACTTTTGGAACATGGCGAGCATGCGCCGTGTCACGAGGAAGCCCCCGAAGATATTAACTGCGGCCATCAGAATGCCCGCAGCGGCCAGGATCGTGATGAGGATCGAGTTTGATCCGATCTGCATTAGCGCGCCCAGAATGATGATAGACGAGATCGCGTTCGTCACCGCCATCAGCGGCGTATGCAGGCTGTGGCTGACCCCCCAGATCACTTGGAAGCCCACGAAGACCGACAGCACGAAAACGATGAAGTGCTGCATGAAGCTTGCGGGCGCCACAAGGCCCACGGCTAGGATCAGTGCGCCGCCCACGGCCAGAAGCCCCACTTGCGTTTGGGTCTGCTTGCGGAAGGCCGCGGCCTCGGCGGCCCGCTTCTCTTCCGCTGTCAGCTCCTTCGGCGCCTCTTTCTTGGGTTGCGCCGCGATGGCTTGAACCTTCGGCGGTGGGGGCGGGAAGGTAATCTCGCCCTGATGAGTGACGGTGGCCCCGCGGATCACATCGTCTTCCATGTCGTGCATCACCGCGCCGTCTTTTTCCGGCGTCAGATCCGTCATCATATGGCGGATGTTGGTGGCATAAAGCGTGGACGATTGCGTGGCCATCCGGCTGGGGAAATCGGTGTATCCCACGATCGTCACGCCGTTGTCAGAAACGACCTTCTGATCAGCCACCGTCAGTTCGCAGTTCCCGCCACGCTCTGCGGCGAGATCCACGATCACCGAGCCGGGCTTCATCGCCTCGACCATATCCTTCGTCCAAAGAACCGGCGCATCGCGGCCCGGGATCAGCGCGGTGGTGATCACGATATCGATTTCAGGCGCCAGTTCGCGGAACTTCTCAAGCTGTTTGGCCTGGAATTCGGGTGAGGATGGCGCGGCATAGCCGCCCGTAGCCGCGCCATCCTGCGCGCTTTCCTCGAAATCGAGGAACACGAATTCCGCCCCCATCGATTCGATCTGTTCGGCCACTTCGGGGCGCACATCGAAGGCGTAGGTGATCGCGCCGAGCGACGTGGCGGTGCCGATCGCGGCGAGCCCGGCGACACCGGCGCCGACGACGAGCACTTTCGCGGGCGGCACCTTGCCGGCGGCGGTAACCTGCCCGGTGAAGAAGCGCCCGAAATTGTTGCCTGCTTCGATCACGGCGCGGTAGCCCGCGATATTGGCCATCGACGACAGAGCATCCATCTTTTGCGCGCGGGAGATTCGCGGCACCATATCCATTGCGATGACGCTGGCGTTCTTGGAGCTTGCCAGTTCCATTAACGCTTCGTTCTGCGCGGGATAGAAAAATGAGATCAACAGTTGGCCGTCGCGCAGCTTGCCAACTTCATCTTCTGAAGGCGGGCGCACCTTTGCCACGATGTCACAAGAGGCCCAAAGCGCATCGGCGCCCTCGACCACCTCTACCTCGGCCGCACGATAGGCGTCATCGGTAAAGCCTGCTTTGAGGCCGGCGCCCGCTTCGATCGCGCAGGTGTAGCCAAGTTTCTGAAGCTGCTTTGCGCTGTCGGGCGTCATCGCCACGCGCGCTTCGCCCTCGAAGATTTCCTTCGGTGCACCGATCTTCACGTCTGGTTGTCCCCCGGTCTCTGGTGTGGCCCCTGAGGATGGGGCGCGTCAGGCCGAAGTCTAATATCCGGCGCAAGATTGTTGCACAAGCCGCTCAGACCCAGCGGCGCACGGCGTTTTCATAACGTCCGAAATCGGCGCGAAAGGCGCGGCGCAGGCGGTTTTCCTCAGGCACGATAAAGCGCCGTTCGAGCACCCAGACGAGGATCGGTATCAGCGGAAGCGAAAGAACCGCATCCCAGCGCAGGATGAGGCCCGCAAGGATCAGGACATCGGCCACGTAGATCGGGTTCCGCGTGCGCTTGTATATCCCGCTTGTGATGAGGGCCGATGCGGTTTGATGCGGCACGATTGTTGTTTTGTGTCGACGAAACTCAAAGGCGGCGAGACATACCAGAACAAGGCCGCCGCCCACGAGAAGGCCGCCCGCGAAATCCGCCCAGGCCCCGCCAAAGCCAAGGCCTAAAGGGAAGTGTCTTGCCTGCACCCAGGCGAGCCCGGCGAAGGCGGCAAGCCAGATCGGGGGCAGATCGATCATCTTCATGGGTGGCAGCCTTTCCCGTTGAGCCCCTCTTGTGCTGAGCCTATCATGCACTGCTCCGACACAGCCACGCGCCATGATGACCGATTTCGCCGCCACCCGCGCTTTCTTCAATCTGCCCGAAGGCATGATCTATCTTGACGGCAACTCTTTGGGGCCGCTTCCGAAATCAGTGCCCGCGCGGTTGGACGAGATGCTGCGCGCCGAATGGGGCGAGATGCTCATCACGGCGTGGAACAAGGCGGGTTGGATGGCCGCGCCTGCGCGCCTCGGCGATCGGATCGGCCGCCTGATCGGGGCCGCGCCGAGCACGGTGGTGCTGGGCGATACGCTGTCGATCAAGGTGTATCAGGCGCTCGCCGCGGCGTTGGATCTTCGGCCGGATCGGCGCGTGATCCTTTCCGACAGTGGCAACTTCCCGTCTGATCTTTACATGGCTGAGGGTCTGATCAGCGCGCTGGGCCGCGGCCATGAATTGCGTGTGGTTGCACCTGATGCAGTGGACGCGGCGATCACCGAAGAGGTTGCTGTATTGATGCTGACGGAGGTGGATTACCGAACGGGCCGCCGTCACGAAATGCCTAAACTCACCGCCAAAGCCCATGACGTGGGTGCGCTCACGGTTTGGGATCTGGCGCATTCCGCAGGGGCGCTCCCGGTGGATGTGTCCGGCGCGCGCGTCAATTTTGCCGTGGGCTGCACCTACAAGTATCTCAACAGTGGCCCCGGCGGCCCGGCCTTCATCTATGTTGCGCCGGAGCATGCCGACGCCGCGCGCCCCGCGCTTTCGGGCTGGCTTGGACATGCTGCGCCGTTTGCATTTGAGGAACGCTATCGGCCCGGCGCCGGGATCGAACGGATGCGCGTCGGAACGCCCCCGGTGATGCAGATTGCGGCGCTCGACGCCGCGCTCGATGTTTGGGACATCGCAGATATCCATGACGTGCGCGCCCGCTCCATTGAACTGTCGGAGCGCTTTATAACAGCCGTAGAGGCGCGCTGCCCTCAGCTAACGCTTGGCTCCCCCCGCGATCCCGCGCGTCGGGGCAGCCAGGTGGCCTTCCGGCATGCCGAGGGCTACGCGATCATGCAGGCGCTTATGGCGCGAGGCGTGATCGGTGATTTTCGGGCGCCCGACATTCTCCGCTTCGGCATGACCCCGCTTTACATCGGTGCGGCGGAGATTGACCGGGCGGTCGATATTCTGTCCGAGGTGCTTGGCGCGCGGGCGTGGGATAAGCCTGAATACAAGATCCGCGCGGCGGTGACATGACAGTTGTGCTGCGCCGCCTTGCGGCGGATGAGATCGCCATTTGCCATGCCATTTATCTCGATGCGATCCACAACGGCACGGCGCTGCACTATTCGGCAGAGCAACGGGCGGCCTGGGCGCCGCGTGGGCCGGTGCCCGCTGAATGGACGGGCCGAATGACCGATGGGGCTGTCACCTGGCTGGCCGAATGTGGTGACGGGGATAAAGGAGCGGTGGGCTTTGCCACGTTGCGCGGCGGGTATCTCGATTTTCTATACGTCCGGCCCGACGCGCGGGATACGGGCGCGGCCGGGCTGCTCTATTCCGCTGCCCTGGTCTACGCGCGCGCAGAAGGCCATCGCCAGATGACAACCCATGCCAGCCACCTCGCGCGCCGGTTCCTCGCCCGGCGCGGCTGGCACGTCGTCGCGCCCGAGACCGTGGTGCGCAATGGTGTTGCCATTGAGCGGTTCGAGATGGCCCTCGATCTGGCCTAGCGCCGCTTTGCGCGAAGGGTGGGCTCGGCCACGGTCGGGTCGTCCGGCCACGGGTGCTTTGGGTATCTACCGCGCATGTCTTTTCGCACATCGGCATAGCTCGTTGCCCAGAAGCTCGGCAGATCGGCTGTGACTTGAACGGGGCGGCCTGCGGGCGACAAAAGCGCGATGCGCAGTGGCGCGCCACCCGCAGTGGGGTGCTTGGTGACCCCAAACACCTCCTGAAGCCGCACTTCGATTGCGGGGTTTTCGCCCGAATAGTCCACAGGCACCTTGCGCCCGAGCGGCGTCACGAAATGTGCCGGTGCGACAGAGTCGAGCCGCTGAGTCGCGCCCCAGTCGAGCATAGAGCGTAGAGGTTCCAGGAGATCGAAGGCCCGCCAGGCCGCCGCTGTGCGCACCCCTGCCAGGTGCGGTAGAAGCCATTCTTCGAGCCGCTCCAAGAGCGCGGTGTCAGAAAGGTCGGGCAGGCCAGGTTCCACTGCCCGGGCCACATCGACGCGCGCGCGGAACCGCGCGGCTGCGGGGGAGAAGATCAGCCCGATATCGCGCACGCCGTCGAGCATGGCTAGTGCAATTGCCTCCTCCGGCACATCGCGCCACACCCGATCTTCCAGCACCAGCGCGCCCAGCCGCTCCTGCCGACGGGCCACCACCCGGCCGTCGCGGCGCGACCAGGCACAGTGATTTACCCATCTGATCTGGTCACCGAACGTCTCGCGTAGTGTCGCCTCGTCAATCTCGATGGCTTGGTGCACCCGCGCCTCGCGGGGATCGCCATCGGTATCGGTCACCACCAGGAGCCGCGCCGCGGCAAGTGGGTCGCCTTCGTCCATCCGAACGCCCTTGCCGCCCGAAAGGATCCATCGCGGCGTCTCGCCTGGCCGCCGCAACGCAACGCGCTCGGGGTAGGCGAGCGCGGCGAGTGCTTCGGGCGGAAGGACCGGTTTGTTTGGCGCGAGACGGGAGAGGCGCTTTGCCTCCCCCCGGATGCGCGCCACGTTTGCCCGTGCTGCGTCAGGCACCGGCCCGCCAGCGATTGCCGCGAGGCGAAGGCGCAGGTCTGCTCCTGCTCCGCGCAGCGGATCACGTTCGCCTAGGAGCGCAGCAACGGGCGCAGCGGCGCTACCCCCGTGCAGCAGCATATGCGCCAAACGGGGGTGCATGGGGAGCGCGGCCATCGCGCGCCCATGATCGGTGATCGCGCCGTCTTCCGTCAGCGCGCCCAGATCGTGAAGCAGGGCCTGAGCCGTGGCCAGAGGCCCTTTTGGCGGAGGCGTGAGAAAGCCAAGATCACCAGCATGCCGCGCGCCCCAAGCGGCGATCTCTAGCGCAAGCCCCGCCAGATCTGCGACTTCGATCTCGGCGGGCGGGTATGCGGGCAGGGCGCCCTCCTGACTTTTGGCCCACAGCCGATAGCAGAGGCCTTCGGCCACCCGCCCGGCTCGGCCCCGGCGCTGTTCGGCCTCTGCCCGGCTGACCGGTTCGGTCACGAGCCGCGCCATGCCGGAGCCGGGATCAAACCGTGCACGCCGGGCGCGGCCACCATCAACAACGATGCGCACGTCTTCGATCGTAAGAGAGGTTTCCGCAATCGCGGTGGCGAGCACGATCTTGCGCCCGTCCTCAGCCGGGGCGATCGCAGCCCGCTGCGCCGCGAAAGGCAGAGCACCGTAAAGCGGGTGTACCGTGGCTCCAGGCGGCACGTGGCCGTCAAGCAGCCCGGCCACGCGGCGGATTTCGCCTTCCCCAGGCAAAAAAGCCAAAACGCCGCCCGCCGCTTCTCCGACCGCCCGAAGGATCAGATCCGACATGGCGGCCTCGAAGCGCACGCCCTTGGCAAGGGGCCGATCCAGCCACCGCGTTTCCACTGGGAAGGCGCGGCCTTCGGAACGCACGACAGGCGCCTCCATCAGCCCCGCCACTGCCGCCCCATCGAGCGTGGCCGACATTGCGATCAGAACAAGGTCGTCCCGCAGCGCGCCCGCTACTTCAAGGCAGAGCGCAAGGCCAAGATCGGCGTTGAGCGAACGCTCGTGAAACTCGTCAAAGATGACGGCGCCAATCCCGGGCAGCGAGGGATCGGATTGCAGCATCCGAGTGAGGATACCTTCGGTAACCACCTCGATTCGCGTACCTTTCGAAACCTTCGCCTCGCCCCGAATGCGATAGCCCACGGTTTTGCCTATGGGTTCGCCCAAGAGCTCTGCCATCCGCTCCGCAGCCGCGCGGGCGGCGATGCGCCGGGGCTCCAGCATCACGATCCTGCCCGCCACCGCGCCCGCCTCCAGAAGCGCCAGCGGCACGCGTGTGGTCTTGCCCGCGCCCGGCGGCGCCTCGAGCACGGCACGGCCGCCATTGCGCACGGCATCAAGCAGGGTGGGCAGCACCGGTTCTATGGGAAGGGGCGGGGTCATGGCGCTTTATCGCGCGCCATACTGCCCGGTGCCACCCACCCAGTGCCGCCCGCCTACGGCCTGCGGCTGGACATTTGCCCCGTGCGACGGGCATCAAGCGCGAAACGGCATTCGGCGGGGCGGTATGGAGACACAGGAACTCGCGCAACGCGTGGCCTCGGGCGATAGGCGCGCGCTGGCCCGGGCGATCACCCTGATCGAAAGCGCCCGCGCCGATCATCGTGCGGCGGCGACGGAGCTTCTGGAAACCCTACGCGGCACTGGCCGCGAGGCGCTGCGGATCGGGCTTTCGGGCACGCCGGGTGTGGGCAAATCCACCTTCATCGAAGCCTTCGGGATGCTGCTGACAGGGCAGGAAAAGCGCGTGGCCGTGCTGGCCGTCGATCCTTCCTCCGCGCGGTCCGGCGGCTCGATTCTGGGTGACAAGACGCGGATGGAGGCGCTTTCGCGCAACCCCCGCGCTTTCATCCGGCCGTCGCCCAGCCAGACGGCGCTTGGCGGCGTGGCCCGCCGGACGCGTGAGGCTGTGGCGCTCTGCGAAGCGGCGGGGTTCGATGTGGTTCTGATCGAAACCGTGGGCGTGGGGCAATCGGAGACGATGGTGGCCGAGATGGCCGATCTCTTCGTGCTGCTCATGGCACCGGCGGGCGGGGACGAGCTTCAGGGCGTAAAACGTGGGATCATGGAGATTGCGGACCTCATCCTCGTCAACAAGGCCGATGGCGATCTCGCAGCAACGGCCACGCGCACCTGTGCCGATTATGCGGGCGCGCTGCGGCTGCTGCGCCGCCGTGACTATGATCCCGAAGGCTTCCCCAAGGCGATGACCGTCAGCGCGCTAACTGGTGCAGGGCTGGAAGATGCCTGGGGCGAGATCACCGCGCTGGCCGAGTGGCGCCGCTCCCATGGCCACTGGGCCGCACGCCGCACCGCCCAGGCGCTGCACTGGTATCGCAGCGGCGTGGAACAGGGGCTTCTCGCGCGCCTGACGGAGGATCGGGCGGTGGCCGCGCGCGTGGCCCACTATTCTGATGCGGTGGAGGCGGGCGAGATGAGCCCGGGCCGCGCGGTGGAGGCGTTTTTGGAGGCGTTGCGGCAGGGGGGCTAGCGGGGCGGTTGTGCGGCGATGAGTTGGTTCACATCACTGACGGGCCATGATCGCGAAACCGATCAAGATGTGAGACGTTTCCTGCGCCTGGATGGCACACGCCTGCATTCTCTCGCAAATGAGCGAACCTTTGAGTGCGGGCGTTTTTCGATGCCCTCGCTCTCGGACCTGCGCGGTCGGGCCACTTCGGATGGTCCTGCGTGCCCCGTTGTTTCTGAGACAATTGGTGATGTGGCGAAGCTTCTGATGGCGCGGGAAAACGCGGGCGCGGTGTTCCAAGTCGCCTCACAATTCAACCTCCTCGAAATGACGTCTCCCAACATCACGCCGGAGCATGGGGTTGGGCGGTATGAAAATGACAAAACTCAGGGGCCCGCCTGCGCGGTGGCCTGTGGGGCGGGGACGATCTACCGGAATTACTTCGTGCCCATCGGGGGCTCCTTCGGGCAATCGAGCGGTGTCCAGATAGACTGCCTCGCGGATGTCGGGCGCGCGTTGGAGGACGGCGGCCCGCGCTATTGGACGATGATGAACGGGTATGCGCTACCGGTTCCGGGCGGCTTAAAGCGGCTCAATGCCGCGCTTGCCGCGCTCACTTCAGAACAGACACGTGAGCTTCAGGGCAAACTGCGCGTCGGTATGCAGGCTGGCACCGAAGTGACGCTTGGTGGAGTTGGGCATCGCGTGACGCAGGTTTTCTGCAGCGCAATGCCGGTGGCCTACGCACAAGAGCGAGACACGCTATGGGCGCCGATCGCGCGCCTGGTTCTTGAAGCAGCCTATGAAGTCACGCTGCGGGTGGCTGCAGAGACCCTCAGCGCGACCGGGAATGCCAAAGTGTTTCTCACGCTTCTTGGTGGGGGTGCGTTCGGAAATCGCTCGGATTGGATTGCCGATGCCATGCTGCATGGGCTTTGTTCTGTTGGGGCTTGACCGCTGGATCTGAGAATTGTCAGCCACGGACAGAAAAGCGTCGTGGCGGGCGAGGTGCTGTCTCGCTGGGATGACCATCGCAGCGGGCTTCAGTGATCTCCGTTTTTCTGGGAGGCGGTCTACTGCTTGCAGATCGTGGGCCCCCTAGCGTTTGGCGATACTGCACGGCGTCCCTTCACCCCAGTGCGGCCACCTCCGACCCGTACGTCGCAAGGGCCTCGCGCCCCTTGGGCGTGAGCGCGTAGACGCCGCGCTCCACACGCTCGAACCAGCCGTAATGATCGTCGGCCATTATGCGCGTTGCCTTGGCCACGCCCGCCGCATCCGCCACCTCGGCGCCCTTGCGCGGCCCATCGTGCAAGGCGACGGCGCAGCGGAGCGCGTCTTGGCGGTAGGCGGTGACGATCGTGCTGCGCGCGGTGCCGCCGGTGTTGGGGTCGCCCACCCGGCGCTGGAATTCGCGCAGAAGCCGGCCCTGCCGCATTGGCGATTTGCGGGGGCGGTAGGGGGCGGGATCGCACTGCACCTCTACAATGCCATCGGGCAGGCGCACGGTGATGAGGCCCAGCCCGAGCCGCCGGGCAAGCGCGGTGTTTTCTTTCAACGCCTTGAGAAACCCGCGCCCCGGGCCCCGCGGCACGGCGATATAGACGGTATCCGTTACCGCCTGGCGCGCCACTGCCTGGTGAAAGAGCGACAGTGAGAACCTTACCTTGAGCTCCACGATCACCGGCGGCTCGCTGCCCCGGCAGGCCACCACATCGGCGGCGCCCACCTCGGCTTTCACGTCATAGCCCTGACCGGCGAGGAAAGCCCGCACGGGTGGATAAAGCTCTGTCTCGCGCATATTCTTACTCGCGCTTGCTGCTCACCTGTACTTTACCCATAAGCCGCAGCCCGTGCCAGCCCGCCCAATTCCGGCTTGACGGGCGCGGGGCGCGCGCCTACACCGCACGCTCAGATTCCCGGGCGGGGCCGCAGGTGCCGCCCGTTTATCGTTCGGGCCGGCCCGGCCGCGCCCGCGAGATGCCAGATGAACCGAGGATGAACCCATGTCGCGCCGTTGCGAATTGACCGGTAAGGGCCCGATGGTTGGCAACAATGTCAGCCACGCAAATAACAAGACGAAGCGCCGCTTCCTGCCGAACCTCAATGATGTGTCGCTGATGTCGGAAACGCTTGGGCGCACGTTCCGCTTGAAGGTTTCATCGGCGGCGCTGCGCACAGTTGATCACCGGGGCGGGCTTGATGCTTTCTTGGCGAAGGCCAAAGACGCTGATCTCTCGCCCGCGGCCCTGAAAATCAAGAAAGATATCGCCAAGGCGCAGGCCGCGGCCTAACGCCTTCGAAGCGGTTGAATTCAAGCGCCTGGTGTGCCGCCGGGCGCTTTTCCGCACCTTTTCCTGAGCAGTCTCGCCTGCGGCAATTGTTTCCAATCGAAGCCTTTCTGTTTCCGGTGCTCGAACCTAAGTTCTACGGCATGCGGCGTGTCCTGAGCCAGATCACGGCCCTTTCGTTGGCCTTCGTGGTGGCCTTCACCGCAGTTGCCGTTGGCGCTGTGCAGGGCCAGGCTGATGCCGAAGGGCGGATGGTGATCTGTACCGGGCACGGGCCCATCGTTCAGCATTTTGATGCCGACGGTAATCCCACGGGTGCCCCGCATCTTTGCCCCGATTGTGTGGTGACGCTACTGGCCGCGGCCCCGCCGTGGCACCCCGAGGCGACGCCGGTTGCCACGCCGTTACTGGCACTTGGGGCGCTAAAGGTACCGGTGTACAACGGCGCTCGTGCCTCACTGCTCCAAAAGGCGCGCGCCCCGCCGCGTACGGTTTGACCGCGACACGAATAATCAGACCAACCAATTTTTGGAGACCCACGTCATGTCCCAGACCCGTATTCTGGTTGCAGCACTTGCCGCTGCCATTGCCCTTCCCGCCGCAGCCCTCGCTGAGATCACTGTAGAGGATCCCTATGCGCGCGCCTCAACAGCGGCTTCGAAATCAGGCGCAGCCTTCATGCAAATCACCAACAGCGCCGACACGCCCGACCGGCTGATCGCCGCACGATCTGACGTGTCCGAGCGTGTCGAAATCCACACCCACCTGGAAGACGCCAACGGCGTGATGCGCATGGTTGAAGTTGAAGATGGTATCCAGATCCCTGCCAATGGCACGGCAATGCTGATGCGCGGCGGCGATCACGTGATGTTCATGGGGCTGACCGAGCCGTTTGAGCAAGACAAGATCGTTGATGTTACGCTGGTGTTTGAACAGGCCGGCGAGATCACCGTTGAAATCCCCGTGGATCTCAACCGTAAGCCCATGGAAGGCGCCCATGGCGGGCATGGTGGGCACAACCACGGCCACAACCACGGTGAAGTCACCAACTAACCAATCAGCGAACGCACCCAGGCCGGCACGGTGTGCGTTGCCGGCCCGGGCCGCGCCTCGTCAAAAAGCGGAGCAACTTCGGAGGCATCGAGCGTCATCTCGAGCGTTCGTGCTCCGTGCGCAGCGGCCTCGGTCACGAAACCGGCGGCGGGGTAGACCGTGCCTGACGTGCCGATTGAGACGAAAAGATCGGCCCCGGCAAGCAGCGCCTCGATCCGATCCATGTGATAGGGGTACTCCCCGAACCACACGACGTCCGGCCGCGCAGCCTTGGCCCCGCAAGCAGGGCATTCCGTGGTGATGTCGATTTCGCGCGGCGCATCCCACCGATGGCCACAGGCATTGCAGAGCGCCCGCAGTAGCTCCCCGTGCATGTGGATTACGGCTTGGCTTCCGCCGCGTTCGTGAAGGTCGTCGATGTTCTGCGTCACGATGGTCACGCCGCCCGGGCGCGCAGCCTCCAGCGCAGCAAGCGCGCGATGCGCCGCATTGGGTTCTGCGCCAAGGCAGTTGGCCCGACGCGCGTTGTAGAAGGCATTAACAAGCGCCGGATCCTTGGCGAAGCCCTCCGGCGTGGCAACCTCGGCCAGATCATACTGGCTCCAGATCCCGCCAACGTCGCGAAACGTGCCGAGCCCGCTTTCGGCAGAGATGCCAGCGCCGGTCAATACAATGATCTTTTCCATATGCGGCCCTTTCGCCTATGACACTTGCCGAAAGGGCCACCCATGACCATCCGTATTCTTGCAGTCTGCCTTGGCAATATCTGTCGCTCGCCCACGGCAGAAGCCGTGCTGCGCGCTGAGGCGGCGCGTGCGAGGCTTGATCTGAAGGTGGACAGTGCCGGCACGTCTGACTGGCATATCGGCAATCCGCCTTACCCGCCCGCGATTACCGCCGCGGCAGCGCGCGGTTACGATCTCGCGCCCCTACGCGCCCGGCAGGTCGCTGCAGCAGATTTTCATGCATTTGATTTGATCCTGGCAATGGATACCAAAAATCGGGAGACGCTTGATGCGCTTCGTGGTGGAGAAGGCGCGCCGGTTCACCTGTTTCTCGATTACGCGGAAGGGGTGGTCGGGTGCTCTGTGCCCGACCCCTACTATACGCGCGATTTCGATAGGGCGTTGGACTTGATTGAAGCCGCTGCGCGCGGGCTTGTCGCTCAGCTTTCGCAGAACGCTTCTGCGGTCTCACCGAAAGCACGATAGCGATCCCAGAACCGCTCATGGGCCCGCCGGTCCGATTGCCGGATCTCCTGGGCCCGATGCGGATCCTCAAAAAACGACGCCGCCAGTCGCTGATCTCGATTTGACAGTGTGCGGTTCGCGGCGGCCTGAATGCACGCGCAAAGCACCCTGTCTGCCCCCCCACGCGACGATAGGCAGGCGTTCTGAATGGCGCCCGCCTGTGCGGCCCCCGTGGAAAGGGCGAAAATGGCAACGGCCAACCAGTTCTTCATCGGGATCCCCGCGCGCGATCATTGCCTCGTATCGTGTTTAAGTTCGTTTTAAACGCGATTTACGGCAAATCAATGGGCGTGACGCGGTTGATAGCGGACCCTCGACAAACCCCCGGCCCTGCCGCATATCCCATCGCATGACCAACCTCGCAAATATCCGCAATTTCTCCATCGTCGCCCATATCGATCACGGGAAATCCACGCTGGCTGATCGGCTCATTCAGCTCACCGGCACGGTGGCTGAGCGGGATATGAAAGAGCAGATGCTCGATGCGATGGAGATCGAGCGGGAGCGCGGGATCACCATCAAGGCCAACACCGTGCGCATCGAATACCCGGCGAAGGATGGGGAGACCTATATTCTCAACCTGATCGATACGCCGGGGCATGTGGATTTCGCCTACGAGGTTTCCCGCTCCATGCAGGCCGTGGAAGGATCGCTACTGGTGGTGGATGCCAGCCAGGGGGTGGAGGCGCAGACGCTCGCCAATGTATATCAGGCGATTGAGGCCGATCATGAAATTGTGCCGGTTCTGAACAAGATCGATCTGCCGGCGGCGGATATCGACCGCGTTTCCGAACAGATCGAGGATGTGATCGGGATCGATGCCACCGATGCGATCCAGATCTCTGCCAAAACCGGCCTTGGGATACCGGATGTGCTGGAGGCCATCGTGGCGCGCCTGCCTGCGCCGGCGGGCGATCGTGACGCGCCCCTGAAGGCGATGCTCGTGGACAGTTGGTATGACCCGTATCTGGGCGTTGTCGTCATGATCCGGGTGATCGATGGCACGATCAAGAAGGGCGATCGCATCCGCATGATGCAGACAGGTGCGACCTACGGGATCGACAAGCTCGCCGTTCTGCGCCCCGAAATGCAGGATATCGCGGCGCTCGGACCTGGAGAGATTGGGGTGCTGACCGCCTCGATCAAGCAGGTGCGCGATACCCGTGTGGGCGATACGATCACCCATGACAAAAAGCAGACGGCGCAGGCGCTGCCGGGCTTCAAACCGGCGCAGCCCGTGGTGTTCTGCGGCCTCTTCCCGGTGGATAATGCCGAGTTCGAGGATCTGCGCGATGCCATCGAGAAGCTGGCGCTGAACGATGCGAGCTTTTCCTATGAGATGGAAACCTCCGCCGCGCTGGGCTTCGGCTTCCGCTGCGGCTTTCTGGGGCTGTTGCATCTGGAAGTGATCCGCGACCGGATAGAACGCGAATATGGCATCGAGCTGATCACCACCGCGCCGTCCGTGATCTACCACGTGCATATGAAGGATGGCAGCCAGCTTGATCTGCACAACCCCGCCGATATGCCCGATCTTACCCATGTGAGCCATATCGAGGAGCCGCGCATCAAGGCCACGATCCTGGTGCCCGACGAATATCTGGGCGACGTGCTGAAGCTGTGCCAGGACAGGCGGGGGATCCAGCTGGATCTCACCTATGCCGGCACCCGCGCGATGGCCGTCTACGATCTGCCGCTGAACGAGGTGGTGTTCGATTTCTACGACCGTCTGAAATCCGTCACCAAGGGCTATGCGAGCTTCGATTACCAGCTGACGGGCTACCGCGAGGACAGCCTCGTGAAGATGCAGATCCTGGTGAATGATGAGCCCGTGGATGCGCTATCGATGATGGTGCACCGCGATCGCGCCGAGGCGCGGGGGCGCGCGATGTGCGAAAAGCTGAAGGATCTGATCCCCCGCCATATGTTCAAGATCCCGATCCAGGCGGCCATCGGCGGCAAGGTGATCGCGCGGGAGACTTTATCGGCCCTCCGCAAGGATGTGACGGCGAAATGCTACGGCGGGGACGTGACGCGGAAGAAGAAGCTGCTGGAGAAGCAGAAGGCGGGCAAGAAGAAGATGCGCCAGTTCGGGAAGGTGGATATCCCGCAGGAGGCGTTTATTTCGGCGTTGAAAATGGATGGGTGAGGGTTTTACGCACAGCCACACATAGCCACACATTTTACTTGACGTGTCGCCCCCTCTCGCTTAAGTTGATGGGGGAAAAGGAATCGTGCGACATGTCTGACAGTCCGAAAAAGCTCTCTCCGCCATACGCAACCTTTACTTCGGTAAAGAAGTTCATGATCGGTCTAGGCGACACCGGCCTTCCTGCGCAGATCGATGCCTCGTTGTTTGGAAGTGCTTCTGGAAGCATTATTTACAGTACAATCAATGCGTTGAAGTATCTCAAGCTGATTGATAATGAGGGGCGCCCATCTCAAACGCTAAAGACGATCGTGCAGGGTGGAGAGGAGGCTTTCGCCGCAAACTTTCGGCCGGTTGTAGAACAGGGTTACCCAGAGTTCTTCGATGGAGCGATTGATCTGAAGAGCATTACAGCGAAGCAATTTGATGATTTGGTCCGAGATGCACATAGCGTCCACGGCTCGACTGTGGACAAGATCGCGTCTTTTTTTATAGCCGCATGCAAAGAAACCGGGATTGAGATTTCGTCACATTTGGCTAACCGAAAGCCAATTGCACCATCCCGTGTGTCTCGAAAGAGCGCAAAACAAAGAAAAGAAGAACAAGGCCCACCAGAAAGCTCTGCCTCCCAACCATCAACTGCGCAGGAGGTACAAGCTAAGCCACTAGAGTACCAGCTGATAGACCTGATGTCGGAGCCCGACATCGAGGAAGAGATAAAGGGATCGATCTGGAGCCTTGTTCAATACTTAACGGCCCGAAAGGCAAAAAATACGACGGCCCCGAATTGATCGGAACCGTCGCTGTTTCTTCTTCAGCGCGACGCGTCGAGACGTCCATTCACGCGCGTCGCACTTCTAACCAAAGGAGGCGCAAGGATCGCGAAACCTATGACTAGGAGAGACTAACGAAGTCCCACCGGATTGACGCTGATACCAGCGGTACCCCGGTGGGCATTCCATATCATCTTTTTCCTTCAACAAGCAAATCGAGGTGACGACATGCCTAAAAAGCAGTCTTCTTCGAAGGTTTCCTCGTTGGCATCGAAGGTGCTTGCGGGAAAGAAACCTACGCCTTCTGAGGCAAAGTCCTTGGCCGCATCCGTGTTGAGCCAAGATGAAAAAAAGGCCAGCATAAGTGACGCCCGGTGGCACCCAGCTACAAAGCTGGGTGCTGCTCTTACTCCCCAAATGTAAGACCTCGAGAACCCTTATCAAAACAACCCGTCATCCCCGTCCCGTTCCTCCAGCACTGCGTCTGCGCCGATGGCGGCGCCGGCGCCGACGACGAGGGGGGGCGGCACGCAGCCGGCGAGGAAGATCACTCCGAGAAGGGCGGTGAGCGGGGCCAGACATGTGCGCATGGGATATCTCCTTTCCCCTGTTATGGCGGCGGGGGGCGGGGGCTGCAAGCGCAACGGGCGGGGTGAGTCGCCAAGCGCCGGTCCTTGCTGGTCAAAACACCGCCGAAATTGCGCGGCCGATCCCAAATGGGCCTTCGCAAGCGCAGAAAACGCGCTAAAATCGGCGCGGCGCGGGCGCCGCGCGAACGCCGCCCGACATATGTCTGTAACAGCTTTGTAAATGCAGGTTATCCACAAAGATTTCCGCCGTGATACCAACAACTTATCCCCAAGAAATTTTCATGCTGCAGTGCTATTTTCTTGCCGCCGCGGCGCGTCGGTGTACGGTCAAACCATCGCAAGGAGCCGCAAGGTTTTGAGCGGACGCAAAGGCCCGGGGGCTGGAGTGGCGACGGTACGGGTCTTAGGAGCTGAGCCATCGCCGTCGAAAGTTCCCAGGATTGGGCAAATCGCGGAACGTCTTCGGGTGGGACGCGAGGCGCACAGCACTAAAAGGCCAGAGCGGGCCAAGCCGGATCTTCGGATGCGGGGCGGCGGCGGAGGGCTCTCGGGCCCGAAGCCACTGGGCCTGGCCGGTTGCAAAACCGGTCTGGAACAGGAAGGCGTCAGGGGTGCCGCAAGGCACACATGCGAGGACCGCGTCTGAGCACCTGACGCCTTTACCTGTTCAACCACAAGCTCTTCGACATCAAAGAAACGGGGCCCGCTTGCCATATGCAATCGAGCCCCGCCGTCAGTCATGCAATACCGCGTCTTATGCACCTGTGGCGGGAGCGTTAGCGCGTTCGGCGTTGCAGATCAACCAGATATCGCGGCCGTGGTTACCAAAGCCGCAAGATCGAGAGTATTCCTGCGGATATTGTGGCTTCGGGCTATCTCTGCCCATGCCGTGCGCGGCGCCCTACGTGTCGAGGAAAACACGCACCGCCGCTTCGAATTCCCGAGGCTTCTCCGCATGAAGCCAGTGCCCCGCGCCGGGGATCTTCGCGAAGCGCGCGTTCGGGAATAGAGCGCGGATCCGATCGCGGTATTCGGGCCGCACATAATCGCTTTCCCCGCCGGATAAGAATAGGGCGGGGCCCTCGAACCGACCCTCAACCTCGGGAAAGCCCACAATCCCTGCCATCTCCGCGGCCAGCACATCTAGGTTCAGTCGCCAACGCCGCGCCTTCACATCAAGCGATTGCAGCAGGAACGCGCGGATGCCGTCATCGGCCACATGGGCGGCCAACTGCCTGTCCGCTTCGCCTCGCGTTTCCATTGCGGCGAGATTCAAGGCGCGCATCGCCTCGATGAACCGGATCTGGGTGTGTGTGTAGGCGACCGGTGCGATATCGGCGACGATGAGCCTGTGCACCTTCTCCGGCACCGTGAGCGCAAGCACCATCGCGGCCTTCCCGCCCATCGAATGGCCCAGCACATCCCAGCGCCCGCCGATCACCCCCGCCAGATCTCCGGCCATATCTGCATAGCTCTGGCTTTCGGCCCGCGGGCTTTCGCCGTGGTTGCGCATATCCACCGCCACGACGCGGCGGGTATCCGACAGCCGCTTGGCAATCACGCCCCAGTTGCGGGCCGAGCCGTAAAGGCCATGGGCGATCAGCAGCGTGGGCTCTTCCGGGCCCGATTGGGTAACCACCGTGTTCAACATCGTGCGGCCTCCGCCGGTAGGAGGCCGGGCGCGGCCACATCCGCCGCCTCCAACGGCTGTCGCGAGAGCGCGCTGCGCAACACCACGGTGACGGTGGCGAAGGCCACCCAGAGGAGGAGATACCAGGAGCCGAGCTTGGCAAGGCTCACCATCTCTCCCGGCACCTGCCCGGAGTAAAGCCAGGTGCCTGTTGCCGTGCCCACATTTTCGGCCACCCAGAGAAAGAAGGCGCTGAGGAAGGCGGCGAGGGGCATCGGCATCCAGTAGGGGTGGCCATCAATCACGTACCACACCCGCGTGCGCAGGAAGAACAGCACCGTGGCCGCGAAAAGGGCGATGCGGATATCCGGCAGAAAGTGATGGGCGAAGAAATTCACGTAGATCGCCACGGCAAGCGTGTAGCCAACCCAAACCGGCGGGTAAGGCGCAAAGCGCATATCGAACACCCGGATCACCCGCGCGATGTAGGAGCCGACGGCGGCATACATGAAGCCCGAAAAGAGCGGCACGCCGAGGAGCTTGATCACCCCCGGTTCGGGATAGGCCCAGGAGCCTGCATGCACCTTGAACCATTCCATCGCCGTGCCGGTGAGGTGGAACAGCAGGATCACCTTCGCCTCTTCCCAGGTTTCAAGCCGGAAGCGCAGGAAGGCGGCCTGGGTGAGGATTGCACAGGCGAATAGCGCGTCATAGCGGTGGATCGGCCAGCTTTCCCGCCACACTGCATCGGTGATCAGGATCGCTGCGAGGAGAAGTGCCCCGAAGAGGCAGGCCCAGCCCTGCTTCAGCCCGAACATCACAAAGGCAGCAATGCCTCGCGGCAGGCGGGCGCGCATCCAATCGCCCAGCCGCCGTTCGATCCGGCGGGTGGGCGTAAGATCCGGGTCGTGCGGTGGGGTGCTCACCCGTTCGGGTAAACCGGGAACCTGGCGCAGAGCTCCATCACTTCTGCCTTCACGCTGGCTTCGACGGCGCCGTTTCCGTCTTCCCCATTGGCCGCGAGCCCGTCAACGACGCGCACGATCCAGTCGCCGATCTGCCGGAACTCGGGCTCGCCAAAGCCGCGGGTTGTGGCGGCGGGGGAGCCGAGGCGGATGCCGCTGGTGATCATGGGCTTTTCGGTATCGAACGGAATGCCGTTTTTATTGGCCGTGATATTGGCGCGTTCCAGCGCCTTCTCGGTGACGTTGCCCTTCACGCCCTTGGGGCGCAGGTCAAGCAACACCACGTGTGTGTCGGTGCCGCCTGTTACGATATCGAGCCCACCCTTGATCAGCTGTTCGCCCATAGCCTGGGCGTTCTTTATGACCTGCTGTTGGTAGCTTTTGAATTCCGGGCGCAGCGCCTCGCCAAACGCAACAGCCTTGGCGGCGATCACATGCATCAGGGGCCCGCCTTGAATGCCGGGGAAAATGGCGGAGTTCACCTTCTTTGCGATCGTCTCATCATTCGTCAGCACCATGCCGCCCCGGGGCCCGCGTAGGGTTTTGTGCGTGGTCGTCGTAGCCACATGGGCGTAGGGGAAGGGCGAGGGGTATTCGCCCGCCGCCACGAGCCCCGCAAAATGCGCCATATCCACCATCAGGTAGGCGCCGACGGTATCGGCGATCTCGCGCATCCGCTTGAAATCGATGATCCGCGGTATGGCCGAGCCACCTGCGATGATCAGCTTGGGCTGATGTTCTGCAGTGAGTTCCGCGACCTGATCATAGTCCACCCGCATATCCTGCCGGCGTACGCCGTACTGGATTGCGTTGAACCATTTGCCTGATTGATTGGGCTTTGCACCATGAGTGAGGTGGCCGCCGGCATCGAGGCTCATCCCTAGGATGGTGTCGCCCGGTTGGATCAGCGCCTGGAACACGCCCTGGTTGGCTTGGCTGCCGGAGTTCGGCTGCACGTTGGCGAACCCGCAGCCGAAGAGCGCGCAGGCGCGTTCGATGGCCAGGTTTTCGGCGATATCCACATACTCGCAGCCGCCATAGTAGCGCCGCCCAGGATAGCCTTCGGCATATTTGTTCGTCATGACAGAGCCTTGCGCTTCGCGCACTGCCGCGCTCACGATGTTTTCGCTCGCGATCAGCTCAATCTCATTTTGCTGGCGGCCAAGCTCTTTTTCGATGGCGCCGAAAATTTCTGGGTCACGGCTCTTGAGCGTTTCGGTAAAGAATCCGCTGTCGCGATGGGGCGCATTCATGGGGCAACTCTCCCTAATCCAGTCGGGGGCAGACATTTCGCCCCTCATAACGGGAAAGCCCCATGGTTAGAAGTGGGGATTGGCGCGCAGATGGCGCGCTTGTCTTTCCGCATCGCGCAGGCGATGTGTGGGGGTGGTGGGGAGCGAAGGTGGCCAAAGCCATGCGCCATATCGAGAAAATTGCCTTTCATTCGAACGGCACGGATCCGGCGCAGGCGGCGCGGCAATTGTTTGTTGATCGCTTCGGCGACTGCCTGCCCGAAGAGGCCGATGTGATCGTGGCGCTGGGCGGCGATGGGTTCATGCTGGAAACCCTGCACGGCACCATGGCGCTGGACACGCCGGTTTACGGGATGAACCGCGGCACCGTAGGCTTCCTGATGAACGAGTTTTCTGAAGAGCGGCTTGTGGAACGGCTGAAGGAGGCCGAGGAGGCGGTGATCAACCCGCTGACCATGCATGCAGAATGTGTGAACGGCGCACGTCACGAGGCGCTTGCGATCAACGAAGTGTCTCTCCTGCGCCAGGGCCCCCAGGCGGCAAAGCTTCGGATCCGGGTGGATGGGCGTGAGCGGTTGGAAGAGCTAGTGTGTGACGGCGCGCTTGTGTGCACGCCCGCCGGTTCCACTGCCTACAACTATTCGGCCCACGGCCCGGTTTTGCCGATTGGCGCGGAAGTTCTTGCGCTGACCGCTGTTGCCCCGTTTCGTCCGCGGCGCTGGCGTGGGGCGATCCTGCCGAAAAGCGCCACTGTGCGGTTCGAGGTCATCGAACCTGCCAAACGCCCCGTCATGGCCGATGGCGACGGGCGCTCAGTGCGCGATGTTGCGTGGGTGGAAATCCGCAGCGAGCCGAAAGTACGCCACCGTATTCTCTTCGATCCCGGCCACGGGCTGGAGGAGCGGCTTATCCGGGAGCAGTTTGTTTAACCGGCCTTTGGCAGCGCGCCGTCCTCGGTCAACCGTTCCACCGCGAAGCTCGCCGCATCGTCGAAGGGTGTGAGCCAGACCACGCCCGCATACTCCTTCCCGTCGGGCACATTTGCTGCATCGGTGACCGATAGCGCCACTGTTCCGGCGAACCCCGCCGAGGCGAGACCATGAAGGAGCGTCAGTTGCGGATCAGCCGCCGTTAGGGGCCCGCCGGCCCTTGGTACTGCGGAGATCACGGCACGTGTGCCGGACAACGGAAGATGCGCTACGAATTCGGGGTCCGTCGCGTCCCCAAACCGGCCCTCGAACCCTTCATCACGCCAGGCCCCAAGCGCAGCCGGATCGAAATCCACCCCAAGCACAGAGTAGCCGCTTTCACGTAAACCGCGCGCAATGCGTAGGCCGTAAGCGCCGAGGCCAAAAATCACGAAGTCATGTTTTATGGTGCCTACCGTCGCGGCGTCTTCCCGGTTTGACTGCCGCCTCTCAAATACGCCCAGAAGGGGCTCAAGCCGTTCGTAGATCTGGTGTGACCATGTGATCATGTAGACAGAGAGCGCGATTGTCACCAAACCCACGAGAGTCACCAGGCCAAGCGCCTCATCGCTGACATGTCCGATAGATATGCCGAGGCCCATAAAAATCAGTGAAAACTCAGAGATCTGCGCAACTGTCAGGCCGGCGAGGAACCCCGTGCGCTTCCGGTAGCCGAGATAGCCCATGATCACCATTACGATCAGCGGGTTGCCGATCAGCACGAACAGCGAAAGTACCACGGCTGGCCCGACCTGTGCGCCTAGGGTGGAGAGATCGAGTGCCGCGCCGAGCGCCAGAAAGAAAAACAGAAGCAGAAAATCCCGCAACGAAGCAAGGCGTGAGCCGATCGCCTCCCGATAGGGCGTTGATGCCAGCGAAACACCGGCAAGAAGCCCGCCCAGTTCCTTTCCAAAGCCGATGGCGTCCCCCGCCGCGGCAAGACCGGCCGCCCAGCCAACCGAAAAGATAACGAGAAGTTCTGGCGAACGGGCCACGAGCCTCAGAAGCGGCGTGGCGAG